>JAZNSL010000065.1:0-15502 GCA_045591225.1 Acutalibacteraceae bacterium | reverse complement strand
GCGAGAGCGGCTCGTTTACGAGCGGCAAGTAACAGTCTTACGCAGTTGGCAGATCGTACTTACGCGTTGGACGCGTAGCGAGGAACATAGGGCTATGCCCGCATAAGAAAAACCACCCGCTAGGCGGGTGGATGTTTTTTTTTATGCGGGCGGCAGGTTGCCGCCCCTACGGCATCGCTCCGACCCAAAAAATCCGTAGGGGCGGGGTTCCATCCCCGCCCGGGGCAATGCGCAGTAAGATTGGATAAATGTTGTAGGGGCGGGCCTCCCGGACCGCCCGCGGGCAAACTGTTCTAAATGGAAAGCATAGGGTTTCTGCAAATTTTGCAAAAGGTTCTTGCGTTTTTTGGCGTAATTCGGTATACTTTTTACAACACCACTCTCTTAAAAGGAGGTTTTTTGATGCGTTGTTCGATCTGCGGAACGGAATATGAAAGCGGTCCTTGTCCCAAGGGATGCCAAATTCCGAGCTTTGCTGAGAAGAAAAAGAAAAAATCCAACGGCAAATGGATATGGCCGGTTACGGCGGTCTTTTTTGGCTTTGTGCTGGGCTTCCTGGTGGGGGCAGGCAACGTGGATAAGCGGGTTCCGCCGAAAGCCGATACCAGTTTGGAGAGCAGTTATAAGTACAGCTGTCAGTTTATGGACCTGGAAGCCCTGGTTGAGCATCCGGAATGGTACATAAGCAACGATTACGTCTGCTCCGGCACCGTGCTGGAGGTGATGGAGCCCAAGGACCGTTGGAACAACACCCTCTCGTTACGGGTGCGTGTGATCGAGGGCGAGGATGAGGCGACGATTTTTGCGACGGTGGAATGTCCCGAGGGAGAAAACACCATTGGCAAAGGCGATACCATCGACCTGTGGGGCGTCTGCAAGGGTCCCTACACCTATCAAACGGAAAAGGGCAAAACCGTTACGTTGCCCAAACTGGATGCCGTGTACTATACCGTGCGTTAACCAAAACACCACACCCAATCGGGTGTGGTGTTTTTCTGTGCGGGCGAACACAGTTCGCCCCTAATTCATAACTCCTCACTCCTCATCATATACATCCCTTGGGTGATGTTATGAACAAGCGACGTAAACAACAATGGTTGCAACGGATATTGGCGGTGGCGCTGGCGCTGGCGGTGGTGTCCCTGCCGGTGGACTGGGCCAAGTTGGGGCGGGATGCCGCCTGCGTGGCGGCGGGTCTGCGCCAGCCCGAGGGCACGGTGCGCCTGCTGGACAGCCAGCTATTCGACCCGGCCCTGTCCCAGCCCGGCAACCTGACGGAAAGCCCCCTCACCGACACCCGTGAGGATTCCACCCGGGTGGACCTGCCGGTGTCGGCGCCGGTGACCGCCCCGGCCTTTACCGCCATCACCCCGCCGGGGGAAAAGGGAAACGGCGGCGCGGTGCTCACCCGCAAGCTTACCACCGGCAACCGCCTGAAAGCCGGTATCGCCACCATTAACCGCTCCGGTAAATCCGTCAATGTCGCTTCCTTCCTCAAAAAAAACCTGCCTTTCGGCCTTGAAGATACCAAAGACCCCCAGGTGCTGATCCTCCACACCCACACCACCGAGGGGTATATGACCTACGACGCCGGGTATTACAACGACGGCGACCGTGACCGCACCAAGGACCACAAGAAAAACGTCTGCGCCGTGGGGGAAGCCATCCGGCTGATCCTGGAGGCCCGGGGTATCACCGCCATCCACGATACCACCGTCCACGACAGCCCCCAATACACCGGGGCGTATACCCGCTCTGCCACCACCGCCCAGGCGATCTTGGAGAAATACCCCACCATCCGGGTGGTGCTGGACATCCATCGGGATGCGGTGCTGGAGAACGGCGCGGTGGTGAAGCCCACCGCCACGGTGAACGGGCGCAAGGCCGCCCAGATGATGCTGATTACCGGGGTGGTGTCCACCGATGCCCTGCCCCACCCCAACTGGCGGGATAATCTCACCCTGTCCACCCACCTACAACAGGCGCTGGACGAGGTAAGCCCCGACCTGATGCGCCCGCTAAACACCGTGGCCAGCCGGTATAACCAGCACCTTTCCGCCGGGTGGGTGCTGGTGGAGGTAGGCGCCGAGGGCAACACGGTGGAGGAGGCGGTGTATTCCGGGCAGATTCTGGGGGAAACCCTGGCAGCGCTGCTTTGTTGACAAATGGAGTGATGTTGGGTAAAATGAGAAGGTATAAGCGAATGTAGAGAAAAGCCTTCCCCTTGAGGGGAAGGTGGATTTCGCCGTAGGCGAAAGACGGATGAGGTGGGAAAAAAGATAACGCCATCTGCGGATGGCTACACCTCATCAATCACCTTGCGGTGACAGCTTCCCCTCAAGGGGAAGCCTTATTTCCCCTTTTGGAGGTAACCTTATGAACCAAACCATAGCGGCCATATCCACTCCGTCCGGGTCTGCGGGCTTGGGGGTGGTGCGTCTGTCCGGGCCGGATGCTCTGACGGTGGCGGGACGGGTGTTCCGCCCTGCCGACCCGGGGAAGACCCCGGACAAGCTGGCGGGCTACACCGCCGCCTACGGGCGGGTTTTCGATGCCGACGGGGACGTGGACGAGTGCGTGCTGCTCTGCTTCCGCACACCCCACAGCTACACCGGCGAGGACGTGGCGGAGCTTTCCTGCCACGGCGGTCGGTATATTCTCCGGCGGGTGCTCCGTGCCTGTCTGGATGCCGGTGCGGTGCCTGCCGGGCCGGGTGAATTCACCCGCCGGGCTTTCCTAAACGGCAAGATGGACCTGACCCAGGCGGAGAGCGTGATGGATCTCATCGCCGCCGACGGCAAACTGGCGGCCCAGACCGCCCTTGCCGCCCGGGACGGCGCGGTATTCCGCCGTCTGACGGCGGTGAAGGAATCCCTGCTGGGTGCGGCGGCGCAATTCGGCGCCTACATCGACTATCCCGACGAGGACATCCCGGAACTGGCGCCGGAGACCCTGTCCGCCACCCTTACCGAGGCCAACGGAACTATGAACCAGTTGTTAGCCACCTTTGATGCGGGGCGGGTGCTCCGTGAGGGGGTGGACACCGCCATCGTGGGCAGCCCCAACGTGGGCAAATCCACTCTGATGAACTGTCTGGCGGGTTGCCGACGGAGCATCGTGACGGATATCGCCGGCACCACCCGTGACGTGGTAGAGGAAACCGTGCGCTTGGGCGAAGTCACCCTGCGGCTGGCGGACACCGCCGGCATTCGGGAAACCGGGGACAGGGTGGAATCGGTGGGCGTGGACCTGGCCCGGGAGCGTATGGCTCAGGCCGCCCTGGTGTTGGCGGTGTTTGACGGCTCGGCGGCCTTGACCGAGGAAGATAAGGCGCTGGCGGAGTCTTTGCGCGGGCGCACCGCCATCGCGGTGGTGAACAAGGCGGACAAGCCCTTGGCGGTGGACGTCCCTTGGCTGAAAGAGCGCTTTGCGTGGGTGGTGACCCTGTCCGCCAAGCAGGGCGAAGGGGTTGCGGCCCTGACCGCCGCCGTGGAGGAGGCCACCGGGGTGGATCGGCTGGATGCCGCCCAGCCGGTGCTGACCACCGAGCGGCAACGGCAGTGCGCCGCCACGGCGCTGACCTGCCTGGAAGAGGCAAAAGCCGCCCTGGATGGCGGCATGACCTTGGACGCGGTCAGCGTCAGTATGGACGGCGCCCTGAACGCCATCCTGGACCTGACCGGCCAGCGCGCCACCGAGGCGGTGGTGGACCAGGTCTTCGCCAATTTCTGTGTAGGCAAGTAAAAGGTAAATAAAAACACCGAAGGTGCAAAACGACCTTCGGTGTTTTTCGTTGTTGAAAACGGTTACGATAACTTGCTTAAGTCTATCAAGTATTTTATATTTTTGCTACTTTTATCTTCTATCAGTATGTTTTTACTTCTTATTTTTGCCAATCTTTTATTTACTGTTGAGGGACTAATATTTAATCCTATTTCCAACTCCTTTTTCGTTAGTCCTTCGTCAGAAAACAACGATGCTTGAATCAAAACAAAAGTAAATTCTTTAATTTCTGAAGACATCGTGTCATCGTTCCTAACGATACTGAAATACTTTAACAAAAGATTACTTCTTTTTTCTAAGGCATCATATAGGTTTTGAAAAGACTCAAGAATGATATTGAGAAACATAATGATAAAAGGAGTCAAATCCCCTAAACTTTTGTCATCATTACACTCATTAAATGCATCATAATAATGTTTTATATGCGCTTTTATCGTATAAGAGAGCCGGAAGCCAATTAAATATTCGAACTCCTTTGAAAGAAGATAACTACTAATAAACCGAGACGTTCTACCGTTTCCATCATAAAATGGATGAATATATCCAAAAAGATAATGAAAAATAGCAATCCGAATCAATATGGGTATTTCTTTTTGGTTCAAAATATTGAGAGATTGCTCCATAAGCTGAATAATTTTAGTTTCGGGATAAGCCCCTCTGTGTATAATTTTTTGTGTAGGAGTGGTAACCTCCGCCATGTCTTTTCTAAAGATTTCGCCATCGGGAGCATTATCCGGGCAGTCTTCCACAACCTCTTTTAAAACAAGATCATCATATATTTCCCGGATATCCGTCGAGGTACTTAACGGGAATTCATCGCCGCTAATCAGCATACTGTATTTATTTAAAAGTCCATAAAAACGCTTCTTTTCTCCCTTTGTATTCATTTCTTTTAAAACGGAAGAAAGTTCTTTTCTTGTGCTATATACGCCTTCAATATCATTAGTGAGTTTAATTTCATCTATTAAACACCTTTTTGCAAATTGTATCAATGCTGCCTCGGGAAGGTTTCCTTTTATATTCGCAATTGCTTTATCCAGTTGCAGAATTTTAAAAGTAACATCATAAATTTCAGGACATAGACAATAAAAAGCGTTATTTTCCCCAATTTTTATTGGCAAAATGCAGGTTGATTCTGAAGTTATCCTTTTATTATATAGCGCTTGATACTCTTCTTTGTTTTTGTAAAACAAATGAGATAGTGATACATAACTCATGTTGGTCACACTCCTTTCAAAATGATAAACATAGTCTTATTTCTGGATTGATGTTTATTAATTTAGCCAAATTTAACTAATATAGTTATATACTATAACAGTGTTTTGTTTTTGTCAAGCACGAATTACTAACATTATAGTTCAAACAAGAGAAAATATTCCTTTGTGTTTCCTAAAAAATAAAGCTCCCGGAGCAACATTGCTTTCTCCGGGAGCTTTATTTATTTGATATAACAAATAGAGCAATTACTGCTTTTTGCAAAAGAACGGGCCGCATCGGTCTTCGTGGGTTCGGACATACGTCCAAGAAAAATCTTTTGCTACCACATAAACATCGTCATTTTCGTTTTCATCAATTTCTTTAGCAGTAAATTTCCCTACAAAAGAAACATCATCGATGCAATTGGAGCGACCGCCATAGAAAATAATGGCTTCTTCGTAACGCAAAGAATCGAAGGCTTTTCTGGCATCATCCCCTTCGAGGCAAGGGGCTTCTCCCCAGGTAAACAAGTGCCACAAAAAATTGCAAGGTGCCGTAACGTGGCCACGAATAATGTGCGGACTAACGGTTTTACCAAATGCGGAAAGCCATTCTTTAATAATTGCTCGATTATTCATTCCTGCTTCCTCCGTCATTCGTCGTCTAATTTTAAGACCGCCATAAAGGCCTCCTGCGGGACTTCTACGCTGCCCAGCTGGCGCATCCGCTTCTTACCCTCTTTCTGCTTCTCCAGCAGCTTCTTCTTACGGGTAATATCGCCGCCGTAGCACTTGGCCAGCACGTCCTTGCGCATGGCGCGGACGGTTTCGCGGGCGATCACCTTGCCGCCGATGGCGGCCTGCACCGGCACCTCGAACAGCTGGCGGGGGATGTTGTCCTTCAGCTTTTCGCACATTTTCCGGGCGCGGGTATAGGCGTTGCCGGCAAACAGGATAAAGGACAGAGCGTCCACGATCTCGCCGTTGAGCAGGATGTCCAGCTTCACCAGCTCGCTCTTGACGTAGCCCTTCAACTCGTAGTCAAAGCTGGCGTAGCCTTTGGTGCGGGATTTCAGCGCGTCAAAGAAATCGTAGATGATCTCGTTGAGGGGCAGTTCGTAGTGGATGTCCACCCGGGTGGGGTCCAGATACTTCATATCCTTGAACACACCCCGGCGCTCCTGGCACAATTCCATAATGTTGCCCACGTAGTCGTTGGGGGCGTAGATGTGGGCCTCGGCGATGGGCTCCTCCGCCATCTTGATGGTGGTGGGGTCGGGGTAGTTGGTGGGGTTATCCACCATCACCACGGTATCGTCGGTGAGGGTGATGCGGTAGATAACGCTGGGGGCGGTGGTGATCAGGTCCAGATTATACTCACGCTCCAGGCGCTCTTGAATGATCTCCATATGCAGCAGCCCTAAGAATCCGCAACGGAAGCCAAAGCCCAGCGCCACCGAGGTCTCCGGCTCAAAGGTCAGGGCGGCATCGTTGAGCTGCAGGCGCTCCAGCGCCTCCCGCAGGTCCTGGTAATGGGCGCCGTCCGCCGGGAACACGCCGCAGTACACCATGGGGTTGGCCTTGCGGTAGCCGGGCAGGGGCTGGGCGGCGGGGCGGTTTGCCAGGGTGATGGTGTCGCCCACCTGGGCGTCACCCACCGTCTTGATGGAGGCGGCAAGGTAACCTACCTGACCGGCCCGCAGTTCCTTAGTGGGCTCCAGACGGCCGGGGCGCATTACGCCCACCTCCACCACGTCAAAGGTGGCGCCGGAGGCCATCATCTTGATGGTGTCGCCGGCCTTGACCACGCCGTCCATCACCCGGAAATACACGATAACGCCGCGGTAGCTGTCGTAGTAACTGTCGAAGATCAGCGCCTGTAAGGGTTTCTCGTCGTCGCCCTCCGGAGGGGGTAGCTTGACGATGGCTTCCAGCACGTCTTCGATGCCGATGCCCGCCTTGGCGGAGATGTGGGGCGCCTCGGAGGCGTCGATGCCGATGATGTCCTCCACCTCACCGGCAACCCGGTTGGGGTCGGCGGCGGGCAGGTCGATCTTATTGATGACCGGCAGGATGTCCAGGTCGTGCTCCAGCGCCAGATAGGTGTTGGCCAGGGTCTGGGCCTCAACGCCCTGGCTGGCGTCCACCACCAGCAGTGCGCCCTCGCAGGCCGCCAGCGAACGGCTCACCTCATAGTTAAAGTCCACGTGACCGGGGGTATCGATGAGGTTGAGGGTGTATTCCTCGCCGTCCTGGGCCTTGTATTGCAGGGTCACCGCGTGGGCCATGATGGTCGTGCCGCGCTCCCGCTCCAGGTCCATGCTGTCTAAGAGTTGTTCTTCCATATCCCGCAGGGCCACGGTGTTGGTCTTTTCCAGCAGACGGTCCGCCAGGGTGGACTTGCCGTGGTCGATGTGGGCGATGATGCAGAAGTTGCGAATATGCTTTTTGATGTCAGCCATAGGTTGGCACCTCTTTCGTGAGAGTTAGGAGTGGACGTTCACCTACGGCGAAGTCCGTCGAGATTTTGCGGCGTCGCCGCAAAACTCACAGGTGCGAGGAGGGATAGCTCCGCCCGAAACAGCCGTGTAGGGGCGGGCGTCCTCGACCGCCCGTGTCCTTTTTTGCTAAAATCAAGTTATTATAGCATTTTTCTTTGGGTTTGACAAGCAAAACCATTGAAAAGCATAAACAAAGATGATAAAATGAGGGAAATACAAGTTTATATAGGGCAAAGCCTCCCTCTTGAGGGAGGTGGCATTTGCCAACGGCAAATGCCGGAGGGAGTTCGTTGACATTTTTGTTTCCGCAAAAAAGTCGCACCAAGCGTAAATAAGACGTCTACGCCCCCAGTCACGGCTTGCGCCGTGCCAGCCCCCTCGAGAGGGGGCCTTGTCCTATCCCAACAAGGAGGTTTTCATTATGGATTGGACCGAAGTATGCATCAAAGTACCCGCCGAGACGGTGGACGAGGCGGCGGCCATCGCCAATATGGCGGTGCCCTACGGCATTTACATCGAGGATTACAGCGACCTGGAGCAGGGCGCCCGGGAGATTGCCCGCATCGACCTCATTGACGAGGAGCTGCTGAAAAAGGAGCGGGATACCGCCCTCATCCACCTGTACGTTTCCCCCGAGGATAACCCCGCTGAGGCGGTGGCCTTTCTGCGGGAGCGGTACACCGCCGTGGGCATCGCCCACGAAGTGGTGAGCCAGCAGGTCAACGAGGAGGACTGGGCCAACAACTGGAAGAAATATTTCAAACCCCTGCCGGTGGGCGAAAAACTGCTGATCTGCCCTTCTTGGGAGACGGCGGACAACCCGGAGAACCGGGCGGTTTTGTCCATCGACCCGGGTATGGCCTTCGGCACCGGCGGTCACGATACCACCCGTCTGGTGCTGGAAACCCTGGAGAAGCACGTCACCCCCGGCTGTGAGTTTCTGGACGTCGGCTGCGGCAGCGGTATTCTGTCCATCGCCGCCTGTCTGCTGGGCGCGGACAAGGCGCTGGGCATCGACATCGACGCCCTGGCGGTGAAGACCGCCATCGAGAACGGCCAGCTGAACGGTCTGACCCCGCCCAAGTACGAGATTCGCTTGGGCGACCTGGCCCGGGACGTGGACGGCAAGTTCCCGGTGATTGCCGCCAACATCGTGGCGGACGCCATCATTATGCTGTCCCCTGCCGTCCCGGCGCTGTTGGCAAAGGGCGGTGTGTACATCGTGTCCGGCATCATCGACACCCGCGAGCAGGACGTGCTTGCCGCCCTGGACAAGTGCGGCTTCACCGTAGCGGAACGCCACGAGCACGGCGGCTGGCTGTGTCTGGTATGTAAGCGATGAAAAAGGCGGCAATAAAGCGGTTAGCGGCGGAGGTGCTGGAGCATTTGCGTGGGTTGCCGGATGGAACGGAATTGTCCACCGCCGAGGCGGTGGAGCAGGTGGATACCGCCGTCTTACAAACCCTCGAGTTTGAAGATTGGTTTACCCTGCACAGTGCGATTTTTGACAAGGCCGCCGCGTACGGATTAAACTTGGACGACTCCGAATACGCGGATCAGGCCGTTGGCTTGCCTCATCATATTCCCTACGTGGTAACCCATAAAGGCCCCCTTGTGTAAAGGGGGCTGCCGAGCAAATGCGAGGCTGGGGGATTGTAGCCACCGGAAGGTGGCGTAGTACAAATTTTTACTTTACAATCCCTCCGTCTTCGGCACCGCAGAACTATGGAGAATGGAGCAAAGCGACATTCTCATAGAGGTGACAACGAAATGTAGATAAGAACAAACTTTGCGTCGCCTCAGCCACCTCCCTTTACACAAGGGAGGCGCGCCGCCTACGGCGGCTAAATTTGTCCTATCCTACCTTGGAGGTGTTTTTGTGCCCCGTTTTTTTGTGAATAGTCCCTTGGCGGTGGGAGCAACCGCCGTCATTGAGGGCGCGGATGCCCGCCACGTGGCGGGTGCGCTGCGTATGACCCCCGGCGAAGCCCTTACCCTCTGTGACGGCGCCGGCACCGACTACGCCTGCACCATCACCGGGGTGGAGCGGGAGACGGTGACCCTGTCGGTGGACAGCGCCACCCCCACCACCGCCGAGCCGAGCCTGGCGGTGACCCTGTATATGGGTCTGCCCAAGGGGGATAAAATGGAACTCATCATCCAGAAATGCGTGGAGCTGGGCGTCACCGCCATCGTGCCGGTGGCCACCTCCCGGTGCATTGTGAAGCTGGACGGCAAGGACGCCGCCAAAAAGCAGACCCGCTGGCAGAAGATCGCCAACGAGGCCGCCGGCCAGTCCGGGCGGGGGATCCTGCCGGTGGTGGAGACCCCCATCAGCTGGAAACAGGCCCTTGCCCGGTGGGAGCAGGAAAACACCCTGCTGTGCTACGAGGGCGGCGGCCAGCCCATCGGGCGGCTGGTAACCCCCGCCGATACGGCGGTGAGCCTGGTGGTGGGTCCCGAGGGGGGCTTTGACCCCGCCGAGGTAGAGGCGGTGACCGCCGTGGGCGGGCGCATTGCCACGTTGGGACCCCGCATCCTGCGGTGCGAGACCGCGCCCATCGCCGCCCTGGCGGTGCTGATGGAGCGCAGCGGTAATATGGAGTGATATTATGAATAGGAAAAAACCGAACCCCCCGAAAAACCTCATAGCGGAAACGGTGGTGGAGATCAACACCGATTTTGCCACCGCCGTGGAACGGCTGGCAGACGTCAGCGGTCCGGGTCGCGACCGGGACAGCATCGGCGACACCATCGGTCTTTACAGCACGCGTAAAGGGCGCTTTCGGTGCGGATACTGTGGAAGCGAAAGTCGCTATCACGTCAACCATCGTAACGTGGGTCTGCGGGGCGGTCTGTACGTAGAGGACGGTAAGACCAAGGCGGTGCTGTACACCCATCGCCTGGGCGGTACGGTGTTTGGTATGATTATGGAGATCATCTCCGGCCTGGTGATTCTATGCTACGCATGCGTAGTGGGTCTTACTATCTTGGAACAGGAATTTTCCGCTCAAACCCTGGCGGTTTGCGGTCTGCTGGTGCTGTTCGCCCTGGCGATTCCCATCCACGGTATCCTCAGCGCGGAAAGGGGAAAACGGGGCAGCGAAGAGGACGCCAAAAAGTTGCAGGCGGACGTCCTGCGCCGTCTGGACGCCATCAACAACTGGGACAAGTGATATACAGGGCGTATAAAACGCCCGCGATTATACAAAAGGGCGGTGGCACTCCACCGCCTTTTTTGGCGGTGTCCACCCCGCTTTACCCCGCCAAACAGGGCGTTTTTCATATAAAACCACCGCGTTTTGGCTGTTTTGCACCCCAAAAACTGGTAAAAATCGGAAAATTTCAAGGTTTTTAAAAATTTTTGTTGCATTTTTAAAACAAAGGTGTTAATATGTTCTGTGCGTGATTACTATAATTGATAGGAGGTGCCACTATGCCCAACATTAAATCCGCTAAAAAGCGTGTGAAGGTTATTGCTGTTAAGACTGCCCGTAACAAGGCTAACCGCACTGCCCTGAAGACCGAGATCAAGAAGGCCAACGCCGCCATCGCTTCCGGTGAGAACACCGTCGAGGCTGTCCGCGCTGCCCAGAAGAAGATCGATCAGGCTGTGGCTAAGGGTCTGCTGCACAAGAACACTGCAGCCCGTAAGAAGTCTGCCCTCGCTAAGAAGGTCAACGGCTAATTGTATCACGAATGAAAGGGTCTGTCCGATTCGGACAGACCCTTTTGCTTTGCGCAGAAACCTTGCGGGCGGGCGCAGAGACCCGCCCCTACGATGTGTAGCGAGGTTGGAGAGAATCCGTAGGGGCGGCAATCTGCCGCCCGACAACGGGACCCAATCGGAGAAAACCGTCCCGTTTGCGCTCTTGCCCGAAAATTTCTTTCCCCACTTCCCCGTAGTTTTCCACAACATGTTGTGGTGCGGGGGAAACCCACACACAAGAGCGCAAAAACTCCCCGAAAAATCCGCGTTTCTGTGCAAAAAATTCTTGACTTTTTAGATTAGGTTATATATAATATCACATTGTTAGGCTGTGGACGTGTGCATACGCGGACCCCGGCACCACTCAAAATCGAAAGGAGGAGCAAGAAATGTTCCGTACTTATCAGCCCAAGAAGCGTCATCGCAAGATGGAGCACGGTTTCCGCAAGAGAATGGCTACCGCCAACGGCCGTAAGGTTCTGGCTCGCAGAAGAGCTAAGGGCCGCGCTCGTCTGACCCACTAATGGAGTAATCGCTGATTAACGGTGTCACGATTCTCAACGGCTCTTTTTCCGCCGGCCTTGCCAAAAACACGCGGCCATACAGACAGTATGCCCTGTGTTTTTTGCCTTCCTCGACGAAAAAACAGCGCGCTGATCAACGCAACCCCTTATAATCAGTGATTACTGAAAGGCCACGGTACGGCGACGCCGTCGTGGCTTTTTTTATTGGTGCATTAAGGCGTGGAAGTAAACCCCAGTTCTACTGGGGGAAGGTAAAAGAGCGGAGCGGTCTCTTGCCTCCCCTTGTCAGGGGAGGTGGATTTTTGCCGTAGGCAAAAAGGCGGAGGGGTAGTTTCGTTATCTCTCCCTCAGTCCTCGCATTCGCTCGGACAGCTCCCTCATCAGAGGGAGCCGAACAAGGTGCTGCGCTTATAACCCGTTTACGGGTGGCAGTGCCTTTGATGCGATAATAAAGTTCAGTGGCCCCTTTTAGGGGCTGAACCGGTGGTTTATGATTACGTAAACAAAAGGGGGATTACTGGTGGCCACTTGGGAGACCCTATGTGAGAATAAGGACTTCCGCACTCTGTATTACCGGGGGGATTCCCGGGTGCATACGGGGCTGGTCACCTATGTCCGCCGCAACCGTCTGGGGTATCCCCGGGTGGGCATCACCACCGGCAAAAAGGTGGGGTGCGCCGTCAAGCGCAGCCGCGCCCGTCGGGTGATCCGAGAGGCGTTCCGCCCTTGGTTTCCCCGGGTGGGGGGCTACGACATCGTGTTTGTGGCCCGGGTACGTACCCCGGAGATGAAAAGCAGTCAGCTGGCCCCGGTGGTGCACCGCCATCTGTCCGAGATGGGGGTCCTGCGAAATGACTAAACGGTGGCGCCCCCGCAACCTGTTTATCGGGGCGGTGCGGCTGTATCAGCGATACCTTTCCCCCCGTAAAGGGCCCTGTTGCCGGTTTACCCCCACCTGTTCTGCCTATGCCATCGAGGCGTTGGAGCGGTACGGCGTGGTGGTGGGCGGTGCCCTGTCCCTGTGGCGGATTCTGCGGTGCAACCCGCTTTGTAAGGGCGGGTACGACCCGGTGCCGGAGCGGTTATTCCGCAAACAATAATACGTCTGTTGTCCGTCGGTCACACCTCTCCTACCTCCTCCGACCGGCGGCGAAAATATTGTATATCAAAAGGAGGTTTTCCCTATGATGGGATTGTTTAGCCTGTTCGCCAAGCCTTTGGGCTGGGTGATGTACTGGGTGTGCCAGGTGGTGCCCAACTATTTCCTGGCTCTGCTGGTGTTCACCTGTGCCATTCGTCTGGTGCTGTTCCCCCTGTCCATCAACAACCAGAAGAGCGCCACCGACCGCGCCCGTCTGGCGCCCCGTCTGGAGCGGATTCAGAAGAAATACGCTCAGGACCGCCAGAAAATGATGGAGAAACAGCAGCAGCTGTACGAAAAAGAGGGCGTCAAGATGACCGGTGGTTGTCTGCCCATGCTGCTCCAGATGCTGGTGCTGTTCTCGGTGATCGCGGTTATCTACAAGCCCCTGACCTACGTGCAGCAGATTCCCGCCGAGCAGATCAACACCTGCGTGGCGGTGGTCACCGACGGTCTGGACGCCGAAAAGGATAAGACCACCATCAGCCAGTTTGATGAGAAGTCCTATTACCGCGAGATGAACCTGCTCAAGGAGATTCCCGCCCACCGTGACGAGATGGTCACCCGTCTGTCCGCCGACCACCAGATGACGGTGGAGGAGGCCGCCGGGGTGCTGACCCGTATGGAAGAGACCGGTAAGGATTTCCAGATCTTCGGCCTGTCCCTGCTGGAAAAGCCGGACCTTAGCACGCCCTCTTGGCTGTGGCTGATCGTGCTGGCTTCCGGTCTGTCCTCTCTGGCTACCAGCCTGCTGACCATGCGATACAGCCAGGCCAGTATGTCCGAGGAGCAGAAGAAGATGAGCGGCTGCTCCAACAATATGATGACCTATATGATGCCGGTGATGTCGCTGGTATTCTGTTTCAGCGTGCCCGCCGGCGTGGCGGTGTACTGGGTGTTCTCCAACCTGCTGGCCATGGTCCAGACGGTGATTCTGAACGCCCTGTGGAGCCCCGCCAAGGCCCGCGCGAAGGCGGAGGCCGAGTATGAGGCCCGCCGCCAGAAGAAGCGCGAGGATCGGGAACGGCTGAAAGCCGCCCGCTTGGAAGAGCAGGCCGCCTGGCAGGCCGAGGAAAAACTGGCCAAAGCCCGTGCCAAGGGCGATATTACCCAGAAAAAGTCGGCAAATACCCCCGCCACTCCTGCGGATTTGCCGAAAGAAACCATTGACGAGATCCCTGCGGAGCCCGTCAACAGCGAGGAGGAAAACTAATATGAAAAACGAAATCATCAAGGAAGCGGCTTCCGTAGAGGAAGCCAAAGCACTCATTGCCCAGGAGCTGGGTGTGGCGGAGGAAGCCGTCACCTACACCGTGCTGCAGGAGCCGGAGAAGAAGGTGCTGGGTCTGTTTGGCGGCACCAGCGCCATCGTCAAGGGCGTCGCGGCGGGCAACGGCTCTGCCGCCGCCGCTGCGGAGGCCTATCTGCGCGCCGTGCTGGAGGCTATGGGTGTCACCGAGTATACCCTGGACGTGACCGAGCAGGACAACCACTGCACCATCACCCTGGATGGTGAGAATCTGGGCTTTATCATCGGCCGCCGCGGCGAGACCCTGGATGCCTTGCAGTATCTGACCGGTCTGGTGGGTAACCGCGCCGACAGCGCCTATTACCGCGTCACCCTGGACATTGGCAACTACCGCGAAAAGCGGGAGCAGGCTCTGGTGGCTCTGGCCCGCCGTCTGGGCGGTCAGACCGCCCGCACCGGCCGCCGCAACTCCCTGGAGCCCATGAACCCCTACGAGCGCCGCATCATCCACACCACCATCCAGGAGATGGAGGGCGTGGTATCTTGGTCTGTGGGCTCTGACCCCAGCCGTCACGTGGTGATCGGTCCCTCCGACGACAACCCCAACAAGGATAAGGGCGGCGATCGCGGTGAGCGCCGCGGCCGTGGCCGTCGCGGTAACCGTGACCGTGGTGAGCGCCGTGAGCGTCGCGGCAGCGACTATCAGGTGACCGCCCCCGAGCGTCCCGTTCGTGAGTTCCAGTCCCGCAGTTTCTCTCTGCCGGTGGCTGAGGACGTGGCTCCCACCCGCACCAACTCCGAGAAAGAGGACAACGCTTCCCTGTACGGTCGTATCGACCTGTAATCCCGTATGAATCCGCCCCAAGGCAACCGCCTTGGGGTGTTTTTTGTAAACGAAAATCACGCGATAGTCGCGTGGGTGGGAAGAGCTTTAGCGATGAAAAATGAATCTACGTAAAAGGACTAGATAGATATCGCAACCTGTCGCTTTTTACGCTCCGCGACCACCTTGGGCGGGCGGCAGATTGCCGCCTCTACGACGTGGACAGGTTCCGGGAATGCCCGCGGGCGAACACAGTTCGCCCCTACAGCCCGATATCAACCTTAAAAATCTGTGTGTAAACCGCCCCACCATTGTCCGTATTATGTCCCACTGCCTTTGCTAAAATAGAATTACGGAAGGGGGAAAACCCCACCGAATTCAACCAAAGGAGGGCGACCGTATGAAATTTGCCGCCATTAGCAACAGTGAGAAGTTTTGGGAAGTGATCTACGCCAGCGTAATGCTGGAGGGCGAGGAACGGGAACAGGCCCTGAACCGCCTGCAAGTGCCTGCCAACCCGACCTGTGCCGCCATGGCATAAGTTAGGACTTGCAGGATGTAAAAGCAGGGGGGGAC
>JAZNSL010000064.1:0-2744 GCA_045591225.1 Acutalibacteraceae bacterium | reverse complement strand
CGGAGATCACCACCGTGGTGCAGAACGTGAACAATAAGCGCACCAGTCTGCTGTTGGGTGAGCAGAGCCGGTTGTTGTTCGGCGACGGCTATATTGAAGAGGATCTGTGCGGATTCCGTTTCCGCATTTCCCCCAAGGCCTATTACCAGATCAATCCCACCCAGTCCGAGGTGCTGTATAACAAGGCGCTGGAGTTTGCCGCCCTGACCGGCAAGCAGCAGGGGCTGGACGCCTATTGCGGCACCGGCACCATCGGCATCCTTGCGTCGCCTAAGGCGGGGCAGGTGGTGGGCGTGGAGCTGAATGCCGACGCCGTGGGGGACGCCAAGATGAATGCCCAACTTAACGGGGTGCAGAACATCGCGTTTTATGAGGACGATGCCGGGCGGTTTATGGTGAAAGAGGCCCGCAAAGGCACGAAATACGACGTGGTGATTATGGATCCGCCCCGGGCGGGCGCCAGCCGGGAGTTCCTCCAGTGTCTGACGGTGCTGGCACCTAAAAAGGTGGTGTATATTTCCTGCAACCCCGAGACCCAAGCCCGTGACGTGGCGTTCCTGATCAAGAACGGCTATCGGGTGAAGAAGATTCAGCCGGTGGATATGTTCCCCCACACTGAGCACGTGGAATGTATCGTGAGTTTAGTGCGGAAATAATGAATTGCGCTTGCGCAATTCAAATCATGGAGCGCGGTAGCGCGAGAAATCATGAAACCGCGGGTTTCAATTCATGACGCGAAGCGTCAAATCATAATAAATGAATTGCACGTCGTGCATGAATTGCGTTGACGCGCATGAATTGGCTACGCCATGAATTGCGCCGCAGGCGCATTTGAAAAGGAGGCCCCACAATGGAGCATAACGACAAATACATCGAAATGACCACGGCGCCGGTGGGTCGTTTGATCGGTAAATTGGCGGTGCCCACCGTCATCACCATGCTGATCACCTCCGTTTACAATATGGCGGACACCTTTTTCGTGGGTCTGCTGGACAATACCAGCGCCACTGGTGCGGTGGGCGTGGTGTTCTCCTTTATGGCGATTATTCAGGCCTGCGGCTTCCTGTTCGGTCAGGGCTCCGGCAACTATATTTCCCGTATGCTGGGTCGGCAGGAGCGGGAAAAGGCAGAGGGTATGGCCGCGGTGGGCTTTTATTCTTCCATTTTGGCGGGTCTGCTGATTATGGTTTTGGGTCTGGTTTTCCTGGACCCTCTGTGCCGTTTGCTGGGTGCCACCGACACCATCCTGCCTTATGCCCGGGATTATCTGTGGATCATTCTGCTGGGTGCGCCGTATATGACCGCCGCCCTGACGCTGAATAACCAGCTCCGTTTTCAGGGCGCGGCCTTTTACAGTATGATCGGTATCGGCTCCGGCGGTATTCTCAACATTCTGCTGGACCCGGTGTTTATTTTCGGTCTGGATATGGGGGTTACCGGCGCGGCGGTGGCCACGGTCATCAGCCAGGCGGTGAGCTTCCTGCTGTTGCTGTTCGGCACCTTCCAAAAAGACAATCTGCGGGTGTCCATCCGCCGTTTCCGTCCCCGGTGGGCGGATTTTGCCGAGATGCTGCGGGGCGGTTTTCCGTCCTTGTGCCGACAGGGTCTGTCCAGCCTGTCCACCATTGTGATGAATCTGGTGGCGGGTCGGTTTGGCGGCGACGCCGCCATCGCGGCTATGTCGGTGGCGGGCCGCATTATGCATATGGCTTTTGCGGCGATTCTCGGCTTTGGTCAGGGATTCCAGCCGGTGTGCGGCTTCAATTACGGCGCCGGTCTGTATAGCCGGGTCAAGCAGGCGTTTTGGTTTTGCGTCCGCTTGGGCACGGTGCTGCTGACCGTTGCTTCGGTGGCGGGCTTTGTGTTTGCACCCCGGTTGGTGGGGCTGTTCAGCAGCGACCCGGCGGTGCTGGAATACGGGCGGGTGGCTCTGCGGTGCCAGTGCGTCAGCTTCCCGCTGACCGCTTGGTTTGTGATGTGTACGATGCTGACCCAGACCATCGGTCGGGTGGCTCCCGCCAGTTTTTTGTCCTTGGCCCGGCAGGGGCTGTTTTTCATCCCGTTGGTGGCGGGGCTGCCGATGCTGATTGCCTATGCGGTGCCGGACGTTGGCCCCATTTTGGGCGTGCAGTTGGCACAGCCTCTGTCGGATATGCTGACGGCGGCGGTGTCGGTGCCGGTGTATATCGTGGTAGCCAAAAGGTATTTGCAAGAACCGCAAAAAAACACTTGACAATACAAAAATATGTGGTAGAATATGTGAGTGACTTGAAAAGTCCGTCCTATGGGCCTTTAACTCAGTTGGTTAGAGTAGCCGGCTCATAACCGGTCAGTCCCGGGTTCAAGTCCCTGAAGGCCCACCAGCGTTCACTCGGACCTTGTGGTCCGTTTCACATAGCGGCCCGCGTTTGCGGCGCCCGCCCATATAGGGGTATAGCTCAGTTGGTAGAGCAGCGGTCTCCAAAACCGCGTGCCGAGGGTTCAAGTCCTTCTGCCCCTGCCAAAAACGAAACAGTTGCCGAAAGGTGACTGTTTTGTTTTTTCGTTATGCAAATCAGTATTTGAAACCTAGGCACGCGGAGCGTGTCGAGGGGTGCGGGTCTCCGGTGGAGACCTCTGCGAAGCAGAAGCACCGACCGAGCCGGCAGGCGAGACCAAGTCCTCCTGCCCCTGCCATAAAAAGCAAAACGGATACCGTAAGGTGTCCGTTTTTCTTTTTTTTATTGTATTTGAAAACCCCTGGC
>JAZNSL010000063.1:0-77997 GCA_045591225.1 Acutalibacteraceae bacterium | reverse complement strand
ATTGTTCTACTTTCTTATTAAACTTTTCTTCGGTAGGCATAAACATACAGTGTTTGTAAATCTCATATGTTTGTAAAATATCGTTCTTGTGAGTTAATTCTATTAGGTTCATTGCACGCACCTACAAATTCTTATTTATCGGTGAGATTATTATATCATTTTTCGCACCTTTTCTCAATCCCTTTTTCTTTGTTTACTGCGGTGCATACGGGCAGGTTGCAATATCATTGGTTTTGTGGTACAATTACCATACGGTGAAAGCCGAATTTATTTTTTGGAGAATGCTGTTTGAAGAAGAACAACACCTTGGAGATTGTATTGTAAACGAGAGGTTTGCAAATACATCTCGCAATCCTCTCGTATTTTGAGCGTCAACGAATTATGAAAGGATTTAAAAATGGAAAATTTGACGATACGTTTAGAGACCGAAAAAGACTACAGAGCCGTAGAAGAACTGACACGTGAGGCATTTTGGAACGTCTACAAGCCGGGGGCGGACGAACATTACTTCGTACACATGATGCGAAATCACCCCGATTTCATACCCGAGCTTGCCTTTGTGCTGGAGAAGGACGTAGAGATCGTGGGCAACATCATGTACACCAAAGCTTGGCTTGAGGACGAGGAAGGAAACCGCAAGGAGATCCTTTCCTTCGGTCCCCTTTGCATTGCGCCCAAATTCCAAAGGCAGAAGTTGGGCAAGCTACTTATCGAGTATTCCTTTGAGGCGGCTCGCAAGATGGGCTACGACGTGAACATCAACTTCGGCAATCCGGGCAACTACGTCAGCCGTGGGTTTGTGAGCTGCAAAAAGAAGAACGTAAGCTTTGTTGTGGACGGAAACTTCCCGACAGCACTTCTTGTTTGTGAACTGATTCCAAACGTGCTGGACGGCAAAAAATGGATGTATATTCCCTCTACTGCCGCAGACTGCTGTGAGGACGTTGCCGCGGTCGAGGCATTTGATGCAACTTTTCCACCCAAGGAAAAGAAGTGGATGCCGAGCCAAGATGAATTCTACATTTATAGTCATTCTTCGGTAGTACGATAAACGTAAAAGCCGATGAGGTGGAGCGATCCATCTCATCGGCAATTTTTATCTTTTCTTATAAATGACAAGTTCGGGATTTGCACCGTTTTCCTCGTAGGTGCAGATAAGGACAAAATCCATATTGGCGACGATGCCGAAGCATCGGTCACCGCCGAATTCACATTCAAGCTGATTGCCAAGATAAGTGGCATTATCGTCGAGGAATTTGACGGTCTTACCGTTGGGTAGACGGTATTCGAGGTTGACGTAACCGCCCACAAGAGCATTGAGTTTTTCAACCTTCGGCATTCCTTCCACACCAAGGGCGTTGATCTCGTCAATCAGTTTGCGCTTGAATTCTTCAAACTTTCCGCCGTCGTCGAGGTTTTTATAATTCTTCCAATAGTCGTGCTTGGGGAGCAATTCTTTCATATACGCGCGAGCCTGCTCCGAGGGAAAGGCTTCGCTTGCCATATTCGCTACACAGACCTCGATCAGATCGTCCATATCGTGATACATATACTCGCCGTCAGCATAGCACCATTTGCAATAATCTTCGTTGAAGATCCCGTCTTTCTCACGGCTGATGCTGCTATCTTCCAGGGGCATACCACAGCATTGGCAAATAAGCTCTCTCGGAGAGCCGAGAAGCGTATTGATAGATACATCAAATAGTTTTGATAACAGTGTTAAAGTTTCGGTATTCGGCGTAGTCTCACCGTTTTCCCAACGGGAAACCGCTTGACGTGTTACAAACACTTTTTCCGCAAGCTCGTCCTGTGACATACCTTTTTTCGTTCTCAGTTCGAGAATAATATCTTTAGTTTCCATAAAATTATCACCTCGCATTTATTATACTGCACCCCATAATCATAAACAAGCAACTCGCTGTTGCTACCGGTTCGATATATAGTAATACGGTATCTTAAACGTAATACTTGTCTATTCCACCGAAACCGACAATCAACTTTCCGTTACGAGTCTTGTTTATAAAACTCGCAAGGCGTTTTTTGAACTCATCCGGGCGTTTTCTTGCCGCATCGATATAGGCAATGCGAATGCGTTTGTATGGTTCGGATAATTTCTCATAGTTCTCCCACGCAACCGTATCTGCTTTTATTGCATCAAGTATATCGTTTGGGAAAACATATGGTGCACGAATGATGGGTAATACATCATCTCTTATGCTTGGATGGAGCATTCCCCGTTCATCGAGCCAAATCAGTCGTTCTATATTCGGGCGTGAATAGGAACTACCTTTCTTTCTTGGTGTAAATCGCTGTGCACGATGCGTAGGATCTATGTGTTTAATGGTGCTATCTATCCAACCAAAGCAAAGTGCTTCTTCTACTGCATCGTTATAGGAAAGTGCTTTATCGCCTGATTCCTTCATTGGAAACACAAACCATATTTCGCTCTCTGTTTCAAAGTGTTCAGCAAGCCACTTTCGCCATATATCTCGTTCACTCGTATAAAATATGTTCATTCTCTCATCCCTATAAATTTTGGTTTATCGATGAGATTATTATATCATTTTTCGTACCTTATCTCAATCCCTTTTTCTTTGTTTACTGCGGCACAAAATTTGTTCTGCAAAAGGCCTTGACTTTAGGCGGAACAAGAGTTACCATACAGACGACAAAAACTCCCTGAGTACGGCAGATACCGTATTCGGGGAGTATCTTTTTGACCACAGTTTATCCCACATCCACGCACGGAGCACACGGAAACAGTGGAGATAAGAGTGCCGGAAAGGATGTGTTTTCGAGCGGAAAGGGGCGGAAACGGCTAAAATCGAGCGGAAACAGGTACTCCGGAAACGTTTGGGAGCAGAAATAAACAGACGGAATTATTAGTGCCGGAAACAATTAGAAATGTCTAGAAACTATGCGGTTTGGTCTTGTTCCCGCTTCATTCGAACCTATTTCTATTTTGTCTTTAACAAAATATTAAGGACAAACACTCGCACTTTTTTCGCAAAGCATGGTTTTAATCGCTTCAATTTGATATGTTCGCAACAATATATTTTTCATACACACGCCTCGTTCCAGTTACGCTTTAACATATCTGGTCATTCGGGATTGCCCGATCTTTTTAATCTGTCCTTCTTTCACCATCTTGCTTAATACTGCTTCGACAGTTGTAGGACTGACGTCCGGCAAGATACTGCATATATCAGCCTTAGAAATCGGCACCAAGCTATTGAGAACAGTTGCCTCAATTCGTGCGGTCTTTGTAATCTTTTTACCGTGAACAACCGCAAAACGCTTGTCCAATTCCTTATAGCACATATAGAGGGTGGAGAGAAAATTCTCAATAAAGGGAATATTCGAATTCTGGTTTTCATGCCAACCAATAGAGGATTCACGCAATGCTTCGTAATAATATGCTTTGTAGTTGTTGATCTGTTCTTCGAAGGAAACGTACTTGCCTGCATCATAGCCGTTCTTGTAAAGCAACAGCAACGATAGCAATCGTGACATTCTTCCGTTACCATCACGGAAAGGGTGAATACACAAGAAGTCAAGCACAACACAAGGGATCAACAAAAGCTGATGGATATTTGCATCATTGCGAGCCTCCATATAGGCAAGTTCCAACTGTTCCATTGCCTCACTTACCTCAGAGGCCGGTGTTGGCTTAAATCGGACTTTTCTGTTACCGTTCTTGTCTTCCTCAATGATATAATTATCGCCCGTCTTGTACTGACCACCGTACTCGTAACCGGCAATCTGCATCATAGTTTCGTGAAGTCTTAAAATATCGCTCTGTCTTAAATCTAAAGTGTCGTGATGCAAATGAATTGCATTCAAGGCATCTCTGTATCCTGCGATCTCACCTTCTGTGTGGTTTAGAGGAGCGCTGTCTTGATTTACAATTGCGGCAATGCGCTCATCGCTGGTAACGATGCCTTCAATGGCGTTGGAACTCTTGACTGATTGCACCTTCGCCACTGCTTCCAGTTCGGTAAATACCTTTGCATATTCTTCTTTTCTTACACCCGCCATTGTCTTTAATGATGCAATACTGGATGTAAGATTGATCAGGTTTGCCGGTAATAATCCGTTATTTAAAAAAGAATAATCAAATTTTCTCATAGTTGGTCCTCCGTTTCTGCATATAATTTTATCATAATATGTGCAGAAAATCAAGCGTTAATGCATATTAATATTAGGATTATGTGCATCAATTTCTTTTGCCTATTTTCTTTGTCTACTGCGGCTCAAATTTTGATATAGAAAACATCGGCAATATGAAGCAGCCTCGCACAGTTGGTAATCCAACGAACGCGAGGCTGTTTTTGACCACATGTTATCCCATTTCCGAGACTGGAACAGACGGAGGCAACGGAAATAAAAGTGCCAAAGAGTATGCGATTTTGAGCAGAAAGCACTAGAAATAACCGGAAAGTTCTATAAATCAGGTTTTGCTTTTCACTTTGTTTACAACTGCAGTTGGCGGTACTTATAAAACGCGCCTTTCTTTTCCATCAGCTGGTCGTAGGTGCCGAATTCCACGCACCGGCCCTCTTCCATTACCGCGATCTTATCCGCATCCTTGATGGTGGACAGGCGGTGGGCCACCACAAAGGTGGTACGCCCGGCGGTCAGGTGGTCCAGCGCCTCCTGAATCATCTTCTCGGAAACGCTGTCCAGCGCCGAGGTGGCCTCGTCCAAAATAATCACCTTGGGGTCGCGGATCAGCGCCCGGGCGATGGAGATGCGCTGGCGCTGTCCGCCGGACAGCTTGCCGCCGTGCTCGCCCACCGAGGTATCCAACCCGTTCGGCAGGTTGGCGATCATATCGGTCAGACGGGCGGCCTCCAGGATCTCCGCCAGCTTTTCCTCGCTGACCGAGGGCAGGCCGTAGGTAATGTTGTCCCGGATGGTGCCGGAGAACAAAATGGTGTTCTGGGGCACCACCGCAATGTGCTTGCGGTAGGTGCGCAGGTCGATCTGACGGATGTTGTGGCCGTCGATGGTGACGGTGCCCTCGCCGGGGAAATGATAGCCGATCACCATATTGATGACGGTGGTCTTGCCCACGCCGGATTCGCCCACCAGCGCCACCGTTTCGCCGGGCTTCACATCCAGGCTGAAATCGCTGAGCACCGGGCGGCCGGTCTCGTAGGCGAAGTTGACCCCCTTAAAGGAATAGGCGCCGACAATGGTGTCCAGGGGCTGTTTGCCGTCGTTGTCTTCCTCTTCCTCGGCGTGCATCAGTTCGCCCACCGAGGTCACCGCCTCGATACCCCGGGCAAAGGTGGGGATCATAGCCAGAATGCCGGTGACGCTGGACACCAGCATGGTGAAATAACTCTGATACAGGGTGATGTCGCCCACCTCGGTGATCCAGCCGTACAGGAACATCACCACGGTGAACACCAGACACAGCAGCTGGAAGCCCTCGAACACCACCCAGTTGGTGGCACCGAACAGGCTTTGGGTGACGTCCAGGCTCAAGCCCCGCTTGGCAATGCCGTGGAGCAGGCGGTTCATCTTGCTGGTTTCCGCCTGTTCCAGCGCGTGGGCGCGGGACAGCGGCACCATCTCCACCATATCCATCACCTCGGCGGAGGTCTCCTCCACCGCGTGGCGGTAGTCCCGGTTGAGGGTGCGCAGTTTCTTGCGGAACAAAAAGCCGATGATGCCGGACACCGGGGCGCACAGCACAAAGAACACGAACACAAACAGGTTTTTGCTCAGCACCACCGCGATGGCCACCGTCAGGTTGATGAGGATCTCCATACCGTTCATAAAGATGCTGCTGGACAGGTTGGCGATGGCCTCCACGTCCCGCATCATCTTGGACTGGATGCGTCCGGACTGCATCTCCCGGTAATGGCCGATGGACAGGTGCTGGAGCTTGCGCACCAGCGCACCCCGCAGGCCCGCCTCTACGTTGCGGGTGGCGATGGACTCCAGTTTGCAATAGGCATAGTGGAAGGGGATGTTCATCACCAGCAGCACCGCCAGCACCGCCACGTTGATGACGATGCGGGTGACCATATCGGCGGGTTGCTCCACCACCAGGTTGATCAGGTTGGCGGTGATGATGGGAATCATCCACTGGGGACTCTTCTTGATGATGTAGCAGATGGCGGACAGCACCAGCAGGTGATACTGACCCTTATAGAATCTCAGCAGGGTGCGGATGGGATGCTGTTCGCTCCCTTTGTACCGCTCGATAAACGCCGCCTCTAACTGGGTGAGTTCGGCATCGTTCATCAGCGGACGGTTATCGGTGATGGGTTGGTCTTTCATCAAAACCCCTCCTTTTTATACGTTCCTAAGGCGGTCAATCGGTCCATCCGCTTTTTCAGCGGGATGATCAGGCCGACGGCTACCGCGATTTTCACAATTTCGCCGGGGATGCAGGGCAGCACCACGGTCAGCAGGGCGCTCCAAAGGGGTGCGCCGGTCTGCCACAGATACCAGCCACAGCCGGTGGCGTACAGCACCGCCGTGCCGCTGACCAGCCACAACGGAAGCCAGCGGGGATCGTTTCGGCGGGACAGCCAGCCCGCCAGCACCACGCAGGGGAGATACCCCCACAGGAATCCGCCTGTAACACCGACAAGCTGCGGAAATCCGCCCACAAACCCGGCAAACACCGGCACGCCCACGGCACCCAGCAACAGATACAGCCCCACGGCGGCGGCACCCCGCCAAGGCCCCAGCAGACCCGCCGCCAGGTACACGCCCAGAGTGGCTAAGGTCACCGGCACCGGTCCGGCGGGCACCGCCACGGGTGCCAGTATGCACAGCGCCGCTGTCAGCAGGGCGGTGACTACGTTTTGCCGCAGTTTCATAGCCGCAGGCTCACCTCCCCGGAGGTCAGCTCTTGCTCACCGTCGGCGGTGCACACCACCAGGTGTCCCCGGTCGGTGATACGAACGGCGGTGGCGGGATAGGTTTCGCCGCCTTGGAGCACCGTCACTTCTTTGCCCAGCACCATACTCCGGCGGCGGGATTCGTCCATAAAATCCGGGTCGCTTTCCACCCGTTCCCATTCGTTGAGAAAGGCCGCCGCCAAGTCTTCCCGGTGAACCGATGCACCCTCGTTGCCCAGAGAGGTGGCGATGGATTCCAGTTCATCGGGGAAACGGCAGGATTTTACGTTGATGCCAATGCCCAACACGATGGCGGTGAGTTCGCCAGCGGGGGACAGCACCCCCTCGGCGAGGATACCCGCCACCTTGCGGTGGTTCAGGTACAGGTCGTTGACCCATTTGATGGCGATGGGTAGGTCGCACAGGCTCTCCACCGCCCGTGCCGCCGCCACCGCCGCCCGGCAGGTGATTTCCCCGGGATTGACGGGGGTTTGGGGGTGGAGGAGGATGGAGAGATACAGTCCACCCTCCGGGGAATGGAAGGTGCGCCCCCGCCGACCGCGACCGGCGGTCTGGCGGTCTACGATCATCGTGACCTCCCCGGCGGCACCGCTTAGGGCCATTTCCCGTACCTTGGCGTTGGTGGAGTCGGTTTGGTCGCCAAAAATCAGCCCTTGCACAAACCGGGAACTATTCAGTTGTGCGACGATGCGCTCCTCGTTTAGCATAAACTCCCGCCTTCCCATATCTTATACATTGTAGCATAGATGGATAGGCCGTGCAAGAAAAAGTTGGTGTGGGCTTGTAGGGGACGATGCCTACATCGTCCCGATTTAGCGCTCCGCGACCACCTCATCCGTCATTTGCTCCGCAAATGCCACCTTTTCGCTCGCCGCGAGACAGCCCCCTTTTTGTCGGCTGCGCCGACATTTTCCCCCGCTATCGGGGGAAATCGACCTCGAGGGGAAGGCTTGCTGGGTTGGTGCAGAAAACTAAAAAACATTTGACAAAGCCTATTTATTGTGGTAAGGTTATTAAAAACTAAGACGGAGCCAAGTAACACAGACAGGCGCCCACAGCGAGACGGGGACGGTGCAAGCCCGGCGGACAGCATCTGTGCGAATAACCCTCCCGAGTTGCAGCCTGAACGCCATGGAGTCAGTAGGGTGGGCCGTATACCTGCGTTAAAGGGTAAGCCTTGTCAGAGGCGGAGTGGTCTGTAACACGCAGACAAATTAGGTGGCACCGCGAACACTGTTCGTCCTAATAGTAGGATGGATAGTGTTTTTTATTTTGCAAACAAAATCCATAAAAGGAGCGAATATATATGAAACACAACGACATTGTAGCCCTGTACAACGACCCGGCTTACGTCGGCCAGAACGTGACCATCTGCGGATGGGTGCGCACCAGCCGCGACAGCAAAAACGTGGCCTTTCTGGAGATGAACGACGGCACCAGCCTCAAGCATCTGCAGATCGTGCTGGACAAAGAGGCTATGGGCGACGTTTCCGCCTATATGCCCCTGGGCACCTCCCTCAAGGTAGAGGGTGAGCTGGTGGCCAGCGAGCGCAACGGCGTAGAGGTCAACGCCACCGCCGTAGAGGTGCTGGGCGCTTGCCCCGGTGAGTATCCCCTGCAGAAAAAGCGTTGCACCCTGGAGTTTTTGCGCACCATTCCCCATCTGCGTGTGCGCACCAATACCTTCAATGCCATTTTCCGCGTCCGTAGCGTGATGGCCGCCGCCATCCACCGCTATTTCCAGGAGCGCAACTACGTCTACGTCAACACCCCCCTCATCACCGCCAGCGACTGTGAGGGCGCCGGCGAGATGTTTAAGGTGACCACCATCGGTTATTCCGACCAGTATAAGTCCGCGGAGGAATATTACGCCGACGATTTCTTCGGCAAGCGTGCCGGTCTGTCCGTGTCCGGTCAGCTGGAGGGCGAGATGGCGGCCATGGCCTTTGGCAAAATCTACACCTTTGGTCCTTCTTTCCGTGCCGAAAACTCCAATACCCCCCGCCACGTGGCGGAGTTCTGGCACGTGGAGCCGGAGGTGGCCTTTGCGGAGCTGCCGGACATCATTGAGATCGCCACCGAGATGATCAAGTACATCATCTCCGCCGTGATGGAAGAGTGTCCCGCCGAGTTGGAGTTCTTTGACAAGTTCTTTGAGAAGGGCCTCATCGAGAAGCTCCGCGGCGTGGTGGACAGCGACTTTGTGGTGCTGGATTACACCGATGCCATCGACCTGCTGAAAAAAGCGGACGTGGAGTTCAAGTATCCCGTGGATTGGGGCTGTGACCTGCAGACCGAGCACGAGCGGTACATCACCGAGGTCATCTATCAGAAGCCGGTGTTTGTCACCAACTATCCCAAGGACATCAAGTCCTTCTATATGAAGCAGAACCCCGACGGCAAGACCGTGGCCGCCACCGACCTGCTGGTGCCCGGCGTGGGCGAGATCATCGGTTGCTCCGAGCGTGAGGCCGACCTGGATAAGCTGATTGCCGCTATGAACGACCGTGGTATGAACCTGGAGGATTACCAGGATTATATCGACCTGCGCCGTTTCGGCTCGGTGCCCCATTCCGGCTTCGGCCTGGGCTTTGAGCGTATGCTGATGTACTGCACCGGCGTGGCCAACATCCGCGACGCCCAGTTGTTCCCCCGTACCGTGGGCAGCATTCGGTAAGAGAACGCAAAACCACATAAGCCTTCCCCTCGAGGGGAAGGGGGACCGCCGAACGGCGGTGGATGAGGTGGCCGCAGGGCGAGAAGAATAACGCCGTCTGCGGACGGCTACACCTCATCAGTCACCTAGCGGTGACAGCTTCCCCCATCGGCTTTTACCCAATTTGAGGTGATGATTATGTCCCAAACCCAATACATTGACGGGTATCAATCCAAACTATCCCTGCGCCAGACCCAGCAGGCCATCAAGGTCATCAAGGACACCTTTCAGGTGCTGTTGGCGCAGAATCTTCATCTGGAGCGGGTCACCGCCCCGGTGCTGGTCACCGCCGACAGCGGTATCAACGACGACCTCAACGGCGTGGAGCGCAAGGTGGCCTTTTCGGTCAAGGAGATGGACGAGCAAAAGGCCGAGGTGGTGCAATCCCTGGCTAAGTGGAAGCGGGTGGCCCTGGGCCGCTACGGCTTTCAGCCCGGGGAGGGCATCTACACCGATATGAACGCCATCCGGCGGGACGACGATATGGACAACACCCACTCCATTTTTGTGGACCAGTGGGACTGGGAGGCGGTGATCACCGCCGACCGCCGCAACGAGGAATACCTCAAAAAGATCGTCCGCCGTATTGTCAAGGCCATCGCCGACACCAACAAACTGTTGCAACAAAAATACCCCCTGCTCACCTTTGAGGTGAAGGAGGAGGTCACCTTTATCACCGCCCAGGAGTTGGCGGACCGCTATCCCGGTATGACCGGCAAACAGCGGGAGGACGCCGTCACCCGGGAATACGGCACCGTGTTCCTGATGGGGATCGGCGACACCCTGCGGGACGGCACCCGCCACGATGGGCGCGCCCCCGACTATGACGACTGGACGCTGAACGGCGATCTGCTGCTGTGGAACGAGACCCTGGGTCACGCCCTGGAGATCAGCAGTATGGGCATCCGCGTGGACGCCGACGCCCTGGCCCGCCAGCTGGCGGTTGCCGGTGCCGAGGACCGGATGCGGTATCCCTATCACCGGGCCATCGCCAAGGGGGAACTGCCCCTGACCATCGGCGGCGGTATCGGACAGAGCCGCCTGTGTATGCTGATGCTGGAAAAGGCCCACATCGGCGAGGTGCAGGTGTCCATCTGGCCCGCCGAGATGGCGGAGGAGTGCAAAGCGCACGGCATTACCCTATTGTAACAAAAAACCGCTACCCGTTGAGGCACACTCCGTGAGGAAGTGTGCCTCAACTAAGTTTGCCCTAACGGGCAAGTGAAGTTATCTTCGATAGTGAAGTTGTCCTTTGGACAGTGAAGTTTAGCCTGCGGCGAAGTGGGCAAACTTAACTTCACTTGGGTTTAACTCCATACTTCACTGCGAGTAAAACGAGCAACTTCACTTTTGCGTAAGCAAAAACTTCACCTAACGAGCCGAAGAACTATGCGGTTAATTCTTTCGGCAGAGATTTACCTTTCTCAAAGCATATAACCCACTATGGCACTTTCACAATCTTTGTGTAAAGTGCCATTTTTTGTAAATATAAAAGAGAGAGAGACAACTTCTTTACGAAGTGTCTCTCTCCGGATAGCTTTTTTAAATGCTTTCTTAATAGTACATAGATTCTTCGATGATGTCCGCCGTGGTGAAGCCCAGTGCCAACAGCAGAATAAACAGCAGAGATACCAGAATCACGCAGATACCGGCGATGATCAGCTGGGCCTTGGCCCAGTTGCGGGAGGTGTCGTCGTATTTGCTGTCAAAGGCCCACACGAACAGCATAATGAAATACACCAGACCGCCCACAAAGGGGATGAGGTTGAGGGCGTAACGGCCGATCCACGCCCACATAGACACCGCCTGCTTGGGCAGCTCCACCGGGGCATAGCTCACCGGCGGGGTGGTGGGGGGAACGTATACCGGGGGCACGTAGGGTGTCTGAGGAGCCTCTTGAGCGGGCTGGGTCGCCTGTGCCGGCTGGGCGGCGGGCAGGGTCATACCGCAGGCGGAGCAGACGGTGTATTCGTCCGCCATAACTGCGCCACACTGAGAACATACTTTCATAGTTAAACCTCCTTTGGTTTCCTTTCAAAAAACACCGCAGAGGGTCTCTGCGGTGTTTTTCATTTTACAAAATTACTTAATGATCTCGCCCATGGTGCCGGGGGCAACGCAACCGGCGTTGGACTCGTCGGTGTCGATGTGCATAGCCAGGGCGTAGCTGTCGCTGACGCGGACCACCACGTCGCCGAAGATGGTCTCACGGCCCTCGGAGGGCACCTTGACGGACACGATCTGCTTGTCCACCAGACCGAACTGGGCGGCATCGGCGCAGGTCATGTGGATGTGACGCTTGGCGGCGATAACGCCCTCGGCGATCTCCACCTCACCGCAGGGACCCACCAGCCTGCAGGCGCCGGAACCGGCGATGTCACCGGACTCGCGGATGGGGGCAGCCACGCCGATGGAACGGGCATCGGTCAGGGACAGCTCTACCTGAGTCTCGGGGCGGACAGGGCCCAGAATGGACACGCCGGGCAGGGTCTTCTTGGGACCTACCACGTCCACGCGCTCTTCACAGGCGTACTGGCCGGGCTGGGACAGGTCTTTCTTCTTGGTCAGCTCATAGCCCTTACCGAACAGGATCTCCAGATGCTCCTGGGACACGTGCATGTGGCGGGCAGAGGTCTCTACTAATACTTTGCACATAGGTAAACACTCCTTTTTGTTGGCGGCATACCGCTCATTATCGGTACTATTGTACCGCATTCCCCCGTCCAATGCAAGGGGAACAACAAAAAATCTGTGAAATTTTTCCCAATCTCCCCCGTTTCCACAAGAAATGGCACTTGTACAACCCGTAGGTTGTGTGCTATACTGTATCATATATCACTTGACTAAGGTGGGATGGCGTATGCTGAAAAAGAGAATAACCGCCCTGTTGGTGGCACTTTTGTTGCTGGCCGGGTTGACGGCAGGCGCTGTCCCGGCGGGTGCTGAGGGCTATCCTCTGCCGGAGGGTATGCTGGTGCATTCCGAGGCCGCCATACTGGTCAACCTGGCGGGGGATGCCGCCGGGGATATGGTGGTGTATGAGAAGAATGCCGACGCCGTCCACGCCCCCGGCTCTATGATGCGGTATATGGTGCTGGCCTATGCCCTGCACCAGGTGAAGGAGCAGGGGCTGGACATCGACAAGACCACCGGGGAATACACGGTGGATATGTTTAATAATTTCGTGGCGGGTACCGGCGTGCCCACCGCCAATATGAACTACGGTGAAAAATGGACCCTCCGGGACCTGATGACGGTGTCCTTTATGCAGGCCGCCAGCGACGCGGTGACGGTGCTGGCGGTGACCCTGTCCGGCAGCGTCAACAAGTTCGTGGAGGGTATGAACAAGCTGGCGGAGTACATCGGCTGTGAGTTCAGCCATTTCTCCAACCTTACCGGCCTGGATTCCCTGGGGCAGTACACCACCGCCCGGGATATGTACCGCATCGTGCGGTATTGCCAGAGCTTTTCCGAGTTTGAGGATCTGGCGGTGGCCTATCAGGTGACGGTGAAGCCCGTTTCCGGCGGCGACCAGCGGACCATGGTGTCCACCAACAGCCTGTTACAGCCCTCCAGCACCTATCGGTATTCTCCCATTGTCCACAGCCGTACCGGTCTGTCGGAGCACGAGGGTCGTGCCTGCGCCTCGGTGGCGCGGGACAGCGGCTATGAATACCTGGTGGTGGTGATCGGTTGCCCCGAGCAGGATAAGGACGGGCAGACCGGCCTGCATTACCTGGACACCATCAACCTGTTTAAGTGGGCCTTTAACGGCTTCTCCTACCAGACCATTTTGGGCAAGAGCCGGATTTTGGCCAGCCTGCCCCTGGAGCTGGCCTGGGATACCGACCACATCAACCTGGTGCCCGCCGCCGAGGTGGCCACCGTGGTGGATAACAAGCTGGATATCGAGCAGATTCTGCCCAAGATCACCCTGTATGAAGAGTCGGTGACCGCCCCGGTGGAAAAGGGTATGGTGCTGGGCAAGGTGGAGCTCATCATCAATGTGGATCAGAAGATCGGCGAGGTGGAGCTAGTGGCGGGCGAGACCATCGGCCGCAGTTGGCTGCTGTACGCCTGGAGCGGTGTGGCGGATTTCTTTACCTCCATTTGGTTCCTGTTGGGCGTGATTATGCTGATCCTCCTGCTGGTGGGTTACATCATCCTCAACATCGTCCACAACCGCAAACGTCGCCGTCAGCGCCTGCAACGGGTGAAACGGCAGTAAGGATAACTACTATGAATGAAGTGAACAACCAACCCCGTCTCACCGACGTGGGGTATCTGCGGGATTTGCTGGAGCGCCACGGATTCCGCTTTTCCAAAAAACTGGGACAGAATTTCCTCATCAACCCCTCGGTCTGCCCCCGTATGGCCCAGGCCTGCGGCATCGGCGCCGACGGCGGTGTGCTGGAGATCGGCCCCGGCGTGGGGGTGCTGACCCGGGAACTGGCCCGTCAGGCCGGTCAGGTGGTGGCGGTGGAACTGGACGACCGCCTGCCTCCGGTGCTGGCAGAGACCCTGGCGGGACAGGATAACGTGTCCTTCGTGTGGGGCGACTGTATGAAGCTGGACCTCCACGCCCTTATTAAAGAAAAATTCGGCGACCGCCCGGTGGCGGTGTGCGCCAACCTGCCCTATTACATCACCAGCCCCATCATTATGATGCTGTTGGAGAGCCGCCTGCCGGTGGAGAACATCACCGTTATGGTGCAGAAGGAGGCCGCCCAGCGGCTGTGCGCCGCCCCCGGCACCCGCGAGGCGGGTGCGGTGACGTTGGCGGTGCAGTATTACGCCGAGGCGGAGACTCTGTTTTCCGTATCCCGGGGCAGTTTTATGCCGGCCCCCAACGTAGACAGCGCGGTGATCCGCCTCACCCGTCGGAAAACCCCGCCCTGCGAGGTGACCGACGAGGCGGTGCTGTTCCGTCTGATTCGGGCGGGCTTTAACCAGCGGCGCAAGACCCTGCTCAACTCCCTCACCGGCGCCGGGTACAGCAAGGAGCGGCTGTCCGCCGCCTTTGCCGCGGCGGGGATTTCCCCCACCGCCCGTGCGGAACAGCTCACCCTGCCGGAATGGGCCGGGTTGGCCAACGCTCTGTGCGAGTGATACACAAACTTGAGGAGGAATGAAAAATGAAGAAATTGGTATCCACCCTGTTGGCAACCGTGTTGTTGCTGACCTGCATCCCGTTCAGTGCAGTGAGTGCGAGTGCAACAGCTTATCTTACCTATGAATTATTGAACGATGAGATTGCCGTCAAATATTGCGATTCTTCTGCATCTGGTGAATTGGTCATCCCCTCCACCATTATGGGATATCCTGTCACTCGCATCAACGCTTCTGCGTTTCGCTATTGTGATGAATTGACCTCGGTGACCATCCCGGACAGCGTCACTTACATCGGTAAAAACGCGTTTTTAAGCTGCTACAACCTGGCCTCGATAACGATTCCAGCCAGCGTCACCAGTATTGGCGAAGGAGCATTTAATCACTGTGGCAACCTGACCTCGGTGCATATCTCAGATCTTGCCGCTTGGTGCAGAATTAAATTTGCCGCTCTCTATAGCAATCCATTGTGGTCTGCTAGCTTATACTTGAATGGCACCGTACTGACCGATTTAATCATCCCGGACAGCGTCACCAGTGTTGGCAATTATGCGTTTGAGGGGTGCATTAGCATAACCTCGGTCACTATCCCGGACAGCGTCACCTTTATCGGTGATCATGCGTTTAAAAATTGTTATAACTTGAAAGACGTATGGTATACCGGTTCTGCAGAAGACAGAAACATAATTGGAACAGGCGGGAAATTCGACCATGCAACGTGGCATTACAACACGTGTGCTAAACAACATAGTTATTCTGGCAAATGCGATGCTACGTGCAACAACTGCGAATGGACTCGGACGGCAACACCCCACAACTATGCCGATGCTACCTGCACCGTCCCCAAGACCTGCAAGGTCTGCGGTGCCACCAGTGGCAGCCAGTTAGGTCACACCTACACCAACGCTTGCGACAAAACCTGTAATCGTAGCGGATGCGGTCATAAGCGCCCCGTCGGTCCGCACAAGTACACCTCTGAGCTGTGCGATAAGGACTGCAACGTCTGCGGTGCCACCCGTAAGCCGGCACATCTCTATACCGATTCTTGCGATATTGACTGTAACTTGTGTCGTGCCAAGCGAAAGATAACGCATACTTTTAGTAATAATTGCGATGAATATTGCAACGTCTGCGGTGAATGGCGCGAAGCACAACCTCACAAATACAGCCACCGTTGTGACCGTGACTGCGATGAATGTGGTCTCATCCGCACTGTAACTCATAAGTATTCCAACAAGTGTGATAATAACTGCAACTATTGCGGGTCAAAACGTAAAGTGGCTGCCCACGTTTATAAAAATGCTGTGGGCAAAGCGGCCACCCTTACCGCCAATGGCTATACCATTAAGACTTGCACCAACTGTAAGAAAACCACCGGTGATAAGACCGTGATTCGCAAAGTGGGTCACGTGAAGTTGTCCGCTACTGCCTATACCTATAATGGTAGTGCCAAAAAGCCCACTGTAACAGTAAAGGATTCTATGGGCAACAAGATTTCCTCTTCCAACTACACCGTGACCTACGCCAGCGGTCGCAAGAATGTGGGCACCTACAAGGTGACGGTGAAGTTCAAGGGTAAATACACCGGCACCAAGACGCTGACCTTTAAGATTAACCCCGCTAAAACCACGGTGAAATCTCTCACCGCCGGCAAGAAATCCCTCAAGGTGGCCATCACCAAGAAGACCGCCCAGGTGAGCGGTTACGAGGTGCAGTATTCCACCAGTAAGTCCTTTAAGACTTACAAGACCAAGACCCTGACCAGCTACAAGACGGTGAGCACCACCCTCACCGGCCTGAAGGCCAAAACCACCTACTACGTCCGTGTGCGCACCTACAAAACCGTAGGCGGCGTGAAGTACTACTCCGGCTGGTCCACCATTAAATACAAGAAAACGAAATAAACCGGAAACCCTCGACCTTGTGGTCGAAGGTTTTCCGTTTTCTCCTGCAAAATCCCTATTGATAAATGGCAGTGGATTGTGTATAATGAAAACCAGCAAAACATAAACGAGGTGTTTCCTATGAACGTAACCAAAGACATTTACTATATCGGCGCCAACGACCACGACATCGACCTGTTTGAGGGTCAGTATATCGTGCCGGGCGGTATGGCGTATAACTCCTACGTCCTGATGGATGAGAAGATTGCCGTGCTGGACACCATCGACGCCCGCTTTGTGGGTCAGTGGCTGGACAACCTAAAGGCGGTGTTGGGCGACCGTACCCCGGACTATCTCATCGTCCAGCACATGGAGCCGGACCACTCCGCCGGCATCGCCGCCTTTGCGGCGGCGTACCCCGATGCCACCATCGTGGCCACCGCCAAGGCCTTCCAGATGATGGGCCAGTTCTTCGGCACCGACTATGCCCAGCGCCGTCTGGTGGTGGGTGAGGGGGATACCCTCTCTCTGGGTGCCCACACCCTGACCTTTGTCACCGCCCCGATGGTGCATTGGCCGGAGGTGATGGTGACCTACGACAGCACCGACCGCGTGCTGTTCTCCGCCGACGGCTTCGGCAAGTTCGGCGCTCTGGACGTGGAGGAGGACTGGGCCTGCGAAGCCCGGCGGTACTACATCGGCATCGTGGGCAAATACGGCCCTCAGGTACAGGCTTTGCTGAAAAAGGCCGCTGCCCTGGATATCGCCGTCATCTGCCCGCTCCACGGACCGGTGCTCACCGACAACCTGGGTTATTACCTCGGCCTGTACGATACCTGGTCTTCCTACCGCCCCGAGAGCGCGGGCGTGGCCATCGCCTACACCTCGGTGTACGGCAACACCAAACGGGCGGTAGAGAAGCTGGCTTTACTGCTGGAAGAAAAAGGGGTCAAGGTAGCCCTCAGCGACCTGGCCCGGTGCGATATGGCTGAGGCGGTGGAGGATGCCTTCCGCTACGACCGTCTGGTGCTGGCCACCACCACCTACAACGCCGACGTGTTCCCCTTTATGCGGGAGTTTGTCCATCACCTGACCGAGCGGAACTATCAGAACCGCAAGGTGGCCTTTATCGAGAACGGCAGCTGGGCGCCGACGGCGACTAAGGTGATGCAGGGGATGCTGGAAAAGAGCAAAAACCTCACCTATTGTGAGAACACCGTCCGTATCCTGTCTGCCCTGAATGCCGACAGCGAGGCGCAGATCGCGGCGCTGGCGGCGGAGCTGGCGGAATAAATTGGTATACGAGGGGTACACTAACCCCACAAATAAATTTTGGAGGTAATGGTTATGAAAAAGTACGTTTGCGACGTCTGCGGCTGGGTGTATGACGAGGAGCTGGGTGCTCCCGATCTGGGTGTTGCTCCCGGCACCAAGTTTGAGGACCTGCCGGAGGATTTTGCCTGCCCCCTGTGCGGAGTTGGCACCGATATGTTCTCTGAGGCATAAGATGGAATAAGAATGCCCCGGTGGTGACACCGGGGCATTGTCACAGAATGAGGAGATGACGCTATGGAAATGGTTTTATTGACCGCCCTTGGTGTAGGCGGTGCCACGGTGCTGGGCGCGGTGATCGGCTTTGTGTTTAAGAAGACCTCCCACCGCTTTTCGGATATCGTATTGGCTTTTGCCGCCGGCGTGATGCTGGCGGCGGCGGTGCTGGGTCTGATCTTGCCCAGCCTCCAATACGGTGGTGATGGTTCTTTGCTCATCACGGTGGCGGGTATTTTCGCCGGCGCGGTGTGCCTGAATCTGATGGACAAATCCATTCCCCACCTGCACCGGCTCACCGGGCTGGAGAACGAGGCCCACCCGGACGCCCAAACCAGCAAGGTGCTGTTGTTTGTGGCGGCTATTGCCATACATAACCTGCCGGAGGGCATCGCCGCCGGTGTGGGCTTTGGGTCGGAGAACACCGCCCAGGCGCTGATGATCGCCGGCGGTATCGCCCTGCAAAACATCCCGGAGGGTATGGTGGTGATCGGTCCTATGCTGGCCGCCGGTATGAAGCCCGGGCGCACCTTTTTGATTGCCGCCGCCACCGGTCTGGTGGAGGTGGTGGGCACCTTTATTGGGTATTTCGCGGTGAGCGTGTCTCAGGCGATTTTGCCCTTTGCGTTGGCGTTCGCCGGGGGTACGATGCTGTACGTCATCAGCGATGAGATGATCCCCGAGACCCACGCCCACGGCGCCCAGCGGGGCGCTACCTATGCCCTGCTGGTGGGCTTCTGCCTAATGCTGGCAGTGGATGTGCTATTATAAGGAGTGTTGACTATGTTACTGGAAGTGGGAACCAAAGCCCCGGATTTTACTCTGCCGGATAAGGACGGCAACCCGGTTTCTCTGTCGGATTTTGCCGGCAAGAAGGTAGTGCTGTATTTCTATCCCCGGGATAACACCCCCGGCTGTACCCGTCAGGCCTGTGCTTTTGCCTTTCATTATGGGGAGTTTGCCCGCCGGGGCATCGAGGTGATCGGTGTCAGCAAGGATTCGGTGGAGAGCCACCGCAAATTCGCCGAGAAGCACGGGCTGAACTTCGTGCTGTTGGCGGACCCGGAGCGGGACGCCATCGAGAAATACGGCGTCTGGCAGGAAAAGAAAATGGCCGGCAAAGTCGGCATGGGCGTGGTGCGCACCACCTACGTCATCGACGAGCAGGGGATTATCCAAGCGGTGATGCCCAAGGTCAAGCCGGATACGAATGCGGTGGAGATACTGAAAATGGTGGAGTAAATTAGAAAAAGAGCGTAGGCTATTGCCTACGCTCTTTTTGGTCGGAGTAGCGTTATAGTAATCAAGCGTAAACCCGCATAAATACTGGGATTTTCGCAGCCAAAAACAGTACAAAGGTCTTGATTACTATTCGGTTTAGTATTTGTGGGGTGTTCATACCCAACCTGGTTTTAATAATATTAAACGAACAAACTACTCTTTTTCGTCGTCCAAAAAACAAGATATATCATAATACACTCCACAAATGTTTCCATTTTCTTGTGCTTTCAAGTTAACTTCGCATATAAAGTTATAATTGTTTTTTAATTCTAAAAATTGTAATTGGTTTGAGACTTGATCAACATATAAATCTTTTAAGGATTCATCTTTAGTGTTAAGTGCGGCGATTCTAAATTCATTTTGATATTTATACTTTTTTCTTTTGTGAAAACAGCACTCCAGCGAATATTCTTTTGAGTGTATGTCAAATTGTGGAATGTAGTCATAATCATCGTATGATACCTTCTTTGACATAAAAGAAAGTCTTTTATTTTTTAACCCATCTTTTATGTTGTGAATAAACTCATCATCAAATATCATAATGGCGCAGTTTTCTACCCCACCTTTGTCTTTGCATAGTTCTTCAATTAAATGTATAGGTATTTTATGAATGAATTTCGTTTCACTTTTTTTATCAAAACACTTTAAACCAAGAGCATAAAAGCAAAAAGCACATTGATTTGCATTTATTCTTATGTTATTCCCACTTTTATAACCGTGTATTTCCTCATATTCTGAATCCGAAACCTTTATGTATAGTTGAATTTTTTGAGTTAAACTTGCCTCATAAGAATCTCCAACTTCTTGAGCTCCGTCTTCTTCCATTTTTCTATAGTCTTTTAATAATCCAAAATAAACCTGTCCATCTTGCTGAAAATTCTTTATAAATTTCTTTTCAATTATTTTAAAGAAGACAACAAAATCATTATTTTCCTTTATGTTTTCTACTTTGAACATATCCCATCACCCTTTGGATTTGCGTTCTTTGTAACATTTAGGGCATCCGCGACCGTTGCTTCTGTTATTTATTGTCGCTTGCCACTCATGTGCGTTTTGGCACTTCCACCAAACTTTATTAGAACTATTAGGCATTACATCCTCTGGTTTTAATCCACTATTTTTCTCATAATTCCACTCTTTTGCCAAAGTTGGATTAAGTGTTTCTAAATCATTGTAGCCTTTTAACACTTTTTTACCGGCGCAGTACGGGCAACCAGCACCTCTATTTCTACCAGCAATTATCGCTTGCCATTCGTGTCCTTTGCTACATTTCCACCATACTTTTTTACCACTATTAGGCATAACATCTATGGGCGTTAATCCATTATTTTTTTCATAATTCCATTCTTTTGCTATGCTTGGATTAATAGTCTGTAAATCATTGTATCCTTTTAATACTTTATTACCCGAGCAATAAGGACAACCGGTGCCTTTACTCCTACTCTTTGTAGTTGCCTGCCACTCGTGTCCGTTTTTGCATTTCCACCATGCTTTTTTTCCACTACTAGGCAATACATCCGCAGGTGTTAGTCCACTGTTTTTTTCATAATTCCATTCTTTTGCCAAACTTGGATTAACCGTTTGCAAATCGTTTTTTCCTTCAACAGCATATCGACCAGAACAATATGGGCATCCCTTACCGTTATTTCTACTATCTATAGTTGCCTGCCACTCGTGTCCATTATCACATTTCCACCATACTTTTTTTCCACTATTCGTTGTGACATGTTCCGGCTTTAAGTCTCCGTTTTTTTCATAATTCCATTCTTTTGCTAGTTTAAAATTAGAAAACAAAAGAGAATTTTGTTTTTCCGTATGTTCTCGTAAGTTTTCTATGATAATTGTGTCTCTTTCGAGGTTAACATCAATGTTTAATCCAATTATCTCGCTTAAAACTTCTTTAAGTATTTCGGGTAAATTTTTTTGTCCTTTTTGAACAACGTAATCTATGGAACTATCATTTAACGAAGGTAATCCTTCTCTTATTCTATACAGTTTAATCCCATCTTTTTTACATTTTTGATTTTTCTCTAAATCTTTTTTTGTTTTGTTTTTATGCCAAAGATATCCATCATATTCAATTGCGATTCTTTTTGATGGAATATAAACATCTAATTCGTATCCCTTTTCTTTGTATAGATGAATCGACTCTAAATTGTGTTTTTTAAGATAATACAAAATCGCATACTCGGGAAGAGAAGTTTTTCGTTCGGAATTACAAATAGGACACCCGCATCCTGTGTTTCTGTGGTTAATCTTTGCTTGCCATTCGTGACCTTTGTTACACTTCCACCATACTTTTTTATTGCTACTAGGCAATACTACCGAAGGTGTTATTTCATTGTTTTTTTTATAATTCCATTCTTTAGCTAAAGTTGGATTAACCGTTTGTAAATCATTTTCACCCTTTACGGCGTATCGACCCGAGCAATATGGGCATCCATTTCCTTTGTTTCTACTTTGTATTATTGCTTGCCAGTTATGACCTTTACTGCATTTCCACCATACTTTCTTTCCACTACTAGGCAATACATCCATAGGTGTTAATCCATTATTCTTTTCATAATTCCATTCTTTTGCCAAATTTGGATTAACTGTTTGTAAGTCATTATAGCCTTTAATAACTAATATCCCTGCACAATATGGGCATCCTTTCCCGCAATTTCTATTATATATTGTCGTTTGCCATTCATGTCCATTACTACATTTCCACCAAACTTTTTTGTTACTACCAAGAGTTAATGTTTTAGGGTCAAAACCCAATTCGTTATTCTTTTCCCAGTTCCACTCTGCCATCAGTTCGGCATTATCAATTACATATTTCTTTTCTGCCATAACTTTGACACCTCGCTTTTATAAATATCTTTTATGATATTATACCATAAAATTTTCCAATAGTAAACATGCACTGTTTTATGTTAAAAACCAATAAGAAAGGGAGTGATGTTATTTGTTTGTTCAATATTTTTGAATCAGTAAAAATCGAATGGAGAATGTGAGAAAACATTTATAAAAAGAAAAATCCAAACTCGACAAAGTCGAATTTGGATTTTTGGTCGAGATGACAGGATTTGAACCTGCGGCCTCTTCGTCCCGAACGAAGCGCGCTACCAAACTGCGCTACATCTCGATATAAAATTGTGCTAACTTCTAAAAGTGCTCGCTGTGTTGTTTGTACAGACGGGAAATCCCTGCCAACCTCTTGCGGTGCCCGAAATGCGTATGCTCGCTGTCGCTTCACCGCATTTCGACCGCGGCGCCTTTTCGCACTCCCTGCATCCGCCACCGGCGGCGGTCGTGCTCAAAGCCCGAACGAAGCGCGCCAGGGTCCTTGCCTTCAACATGGTTGGTTTATAGCCTCCCTTGTGTAAAGGGAGGTGTCTGAGGCGACGCAAAGTATGTGCAGAGAATAATTTCCGTTGTCGCCTCTGCGAGAATGTCGCTTTGCTCCATTCTCCGTAGTTTCTGCGTTGCCGAAGACGGAGGGATTGTCGGCAACACCGTATATCTCACAGAGCCTATTTATTATAGTATGCTCGGGGTGGTTTGTCAATGATTTTTTACGGGTTTTGGGGGAAATGGGGGATATTCCGTTGACAAAAACCCCTTAAAAAGAGTATACTTAATCCCATATAATGCAAAGCCTGCACGTTTTAGTCAAAAAAGGAGTGACGCGGTATGAAACAAATCCCTGAGTTATTCGGCAGTATGGTGTTTAACGACCAAGTGATGCAACAACGTCTGCCCGCCGAGACCTATCAGGCCTTGATGCGTACCGTGGAGAACGGCCGCAGCCTCAACCCGGCGGTGGCCAACGAGGTGGCAACCGCCATGAAGGACTGGGCCATCGAAAAGGGTGCCACCCACTTCACCCATTGGTTCCAGCCGATGACCGGCATCACCGCCGAAAAGCACGACAGCTTCATTTCTCCGGTGCCCGGCGGCAAGGTGATCATGGAGTTTTCCGGCAAGGAACTGATCAAGGGCGAGAGCGACGCCTCCTCCTTTCCCTCCGGCGGCCTGCGCGCCACCTTTGAGGCCCGGGGCTACACCGCCTGGGACGCCACCTCCTACGCCTTTATCAAGGACGGCACTTTGTGCATTCCCACCGCGTTTTGTTCTTACGGCGGTGAGGCGCTGGATAAAAAGACCCCCCTGCTCCGCTCTATGGAGGTGCTGAACAAACAAGCCCTGCGGGTGCTTCGTCTGTTCGGCAACGAGGACGTGACGCTGGTGCGCACCACCGTGGGTCCCGAGCAGGAATATTTCCTCATTGACAAGGCGATGTACGATCGCCGCAAGGACCTGATCAATTCCGGGCGCACCCTGTTCGGTGCCCGTCCCTCTAAGGGGCAGGAGCTGGACGACCACTATTACGGCGCCATCAAGGATCGGGTGGCGGCCTATATGCGGGATCTGGACGAGGAGCTGTGGAAGCTGGGCGTGCTGTGCAAGACCGAGCACAACGAGGGCGCACCCTCCCAGCACGAGATGGCGCCCATCTTCACCACCGCCAACATCGCCGCCGACCACAACCAGCTGACCATGGAGCTGATGAAAAAGGTGGCGGCCCGCCATAACCTGGTGTGTCTGCTTCACGAAAAGCCCTTTGCCGGTGTCAACGGCAGCGGTAAGCACAACAACTGGTCCCTGGGCACCAACACCGGTGTCAACCTGTTGGAGCCGGGAGATACCCCCTACGAAAACGCCCAGTTCCTGCTGTTCCTCTGTGCCGTCATCAAGGCGGTGGATGAGTATCAGGATATGCTGCGGGTGTCCATCGCCTCTGCCGGCAACGATCACCGTCTGGGCGCCGCTGAGGCACCGCCGGCGGTGGTATCCATCTTCTTGGGCGACGAGCTCACCGCCATTCTGGAATCCTTGGAGACCGACACCGCCTATGCGGCGGCGGAGACCGTGCAGATGCGGGTGGGTGTCCACACCCTGCCCCGCTTCCCCAAGGACACCACCGACCGCAACCGCACCTCGCCCTTCGCCTTCACCGGCAACAAGTTCGAGTTCCGTATGCTGGGTTCCTCCCAGCCGGTGTCCGAGCCCAACGTGGTGCTGAACACCGCGGTGGCGGCGGCGCTGGACGAGTTTGCCACCGAGCTGGAAGAGGCCAACGATTTCAACACCACCCTGGGCAATCTGATCCGCCGGGTGATTAAGAAACACAAGCGCATCATCTTCAACGGCAACGGCTATGACGATGCCTGGCTGGCGGAAGCCGCCCGGCGGGGTCTGGAGAACCTGCCCACCACCGCCGATTGCCTGCCCTGCTATATCCGGCAGAAAAACATCGCCCTGTTCGAGAAATACGGGGTGTACTCCGAGGCGGAGATGCGGGCGCGGTACGATATTTACCTGCAGAACTACGCCAAAGTGCTGCACATCGAGGCCCACACTATGGTGAGCATGGCCCGTAAGGATATCCTGCCCGCCGCCCTGCGGTACGGACGGGAACTGGCGGAAACCATCGTATCCAAGCGGGCGGCGTTGCCGGGGACTCCCTGCGCCGCCACCGAGGAAGCGTTGCTGACCCGGGTGAACGGCCTTACCGATCAACTGGCGCAGGAATTGGACGCGCTGGTGGTCAGCCTGGACGTGGCAGACCGCCCCGACTGGAACGCGCTGGGGCGTGCCGAGCATTACCGGGATGAGGTCATCCCGGCTATGGACGCTCTGCGGGACACCGCCGACGGGTTAGAGGTGCTGGTAGCCAAGGATCTATGGCCGTTGCCCTCCTACGGCGACATCCTCTTCTCCGTGCGATAAAAGAGGATACACACCGCCTTTGCGCTTGGCGCAAGGGCGGTGTTTTTGTAATTTTTGGCGGGTGTTTTTTGCCGAAAACGGTGGGAATACTACGAGATACGGTGACGGAAATAAAAAAGAATTGCCAAATGGAAAGTTTTGTGTTATAATTATCGTGTTTATCTGCGTCCGCAGGTGCGGGCACAGACTTGAGGAGCGTTTTTCGATTTGAAAAAGAAGGCCAACTGAAAGGAAGCGATTAGTAATGGTGTGTAAAGAGTGTAATAAACGAATTAAAAAAGATACGCCCGTGTGTCCCTATTGCGGAACCCCTCAGACCGAGACGGTGAGTCTGGGTCAGATGTCTGCCGCTCAGGAAGAGGGCAAGAAAAAGAAACTGACCGGCAAGCAAAAAACGAAGCGGATGCTGATCATTATTTCCTCCATCCTGCTGGCGTTGATCCTGCTGGTTGTGGGCGGCTGCTTTGCTATGGAGGCCTGGTGGGAGAACACCGTGGTTTCTCCGGGTGAGGAGTTTAACGAAGGTGACCTGGGCATCAACACCGACCTGCCCCAGACCGGCGTTACCAACATCGCCCTGTTCGGTCTGGACACCCGTGCCGACAGCGAGGAGGGCCGTTCCGACGCCATCATCATCCTGTCCATCGACCGGGATCACAACAAGATCAAGATGACCTCTATCGCCCGCGATACGCTGGTGAACGTGGAGAACTACGGCTGGAACGACAACTCTCGTGACGACGACTGGACCAAGATCACCCACGCCTTTAAGTTCGGCGGTGCGGCCTCGGCGGTGAAGGCGCTTAACGAGAACTTTAATCTGAACATCAGCAAATACGCCTTTGTGAACTTCTTTGAGTTCTCGGACATCATCGACTACCTGGGCGGCGTGGAGATCGACGTGCAGGAGCGGGAGATCGCCCAGATGAACAAGCACATCCGCGGCATGGTCAGCAAGAGCGGTATGGATATTGAGGAGGTCACCTCTGCCGGCAAGCAGACTCTGTCCGGCGGACAGGCCCTGGCCTATTCCCGTCTGCGTAAGATCGACAGCGACGTGATCCGCGGTGACCGTCAGCGGGCGGTGATGGAGGCGGCGCTGAACAAGGCCAAGAGCCAGCCGGTCACCAAGTTCCCGGAGATGATCACCAAGGTGCTGAGCATCTGCAACACCAACCTGTCTATGCGGGAGTGTCTGGAGTTGGCCACCTGGGCGGCTACTAAATCCCCCGAGTTTGTGAACTTCTCCCTGCCGGGCGAGGATGCCACCAAGTACGCTTGGGGCGGCAACACCGGCACCGATAAGTGGGGCTGGGTGTACATCTTTGACCTGGATTACACCACCGCTATGCTCCACGATTTCATCTACGAGACCGAGACCGCTAACCTGGAGGAGGCAGAGCGCCTGACCTCTCCCCGGTATCCCGCCCACATGAACAAAGACGACGAGTAACAACTCCTTTGAGAGAGGGTTTTCTTTATGAGTGACACAAAAGGAAGGGGAATCTATCCGGCGTTCAAGCGTCTGGCAGATATTCTGCTGAGCTTGTGCGGATTGGCCGTGCTGTGGCCGGTGATGCTGGTGGTGGCGCTGTTGGTGCGCCGTGACGGCGGACCCGCCCTGTATAAGCAATGCCGCGTGGGTCGGAACGGAAAACCTTTCACACTCTATAAATTCCGCAGCATGATTCCCGGCGCCGAGCGGCTGGAAAATTATCTGACCCCGGAAGAATTGGTGGAATACCGCAAGGAATACAAGCTGGTTCGCGACCCCCGGGTGAGCAAGCTGGGCAACGTCCTGCGCAAAAGCAGTCTGGACGAGCTGCCCCAGCTGTTCAACGTTCTGCGGGGGGATATGAGCCTAGTAGGCCCCCGCCCGCTGCTGGAGAGCGAACTTTTGGGCAACTACACCGCCGAACAGCGCAAAAAGTTGCTGTCGGTGCGGCCGGGTCTCACCGGCTATTGGCAGGCGGTGTCCCGCAACGAGTCCTCCTACATCACCGGCCAGCGTCAACGGCAGGAGCTGTATTACATCGGTCGGGTGAGCCTGTGGCTGGACCTGAAGATCTTGTGTATGACCGTCAGTCGGGTATTTTCCGGTAAAGGAGCGGTATAAGGTAACACGAGCAAACCAAACCTGCCTCAAATCGGTAGATTTTGGTGCTTTTTACCCAATTTATTCTCGCAAGGCGCCAGCCTTGCTTCGCCCAAATTGAGCAAAAATCCCTCAAAATCCCCTCGCTTTGAGGTCGGAGATTTTTAAAAGAACGGATTTTTGTTCGTCCGAGGCACAAGACGCAGCAAATGCTGTATGCATTTGCGAGTATTTTAACGAAGGAGGAGCGAAAATCCGCCTTTTAAAAACAGGTTCGGATTACTCGCGTTACCTTAAACAGTGCAACAGTACGATTATCTGATAGTGGGTGCCGGTTTGTTTGGCGCGGTGTTCGCCCGTCAGGCCATGGATGCCGGTAAGACCTGCTTGGTGGTGGAAAAAAGCCACCACATCGCCGGCAACATCTATACCGAAGAGGTAGAGGGCATTCCGGTACACCGCTATGGTGCCCATATTTTCCACACCTCCAACAAAGCGGTGTGGGACTACGTGAGCCGGTACGTCACCTTTAACCACTATATCAACACCCCCATTGCCAACTACAAGGGCGAACTGTATAATTTGCCCTTCAATATGCATACCTTTTACCAGATGTGGGGTGTCACCACCCCGGATGCCGCCCGCCGGAAGATTGAGGAGCAGCGCCGTGAGATCACCGGCGAGCCGCAGAATCTGGAGGAGCAGGCCATTTCCTTGGTGGGTCGGGACATCTACGAGAAACTGGTGAAGGGCTATACCGAAAAGCAGTGGGGACGTTCCTGCACCGATCTGCCCGCCTTTATCATCAAGCGGTTGCCGGTGCGGTATACCTTTGACAACAATTACTTCAACGATCCCTATCAGGGCATCCCGGAGGAGGGCTACACCGCCCTGGTGGAACGCCTGCTGGCGGGTGCCGAGGTGCGCTTGGGCGTGGACTATCTGGACAGCCGTGAGGAACTGAACGCTCTGGCAGAGCGGGTGGTGTACACCGGTCCCATCGACGAATACTACGGCTATTGCTACGGCGCGCTGGAATACCGCAGCCTGCGGTTCGAGACCGAGGTGCTGGACACCGCCAACTACCAAGGCGTAGCGGTGGTCAATTACAACGAGCGGGAGATTCCTTATACTCGGGTTATCGAGCATAAGCATTTCGTGTTCGGCAACCAGCCCAAAACCGTCATCACCCGGGAATACCCCGCCGACTGGGAGCAGGGTATGCGCCCCTATTACCCTGTGAACAACGCCGAGAATCAGGCGCTGTACCGGCGCTACCGCGCCTTGGCGGATGCCGATGGGCGGGTGGTGTTCGGCGGTCGTCTGGGCCACTATAAGTATTACGATATGGATAAGGTGGTTGAGGCGGCGCTGGAACTGGCAAAGGAGATGCTGGGATGAAGATAACCGTCATTGTGGCCACCCATAAGCCCTATGGGATGCCCAAGGACCCCATGTACCTGCCGGTGCAGGTGGGCGCCGAGGGCAAGGATGCCATCGGCTTTACCCCGGACAACACCGGGGAGCACATTTCTCATAAAAACCCCACCTTTTGTGAACTGACCGGCCTGTACTGGGCGTGGAAGAATCTGGACGCCGATTACATCGGTCTGGCCCACTACCGCCGTCATTTCGGCGGCAAGGGTAAGGGCGAACCGCCGGAGCGGGTGCTGACCGAGGGTGAGGCACAGGCTTTGCTGTCCGGCCGGGACGGCATCCTGCCCAAGAAACGGCAGTATTACATTGAGACCCTGTATTCCCATTATGCCCACACCTGTCACGTGGAGCCGTTGGATATGGCGGGGGAGATCATCCGGGAGAAATACCCGGCCTACGCCCCGGCATTCGACCGACTGAAACAGCGCACCGGCGCCCATATGTTCAATATGCTGATTTTGCGGCGGGACCATCTGGACGCCTACTGCACCTGGCTGTTTGACGTCTTGTTCGAGCTGGAACGGCGGGTGGATGCCACCCAATACGATGCGTTCCACGCCCGGTTTTTCGGGCGGGTCAGTGAACTGCTGTTGGACGTGTGGCTGGAGCAAAACCCGCTGAATCTGGCAGAGGTGCCGGTGGTGGGTATGGAGAAGACCAACTGGCTGAAAAAGGGCGGCTCTTTCTTAATGGCCAAGTTTTTCGGCAAGAAATACGAAAAAAGTTTTTAACAGGGTGAGCAGTGAAACCCGAACCCTAAGGAGGGAACAGCTATGGAAACGCAGAAGATCGGCCTGCAGGATAAAGAGTGGGCGTGGGACTGGGTGACCGCGCTGTTCCCTGTTTTGGTTATCAGCTATTTTTACTACCGCTTTGCAGCGGTGGGCTTTATTCTGCTGGGCGCTGCCGGTTACGTGGCGGCAACGGTGTTGCTCCACTGGGGTCGCCCGGCGCCGGGGCGGGTCCCGGCGGCGCTGGCAAGCGCCCTGCTGATGGCGTTGTTCCTGCCCTCCACCGCGCCTATGTGGGTGGCGGCTCCCGCAGGATGCCTGGCAGGCCTGCTGGGCGGGCTGCCGGAGAAACTGGAGGGGAAATTGCCCCTGCGCCTGCCCACGATAATTCCCACCTTGGCGGGGGTGCTTTTCACCCGTTGGGTGTTTGCTGGTTTGGTGGGCAACTACGTGATGCCCGCCCCGTGGGCTACCGCCGAGAACCCCGTGGTGTCCGATTCGCTGGCGTTTTTGGGTCAGCCCTTTGATCCGGAGGGCTTTAACCGGCTGTTGTTGGGCGTCCACGGCGGACCGCTGGGCGAGGGCTGTGTGCCGGTGATTTTGCTGGCGGGGCTGTATTTGTTGCTCCGCCGCCGCCTGCGGGTGATTGCCCCGGCGGCGATGCTGGCGACGGTGAGCTTTTTGTCCCTGCTGGTCTGGAATGCGCCGCTCTACGGCGTGCTGGTGGGCGGCACGGTGCTGACCGCCCTGGTGTTGGGCGACCGCACCCATACCCCTGCCCCGTGGGGGGAACAGGCGCTGACCGGTCTGGTGGCCGGCGGCGTGACGGTGCTGATACGGGCGTTGACTCCGGCGGACGGCAGCGTTACCGCCGTGCTGTTGGCGGTGTTGCTGGCGCCGGTTTATCCGCACGTTTGCCGCTTTTTGACCTGGTGTGGCAAGGGGATTGCCACCCTTTGGGGGAATTTTTTTCAAAAACTGAAAATAAGGGTTGACAAATCGGGGGATAGTATTATATAATATGGGTCGTTCCCGCTAAGGGGGCGTTATCCGGCTGTATAGCTCAGTTGGCTAGAGCATGCGGTTCATACCCGCAGTGTCAGTGGTTCGAATCCACTTACAGCCACCATTGTTCTCCCGGTCCTGCACAGGACCGGGAGAGCCTTACGGCCCCTTCGTCTATCGGTTAGGACACAAGATTTTCATTCTTGCAAGAGCGGTTCGATTCCGCTAGGGGTCACCAATACGGGCACGTAGCTCAGCTGGTTAGAGCGCCTGCTTCACACGCAGGAGGTCAGGGGTTCGAGTCCCTTCGCGCCCACCAAAAAACCTTGAAAACGTAGCGTTTTCAAGGTTTTTCTCTTTTTCTGCGCCCCTTTTCTGTCAAACAAGTGAACACCTGCCTTCCACTCTGATTTTGAGTAACGCAGGAGGTCACAAAAATGGACAGAATTCGGATGCCTTTATCCAAGAGTAAAGAGGTCACGGTCACCTTTCGGGATGCGTTTCGGGAGTTTGTGGTGGATGCCACGGCTCGCGGACTATCCCCGAAAACCATTCCGATTGCGTTTGCCGAATACGAAAGGGGAATGATAGTTGAACGCACGCAGACCGGAAAAGCGGTTGCAAAGCAAGACCCGAATTTCAAGGACGGCAGACCGAAGAAGTTTACGCCGGAACAGATTACACTTGCCTTGTCGCTTTTGGAGCAAGGCAAGACCTATCGGCAGATCACCACCATGACAGGCATTAGCAAAAGCACGTTGATTCGTGCGAAAAGAGAGGCATAAGAGAAAGGCTGGAGAACAACTCTCCAGCCTTTTTCTATGTTCGGAATCCTTATCGTTTTCTCTGCTTATATTCAACCGGAGTCATACCGGTATGGTTGCGGAATAGGCGGTAAAAATACTGGGTGTTATCATACCCTACTGCCAGGGCGATCTGCGCCACGGTATCGTCGGTATTATCCAGCAAATTCATAGCGTGGGCCATACGCAGGGAGATGAGATACTGAGCGGGAGAACAGCCGGTGACCTTTTTAAAGTTTTGGGAGAACCAATAAGGGGACATCAAATGCTGCTGAGCGTATTCCTTAATTTCAATATTCCACGAAAAATGCATATGGAAATGGCGAATAGCGTTTTCGATTTCGCCCAGTATTTTATTGCCGACTGCTTTTTCTTCCGCTTGTTGACGGCTAATGAGCAGCAGGATGTGTCGCAGATTCATAGGCAAGATGGTATCGTAGCCGCTTTGTTTCAACTGAAGTTCGCGTATCATCTGCAAAAATAGCCACTGAAAATCCGAGGACGTGCCTGCGGAAAACACCATTCTGTCCTCTGCAATATGACAATCCGATAACAGCTTTGCCACTTCGCTACCGGTGAAGTGACACCAATAGTATTCGGCGTCATCCTTGCCGTAAAAGGTGTAATTTTGCACCACGTTAGGCCGATACAAAATGGCGGTTCCTTTTTGCAGGATTTGCTCATTGCCATCCAGCACAAAGTGACCACATCCCGTAGCGATATAAATGAGTTGGTAATCCCCTCGTCCGTCAGGGCGATGGGTGGGCATTTCCGGTTTGCCATTCATACGATATTGGCCTGCAGCTGTAACCAGAAGCGGCAATTCGGTATTCACAATATCTGCGTGAGGTTGGCCCAAGTCGGCGCGGTTCACAAACATACAACCATCCCCTTTCTTTTTTACATCATATCAAGCTTTGTGCTGTTCGTCAAATGGGTGTTTCGTTTTGTACACTATTTTACAAACTTTGTTTCTTATATCTTGGTTTTGCCCCGTGGTAAGATAAAATCAGCAAAACGTTTTTGTGGGGAAGTGCGTCTATCCACTCTCTCACACACGAGGATGGACAACCAAAACTTACAGAAAGAAAGGAGGAAACCGAATGAAATCGTATCTGTCGCCTCAAATCACCATCTTAGGCTATACCGCGGAGGAGGCGGTGGCCGCTCCGCTGGACGGCTCCAAGCTGTTTAACGATGGCGAATTAGAGTGGTAAACCTTTCCACTGCAGTTTTCTAAAAACATATAAGGAGGAAAGAACATGAAACTGCGTAAACTCATTGCCGTTTTAGCCGCCATGCTGATGCTGTGCTCCCTGATTCCTGCAGGCGCGATGGTATCCGCCGCAGCGGTTAATCTGATTGAAAACGGCGACTTTGAAACCGGTAATTTTAACACCGGATGGGACCAGAGCTGGTATGCTCCCAGTATTGTCACCGACGTGGTGCACGGCGGTACATATGCTATGAAGACCACCAACACCGCCAGCCAGTACCAGACCATGATTAAGACCAAGGCCATCACGGTTGAAGCCAACACCGACTACACGGTGACCTTCTGGTACTATTACGACGGTAGTGGCACCGATGCAGGTGCCTATCTGTACGCCAAGGGCAATGCCAGCACCAACATCAGCCATGTGATTGCCAATGGCTCTGCCAATCCCCGCACCTGGCAAAAGGCTACGCTGGAGTTTAACTCCGGCTCTTACACTAGCATTACCCTGTTCCTGCAGAACAAGACAGCCAACACCGGTGGTACCTTCTACTTTGACGACGTATCTATGATCGTCACCGGTAGTGACGTTCCGGAACCCGAACCCGAGCCGGAACCCACCTACACCAACTTTGTTGAAAATGGCGGCTTTGAGGCCGGCAACTTTAACACCGGCTGGGATCAGAGCTGGTATGCCCCCGCTATCGTCACCAACCCGGTGCACAGCGGCACCTATGCTATGAAGACCGGCAACACCGCCAGCCAGTATCAGACCATGATCAAGAGTAAGGCCATCGCCTTGACCGCCAACACCGACTACACCTTGACCTTCTGGTACTACTACGAAGGCTCCGCTACCAATGCTGCCGCCTATGTATTCATTAAGGGCAACGGCTCCACCGACATCAAAAACGTGGTGGCAGACGCCTCCACCGCCGGTGTGTGGAAACAGGCCACGGTGACCTTCAACACCGGCTCTTATGCCTCCGTCACCTTGTTCTTCCAGAACAAGACCGCCAATGCCGGCGGCGCTTTCTACTTCGACGACGTGATGCTGTACGACCCCAACGAGGGCACCGAGCCCGACCCTGAACCCGAAGAGCCGGAAGATCCTTGGGTCCCCGGCGAGGTGCCGGTGGTCCCCGGCAACGTGGTGACCAACGGCGACTTTGAGACCGGCGACACCAAGGGCTGGACTGTCTACGGCGACACCAAGGCTTCTGCTGATGCCGCCTACACCGGTAACTATGGTGCCGAACTGTCCAGCGAGACCTCCTGGGGCAGTCTGCTGTACCAGACCGTTCCCGTGGAGCAGGGCGTGCCCTATATCGTGTCCTTCTGGTACAAGGCGGTCACCGAGAACGTCAACTTCCAGATCAAGGACGGCAACTCCTCCGGCGCCGCTCTGGCTAACGATTCTCTGGGTGCAGCCGACTGGACCAAGATGACCTATCAGGTCACCTCCGATGCGGCGGCTCTGTATCTGAACTTCTTCCACAACAGTTCCACCACCAAGAACCTGATCTACGTGGACGACGTTCAGGTGTATCCCGCTCCGCTGATGACCAACGGCGACTTTGAGACCGGCGACAACACCGGCTGGACCGTCTATCAGGGCTCTACCGTTACCGCCGATGCCAAGAAGAACGGCGCCTACGGTATGAAGCTGTCCGGCACCGGCAACTGGGGCAGTATGATCAACCAGAACGTCACCGTAGAACCTGGCAAGACCTACGTGGTCTCCGCCTGGCTGAAGGTGCTCGCCACCGGTACCAACATCAAGATTCAGGACGGCGGATCCTCCGGCACTACCCTAGCCAACGGCTGGCACGATAAGGCTGAGTGGACCCATGTTGCCTACGTGGTGACCCCCACCACCAACACCCTGCACGTGAACTTCCACTCCTCCGGCAAGGCTGTCACTGAAACGGTGTACGTGGACGACGTCTCGGTGGTTGAGATTGCCGATGACGGTCTGCTAGAGAATGGCTCCTTTGAGACCGGCTCCATCTCCCCCTGGACCGTGTATTACGGCACCAACACCTCCTCCGCCGCCGCATATAGCGGCAATTACGGCGTCCACCTGAAGGGCGACGGCGGCTGGGGCGCTATGATTTATCAGGATTTCCCCACCGAGACCGGTAAGAAATACAATTTCTCCGCGTACTTTAAGGCGGTTTCCAACGGCGCCAACATCCAAATTAAGGATGTAAACGGCGGCACCGTCACCGACATCGCCTCTATGTGGTACAACGTGACCGATTGGACCAAGGTGTCTATGGACTTTGTGGCTACCGGCGCCACCACCCGCATCAACATCTGCGGCGGCGGTAACGGTACCATCGAGAGCGTCTATATGGACTCTGCCGCCGTGGTCGAGCTGAAAGAGCCCTCCTATGACGGCTATATCTACAACGGCGATTTCGAGGCCGGTTCTCTCACCAAGTGGAACATCTACCAGTCCACCGAGATTTCCGGTGAGGCCGCCTATACCGGCAACTACGGCGCCAAGATGATCGGCGACGGCAGCTGGGGCGCCACCCTGAACCAGACGTTTGACCTAGAGGTTGGTAAGACCTACAAGATTTCCTTCTGGTATAAGGCTATTTCCAATGGTGTTAACTACACGGTCAAGGGTGACGTAGACGGTAAAAACCTGGCTTCGGCTTATCTGGGTACCGGTAGCACCGGCGCCAAGTGGGTATACCTGGAGAAGACTTTCCAGTCCGCTTACAACACCTCCGCTACCCTGAACTTCTCCGGCTCCGGCAAGGAGACCAAGGACGAGGTTTGGATCGACGACATCAAGATCGAGAACCTGTCCGGCGACGAAATGGATCGCTGTGACAATCTGGATAACGGCGGTGTCAGCATCCGCGATACCGATGACGACAACCGCGGTCTGGCGTTCCGTTTCTTCCTGAATGCAAACAACACGCAGTACGTCAAGGGCAACCAGTATGTGAGTGGTACCGGTACCGTCAAGTTGTTCCAGTATGACGAAGCCGTCGGCACCCTGCTGGAGACCGGCGCCGTGGTGTCCAACCAGTCCGGCGACAACCTGACTCTGGATGCCGTGGACGGCGGCAAGACCATCAAGGTCCCTGCCAAGTACCTGCTGGATTGGGAAGAGAACGCCATCGGCTTTGCCGTGCGTATCATCAACATTCCCGATCAAGGTGTAAACACCGAGATCTACGCCCGTCCCTACTATACCTATCAGATTGGCGACGAGATCGTCACCGTCTACGGTGACGTCATCAGCGATAACTACGCTGACGTGGAGGTTGCCCGTCGCACCAAGCGTGTGCTGATGGTGGGCGATGCCGCTACCTATGATATGATGAATACCTATCTGTACGACGTGCTCAAGAGCGCTGCGTACGATCAGGTCATTCTGGGTCACCTGGACGGCGACATCTATCACAAGAACGACGACAATGGTGTGTGGACCACCTCCGCTTCCGATGCCGCCACCGTCCTCACCGATGAGCGCTGGCAGTACGTGGTGGTCACCAACGATGCCGATTTGGAATGGGCCATCGCCAACAAGCCCTTTGGCGCACAGGTGCTGTATTACAACGCCACTACTGCCACTGCTGCTGACGGCGTTATCCCTGCCGCTACAACGCTGGCCAACTTGAACACCGTCCGTCCTGCTGCTACCGAGGCAGAGAAGGAGTACGCCGTTACCGTAGCGTGGTATTTGGCGCTGACCGGTGAGACGCTGGATCTCATCACCCAGCAGCCCGCCGAGGTCGTTTCCTGCTACTTTGATCTGTGCCGTGCCGCGGCACAGGCCACCCATAGCCCCTACAGCGTCACCGACCTGACCGAGACCGTCCTGCTGGCTGGTGGCGACTATCAGATGCAGACCCAGGCCGCCGGTGACCCCGACGTAACGCCTCTGCTGAGCGGTGCTAAGCCTGAAACCGCTAACGGTCTGTTTGACGGCTTCTTCTTCATCGGTGACTACGGATACGGTTCCGGTCACGACGTGGCGACGGCCGGTACCCAGAGTCTGGATGCGGCCGTCTCCGATGTGGTCTATGGCAACAAGGTCTATACCGAGGGTAACCACGACGCTCCTACTGTGGAGCTGATTTCCCCCACCGGTCCCAAGGATCCTCTGGGTGCTCCCTACGGTGTGTTTGTCATCAATGAGAACGATTACAGCGCCTATGGCGGCGGCAGTGCTGCCGTAGCCAATCAGTTGACCGCCTATTTCAACGAGAAGGTCAATAGTGACTGGGGCAACAAGCCCATCTTTGTGCTGTGCCACGTGCCGCTGCACTACAGCCGCCGTACCATCGACGAAAGCTGCGCTAAGAATGCCCTGCCTCTCGTAGAGGCTCTCAACGCCGGCGGCGAGGCCGGTCTGAACATCATTTTCCTGTTCGGCCACAACCACTCCGGCGACTACGATGCCTACATCGGCGGCGGCTCCATCTATCTGGCCAAGGGTGACAGCATTCTGGTGTCCGACCCCGACAGCGTGAAGAACGCCCCCTCCGAGGTGGAGCTGAATTTCACCTATATGAACGCCGGCTACGTTGGCTACTATGCCAACCACGGCTCCGAGGCGGATCGCACCCTGACCATGACCACCTTCCGCATTCAGGCGGACGGTTCGGTGATCATCAGCCGTTACGCTGCCGATGGTCTCCATAACCTGAAGGCCAAGGGCGTGCTCAACGACCGCGACCTGACCAACACCTACATTGTGGGTGCTTTGGATGAGACCGTATACGGTCCTCAGCGGGTCGTCACCGCCACCTCCGACGAGGAGTACAACGGATAACCCTGTGCATAGGTATTCTTCATAAGCAAGGCCCTGCGACACTGGTTGCAGGGCCTTCATTATTATGAAATCGTGAAGACCGAGATTTTAGTTTTCTTTCGTATTTCTTTATGTTATAATGGATCCCAATGAGAAAGGTGGTGCGCATAATGGCGATTCAAGATTTGGGAGGACGCCGCGAGGGTCAAAAGTTCAAGTCTCTTTTGGTTTGGCAGATACTCCTCCGCCACACCGATGAGAACCACCCTCTCAGTGCAGAGAAAATCGTCGAACTATTGGAAGATTATGGCGTGACATCCGGTGAGCATTCCGTTTGCCGCGACATTAAGGAACTGCAACGCCTCTATGAAGGCGACGAAGAAGAATGCTTCGATCAAGGCGAGCGGTTCAAATACAAAATCGTGTATGACGGCTCCGGCAAGCGAGGCTACAAGGTGGTCAAACGCCCATGCACGCTGAGCGATCTCCAACTGTTGGTTGAGTGTGTCTGCTCTTCTCGGTTCATCACCAAGGAGCAAGAAGGACGGTTGCTGGATGCTCTGACCGAACAGTGCAGTGAGTATCAAGCGGACGAGCTGGTGCGCGACTCCTATCTGATCGATCGGGGCAAGAGCCGCAATAACCGATTGCCGGACTACGTGCAGGTCATCAATCGCGCCATCCGCAACGACCACAAGATTAAATTCAAATATACGAAGTACACGCTATCAAGCCGCACTGAGCAGACTCCGCGACGTAGAGGCAAAGACTACGTGCTGAGTCCTTTCAAAATCTTGGTGACGGAGGGCAACTACTATTTGATTGCCTACAATGGCAAGAAGATTGTCCACTACCGTATCGACCGTATGCGAGACGTTGAGGAAATTCCCGATGCGCCACGCGAGGGACACAAGGGGTTTGAGAAAATCGACCTGCGAACCTACACCCAAAAGGTTTTCTCGATGTTCGACGGAGAGGAAAAGCGGGTGCAAATCCGTTTCACCAACGACCTGTTGGACACGGTGGTTGACCGGTTCGGCGCATCGGTTCCCACTTACACCAAGCACGACGATAACCACTTCACCGTTTCTGCGGAAGTGGAAGTCAGCAATATGTTCTACTCTTGGGTGTGCAGTTTCCGCAAGAAGGCAACGATTATCGGCCCACCAGAAGTGGTGGATGGATTCCAACGATTCCTGAGCGATATTCAGGGAAGATATGAGTAAGATAAGTAGGAGTGCCGATGTCAGTCTACATTGGCGCTGAGGGAACCCCCTCCATGCGCCGCAAGGCTAACCCTCTCCGGCGCAGAGTCTGGCCCGCTCCACGCCAGAAGGCAAGATGAAGTTACACCAACTAACACTCGTTTACACTGCCCAACACTATTGACTTTCAGATAACACTGATCTATACTGTGTAACACAGAGCGACATTACAGAACGCAGGAGTTCACATGCGTTGCACAGAATTGTGTCGCAGGATAAGAAAAAGTGCTGAAAACCGCGATTTTAGGCTGGTTAGAGCGCCTGCTATGACGGAACAATCGGAGCCGTACCACGGCGAGATTGTTCACACGCAGGAGGTCAGGGGTTCGAGTCCCTTCGCGCCCACCAAAAACAAAACACCACCCGAACGGGTGGTGTTTTTGTTTTTGCGGCGCGTAAGGGACATAGTGCGACGTTTTCCTGCGTAGCAGGGAAACTCGACGGAGTTCGCCTTTGGCGAACTCCACCCTTCGCGCCCACCACGCAAACTCAGCGCAAATCTCGACATTCGCCATCGGCGAAGTCGGGTTCAGAGTCCACGACTTCGGCAGAGCCGAAGTCGGTCGCGTTTCCTGCTGGCGCAGAAAACATCGCAAGGCACTTATGTTTTCCCCTCTCCCTTTCCAAACCGCGCAACATTTTCCTTGAACATTCTCTCCGCCGGCGGTATAATGTTTTCACAGAATCTTCCGCACAAAGGAGTGGTCTTATGAAAAAAGGTATCGCTTTATTACTGTCCGTGGTTATGCTGGCGGTTATGCTCCCGTTGGGCGCCATCACCGCCACCGCCGCCGACGGCTATTGCGGCGACACCATCACCTGGTCCATTGAAGAGGACGTGCTGACCCTGTCGGGCAGCGGTGAGATGTGGCACTACGATTTTCGGTCCAATGAAGTGCCCTGGGACGGCTATCAGACCATCATCACCAAGGTGGTGGTGGAGGAGGGCATCACCACCCTGGGCACCAACGCCTTTTGCGACTTTACGGAGCTGACTGCGGTGGAGTTGCCCACCACCCTGAAAGCGCTGTACATGAACGCCTTTGCCTGCTGCACCAAGCTGGAGGAGTTCACCATCCCCGTGGGGCTGACCACGATGGATACCTCCGTCTTTGCCAACTGCTCCCGTATGCAGGAGTATAAGGTGGCGGAGGGCAACACCCACTTCTCGGCGGTGGACGGCGTGCTGTTTAATGCCGACCGGACCGTCCTGTGGAGCTATCCCATCGGCCAGATACGGGAGGTTTACGAAATGCCCGACACCGTGGAAGCGGTGGAGGCCTATGCTTTTTCCGAGGCGGGCGGTCTGGCGGAGGTGGTTTTCAGCGACAACCTGAAGACCATCAAGGACGAGGCCTTCCACAACTGCGTGGGTCTCACCGCCATTGAGTTGCCGGAGGGCTTCCTGTCCACCGGCGGCGGCGTATTCCAGGGCTGTGAAAACCTCAGCGAGATCAGCCTGCCCGACAGCCTGATGCGGTTGGGGCCCCTGTGCTTTGACCAGACTGCCTACTACAACGACCTGGACAACTGGGAGGACCAGTTGGTGCTGTACCTGGACGACGTGGTCCTGCAGGGCCGCGAGAGATGGGATGAGGTAGCCGGAGAATGGGATATGGCCCTGACCGGGGATTACGCCATCCGCGAGGGCACCCGCATCGTGGCGGACGAGGCCTTTGATTTCCTGGACATCACCTCCATCACCTTCCCCGCCACGCTGGAGGTTATCGGCGAGGGCGCCTTCTACGGCTGTGACGGCCTGACCGAGGTGCGCATCCCTGGCGGCGTTACCCACATTTACGAGATTGCCTTTACGTCCTGCGACCTGCTGGCCAACGTGTCTTTGCCCGGCGGTCTCCGGCACATCGGCTACGACGCCTTTGACAACACCGCGTATTTGAAGAGTGCCCAAACCACCGGCACCCAGATCCTGTACAACGGCGGCTACGTCGTGGGCGCCTTTAACAGCCTGTCCGACGCGGCCATCAAAGAGGGCACGGTGCTGATTGCCGAAGAGGCCTTTAAGAACGTCGCAAGCACCCTTAATACGATCACGTTGCCCGAGAGTATGCAGGTTATTGGCGCGGATGCGTTTATCAATGCTAAAAAGGTTACAAACGTAATCGTGCCGAAGGGTGTCACCTTTATCGGCGACCACGCCTTGGGCTTTGTGCGGTCCGTGAACGATGCCGACAACTATGAATATTCCCGCCTGAGCGGCTTCACCATCACCGGCTACACCGGCTCGGCGGCAGAGGCCTACGCCCATAAGTTCGGCATCCCGTTCCACGCGCTGGATGGCTGTGCCCACGATTACACCGTCACCGTGACCAAGCCCTATACTTGTTTCGAATCCGGTGAGCATACCTACGTGTGTGACCTCTGCGGTGACAGCTATACCGAGGCTGTCCCCGCCCAGCACACCATTGTGACCGACCCCGCCGTTGAGCCGGGTTGCAACACCCCCGGCTGGACCGAGGGCAGCCATTGCTCCGTCTGCGGCGAGGTGTACGTGGAACAGTGGGAGATTGGCTCTTTGGGCCATCAGGTACATTCGGTGGATCGGATAAACCCCGAGTGCAACGCGGTGGGTTGGACCGAGGGCCTTTGGTGCGAGACCTGCCAGAAATATTTGGTAGAGCCGGAGGAGATTCCCGCCACCGGTAACCATCGGATATACAGCTTTTCGGATGAGCCCGCCACCTGCTACCAAGAGGGCAGAACCGGCGGCACCTATTGCACCTTCTGTCAGACGGTTTTTGAGCAGCCCACCATCATCCCCAAGACCGAGCACAAATACTTCCTTTACCCCAGCACCTTGACGGTGGCCACCACCACGGAAGAGGGCCTGATGGCGCGTATTTGTATGTATTGCCGCGGCACCACCGAAGAGCAGGTGTTGCCGACCGTCACCGCCCCGGTGGCGGAGAGCACCCGCGACGGCGTGAAACTGACGTTTGCCGTTTATCCCAACGGCGTCTACTACCAGGTGTACCGCGAGGTGGTGGGCGGTGACGGCGGCTCCCAGATGCTGGGCGCCACCTTTAACACCTACTACGTGGACAAAACCGCTCAAAAGGGCGTCACCTATCGCTATACGCTGAAAATTTTGGATTATAATCAGAACCTTATGGCTGTGGCGGATGCCGAAGATATCTGCTACGAATTTACGACTAGCCACGAATACTCCGGTGATTGCGACCGCTTCTGCAACATCTGTGGCGAGGAGCGGGGTATTGATGCCCTGCACGATTATACTGATGCCGACTGCCAGACACCTATGATTTGCCGTGTTTGTGGTGACGTGTTTGGCGGCGAGGGTAAGCACCGCTACGGCGAGGGGGTTATCACCACCCAGCCCACCTGCGGCAACACCGGCGTAATGACCTATTCCTGCGTGGTGTGCGACCACGTTATCACCGAAACCATTCCCAAGTTAAAGGATCACGATTACGCCGCCGCCACCTGCACCGAGGCCAAGACCTGCAAGGATTGCGGCACCACCAGCGGTAGTAAATTGGGGCATAAGTACACCAACGCTTGCGATAAGAAGTGCAATCGTTGCAGTTACACCCGCACCATCAAGCACGATTACAAGGCGGCCACCTGCACCAAGGCCAAGACCTGTAAGGCCTGCGGTGCCACCAGCGGTAGCAAGCTGGGTCACAGTTATGAGAAGAAGACCACCAAGGCGACCTTGACCAAGAACGGTGTCATCAAGAATGTCTGTGAGCGTTGCGATTACGTTGCCGGTAAGACCACCACCATCTACAAAGCGAGCAAGGTTTCTCTGTCTAAAACCACCTACACTTATGATGGCAAAGTGAAGAAACCTGCACTCACAGTGAAAGATAGCAAGGGTAACACCATTGCTAAGTCCAATTACACCGTGACCTACGCCACCGGGCGCAAGAACGTGGGCAAGTACAAGGTCACCATCAAATTTAAAGGCAACTACACCGGCACCAAGACCTTGTACTTCAAGATCAACCCCTCCAAGACCACGTTGTCTTCCCTCACCGCCGGCAGCAAAAAGCTGACCGTCAAGTGGACTAAGAAGACCACGCAGGTGACGGGTTATCAGATTCAGTATTCCACCAGCAAGTCGTTCTCTTCCGTGAAGACCAAGACGGTCACCAAGAACAGCACCGCCGGTGTTTCTCTCACCGGCCTCAAGGCCAAGACCACCTATTACGTCCGTGTGCGCACCTATAAGGTTGTGAACGGCGCGAAGTACTACTCCGGCTGGTCCACCATCAAGTACAAGAAAACGAAATAAACCGCAGAAATCCACCGACAAGCCCGTCGGTGGATTTCTGTTTTGAGAAAGACGTCCCCAGCGAAACGGATTTTCGTTACAGAAAATTCATTTGACAGAAACACAAAACCCATTTATAATGAACATATATACTTTCATTTTTGATGATTTTGTACGCAAGGAGAGCTTTTTATGAAAAAAATACTGTCCTTACTGGTATCGATATTGCTTTTGGTGGGGTTGTTTGCCCTGCCGGTTTGTGCCGAAGATACACCGATGACCACCACCGAGGCTTTTTCCGATGAGGTGGCCTACAGCATCACCGACAACAACGCGACCGGCTTGGGCCTGGCCTTTTGCTTTACGCTGAATGCCGCCGGCGTTGGCAAAGACGAATACACCCACGCCACGAATTTGACCAATGCCACCCTGGAATACGAGGGAAGTGCCTGCCAGATCTCCCGTATCGGCGCGGTGATCACCAACCGGGCGGAATGGGGCGCTGACACGGCGCGGCTGGTGCGGGGCGCCGCCCAAGAGAACGCGGAACAGATCAAGGATGTTTCCGCCAACAAGATGTACAAGGTGTTTGACACCTATTGTCTGTTCGCCATCCGCCTGACCAACATCCCCTTTGAGCAGGAAAATCGGCTGGTGTACGTTCGCCCTTACGTAGAGATCCTCTGCGACAACGAAAAGGTGACGCTGTATGCCGAGACTATTGCCGCCACCTGCTTTGGCGACCAGGTAGCAAAGCCCGCCGTGGCAACGCCCTACGAGGGCACCGACGTGGACGGAAACAGCCGTCTGCTGGTGGGCGAAACGGCGGTGCTGGGCACCACCCTGTATTTTGAAATTGTAGACGAGCTGGACGAGTGGATGACCATGTATGAGCCGGTGAACAAAGACGGTACCGTGGAGGAGACCCTCCCGTATATGGATTACATCCGCTTGGCCTGTTACGATGCCGACGGAAACGAATTGCGGACGGATGATGAATGGTTCGGCATCCTGGAGGTGCCCACCATGAGCACCCAAAACGCCACCCACACCTTTGAGGTGGAACTGCCGGAGGGCACGGCACGGGTGGAGATTGCGGACGCCCAGATCACTTACTGGAGCGAATGGGAAGAGGTTGACTGATGAGGAGAGCAGATGCACGGCGTCTGCTCTCTTTTTAACCAAATATAAGCAATTGACAGATGGACAATATAATGATATACTATTATTATCTATCCACACTTGATTTTATAAGGAGCACATTATGAAGAAACTGTTTTTGATTACGTTATGCGTCGTGCTGGCACTTTCCCTGGTCGCCTGCGGCGGCAATAAAGAGCCGGTCACCGACCCCACTGACCCCTCCGGCAGTCAGGAAAGCACCCAGAGCACCCTGGAGGGTGACCCCACCACCGAGGGTAAGGATACGCCCACTGAGGGTGACCCCACCACCGAGGGTGACGACCCTGTCACCGAGGGCAAGGACCCCACCACCGAGGGTAAGGATACGCCCACCGAGGGTAAGGACCCCACTACGGAGGGTGACGATCCCACTACGGAGGGCAAAGACCCCACTAAGGACAATACCACCACCGGGGGTAAGGATACCACTGCCACCAAAACCACTACGGAGGTTGTAAGCGATCCCACCTCCGGCAAGACGGAGACCACCAAGCCCACCAAGACGGAGGACACCAAGCCCACCGCAACCAAAACCACGGGCACCGTCGCCACCGCCACCAACAACATTGTGGATTGGGAGCAGTTGTTTGGCACCGACCCCACCACCACAACCACCACCAAAAAGGGCGAAACCACTACCACCACCACTACCGCCTCCACCACAACCACCACCGTACCGCCCACCGAGGTGGACAAGGTGCTGTTGCCTGCCGTGGGCACCGACGTAGACGTGGTCAAGCAGAAGGGCCGTATCCGCATTTCCGAGATCGACCTGAAGGACGGCAAGCTGTCGGTCACCATCAAGAATGAGGATACCAACTGGATCACCGAGGAGACCGACTACGTAAGATATGCTTGTTACGACAAGAACGGAAAAGAACTCAAGGGTACCGATGATTACTTCGGCTATTTCTATTTGGGTTGTTTAGAGGTTGGCGAAGAAGAAAAGTTCACTGTCAACCTGCCCGCCGGCACCGTCGAGGTAAAGCTGGTGGATTCCAAAATCGTTTATTGGACCGAATGGTCTTGATAAAAGTTGAGAGGAGAAAAAACAATGAGAAAGATTCTGTCTTTGCTGGCTGTGCTGGCGCTGCTGATGTCTATGGCGATGGTGGTTTCCGCCGCCGACACTACCATAATCAATTCTGAGGTGCTGAACAGCATCACCGAGGAAGACGAGACCGGTCTGGGTCTGGCCTTCCTGTACACCATGAACCTGAAGAACGTTCGCTATTACGGCAACCGCACCTTTGACGGTGCCACCGTCACCATCGACGGCGTGGATTACGAGGTGGTCAAGCTGGGCGCCATCGTCTCCAACGAAGAGGAGGCCGGTACCGACCCCGATGCTATGGTCATCGAGAACGCCAACGGCGCAAAGCTGCTGAACGTTGAGGGCAAGAAAATGTGGGAGTGGGACGATACCCAGGTCCAGTACGCTGTGCGTATCACCAACATCCCTGTCGATTATAAAAAGACCAACTTGTACGCCCGTCCCTACTACATTTATGAGAAGGACGGCGAGGAGCAGGTCGTTTACGGCGCCATCTCCAACAATAGTTATTTTGCCGGTTGGTGCGATGCTAACCCCATCACTCTGCCCGAAATCGGTTCCGGTATCGACGTGAAGTACAAGACCTCCAACCCCGACAAGTGCAAGCGCATTCGTGTGGAGGATACCATCCAGACCGTCACCGAGGATGGCACCCGTGAGGTGACCCTGACCTTCAAGAACTACACCTCCAACTGGATCACCGAGGAGACCGACTACGTCAAGTATCGTTGCTACGACGCCGACAACAAGAAGATCGAGGACGGCACCATCTACATCGGCTGCATCGACACCAAGAAGAATAAGACGAAGTCCTTTACCTTTGAGGTGCCGGACAACACCGCCAAGGTGAGCATCCTGAGCACCACCAAGATCACCTACTGGACCGAGTGGAGCTAATGGCAACCGCTAACGCCAACCTTGCTTGGCGTTTTCGGTGGCTGGCTTTCCGCCAGCACGGCTCAAAATGCTCGGCAATACATACAGTATTGCCTGTGCTTTTTCGCCATCCTGACGAAAACCCATCTCGCCGCTAACACCAATCCGGTTGGCGTCAGCGGTTGCGGTAATTGCCGAAAATCAACAGTAATCGTTTCAACAGCAGGTGCCTTTGGTACCTGCTGTTGCCCTATAGAGGAGGGTTATTATGCGTATCGCCATTCTCACCGGCGCTTCTGCCGGTTTGGGACAGTCCTTTTTTAAGAGTCTCACCGCCCGTTACCCCGACCTGGATGCCATTTGGCTGATTGCCCGCCGCAAAGAACGGTTGGAGCAGATGGCACAGGGCAGCCCGGTGCCGGTGGAGGTGTTGCCGCTGGATCTGGTGGATACTGCCAGTTACGATCGGCTGGGGGAGAAGCTGAAAGAGCAGGGTGCTACCGTGCGCATTCTCATCAACAACGCCGGCCTGGGCGAACTGGATAACGTGGCGGACAGCACCTGGCCTCTGCAGAGCCGGATGGTGGACCTGAACTGCCGGGCGCTGACCGCCGTCACTACGGTGGTGCTGCCCTATATGGAGCGGGGCGGTTTCGTGCTGAACGTCTGCTCCATCGCCTCTTTCTGCCCCAACACCCGCATGACCGTCTACTCCTCCACCAAGGCCTACGTGATGAGCTTTACCAAGGGTCTGCGGGAGGAGATGAAGCCTCTGGGGGTCAATGTGTCGGCGGTGTGCCCCGGCCCTATGAAGACCGAGTTTTTGGACGTGGCCAACATCGTGGGCCGTTCCAAGATGTTCCGCACCCTGCCTTACAGCGACCCGGACGTGGTGGCGGACCGCGCCATTCTGGCGGCGGCCAAGGGGCGGTGCGTGTACACCCCCAAACTGCTGTTTAAGTTCTATCGGGTGCTGGCAAAGTTAGTGCCCCACAACATTATGATGCAGTTCTGTAAAACTTGATGCGTGGCGGTGCTTTTTAAGCTTTGCTGGAATCCTGCTGTAGGGACAGGTCTCCGACCTGTCCGCGGACGGCTGAGGACAGCCGTCCCTACAAACAAACGAGGAGGTTTTCCCTATGAGCAAGAAAAATCTCGGCTTCGGCCTGATGCGGTTGCCTATGGACGGCGACAAGGTGGATATTCCCCTGTGCTGTGAGATGGCGGACCGCTTTATGGAGGCGGGCGGCACCTATTTTGATACCGCTCTGATGTATTGCGGCGAGCAGTCCGAGGCGGCGGTAAAGGAGATCGTCACCCACCGCCATTCTAGGGACAAATTCACCATAGCCACCAAGCTCCATTCCGGGTTTTTCCACTCCCTGGAGGATCGGGACGCGGTGTTTAATGCCCAACTGGAACGCACCGGGGTGGACTACTTCGACTATTACCTCATCCACGCCATCGACCGCACCTGTTATGGAAAATACACCCGTCTGGACTGCTTTAATTGGCTCATCGAGAAGAAAAAGCAGGGTCTGGTCAAGCATATCGGCTTTTCCTTTCACGATTCGGCGGCGTTTTTGGAGCGGGTGCTGACCGAGCACCCGGAGATGGAGTTTGTCCAGCTCCAGCTCAACTATCTGGACTGGGACAGCCAGGACGTGCAATCCCGTCTGTGCTACGAAACCGCCCGCAAACACGGCAAGCTCATCATCGTGATGGAGCCGGTGAAGGGCGGCACGCTGGCGGCGGTACCGGAAAAGGCACAGGCCTTGATGAGGGCCGCCCACCCGGACTGGACCCCCGCATCCTGGGCACTGCGGTTCGTAATGGAGCTGCCCGGGGTGATGACGGTGCTCAGCGGTATGAGCAACCGGGAGCAAATGCTGGATAACATCGCCACCGCCGCCGACCCGGTGCTGCTCACCGAGGCGGACCACGCCATCCTGCGGCAGGTGGTGGCCATCCTGCGAGGGCAGGAGAGTATCCCCTGCACCGGCTGTGCCTATTGCGTCACCGATTGCCCCATGGGCATTCCCATTCCCCGTTGCTTTGCCCTGTATAACGAGGACCAGAACATCTACGGCGGTGCCGGTAAAAACTGGGACCATACCGTGTGGACCCCCGCATCCACCTATTACAACAATATGATGAAAGAAAGTACCAACGCCTCTGCCTGTATCGGGTGCGGTGCCTGTGCCGCCCACTGCCCGCAGCATCTGGACATTCCCAACCTGCTGAAGACGGTGGCGGGACGGTTTGAGGGCTGACTATGACCGATTTGGAAAGAGCAACCGCCCTGCTGACCGACGGGGAGTTCACCGTGGCGGTGTGCAAGGGCGAAGAGACCCACACCGCCAACCGCCGGGGAGTGGCGCCGTTGCTTGGCTGGCTGGATGACCACTTGGATTTGACCGGCTTTTCCGCCGCCGATAAGGTGGTGGGTAAGGCCGCCGCATTTCTCTATCTGCGGCTGGGGGTGACGGCGGTGTACGCCGGGGTAATGAGCGTCCCGGCCTATGACCTGCTCACCGCCCATGGGGTGGACGCCGCTTATGGCGAGCTTGCCCCCGCCATCCGCAATCGGGCAGGGGATGGGTATTGCCCTATGGAGCAGGTGTGCCTGCCCCTTACCGATCCCACAGAGGCGGAGCGGGCTGTCCGCACCCGCTTGGCGCAACTGCAAAACAAAGGGTGAGCAGTGAAACCCGAACCCGCTGCAAAGCGGAATATTTCGGTGCTTTTTGCCTCGCTCGTGCTCGCAAGGCGACAGCATTACTTCGCCCGATCAAAACAAAAATCCCTCAAAATCTCCTCGCCTTGCGGTCAAAGATTTTGAAAAGAACGGATTTTTGTTCAGTCGCGGCAAAAACGCAGCCAATACTGCCGTATTGGCGAGTATTTTAACAAAGGATGAGCAAAAATCCGCCTTTTCAAAACGTGGTTCGGGTTTTACTGCTCACCCTATGGAGGAATCGTTATGAAATACCGTTCTATCTTGGCGCTGGTGTTGGCGGTGCTGATGCTGGCCTCGCTGGTGGGGTGCGCAACCCCGTCCCAAACCGATGGCGAAACCGTCTCTACCACCGCTGACCCCCATGCGGGTCACAACCATGCCACCGAGGGTACCACCAGCACCACTGAGGGTACTACTACCACCGAGGGTGCCACCACTACCACCAAGACTGCGGCTACCACTACCGTGGACCCTCACGCAGGGCATAACCACGCTACCAAGGGTACTGCCACTACCACCGCGGACCCCCACGCGGGCCACAACCACGCCACCAAGAATACCGAGACCACCGAAGCAAGGGTGACGGAAAGCACGACCGCCAAGAAGTCTACCCCCTCAAAAACCACCACGACCACCGAAAAGGGAGCCACCACCACGTTGTCTATGGAGCAGAAATTCCCCCTGTCGGTGAAGGTGGAGAAATACCAAGGCCAAGGTCACCTATACCGGGACGCTACGGTGGAAGAGGCTAACTATTCTCTGAAATTCACCGCCGCCATTGACCTGACTCAGGTGCGGCTTGTCAGCCTTGACCCGGACACCGGCAGACCGGACAAAACGTTGCAGACCCTGTCTGCTCTGAAAAAAGGAGAAAGCCTGTATCTCCTGACCTACGTCAACGATGCGGTCCCCGCCCGGGGCATCGCCTGTGTGGACACCGAGGGTCGGGTCAGCTATTTTGCCATTCTGTTTTCCGGGCAGACCGGCTCCATCACCTTGGGCCGTATCGAAGCCCCCGTTATGGCCGAGGACAAAATCGAGTAACCCACCACAACATATAGTGGCGACCACCACAATATATAGTGGTATAAAACCAACACAACCACAACGACGGTATCGTAAGATACCGTCGTTTTTTGCGCTCAAAACCCGCGAAACCCCTTGATTTGAGTGGGTTTTGGGCGATTTTTACCCCCAAATGCTTTACTCCGCTAAAACAATATATGGAAATAATTAACGAAAAAATTTTAAAAAAACCACAATATATTGTGTTTTTGCTGTTGACAAGACACAGACGCTGTGGTATACTGACAAGGCACACGAAAAGAGAGGACAGGTGCGCCTATGAACATCCAGGGTTATCAAAAGTTAACATTGCTGGATTTCCCGGGCAAAACGGCCTGCACGGTGTTCACCGGGGGCTGTAATCTGCGGTGTCCTTTCTGCCACAATGCGGGTCTGGTGCGCACACCGCTGGCGGAGCAAAACGCCTATGCCGACGTGATGGAATACCTGATAAAGCGTCGGGGGATTCTGGACGGTGTGTGCGTCACCGGGGGCGAGCCGCTGTTGCAACCCGATTTAGCCGACTTCCTGCGGGATGTCCGGGAACTGGGGTATGCCATCAAGCTGGACACCAACGGCAGCCTGCCGGACCGCTTGGCGGCGTTGCTGTCCCAAGGCTTGGTGGATTACGTAGCCATGGATATCAAGTCTTCCCTCCAGGGCTACGCTTTGGCCACCGGCGCCGACCTCGACCCGGCGGTATACGCCCGGTCGGTACAGGTCTTGCGGGAGAGCGGGATTCCCCACGAGTTCCGCACCACCGCCGTGGGCGGCATCCACACCCCCGAGGATTTCGTAGCCATCGGACAATGGCTGGGGGACGTGCCCGCCTATTTCATTCAGCGCTTTGTGGATTCCGGTCAGCTGTTGGGAGAGGGGTTTTATCCCTTCTCCCCGGAGGAGATGGAGCATCTGCTGACCACCGTCCGGGAATACGTCCCGGCGGCACAGCTCCGCGGTTGTTAAATTAGGATATAATAAAGAGAAAAAGAAAGGGAGATGTGTATGTATCGCGTAAACAAGCGTGACGGTAAAATCGTCGATTTTAACATTGCCAAGATTTCCGACGCTATCAAATTGGCCTTTGATGCCTGCGAGCGTCAGTACAACGACAACATCATTGATTTTCTGGCCCTGAAGGTGACCTCCGATTTTGAGCCCAAGATCGAGGACGGCATCGTGGCGGTGGAGGACATCCAGGACAGCGTGGAGACCGTGCTGGTCCAGGCCGGCTATGCCGACGTGGCCAAGGCCTACATTCTGTACCGCCGTCAGCGGGAGAAGGTGCGTAACCTCAGCTCCACTATGCTGGACTACAAGGGTCTGGTGGACGACTATCTGCAGATCAACGACTGGCGCGTTAAGGAGAACTCCACCGTCACCTATTCGGTGGGCGGTCTGATCCTGTCCAACTCCGGCGCCATTACCGCCAACTATTGGCTCTCTGAGATCTACGATGACGAGATCGCCAACGCCCACAAGAACGCCGACATCCACATCCACGACCTGTCTATGCTTACCGGCTATTGCGCCGGCTGGTCCCTGAAACAGCTGATTCAGGAGGGTCTGGGCGGCATCCCGGGCAAGATCACCTCTTCCCCCGCCGGCCATCTGTCCACCCTGTGTAATCAGATGGTGAACTTCCTGGGCATTATGCAGAACGAGTGGGCGGGCGCACAGGCCTTCTCCTCCTTCGATACCTATCTGGCCCCCTTCGTCAAGGTGGATAATCTGACCCAGAAAGAGGTCAAGCAGTGCATCCAGTCCTTCGTTTACGGTGTCAATACCCCCAGCCGTTGGGGCACCCAGGCTCCCTTCTCCAACATCACCCTGGACTGGACCGTCCCGAAGGATATGGAGAATATGCCCGCCATCGTGGGTGGCAAAGAGATGGACTTTACCTACGGCGATTGTGTCGAGGAGATGCGGATGGTGAACAAGGCCTTCATCGAGATCATGATCGAGGGCGACGCCAACGGCCGCGGATTCCAGTATCCCATCCCCACCTATTCCATCACCCGCGACTTTGACTGGTCCGAGACTGAGAACAACAAGCTGTTGTTCGAGATGACCGCCAAGTACGGCACTCCCTATTTCTCCAACTACATCAACTCCGATATGGAGCCCTCCGACGTGCGTTCTATGTGCTGCCGTCTGCGTCTGGACCTGCGCGAGCTGCGCAAGAAATCCGGCGGCTTCTTCGGCAGCGGCGAGTCCACCGGCTCTGTGGGTGTTGTCACCATCAACCTGCCCCGTCTGGCCTATCTGGCATCCGATGAGGCCGACTTCTACAAGCGTCTGGATAAGCTGATGGACATCTCTGCCCGTTCCCTGCACGTCAAGCGCACCGTTATCACCAAACTGCTGGATAACGGCCTGTACCCCTACACCAAGCGGTACCTGGGCACCTTTGAGAACCACTTCTCCACCATCGGTCTCATCGGTATGAACGTGGTGGGTCTCAACGCCAAGCGGCTGAACTCCCATATGCCCCACAAGCAGACCCAGGCCTTTGCCAAGGACGTGCTCAACCACATGCGCGAGCGTCTGTCCGACTATCAGGAGCAGTACGGCGACCTGTACAACCTGGAGGCCACTCCTGCCGAGTCCACCACCTACCGCTTCGCCAAGCACGATAAGAAGCACTATCCCGCCATCATCACCGCCAACGAGAACGGCACCCCCTACTACACCAACTCCAGCCACCTGCCGGTGGGCTACACCGAGGACATCTTCACCGCTCTGGACGTCCAGGACGAGCTGCAGACCCTCTACACCTCCGGCACCGTGTTCCACGCCTATATGGGCGAGAAACTGCCGGATTGGAAGGCGGCTGCCTCTCTGGTGCGTAAGATCGCGGAGAACTATCGTCTGCCCTACTACTCCATGTCTCCCACCTATTCCGTCTGTGCCGAGCACGGCTATTTGACCGGCGAGCAGTACACCTGCCCCCATTGCGGCAAAGAGGCCGAGGTGTACAGCCGTATCACCGGCTACTATCGTCCCGTGAAGAACTGGAACGACGGTAAGACCCAGGAGTTTGCCGATCGTAAGGAGTACAACATCGCCAAGTCGGTGCTGACCCACTCCGGTCCCAAGACCGTCGAGGAAACTTGCGCCTGCAACGAGTCCGTCATTGCCGACGGCGTGTACCTGTTCGCCACCGCCACCTGCCCCAACTGTAAGATCGCTATGCCCATGCTGGATAAGGCGGGCATCGCCTACACCAAGGTGCTGGCGGAGGAGAACGTGGATCTGACCAACGCCCTGGGCGTTAAGCAGGCCCCCACCCTGGTGGTGGCCGCCGGCGGCAACGTGGAGAAATTCACCGGCGTCTCCGAGATCAAGAAGTATATCCAGTCTGTGAACTAATTTACCACCGCACAAGGTGGGTGGAATTTCCACCCACCTTGTTTTAGCGCTGAAGGTCATATAGGGCAAAGGCTCCTTCTTTGAGGGAGCTGTCGCGGCTTTAGCCGTGACTGAGGGAGTTGGAGTGCCGCTTTGCGCTGCTCCGTCGACGTTTTTCGCTTTTGCGAAAAAGTCGCGACAAACAAATTGTCCCCCAAAACTCCCTCCGTCTTTTCGCCTGCGGCGAAAATCCACCTCCCTCGGTGAGGGAGGCTGAAATGAGGTAACAACTATGTACGATATTATCATTATCGGTGCCGGTCCTGCGGGGCTGACCGCCGCCATCTACGCCCGCCGGGCCAACAAATCCGTGTTGTTGCTGGAAAAGGGCGCCTTCGGCGGTCAGATCACCTTCTCTCCCAAGGTGGAGAACTACCCCGGTTTCGACTCCCTCTCGGGCAGTGAGCTGGCGGACCACTTCGTGGAGCAGGCTCTGGGCCAGGGCGCGGAGGTGGAGATCGAGACCGTCACCGGCATCAAGGATATGGGCGACCGCAAGGTGGTGACCACCGAGGACGGCGCTGAGTACGAGGCCAAAGCGGTGATCATCACCGCCGGTGCCAAGCACCGACATCTGGGTCTGCCCAACGAGGAACTGCACCTGGGGGAGAGCATCTCCTTTTGTGCGGTGTGCGACGGCGCCTTTTATAAGGATAAGACCGTGGCCCTGGTGGGCGGCGGCAACTCCGCTCTGCAGGAGGCCATTCTGCTGTCCGAAACCTGCAAAAAGGTGTACGTGGTGCAGAATCTGGACTTCCTCACCGGTGAGGTGCAGTTGCAGGATATTCTCGCCAAGCGGGATAACGTGGAGGTGCTGTTGGGCACCGTGGTGGAGGCTCTGCCCGCCACCACCCCGCTGACCGCCGTCACCCTGCGAAAGGTGGCGGATGACCACACCTATGACCTGGAGATTGACGGCCTGTTCGTGGCCATCGGCCTGGAGCCGGAGAACGAGGCCTTTGCCGATGTAGCCGAGCTGGACGAGCGGGGCTACGTGGCCTCCGGCGAGGATTGCCGGACGGGGACCCCCGGCGTGTTCGTGGCGGGGGACTGCCGTCAGAAGACGGTGCGCCAGGTGACCACCGCCACCGGCGACGGCGCCGTAGCCGCGGTAGCCGCCTGCCAGTATATTGATAGTTTAGGGTGAACAGAGAACCCCGTACTCGTCTAAAAGCGGGATATTTCGGCGCTTTTTGCTTTAATCGAACTCGTAAGGCGACAGCCTTACCTCGTCCGACCAAAACAAAAATCTCTCAAAATCCCCTCGCTTTGTAGACCGAGTCCGGAATTCACTGCCCACCCTATAATGGGGCACTCCCCTTTGTAATCACGCAAGAAAAAAACCGCTATCCGTCAGGATAGCGGTTTTTGTTATTTCATAACGGTGCGTTCCGTTATTCTACGATCTCACCGGGCTGGACCTCTTCGCTTTCACTGGGCCGAGTCTCACCGAACCCATAACCTTCGGGAGGCCATTCTTCAGGACACAAATCCTTTTCCCCAGTTAAAGACCAAGTATCTGAAAACGGCCATGTCGAAGAGGGTGCAAACACCCATGCCGTTAATTCCGGGTCGTCACCATAGATAGCATCGACAAACTGCCGCTTAGTATAGGGACACCCGTTGCCGTGAGCCCAAGCGATTTCATCTAAGGAATCTTCGTCCCATGCCACAGCTTCCATATATTCCTCTCGTGTGATTCCCAGCAAATTCAAAAAAGTAACAAGATTGTTTTCTTCGGAATAATATTTGTCCCCTATCAGCTCATTGTATAATTTTGCCTGTTCGTCGGTGAAATTTCCATCAATTCGATGATACATATGGTTGTGCACCAGACATTCCCCATCTCCGCCGGTGCCGTCGAGTTTTTCGGTGGTCGGCGCGGTGGTGGAAACGGGCGCGGTGGTGCCGGTATCCGGCCCTGCCACAGGCGGCACATCGGGGGTCAGCCAGCCGGATTGCCAGACACCCACCCCCAACAACGCCACCAACACAAAGGAGCACGCCACAGAGGTGACCCGGATGGCGGTCTGCCGTCTTTTCTTCTGCCGGGCGACGTAGGCGTCCCGACGCTCAAATACACGGTTTGCGATTTCTTCATAATGCTTCATATACAAATCCCTCCTTCTCTAATTCTGCTTTAAGGGCACCTTTTGCCCGATACAATAGATTCTCGATCTGACGTTTGCTCTTGCCCATGGCCGCCGCCGTCTCCTGGTTGGTAAAATCCTCGAAAAACACCAGATACAACACCTGGCGATACTCGGCGCACAGCGCCCGGAGCGCCCGATGCACCTGAATTTTTCGTTCTTCCTGCAGATAGGCGGTCTCTACGCTCTTTTCCTCCACCAGCAGGGTGGCATAGTCCTCGATAGGAAGCGGAGAAAACCGTTTTTGCCGACGCAGATGGTCCAGGGCCACGTTGCGCCCGACGGTATACAGCCACGCCTTGAAATTTCGTGCTCCGGAAAAGCGGGGCTTTTTGGTGACCAACTTAAAGAAGGTCTCCTCCATCAGTTCTTCTGCGGTGAAGATGTTGTGCACATACCCGTTCAGGTACAGCGTCAAGCCGTCCTTGTAATCGCGGATGATCTCCACCATCCCTTGGTCGTCGCCGTCCAGAAAACGGCGGTAGCTACCGGCACCATTGTTCATTGGCCTTCCTCCTCTCCGAAAGGGTGGTTCCTTGCCCTTTCACCTATAAAACGCACCAACCTGTAAAAACTCTCACCAGTATAGCACAAATTTATAAAATAAAAAACCCCGCGACGGTCCCGTGGTCGGATGGGGCTTTAGCGATGAAAAGTCCGCCGCAGCGGAAGGCCCCCTCCGGGAGGGGGCTGGCACGGCGACAGCCGTGACTGGGGGAGAATGCGTAATGAACAGTTTACAACGGCTCGTCAGGCTCCCTCCGACCTCGGCAACGCTGTGTCTACGGAGAATGGAGCAACGCGACATTCTCATAGAGGCGACAACGAAATGTGGATAAGCACAAACTTTGCGTCGCCTCAGCCACCTCCCTCCCGGAGGGAGGCTTTGTTGGGCACTATTTGAACCCATTTATGGGTGGCTAGTAATCCGTGCGTGGCTGGCAGGCCAACCTACAGCGAACCCCCCGCGCAGCAGTAGTGCCGAGCAAAGCTCTAAAATGAAATATCCCCCACCATATGCCGAGTGTCCTTACGGACACTCGGCATATGGGGGGGGGAAATTTAATGTATGCTCTTTACTCGATCAGGCGGTCGCCCATGGGGATATACTCCCGGTCGTCCTTGACCGAGATATAGGCGGGACGGATGATCTTGCCCGCGTTCTGGATCTCCTCAATGCGGTGGGCGGACCAGCCGGCAATACGGGACACCGCGAACAAGGGGGTGAACAACTCGCAGGGCAGGTCCAGCATCCGGTAGATCAGACCGGAATAGAAGTCCACGTTGGGGGATACGCCCTTGAACATCTGCCGTTTCTCGGCGATCATCTCGGGTGCCAGTTTCGCCACCTTCTCATACAGGGCAAACTCCTCTTGGAGTCCCTTGGCCTCCGCCAGCTGTTTGGCGCAGTCCTTCAGTATCTCGGAGCGGGGGTCGGACAGGGAATACACCGCGTGGCCCATACCGTAGATGAGGCCGGAGCGGTCAAAGGCGTTCTTGTCCAGCAGACGCCCCAGATAATCCCGAATCTGGGCGTCGTCGGAGGTGTCGATGGTGGCCTTCATATCGTCAAACATCCGCACCACCTTGATGTTGGCACCGCCGTGGCGGGGACCTTTCAGGCTGCCCAGCGCCGCCGCCACCGAGGAATAGGTATCGGTGCCGGAGGAGGTCACCACGTGGGTGGTAAAGGTGGAGTTATTACCGCCGCCGTGCTCGGCGTGGAGCACCAGTGCCAGGTCCAGCACCTTGGCCTCCAAGGGTGTGAACTGGCTGTCCTCACGGAGCAGGTGCAGCAGGTTCTCGGCGGTGGAATAATCCGGGCGGGGCAGGTGGATAAACAGGCTCTTGTCCTGATAATAGTGCTGATAGGACTGGTAGCTGTACACCGCCAGCATAGGGAACACCGAAATCAGCTGGAGGCTCTGGCGCAGCACGTTGGCGATGGAGATGTCGTCCGGGTTCTCGTCATAGGCGTACAGCGCCAGCACGCAACGGGACAGAATGTTCATCATATCCCGTCCGGGGGCTTTGAGAATCATATCCCGGACAAAGGAGGTGGGCAGACTGCGGCACTGGGACAGCTCCCGACGGAAGCGGAACAGTTCGCCCTCGTCCGGCAGTTCGGAGAACAGCAGGAGATACACCGCCTCTTCAAAGCCGAAGCGGTTGTCTTTTTGAAAGCCGCCCACCAGGTCCTTGACGTTATAGCCGCGGAAAAACAGTTCGCCGGGGCAGGGGTGCAGCTCGCCGTCCTCGCCCAGTTTCTTGGCGTTGATGGTGGACACCTCGGTCAGGCCGGTGACCACGCCGCGGCCCTGGCGGTCACGCAGACCGCGATAGACCTTGTGGTCCTCGTACATAGCCGGGGCAATATGATTGCGCTCGGTGGAGGCCTGGGCCAGCTGAGCGATGTAGGGCGTGATTTCGGAATAGGAACGTTTCATAGGGGCACCTCACTTCTTGTGATAAAGGGAACATCTTAATTTAGAGCACAGTATAGCATAATTTTTCGGGTTGTGCAAGGGGAAAAGGGAGAAAACCGCCTGCCGGGGTCGGGAGGCGGTTGAGGGACGGTGCGGTTACACCATTTTCTCCTGCTTCACCTTTTTGTCGATGACGTGGCGGGAGGCCAATTCTTTGTGGATGTCCTCCAGAGAGATGCCCGCCTCCACCATCAGCACCATCACGTGATAGCACAGGTCGGCGATCTCATACACCGTTTCCGCCTTGTCCTCGCCCTTGGCGCCGATGATCACCTCGGTGCATTCTTCGCCCACCTTTTTGAGGATCTTGTCCAGACCCTTTTCAAACAGATAGGTGGTGTAGGAGCCCTCTTTGGGGTTCTCCTTGCGGCCCACCAGCATAGCCATCAGCCCCTCCAGGGAAAACTCGTGGCGGTCCTCGCTCTCCCACACGGGGTTGTGGAAACAGGTGTCCTCGCCCTTATGGCAGGCGGGTCCATCCTTCTCCACCACCACCACCAGAGCGTCACCGTCGCAGTCGGCGGTGATGGACACGATGTGCTGGTAGTTGCCGCTGGTTTCGCCTTTCAGCCACAGTTCCTGACGGGAACGGCTGTAAAAGCAGGTGAGGCCCTTCTCCATAGAGATCCGCAGGCTCTCCTTGTTCATATAGGCTACGGTCAGCACCTTTTTGGTGATGGCATCCACCACCACGGCGGGGATCAGACCCTTTTCGTCAAATTTCAAAGTGTTTACGTCAATCATAATCGTTTCTCCTTTTTACAATCGGGTGGGGATGCCTGCGGCAGCCATCTGCTGCTTCAAATCGGGAATCGCCACCTCGCCGAAGTGGAAGATGGAGGCCGCCAGACCTGCATCTACCCCCGGCAGGGTGTTAAACAGGGTGATGAAATCCTGTATGTTACCGGCGCCGCCGGAGGCGATCACCGGCACGTTGACCGCGTCGCACACCGCCCTTAGCAGGGACAGGTCAAAGCCACCCTTGACGCCGTCGGTGTCGATGGAGTTGACCACCACCTCGCCGGCGCCGTTGCCTACACAGCGGCGGATCCATTCAATGGCTTCCATACCGGTGTCCTCCCGTCCGCCCTTGGCAAAGACGTGGTAGGCACCATCCACCATCTTCACGTCCGCCGACAGCACCACGCACTGGTCGCCGTACAGCCGGGCGGCCTCCTCCACCAGGGCGGGGTTGCGTATGGCGCCGGAGTTGACGCTGACCTTGTCCGCGCCACAGCCCAGCACCCGCTCGAAGTCCGCCACGGTATTGATGCCGCCGCCCACCGTCAGGGGGATGAACACCTGACGGGCGGTCTCGCACAGGATGTCGGTGAATAACTGCCGACCCTCAGCCGAGGCGGTGATGTCGTAAAACACCAGCTCGTCCGCACCGCCCGCGCTGTAGAATTTCGCCAGCTCGATAGGGGAACTCACATCGGCCAGTCCCGCAAAATTAACCCCTTTTACCACCCGTCCGTCCTTGACGTCCAGGCAGGGGATGATACGTTTCGTAATCATTTGACCACCTCAGGGTAGAGCGACAAATCCGAATTCGTTTTAGAAAGAGGATTTTCGCTCTATCTTCGTTAAATTACTCGCGAATACAGTCAGTATTCGCTGCGTTTTGTGCCTTGATAGAACAAAAATCCTTACTTTCTAAAATCTTCGACCTAAAAGCGAGGGGATTTTGAGGGATTTTTATTCTATTTGGGCGAAGCAAGGTTGGCGCCTTGCAAGAACAAACAGGGTAAAAAGCGCCGAAATCAGCCGCTTTGAGGCGGATTGGGATTTGTCACTCTACCCTGCGCTTCTTTCAGGTCGATGGCGCCCACGTAATAGGCCTTGCCGATGATGGCGCCGTACAGGCCGGTCTGTGCCAGCCGGGTCACGTCCTCCATGGAGGAAACGCCGCCGCTGGCCACCATCTGCAGACCCGGGAAGCGGGTCTGCAACTGCCGATACAGGTCGTGGTTGGTGCCCTGCATGGCACCGTCCTTGGAGATGTCGGTTACGATGAGGGTCTTTACCCCGATGTCCTGCATCTGTTGGCAGAAGGTGTCGGCGTCCAGGGTGGATTTTTCGGTCCAGCCCTTCACCGCCACAAAACCGTCCTTCAGATCCACGCCCACGGCAATCCTGTCGCCGTAGGCATCCACCGCCTCTTGGACAAAGGCGGGGTCTTCCACCGCGGCGGTGCCCAGGATCACCCGGTCCAGCCCGGCGTCCATATAGGCTTTCACCACCTCCATATTCCGCACGCCGCCGCCCACTTCGCAGAACAGACCGCTCTGCTGCTTGATACGGACCACGGTGTCCAGATTGGGGGTGGTGCCGGATTTGGCACCCTCCAGGTCCACGATGTGGATGTGCCTGGCCCCGGCGGCGGCAAAATCGCGGGCCACCGCGGCGGGGTTATCGTTATATACAGTTAGTTGATTATAGTCCCCTTTATATAGGCGGACGGCCTTTCCCTCGTAGAGGTCGATGGCAGGAAACAAAAACATACAATCACCTTACAGTTCACAGAATGCTTTGAGGATGTTCAGGCCTACGGTGCCGCTCTTTTCGGGGTGGAACTGACAGCCGTAGACGTTCCCCTTTTCCACCGCGGCGGTGAGGGGTGCTCCATACTCGGCGGTGGCGGTCACCGCATCGCCGCAGTCGGCGGCGTAATAGGAGTGGACGAAATACACACAGTCGCCCTCTTTCAGATATCGAAACAGGCGGCTTTTCTCCCCGATAAAGGATAGAGCGTTCCATCCAATGTGGGGCACCTTATAATCGGCGGGGATCACGTCCCGAATGGGGCGTACCGCCCCGGGAATCAGCCCCAGACCGTCGTGCCGGCCGTATTCGTAGCTTTTGTCAAACAGCAGCTGCATACCCAGGCAGATGCCCATAATGGGTTTGCCGGCGGCGGCCTGCTCTTTCACCAGGTCGGCCATACCGCTCTCCCGCAGTTTGCGGGCGGCGTCCTCAAAGGCGCCCACGCCGGGCAGCAGAATGCGGTCGGCGGCGCGGATGACGGCAGGGTCGGCGGTGACCACCGCCTCGGCGCCGATGGCGGCGAAGGAGCTGGTCAGCGAAAACAGGTTGCCTACGCCGTAATCAATGATGGCGATCATTGCAACACCCCCTTGGTGGAGGGGATGGCGTCTGCAAAGCGTGGGTCAATGGACACCGCATCCCGCAGGGAGCGGGCCACCGACTTAAAGGCGCCCTCGATGATGTGGTGGGAATTGGTGCCGGTCAGCAGACGGATATGCAGGGTGGCACCGGCATTGCGCACAAAGCCCCAGAAGAATTCCTGCACCAGCTCGGTGTCGAAGGTGCCCACCTGTTTTCGGGGAATGGGCAGGTCGTAGCTAAGACCGTCCTCGATACACACCTTTTCGTCCGGGATGGGCAGGGCATAGCCCAGAAAATCCCGTCCCGACAGGTCCACGGCGGACAGCACCAGGGATTCGTCCATAGGCAACACGCAACTGCCGTAACGGACGATGCCTTTTTTATCCCCCAGTGCCTGAGAAAAGGCGGTGCCCAGGGCGATGCCGATATCCTCCACCGTGTGGTGGTCGTCCACGTAGGTATCGCCTACACAGGTGAGGGTCAGGTCAAAGCCACCGTGCTTGGCAAACAGGGTAAGCATATGGTCTAAGAATCCGCAACCGGAGTTGATCTCCGATTTGCCTTCGCCGTCCAGATTGAGGGTCAGGGCGATGTCGGTCTCAGCGGTTTTACGGTTTACAGTAGCAATTCTCATAAGGATCACTCCTCTAAAATGGACTGAATGGCGGTCATCAGCGTATCCATTTGTTCTCGACTGCCGATGGTGATGCGGTTATACGCCGTCAGACGGGGGGTATCAAAGTGGCGGACCAAAACCCCCTTGTCTTTTAAGCGGAGATACAGCTCTTTGCCGGAAATGTTGGGGCAGGTGGCAAATACGAAATTGGCACGGGAGGGAATCACCGCAAACCCCATCTCGGTCAGCCGTCGGGTGGTGTATTCCCGGTTATCCATCACCGTCTGACAGTTGCGGCGGGTGGTCTCCTCGTCCGCCAACTGCCCCAGACCGGCGGCCAGGGTGACCCGGTTGACGTTGTAGGGGTTGGTGGAATACCGCAGGGTCTCCAGATCCTGAATCAGAGTCGGGCAACCGATGCCGAAGCCCAGACGGGCACCTGCCATAGAGCGGGACTTGGAAAAGGTGCCGGTAACCAGCAGGTTGTCGTATTTCTCGGTCAGGGGAATGGCGGAATCGCCGCCAAAATCCACGTAGGCCTCGTCCACCACCACCACGTTATCCGGGTTGGCTTTGAGAATCTCCTCAATTTCAGCTAGGGTCAGGGCGATGCCGGTGGGGGCATTGGGGTTGGCGATGAAGATGGTGCGCCCCAGCCCCTTGTAGGCTTCCGCGTCCACCGTGAAATCCTCTTTCAGCGGGATTTCCAGCGCGTCCAGCCCGTACAGGTCGGCAAACACCCGGTAAAAGCCGTAGGTGATGTCCGGGAAGGCCACACCGCTGTCCCCGTAGGCCATAAAGGCAAAGGAAAGCACCTCGTCGGAGCCGTTGCCCACCATCACCCGGTGGGGGGTGACGCCGTAGGTGTCCGCCAGCGCCTGCCGCAGTTTGCCGCAGGTGGGGTCGGGGTACAGCTGGAGCCGTGCCAGTTCCGCCTCGGCGGCGGCAACCGCCTTTCCCGAGGGCGGGAAGGGGCTCTCGTTGGTGTTGAGTTTGATATAGGATTTATCCACCGGCTGTTCGCCGGGGGTGTAGGGGGTCAGCCGGTCAAAGCGACCGCTCATATACTTGCTCATTCAAATCACTTCTCTAATCGGATTACCGCGCTCTTGGCGTGGGCGGTGAGCCCCTCTTTTTCGGCAAAGAAGGCCACGTCCTCGGCTACCTTTTCCAGGGCGGAGCGGGTGAAATAGGAATACTGGGTCTTCTTGACGAAATCGTCCACCGACAGGGGGCTGGAGAATTTGGCAGTGCCACCGGTGGGCAAGGTGTGGTTGGGTCCCGCCAGATAGTCGCCCAGCGCCTCGGGGGTATTGCGACCCATAAAGATGGAGCCGGCGTGACGGATGGCGTCCAGATAATCAAAGGGGTTATCTACGCACAGCTCCAGGTGCTCCGGAGCCAATTCGTTGGAGATGTCGATGGCCGCCCACAAGTCTTCCGCCACGATGATTTTGCCGTTGCGGTCGATGGATTCTCGGGCGATGTCGGCGCGGAGCAGTTGAGGAATCTGCACCTCCAGTTCCGCCTGTACCGCATTGGCCAGGTCGGTGGAGTCGGTGACCAGCACCGCGCTGGCCAGGCGGTCGTGTTCCGCTTGGCTGAGCAGGTCAGCGGCCACACAGCGGGGATCGGATTGGCCGTCCGCCACAATGAGAATTTCGCTGGGTCCGGCTATCATGTCGATGGATACCACGCCGAACACCTGCTTTTTGGCCTCCGCCACAAAGGCGTTGCCGGGGCCTACGATTTTGTCTACTTTCGGCACGCTCTCGGTGCCGTAGGCCAGCGCCGCCACCGCCTGAGCGCCGCCCAATTTAAAGATCTTATCCACCCCGGCGATGGCGGCAGCCGCCAGGATAACGGGGTTTATCTTGCCGTCGGCACCGGGCGGGGAAACCATCATCACCTCCGGCACGCCGGCGATTTTGGCGGGGATGGCATCCATCAGCACGGTGGAGGGATAGGCGGCGGTGCCGCCGGGCACGTACAGACCCGCCCGGTCCACGGGGATCACCTTTTGTCCCATGACGATGCCGGGACGGTCGTTGATAATAAAGGAATTCCGCACCTGCTTTTCATGGAATAGGCGGATGTTGTCGGCGGCGGTTTTCAAAATTTCGATAAACCGCGGCTCCACCAGGGAAAGGGCTTCTTCGATTTCCTCCGGGGAAACCTGCAGGCTGGTCAGCTTGGCCTTGTCGAACTTTTCGCAGTATTCGTACAGGGCGGCGTCACCCCGGGCGCGGACGTTGTGGATGATGTCGGTGACGATGCCCGCCACGTCCACGGTGGGCACCACCCGGGCGAAGATCTCGTCGTTGGAAACCTCGCCGTATTTCAAAATGCTAATCATAGTTATCTCTCCAGACGGTTCATTTCTTTCAGGATTTTCTCAATGGCCTCGTTTTTGAACTTAAAGGAGGCGGTGTTGGCGATGAGCCGTGCGCTGATGGGCACGATGGTGTCGATCACTTCCAGGTCGTTTTCCTTGAGGGTGGTGCCGGTCTCCACGATGTCCACGATGACGTCGGACAGCCCCAGAATAGGGGCGATCTCAATGGAGCCGTTGAGGTGGATGATGTCGATATCCCGCCCCTGCTCGGCATAGAAATCCCGGGCGATGCGGGAAAATTTGGTGGCTACCCGCAGGGTGCGGGTGGTGTCATCCCGGAACCCTTTGGGTGCGGCAACCGCCATACGGCATTTGCCCACGCCCAGGTCAAACAGCTCGTACACCCGGGGCTTGTATTCCAACAGGATGTCCTTGCCGGCTACGCCGATGTCGGCGGCACCCCGTTCCACGTAGATGGCCACGTCGGAGGGCTTTACCCAGAAATAGCGTACCCCCACCTCTTGGTTTTCGAAAATCAGTTTGCGGTTTTGCTCTTCAATAGAGGGGCAGGGGAAACCCGCCGCCTTGAACATGCCGTACACCTTCTCACCCAATCGGCCTTTGGGTAGGGCCACGTTCAGCATTTCTTTCATAGGGGGTTCACCTCCCCGTCCTTAAATCGTAGAATCTGTCGATAGGTCAGCTTTTCGGGGATCTCCTGCTGGAGCATCACCCGTCCCTGCTTACGCAGGGCTTCCGCCGCCGCCGTCAAGGCGATCAGGTCGGCGCTCTCGTCGTACAGCAGCAGGGTGTCCACGTCGTAGGTGGCGGACTCCCGGTTGCCTAGACGGTCCAGATACACCGCAAAGCCCACGGCACCGCCGCGGCGGCCCATATTCAGCATCAGCTGGTCGTAACGGCCGCCGGACAGGACGCTGTCCGGTGCGCCGGACACAAAGCCCTTGAATACCAAGCCGTTGTAGTACTTGCCCGCCGTCACCACGCTGAAATCGATGCGGAGCATCTCGGCGTAGGGGGTATCGGCAAAGGCGTCGGTGAGCTTTTTCAGTTGGCGCAGAGGCTCGGTATCCCCCAACAGGTCAAACAGCGGGAGTAGCGCCTCGGCGGGTCTGCCGTAGATGGCGATCAGCTGCCCCAGCTTGTGGGCGGTGTCGGCGGGGATGCCGTACCCGTCACACACCAGCGCCAGCTCGTGGGGGTTTTTCTCCCGGATACAGCGGCACACCGCGCCCAGCACCGCTTCGGTGGCGGAGCAACCCGCCAGCAGGTCCTCGATGACCCCGCGGTGGGCGATGTCCAGCACCGCCCGGTCACCCACCAGCGTCAGGCTGGCGGCGGCCAGGCGGAGTACCTCGTACAGGGTGGCATCGTCGATGTCGCCCATACACTCCAGACCGGTCTGCAGAATCTCCTTAAAGCAATGGGCATCCTCCGATACCCGGTAGACGTTTTCGTTGTAATACACCTTGCGGACACAGCCGGGCTGGTGACCGCTGTTCTTGATGATGGAGAGGGTCACGTCCGGCTTCAGCGCCATCAGCTTGCCGTCGGTGTCGGTAAAGGTAATCACCCCGTCCGAGATGAGAAAATCCTTGTTGCGGACGTACAGGTCGTACTCCTCGAACTTGCTCATCTTGTAGGGGGAATAGCCGTAGCGCTCGTACAACTGGCGCAGGGCGAACATCGCCTGTTCTACTTTTCTCATACCAGACCCTCCTCTTTCATACGGTCGATCACCTGTCGGTAACCGCCGGCGCCGTAGTTTAAGCACCGGCTGACCCGGCTGATGGTGGCGGGGGAGATGCCCACCCGGTCGGAGATGGCCTGATAGCCCTCTCCCTGATCCAGCAGGATGGCGGCCTCCAGCCTCTGGGCCATATCCTGCACCTCCTTGATGGTGCAGACGTCCTCCAGGAACTGTCGGCATTCCTCCTCCGTTTTCAGTTGCAGGAAAGCAGAAAATAACTTCTCAATAGACGGGGTGTTAAATGGGGACATAACCGACGCTCCTTTCGCGCTGTAATGTTTTATCATTTTATCACTTTATCAAGTTAAAGTCAAGAGGTATTTTGCAGGAATTTTTATTTTATATACCTATAAATAAAAAAGGGCACCGTCCGTGTGGATGGTGCCTTTCAATAGCATTTATTTGAGTCCGAATAATTCGTATAGTTTTTCAGCCGTTTTGGGGAAGAAGTATAGGTCGATGTAGGCATCGCCATTATCCAAACGAAGACCTTTATTGTGTAAGATAGAGGAAATTTCAGAAACGGTTGTTTTGTGCGCATCAAAGCGGGCAACGGTTTGAAAAAGATATTTTACGATATATTCATCATCCGTCACGATCAATCTTCCACCATTGGTAAACCAAACGGAGTTGGATTTTTGATAACACGAAATTCTGTATTTGTGCATACGATCACCTCTTTGGGTGTAGTATAGCATAGTTTGAGAAGAAATGCAAGAGCCTTCCCCTCGAGGGGAAAGTGGCATTTGCGGAGCAAATGACGGAGGAGGTGGTCACGGAGCGAAGCCTCCCTTGTAAAAGGAGGGGGACCGCGTTAGCGGTGGAGGGATTGTTAGTAACACACTCCAACCCTGTGCTATCCGGCCGTCATGCTTCCGTTTGCGGTGCCCGAAATGCGCTTGCCCTCGCATTTCGACCGCGGCACCAGCCTTTTTGCTCGCTGTACCCGCCACCGGCGGCGCTCGCAAACGGCTACCACCGACTTCGCGTAAACGCTCAGCGGTGAGAGCATGACTACCAACTATGATGTCGTCAGTTGGAACTAATAGAAAAAGCCACAAAAAAACACCACCCATTGGGTGGTGTTTTTTGTGGCTGCTCCTGTCAGGCTCGAACTGACGACATCATGATTAACAGTCATGCGCTCTACCGGCTGAGCTAAGGAGCAATATGCGTGAAAAGCCTTGATATTACTGGGTTTATCTTGATTCACATTTTTTGATTTTAATCGATTTTTACCATTTTGTTGACCTAAATCGACTTTTTGTTGACCTAAAGTTGACCTGGAATTGACCTAGATTTTCGAGATGTGCGTTACGCCCATACGCCTAATACACACTCTCTTTAGCGCAAAAAATTTGATTGATGTCATAGAATGCGAGGGGACTATTGTCGTTTGTTGACATAGTCGCCTTGAATAAATTATAAAGCAAAAGCCATCACAAATCAACTAAAAAAGTTGAGCAAAATTGGTTGATTTTTCACTTCGTTACCCCTTATAATAATCCCCCTAATATTTTGAGTGGAGGGATGCTATATGGCGTGTCTTGGTGGAAGAATGCTTGGCTTAGAATACACAATTGGCAAATTCCAAAAGGGGAACCTCTATGCTATCGCCACTCGACCAGGTGTTGGCAAAACTCATTTTTGTATGGGTGTCACTTGTCACTTGGGTAAGTTGGGGTACAATGTTTTGTACATCAGCGATGCTATGGATGAGCGCACCTTTGAACTGAGATTGGATAGAATCAACCCCTTCTATCCTGGTCACATCGTCTTTAAAGAATGTCACAAGTTGACTATTGAAAAGCTATCCCAGTGGTTGGATGAAGAAGAATATGAAATGCTGGTAATTGACCCCTTTGATGTGTACTCTTGGGATGTAGATGTGGGGGAATTGAAGGATTTGGCAAAAGAGAAAAGTGTCTCTGTTCTGCTCAGCAAAAACCTCACGGCTGAATCCAAAAACAATGAGCACCTTACCCTCTCCACCATTCGTTTCCCCTCACAAGAAGTCTTGGATAAATTCCTCGCTTACACAGATATTATTCTTCTTGGATATGTCCATCCTGATAGTGGCAACGCTTGTCTTAAGGTTGCTAAAAATAACGAAGGCTCCATTGGAGCGGTAATGGAATTTTCCAAATAATAAATACCCCCAGAGAGGTAACACTCTCTGGGGGTATCTTTGTTTGTGCGTTATGTGTTCATTACATAAGGCGGCAATTTAGTGGCAATACGGACACTCGTTGTATCCTTGACTTTCAGCTGCTTCGGTGTTAAATATCCAAAATCCATCGTCAGTATCCAGTTTTTTACAACCATACTTATGATACAATTCCGTTCCATCATCACCGACTATTTCTGCGTAGTAATCAAAGAAAAAGGCTTCACCTTGATTCTCTTGGTTTGCATCACTCAAATCGCTTACTTGGCCTTCCAAATATTCTTCTCTCCAAGTCAAACGGTCAATCTCGTCATACTGATATATGTTGACAATCGCAGACCCTATAAACATCAATGATAAAACAATGACTGTGATAGAGAATTTGTTAAAACGAATACCTTTGAAATATTTCTTGCCACAGCCTGTGCAAATCTTGGTCTTGCTATCAACCACAGAGCCACAACGACTGCAATATTTCATTTTAACAGGTTTCTCTTTTTTTACTACAGGCTTACCTGCTGGTGTCGGGGCGTTCAAAACAAACCCCACAGGTGCTTTGGCGGACTTTGTTGCGCCATACATATTGATGTAGATGGTCTTGTATGGTTGTCCAGAGGGCAAGAAAGTGTCATAAACATCAATCATACCATTGATTCCTTCAACACAAGTGGAACCACGACGGGTATATTGAATCTTCTCACCAGCAGTAGTGTAGAGACGGTTTAAGTATTCTCGTTCACCGTCCACAGACATCAGCGCAAGAGTGAAAATTGGCTTTTCAGGAACCAAGCCAAAATCGGCATCCCCTTCATTGTTCGGTTGTGTTTTACCATTTGCCTCCATTGCCTCGATAGTGTTTTTTGCCTGCATTTCCATAATGACCGCCAGCGCTTCTTCTGGAGTCATATCATCGACGCCAGTTTCTTCTTCAACTACAGGAGTAGCAGGAACCTCTACAGGCTTTTTAGTTTTCTCAGCCTCTTCAACCGCTACCTCAGCAGATTCGGCAACTATCTTTTCGATTTTGCAGCCACAATATTGGCAAAATTCGCTATCATCAGGTAATTTGCGCTTACAATTGTTGCAAATCATCCTTTTTCACTCCTTAATCGTCGTGCAAATAACAATACATACCGTATCCGTTTCGACCATTGTGACATCCAGGATACATACACTCGTGGGAAGTACAATAATCCGAACCATACGATTTTTGGAAAGAGCAACCGCTCTTGGCACAAGTATGCTCGGCGCAGTACTGCCCATACCCATCTCTACCATTATCGCATCCAGAGGCGCTACACCCGTGTATATAACAATAGTTGGAACCAAATGCTTTTCTCGATGTGCAATAGTTCTCATTGCAGGTGTGTTCTGCGCAATAACTGCCCGTTCCATCTGCGATATTATCGCATCCTGCATCCGAACAACCATGCAACAAACAATAGGGCGAGGAGTAAGTCCTGTTGCTATTACAACCACTCTTAGCACACTTGTGCTCACTACAATAGCTGCTGCTTCCAGAGGCAGCATTATCACAACCGATATCGTTACACTTATGTACTGAGCAATACGGCGAAGAACCATTATTGCTAAAGCTACAACCACTCTTGGCACATTTGTGTTCGGAGCAATACTGCCCAGAAGAAGACACGGAATTATTACATCCCACATCTAAGCAAGTATATTTGGGCGTATTATTCTGGGGCTGCTTTTGTGTCCTATTAGGCTTTTTTATTGTCAAATCGTCGCCATTTCCATTATCTTGGTCTTCATAAGACGAGGAATATCCACCTTTAACAGTAGCGCTATCATCGCTCTTGCCAGAGCCAAGACCGCCGATGATGTAGATTGCTGCTGCAATAGTTGCCGCCAACAAAACGCCTAACACTATAAATAGAATAATCGCGCCTTTTTTGCTCTTTCTTTTTTGGGGAACATCTTGCGCGCTGTCGAGAACACTTTTCTCCTGCCCCTCAGCCATTATCGGCATGGGTACTTTGGTTCCGCACAACTCGCAAAAAACCGTATCAGGCAAAAGCCTGTTGCCACACTTTGCGCAAAACAATGTGACTTCGGAATCTTTGTTCCTTTTTTTCTTGGATTTCATAGCCAATCAGTACCTTTCAGTTAGTCAACAATCTCTGTGCCGCATTTGCGACAAAATCTACTGTTTTCGATAAGCTTTTCGCCGCACTTACGGCAAAAGCAGATTTTATCGACCTCAGTAACTGGCTCTTCTTTGATGTCCGTTTTTTCTTCGTCAATCGCCTGTTCTTGGTTTAAACGAATGTGCTTTGTGGTATGCTCTCCGCAATTGGGACAAGTGGTAAAATTTTTCTTATCCCTATATCCGCAAGACTTGCATTCAGTAAAGCAATTAGGGTCGCCAGGATTATAGGTCTTTTGAACCATTTTGCGTTCGTCCCATTTGTCGCACAACTTCTTGGCTACAAAGTAAACAACGAAATAAAAAATAAGATAGCCTACCTTAACGCCAGTAGCGTATCCCAACAGAGTATTAAGTATCGTTGCGACAAAGATACAACCAAACCAAATCAAGAACTTCATTGAGCGTTGCCCTCCTTAAGAACTTTTGCGCCACATTTGTGGCAAAAATCGCTATCAAGCGGTAGCGCCTGACCACATTTGGTACAATAGACTGCTTGTTCAAAATTACTCACTGGTTCAGGGGCAGTAGTGTTATAAATCGGCATGTAGTCGACGGACTCTTTATTTTTCTTGCGAGAGACCACGATGGTAATCACAATTGCCGCTGCCACTATCAGCAATACAAAAACTGCAACACCACCCGAATTGTCCTTGGGAGTATCGTCCGTGTTAGTGGTGGGGGCAGAGTCGGTTGAACCAACACCGCCAACATTAGAAATGGTAGGATATTGCACACTTTCAAGCAATCTCTCAAAATCGGAATAAAGCTTATGCGTGCTTGTTCCTCCAAACTGGAATGTGTACATCCATCCATTATCAATATAAACCAGCTGAGTCATTCCTATGGTAATATCGACTCCATAAGCGTCTGAGGAGTAATTGGCTTCCACCTTAAAATATTGAGTGCCATTATATGTATCTGTAGATATTTTATCGGCAGTTGTACTATACATCGCTGCAATATCAGCGTCGGTAAATGCTGAATTGTTGAGGTCGGAGCGCGTATATCCCGCCCTATCAGATGCAGGCATCTGAGCCCATATATCTGTACTGCCATAAATCATAGTGCAGCCGTCTTCTTTTGTGGAAACAAACTTAACATCAATAAACTCTCTGTCTTTCGAGAGCGCCTCCTGTTTCCAGTCGGCAGGGACAGTAAAAGTCACACCACTATCTGTGTCTGTATAAACAAACGAAGTAGTGTCCTCCCCTTGTTCGGCAACAGGAGGAGCTTTATCATACTTGATGCTATCTACAATAGTTTTAATCGCTGCTTCTTGTCTGGAAGAAATACTGCCTTCGTAGGAGCGCATTGTGAAATTCATCGCCTTACCATCGTAGATAGTGTAATACTGCAATCCGTGAACCGTCTTGCTTGTATCTGTGAAATACAGTCTGACAAACTTTGCCTGTGAGTGCTGGTAAATTTCGTATTTAGAAACACTCAAGCCGTAATTGGTGTACTCTGTTTCTAAAGCTGATGCAAGCGCATTAAGTGTTGTGTCGCTCAACAAACTGAAATTGCTCAAGCTATTCTCTGTCATCGTAACAACAACTTCTTCATTGTATGTATCAGAGACAGCATTTAGATAGATGCTACTACTCTCAAATTGGCTCATAAGTGCCGACTTGGTCGTGCCAAGCTTACTAAATATGGGGTCATTAGCAGGAGTATCTCTCGTAATAACTGAGTATCCTGTGGGGATAGTAACCTGCAATCCCAATTCGTCAAGGTCATAGGTGTTAGATGCCGCAAACACCAGGGAATTAAGGAACATCACCAACAGACAAGCCGTTGCAAGAGAAATTGCAAATAATCTTTTCATATTTTCCCCTCCTACCAAAAACCTTTTTGTTCCGAATTCTAACCCCAGTATAGCACCAAACCACAAATAACACCAGTATTTTTTATATTTAAATATACAACACACAAAAACCAATAAAAGATAAAAGGATGCGAATCAATAATCGCGTCCCCTTTTTATAAATAATTTAAAATTTAATTTCTAAAAAATTCGTGTTTTTTTCGACACTAAATTATAGTAGTAAAGTCACACTTATACTTTCCGATATTCGGCAAGATTGATAATCTCCTTGCCTTGTTTGGTAGCCATCTCTACGAATTGAAATGCGCCACCCCACGAGTGGTCAATATAACAAACCACTACATCCGACGCTCGAACCATCCATTCATTTCTATGGGTTATGGCAAAGCGCTTTGGAATAACTTCTATCCCTTCTGGAAAGATGGTTTCAAAGTCTTGATAGTTATTTGCATCAGGCATATAAGCCAAGACAACGCTATAGACCAACAAGGGGTATTTCTTCTTCAATTCACGCAAAGCTTTAAGAGCAAGACTATCGAAGATACCGTGAGTGCCAACAAGAAATCTATCTACATTGCGCTCAAGGAATAGTTCTTCGACGACTTTCAACAATTTTTGATAAATTGCATCTGGAGCATCTTTATGTCCAAAGAATGTACAAGTCATAATCCACCCCCTGCTTACTATAAGCCACAAATGTTTATTGTAAATCGCTTTTGCTCTCTTCTATTTTACATTTGCTCAAAATATTAGTCAATTGCTTTCGTTTGAATACAGCGCCATCACGCCGTAAAAAGTATAATTATCTACGGAAGCAGGTGATTGTAATGAGCAAAGAGGTAGATTTCAAGAATCGAGATAGATATATCCAATTAGGTATTGCCATCTCTACTTTACGCAAGATGCGTGGAATGTCTCAAGAGCAACTAGCCGAGAGAGCGAATGTGAGTCGTTCCCATATCAGTTCTATTGAGGCTCCTGGCATCGCTCGCCCCTTCTCTTTAGAAGTGTTCTTTAACATTGCGGATGCACTGGACATCGACCCCTCAGACTTGATTAAAGCATCCGTCTTTCCTGATAGCGTAATTAAGAGCAAGAAATAAATCAAAATACTCAAAAAGAAAGGGACAGTGATTTACTCACCGTCCCTCTTTTTATGCCAATGATGGGCAATAGATATTATTTTTTGCGTCCAGGCTTAATGAACTCAATGTTTGTTCCAATCACATCAGCGTCACTTAATGTTGTAGGAGTCTCCGTTATATTCGTTGTGTCGAGAGGCATCTCACGAAGAGCCTTGCCTATACCTTTGCGAGCATTAAACTGAGCGAATTTTTTATTGCCATTACAATATTCCAAGGCAGCTCGCTGTATGATTTCCTCCATATCGAGAGGAATTGTGCCCTTTTTAAAATAGAATCCATCGTAGACCTGAACAACATCAATACCTCGATTGAAAAGTTCTTTCCGAACCTCTAAATATATACAAGACTCGTGAAGAAAGACGGAAGTGTCTCTTGCCTCTTTAGGCGTTCTACAGCAATACTCGAACACTCTTTTTTGATACTTGTCAATGAGCGATACTAAGTCAACACCCCGCTCCGCTAAAGATGCAAAGGGAGAAAGACCTTCATCCATCCGCCCCTTCTTAATGGCTTTATCTTTCTCTTTCTTCTCTTTGTCCAATATGCGACTAACTATTTGCTTAGGCGTTCCTCCAAAAAACAAACGCATGAAGAGAAGTTTAAAGAAACTACGAGCTTTCTCGCACCATTCAGCTACACTTTCATCAAAACAAATTTGAAAATCCTGCACAAACGGCTCAAACATCGTTCTATAGATATCCTCATTTAAATCGCCCATATCTCCGCGGTTAGCCATCGCGCGTGACACTCTGGGAACACTCCCTTTGATGTCATACTCTTCCCATTCACCAAAACGCTCATTGAGATAATGCTCCCTATAACGAATGTTAGGGTCTACCACATACTCTCTTCCCTGTTGCCGACATTTCTTTTTTTGTTTTTCTAATGACTTCAACAAGCAAGTGTTAGAGAAAGCTCGAATTCCCAACTTTGTTATCTTGCCTTTTTGGGAAAATTTGGGTGTAATACTAAAGCGTATTATCTCATCATCATTAAAAGCATGAGCATTTAATTGTGCCAAGAGATTGTTATAGTACGGCATGCAGGGATATCGCATTAATACCGCTTCTCGAACCTCATCAAACGAGTAGTCTTCGTATATACGCAAGGTCGAATTGAAAGAGGGGAGTAAATAGTAAGCTGGTTCAAGAACCTCCCCCTCCGTTGCCATTACATTAGTCTGAGAACCAGCCAAAGACTTATACAACTCAAACATTGTGTCAAGAGTTTCTAAACAAACATAATAGTATTTGGCTACCGAATGAGGTTTATAGGCCGACTTCAAATCACATAACACTTTAGCTTTTTCAATGAGAAGGCTATGAATAGCATAATGAATTTTAGGTTGGTCGTTGTTATAAAAAGGAAGCAACGATTTATCCGTTTGACTAATATATACAATGTTGTTTCGCGTATGTTTTTTAATGTGACAAAGTAACGGATATAAACCTTTGATTGTAGATTTGTACTTCCGTCCCAATATGCTATATACATCTTTAGAACTCCATATAAAGCATTGATTCTTTGCCTTGTCCAACTCATCTTGTGAAAACATAGTTGTATAATCTGGAGTGGTAGAAAAAATGTCATTAGAATCCAAAATAGCCCATACCTGCGAGTAATTAAGACTCATAAGTCCTCCCTGTTAGATACTTGTTATTACACATATGTGTGACACATTCGTATCACACATAACAACACATCATATCACATACATATAACATCTCTTCTCTATTAGTATAAAGATTCAAAATATATGACATCACCATCTCACTTTTTCTCTATTAGTATAAAGATTCAGCATAAGTATTATATTAAATAAACAACAACTATGTCAAGTGCTTAGGAGTCCTTGAGAATCATTATTTAAAGAAAAGAGAGCCAGCGCTATATTGCCGACTCTCTCATTAGTTTATAGATGTTCTTGCTTCTGGAACCTTAGCTTGCTTGTTCCAATTCTAACACTAATTGTTTTTTAAAACGGTAGTAGCTATTGCGAGAAACTTCGCACAACTTAATCACATCCGCATCTGCGAGAGAACCACCAAAGCTTTTAGAATGCTTCAAAATGATTTCTTTTGCATGCTTGGCCTTCTTGGTTTCGATGGTGCTGCCCTCTTTTCTTCCAAGGACTTGTCCGTTTGCTTTGGCGGTTCTTAACCCTTCTTTAGTTCGATTGCGTAAGAACTCAACTTCTTTCTCAGCCTGCTCAAAGGCGATTCGAATTTGCTCACGAGCTAAAGCCATAAGATATTGATTGATGCCACTAATGATAAAATCCACATTAGTGCCCGTCATATTGATAGAAGCGCTAAGAGCGGAACGGTAAGTCTCCGTATTGATATGAGGCTCTTTCAGGAAACGAAGTTCAACACCTTTATTGAACAACTCCTCATAGGTAGCCACACCTTCAACGGCATTTCGTGACATTCGAGAAACCTCGTCGAAAACGATAACATCACCAGTTTTCACGGTTTTCATTAGTTTTGCCCATTCAGGACGGTGTAACGACCTACCAGTGAAAGTCTCTTTGAAAAGTTTTGCATTCGGCTCAACACGAAGAATGTTCTCGATTTGCCGCCCCATGCGCTGAGCGGACGAAGACACTCTCAGGTATGCGTAGACCATTAAAATACCTCCTTGGAATTTAGTAGCAGTTTAAAGGCGTTTTGGAAAAGTACCAATCTATCACATTTTAGACTTTATTGACAATCAAATCATAGTACCATTTTAATTGTTCATTTAAAGATGTACTCGAGATATCTAACGAAGCACCTAAAATCCTCAAATTTCATTGTATATACTATTGAAGATGCTTGATGCTGCCGAGACTAATGATTTGATAGGAGATTACTTAAATGAAGAATACACTAATCATCACATTGACAAATGACGCCACCACCCATATGGAGCGTCTAAAGACTTATCGTTTACTACTCAACCTGACTAAGCGAGCCATTATGAGAACAAGATGCAAAACACAAGCACGAGTTTGTTTGGGTAACTTTAGATTCTTGTCCAGCGAAGATATTACTCTACAATTCTCACCACTCATACACATAATCGTTACTGGAAAGAATCTGGATTCCTTCTACAACCACTTCACAATGCGATTAGATGACTTTCCGACAATAGAGATACTGGATGAGTTTCGAGCCGAGGGGAATGCTTTTAGTCGCCAAAACAATCGTTTTATCAAGAATATCTCTTTAGAAGATGTTCTTTTGCAAACCAACGGCAAGCCAAGGATTGTGCTCACCGAAAAAGTAACCGACTCATTCTTCTTGTTAGAAACGGATGACACATAAACTAATCACCTCCATCTAAAATACGCCTTTGCTTATGGGCAAGGACTTTAACATAATCATAAGACATCCCTAACACCTGAGATTTCACGATAATTAAGACCTTGTTATTTAAGATAGCAAAGCTATGGGAGGAACATAAAGCACCCATTCCCAACCTTATCCATCTATGCACAAAGCGCACTCCCAACTCAACTCCACCCCCAAGGACATTCCTGAGGATGGTTCTTTTTACCAATCAAATGCTTTATGAGCAGAGGTACGGATGGTTTCGATGTTGGAACGGACATAGAAGTTTAGGGTGGTGGAGGCGTCAGCGTGTCCGAGGAGGTCTTGCACGCTCTTGACATCGGCACCACTCTGGAGCATTAGTGTGGCACAGGTATGTCGCAAGTCGTGAGGAGACATAGCAGGAAGTCCCATTCGTTTCATAAATTTCCGCATATGGTCGGTGAGATGCGAAGGATTCTCGGGCTTACACGGCGACTCGGTTGCGTGAAACAAGAAGGTGTCATCGGTCGGTTTCTCCTGAGCTCGGTACTGCGCCAATAGCTCAATCACTTTAGGCGTTAGCGGTATGGCACGGTTTCCTAAATCCGTCTTAGGTTCACCGACCGTTAGCCTTTTTCCGTATGCATTAGTGACATTTCTCTGAACGAGCAGCACTCCATTAGCCAAGTCAATATCACCCCATTGCAGACCGAAGCACTCACCACGACGCAGCCCCGTGGTTATCAACAAGGTATACATCAGTTTCCATCTCAAGGGGAGATTTTCCATCGCCTTAATAAACTCCAAAACTTCCCCCTTGGTCATCGCTTTCACTTTGCGCTTGGGTACTTTAGGCGCATCCACCTTGTTTAAGGGATTCACGGCAATGCAATCCACCTTCAACGCATACTTAAAGATGACACTTAATACACGATAATGGTGGCGAATGCTATTGGGCGACAACTTGTTTCCGTTTCCCCATCGGTAGATGTTCCTAAGGTAATTCAGATACTGCGTGATGTGCTGAGCGGTAATCTCCTGCATACGGAGATGGTCAAAATGCGGGCGCATCACCTTGAAAATTTGGGTATAGAAAGACCGTGTCGTGTCACGATTCTCCTTCACATCCTTTTGATAGGGCCACCAGCGTTCATCCAAAAACTGAGCAAAGGTCATCTCCCCCTCCGCTTGCGCTTGCGTTTGTGTTGGCGCCTCGGTTTCCATTTGGCGTTCCCATATCACGGCTTCCTTTTCCGCTTGGAGTCTCATCTTGCGCTCGGACATAGTTGCGTCAGGCGTCCAAGTAGTGCAGCGCACAATTTGCTTGCCGTTTGCGTCTCGCCCACCATACCATTTGAACTTGAACGAGACGATTTTGCCGTCCTTTCGATTGGGGTAAATGCTTGCCATAATAGCCTCTCTTTCCTGTGAATCAAGAGAGTTTGTTGACCTAACTGTTGACCTAACACCAAAAAAGTACCAAAACAATGTTAGGATACAAAAAGAAAAAAGCCTCGAAACGCAGTCGTTTCAAGGCTTTTTCATTGGCTGCTCCTGTCAGGCTCGAACTGACGACATCATGATTAACAGTCATGCGCTCTACCGACTGAGCTAAGGAGCAATATGTGACCTCCGCTATTGCAGAGGTCTTTTGTGTTGGCGCCTACCTATCTTACCGGGCCGCTTCCAGCCAAGTATTGTCGGCACGAGTGAGCTTAACTGCTGTGTTCGGGATGGGAACAGGTGTACCCTCACCGTCATCAGCACCAACTGAGTGTATCGCCGCCGACATT
>JAZNSL010000062.1:0-2801 GCA_045591225.1 Acutalibacteraceae bacterium | reverse complement strand
ATAAGGAGTTCGGTCTGTTCTCCCGTAAGTTCGTCCGTCCGGCGGATTGCTCTGCCGGTGACGATACCGCCCTGATGTTCTTCACCTCCGGCACCACCGGCAACCCCAAGATGGCGGCCCACAAGCACACCTACGCCCTGGGCCACTACGTCACCGCCAAATACTGGCACTGTTGCCGGCGGGACGGCCTGCATCTGACCATCTCGGACACCGGCTGGGGCAAGAGCCTGTGGGGCAAGCTGTACGGCCAGTGGCTGTGCGAGGGCGCGGTGTTCGTCTATGACTTTGACCGCTTTGACGAGACCGACATCCTGCCCATGTTCCAGAAATACCAGATTACCACCTTCTGTGCGCCGCCCACGATGTTGCGTATGCTGATTCGGGGCGACCTGTCCAAATACGACCTGTCCTCCATCCAGCATATGACCACCGCCGGTGAGGCGCTGAATCCCGAGGTGCATAAGCTGTTTAAGGCCGCTACCGGTCTGGAGATTATGGAGGGCTTCGGCCAGACCGAAACCACCCTGGCTATTGCCAACTTGGTGGGTACAACGCCCAAGATCGGCTCTATGGGCAAGCCTTCGCCCCAGTTCGACATCGACATTGTGGACCCGGACGGCAACCCCGTTGCCCCCGGCGAGACCGGCGAGATCGTCATCCGCACCGATAAGGCCACCCCTTGCGGCCTGTTCAAGGGCTATTATATGGACGAGGCCAAGACCGCCGATGCGTGGCACGACGGTCTGTACCACACCGGCGACACCGCCTGGCGGGATGAGGACGGCTATTTCTTCTACGTCAGCCGGGTGGACGACGTCATCAAATCCTCCGGCTACCGCATCGGACCCTTTGAGATCGAGAGTGTCATTATGGAACTGCCCTACGTGGTGGAGTGCGGTGTTTCCGCCGTGCCGGACGAGGTCCGCGGTCAGGTGGTCAAGGCGTCTGTCGTGCTGACCTCCGGCACCCAGCCCAGCGACACCCTGAAAAAGGAGATTCAGAACTACGTCAAGGAGCATACGGCGCCCTACAAATACCCCCGTGTGGTGGAGTTTAGGGATAGTCTGCCCAAGACCATCAGCGGTAAGATCCAACGCAATAAGCTGTAATTTCTGTTAAAATTGCAAAAAGTGTTGACAAACACGCTTTAATGTACTAAAATATCAAGTACATTGTTATAGTAAAGGCATTGACGAAGAGGGCGACTTCTGCGGTCCTTACAGAGAGATGGCGGTGGGTGCGAGCCATTGGGAACGGGATGTTGTTTGTAGCTTCTGAGCCGAGAGAAAGAAAAGCGGTTTCCCGCCCAGTAGAATCTCTCCGTGACGACTGCGTAAAAGTCTAGGAATTGCTAGATTCCGAAGAGTGGTGACCGCAAGGTTGCAATTTGAGTGGTACCGCGGGTGCTGTTGGATTTCAACACTCGTCTCAAAGTCAACAAACTTTGGGACGAGTGTTTTTCATTTCAACGTCCCGGATAGGAGTTAAGGTGACGCGAGTAATCCGAACCTGCCTCAAAGCGGTACATTTCGGTGCTTTTCACCCGATTTCATCTCGCAAGGCGACAGCCTTGCTTCGCTAAAATCGAGCAAAAATCCCTCAAAATTTCCTCGTTTTGAGGTCGGAGATTTTTAAAAGAGCGGATTTTTGCTCATCCAAGGCATAAAACACAGCGAACACTGTATGTGTTCGCGAGTATTTTAACGAAGGAGGAGCGAAAATCCGCCTTTTAAAAACAGGTGCGGATTACTCGCGTTACCTTACTATGGAACCCATTACTGCATTGGATTACAAAATTAAAGAAATGGCCGCCCGTATCCGGGAACTGCGAGAGATCGTGGGCTATTCCGCCGAGACTATGGCGGATAAGACCGGCGTTTCCGCCGAGGAATACCGCCGTTGCGAGGCGGGTGACAGCGACCTGAACTTTGCGTTCATCTACCGTTGCGCCTTGGCGCTGAACGTCAACGTCACCGACATCATCGAGGGTTACAGCCCCAAGCTGAAATCCTTTACCGTCACCCGTCGGGGTCAGGGTCAGCAGATCGCCCAGGCCCACGGTATGACCTACTACAACCTGGCCTATGCGTTCCAGAATCGTATTGCCGAGCCGCTGTACGTGCGCAGCGTGTACGACCCCGCCGCCGAACAGCAGGATATCGAGCTGACCTCCCACGACGGACAGGAACTGGACCTGGTGCTGGAGGGTCAGCTGATGGTGCAGATCGGCGAGCACCGTGAGGTGCTGGGCCCCGGCGACAGCATCTACTTCGATTCCGAGACCCCCCACGGTATGATTGCCGTCGGCGGTCAGGATTGCGTGTTCTACGCCATCGTGCTGAATCCCACCGGCGAGCCGATTCCCGAGCTGGCACCCACCAAGGCCATCGTGGACCTGCCGGTGGACAAGCGGGATGACAGCGGCCGTATCTACAAGAAATTCATCGATGTGGTGGAGAATGAAAACGGTACTCCCACCTCCATCACCTTTAAGAATACCGAAAACTTCAACTTTGCCTTTGACCTGGTGGACGAACTGGCGGACAAAGACCCGAAAAAACTGGCGATGCTGCACGTTTCCCGGGACCACACCGAGCGCCGCTTCACCTTTAAGGATATGAAAAAGGCCTCCAACCAGTGCGCCAACTATTTCAAATCCTTGGGCATCAAAAAGGGCGACCGGGTGATGCTGATTCTCAAGCGGCATTACCAGTTCTGGTTCGCTATGCTGGGTCTCAACAAACTGGGCGCGGTGGCGATTCCTGCCCCCAACCAGTTGTTGGAGCACGACCTGGAATACC
>JAZNSL010000061.1:0-18247 GCA_045591225.1 Acutalibacteraceae bacterium | reverse complement strand
AGGCCTTGGGGGAAATGCGGAAACGGAATCCGCACAGATCCTCTTCAATATAGCCGTCGCCGAACAACAACCGGCTCTGCTCACCCAACAGCAGACTGGTGCGCTTATTGTTCACGTTCTGCACCACGGTGGTGATCTCCGGATGGCGGGACAGCAGGGCATTCATAAAGGTTTCCTGCTTGGGAAAATCCATGGTGCCGGTCACCAGCACCACCATAATTTGTCCGCTGGCAAAGCCCCGCTTGATCAGCACGTGGCGCAGGAAACCTTTCATTGCCACGTCGTTGAAGGCGCGGAGCTTGAAGCTTTTTACCAGCTTGCGGATGGTGACGATGATCTCGTCTGCCTTTTCATCCTCAATCAGGCAACTGTCCACCGGCACGATCTTGTGGGTGGAAGACTGGTAAATACCGGAGATGATCTCCTTGCCCCGTTCGCCAAAGGCGGCCTGTACCTTGTTGCGGTAGTGGTAGGGATTTTTCATACCGATAATCTCATCCACGTGGCGGTATTTGCCCAGCAGTTTAATCACCTTAACCTGCTTAAAACTGAGTTGGCGCTCATAGGTCATATTTTGTAATTGGCATCCGCCACACTTTTTCCCGTGGGGGCATTTCTGTTTCATTTCTTTCATAGGTTCCTCTGATTTATGTATTTTGCCGCACTAGCGACGCGACGTTTTCACAATGCGCCACAGGCGCAATTCATGCAAGCTCCGCTTGCAATTCATGGCGAAGCCAATTCATGCATGCACCGCACGCAATTCATTGTCTTATCAATCTGGCGACCGATTACACGCGATAATAACTCCTTGTTATCCCCTCTCGGGTGAATCGGTTTTTCTCATAATAGTGTTGTGCAACAATATTCATAACAGCTGTATCCGTATCGAATCTCGTAATTCCGCTCTGATACAACCAACGCTTTATAGCGCTCATACACTGTGTACCGATTCCCTTACCCTTGAGCGCGTCGTTAACATAAATCCAGCGCAAATAGGCCGTCTTGTCATCAAGGAAATGCAGTTCGCATCCTCCCACTTGACTGCCCGAATGCATAAAATCTATATTTTGCTGATTACCTTTTGTTAAAACGTGAAAAACCAACTTAACTTCAGACTTTTCGTCACAATTCAGAATAGATGAATAGTATACGTTTTCATGTTCAATGGCAAAACTATTCTTCTTTAAAAGGCCCTCAATATGTGCGTGCTGTTCAAACAACTTGCCGTGTCTCGCGAAACAACTCATTCCAAAGTAATGAAAGAAAGCATACACCATATTCGATGTGACAAAGCCATTGAGGGCTTCCTCCAACAACATCTGTCCTGCATCCGCTCTGTTTTTGTTAAAATACAGATTGCGGATAATACAATGGGATATGTCAGAAGAAATCGCCCCTTGGTCATTAAAGCCAAACGCGGTTTTACCATACTGAATAAACCCGATCAGTTCGTCATCATCGTATGCACCCTTGACACAAAGTTCTTGGAATAGGGTTCTCCCTTCACCGTCTATGTCACGTAGAAAAGATTCTTCCCAAGTACCGTAATCAACGAGAAAGAAGTGCGGTGAGGAAAACTGCAGTTGGTAATGATATATCTGTTCTAAATCTTCAATTTCAGCCAATCTTATCATAATAATGGTTTCTCCCGTCAATTGTTATTACCTTTGGCGGTAGTGATGGAAGCAATGAGCAGTTTTCGTATTCTACTACACTTAGCATACAAATCCGCATATTCCGGCTCGGTTATAATATGAGTCTCTTTAAAAATGCCAAGCCAATAATCTGTTTCATAGCATTCTTTCAAAGCAATTTGAAACTTGTTAACAAAATCCGCTCTACTTGCCGCATAGTTAGCCTCGTGGATGTTTGCGCCGATACTGGTGCCGCTCCGCAACACTTGATTAATCAGCACGTTGCTTTTTCGATTTTCCTTGATATCAGTACAAAGATTGACAATATCCACCGCAAATTGTTTGGATAGTTCTACAAGCATATTTTCTTTCATTACAAACTCCGAAATATGAATGATTTGACGGCAAAGCCGTCATGAATTGCCGCTATCGCGGCATGATTTCTCGCTGAATTGCTTTGCAATTCGACGCTCCATGAATTGAATCGCGCCAAAGCCTTATGCCCCGCAGGGCAATTCATGGCGAAGCCAATTCATGCGTGCACCGCACGCAATTCATGCGCTTGCGCAATTCATTGTCGCATCAGCGATGCGACGTTCTCACAATGGGCGGTGCGGGGGAACAGGTCCACGGGTTGCACCCACTGGGTCTTGTACCCTTTTTCCGCAAACCGCTTCAAATCTCGAGCCAGTGTGGCCGGGTCACAGGAAACGTACACCACCCGCTCCGGGGACATGCTCGCCACGGTATCAATCAAATCGGGGGAACAACCCTTGCGGGGGGGATCCAAAATCACCACGTCCACCTGAGTACCTTCCTTGGCCAGTTGAGCGGCCGCCTCGGCGGCGTCGGCACAGATAAACCGGGCATTACGAATCCGGTTGGCGGTGGCGTTCTTCTTGGCATCGCGGACGGCAGCCTCCACCACCTCTACGCCAATCACCGCGCCAGCGGTGTGAGCCATAGACAAACCGATGGTGCCGGTACCACAATACAAATCCAGCAGAGTTTCCTTACCGGTCAGTTCCGCCGCCTGAGCCGCCAAACGATACAGCTTTTCGGTCTGGGCGTGGTTGACCTGATAGAAAGAGTGGGGAGACAAGCGGAAATGCAGACCGCACAGACGGTCCACAATGGAGTCTGCACCCCACAGGGTGACGGTGCGCTTGCCCAAAATCACGTTGGTTTTATCCGGGTTAATATTCACTGATAAAGATACCATCTGAGGTGCCGCCTCAATCAGCAGAGATACCAAGGTTTCCTCGCTCGGCAGTTTACGGGCGGTACACACGATGCACACCATCATCTCGCCGGTAACAGCGGCCTGACGGATATACACGTGACGCACCAGACCGGTGTGAGCCACCTCATCGTAGGCAGAAACGTCACAATCCACCATCCATTTCTCCACCGCGTCCAGCACGGCGGCATAGCCTTTGGGTTGCAGTTTGCAATCCCGACAAGGAATAATACGGTGGCTACGAGGGGCATAGAAGCCGATCACCGGGCGTCCGTCCGGGCCGGGTGCCACCGGGAACTGGGCCTTGTTGCGGTAGCGGTTGGAACGGTTGCCGCCCATCAGCGGGAGAATGGGCGCCTCGATACCGCCTACCCGGGTGAGGGTGTCCTGTACCCAGGCCTGTTTGTAACGGCACTCTGCCTCGTAGGTAACGTGGCGCCAGTTACAGCCGCCGCACTTGCCGTAGGCGGGGCAATCCACGTTGGCCTTGCGGTCGGGAGAAGGCTCTAACAGCTCCTCTATCTTACCGAAGGCGCAGTTTTTCTGCACCTTCAAGATACGGCAAACCAGCCGGTCACCCAAGGCGGTGCCGGGGATAAACACCACAAAGCCCGGTGTGGGGTATTCCTCCGCCACGTACCGAGCAACGCCACTTCCCTCACCGGTGACACCAGCGACGGTCAATTCTATTAGTTGGTTTTTCTGCAGCAGCATAAAGCCTCCGCCTCTCTTTTTGTTCGTACCTTTTATTGTACCTCTTTTTTGTCGAAAGCGCAAGGGGGAGTTTTGCAATCCTCAAAGCAAAAAGTGTGCCCTTGCAATTTCCAAATTTATGTGATATGATGGTGTTGCGACACAACTTCATAATGGTCATTTGATGCAAGGGAATGTGTTTTACTGTCTTGGTAAAAATGCATTCTCTATTCGTGCATTCCCTTGCGGATGGTCGAAGTTGTGTCGCAGCAATCGGAGCAGTGCATTTTTCGGTGCGTAGCTTCGGCTGCGCATTTTTTATTTGGAGGAATGCAAAATGAAAAGGGCCTTATCCATTCTATTGGCAACGGTGTTGTTGCTGACCTGCATCCCGCTGACCGCGGTGAGCGTGTCGGCTGACACAAGCGGAGATTACGAATATACTGTTACCGACGGCAAAGCCACCATCACGGGCTATACCGGTTCCGGCGGCGCCATCACCATCCCCTCTACGTTGGATGGCTATCCCGTCACCGCCATTGGCGATGAGGCTATGTTTTGTTATAACCTAACCTCGGTGATTATCCCAAACAGTGTTACCACCATTGGTTCTTCTGCGTTCTGGCATTGCGACAATCTGACCTCGGTAAGTATTCCGGCCAGCGTTACTTCCATTGGATCGAGTCCGTTTGACTCTTGCGAAAAGCTGACCTTGATTACAGTCGACAGTGATAATGCTCACTTTTCTTCTAAGAACGGTGTGTTGTTTAACAAAAACAAATCTGTACTGATCCAATATCCCAGCGGTAAAGGCGGCGCATACGCCATTCCGAACAGCGTTACCATCATCGGTGAGCATGCGTTTGCCTATTGCACAAACTTGACCTTGGTGACCCTCCCGGACAGTATCACCGCCATTAGTGAAGCAGCATTTTCTGATTGCTACAGTTTGACCTCGATAAGCATTCCGGACAGCGTTACCACCATTGGTGTTGGCGCGTTTGCCTGTTGTGATAGTCTAACCTCGGTGACTATCCCGGACAGCATCACCGCCATTAGTGAAGCAGCATTTTCTGGTTGCTACAACTTAACTTCGGTGATTATCCCGAATAGTGTCACCACCATTGGTGTGAATGCGTTTCACTGGTGTGTTAAGCTGTCTTCAGTGATTATCCCGAGCAGTGTCACCACCGTTGGCGAGTCTGCATTTCGTGAGTGCTACAGCCTAACCACGGTGACCATCTCGAATCAGACCACTACCATTGGCTTCACGGCATTTAATGAATGCAACAAGCTGACTGACGTGTATTATGCAGGCTCAGAAGCAAGCCGTGCGAAAATCTCGATAGATGACTACAACGACTCTCTCCTCAACGCCACGTGGCACTATAATTCTTGTATTGGAAAGGCAAAGCACACCTACACCGCCGCTACTTGCACCAAGGCGAAGACCTGTAAGATTTGCGGCGCTACCAGCGGTAGCAAGTTGGGGCATAACTACTACAAAAAAGTGGTGACCAAAGCAACCACCACTGCCAACGGCAAGATTAAGAACGTGTGCACCCGGTGCAATTACACCGCCAGCACCACAACCATCATCTACAAGGCAAGCAAAATCAGCCTGTCCAAGACTTTCTACACTTATGACGGCAAAGTGAAGAAACCCACACTCACGGTGAAAGATAGCAAGGGCAACAAAATCGCCAGTTCCAACTACACCGTGACCTATGCAAGCGGACGTAAAAATGCCGGCACTTACAAGGTTACTGTGAAGATGAAAGGTAAGTACACCGGCACTAAGACCCTGTCCTTTAAGATCAACCCCATCAGCGCCAGTAAGTGCAAGGTGAGTTTGTCCACCACCTCGTACACCTATGATGGCAAGGTCAAAAAGCCTACCGTGACGGTGAAGAATGCGAATGGCACCAAGCTGACCACTTCCTCTTACACCGTGACCTATGCCAGCGGTCGCAAGAACGTGGGCACCTACAAGGTCACCATTAAGTTCAAGGGTAACTACACCGGAACCAAGACCTTGACCTTTAAGGTCAACCCGGCCAAGACCACGGTAAAGTCCCTTACCGCCGGTAAGAAATCGCTGAAAGTCGCCATCACCAAGAAGTCCACCCAGGTGACCGGCTATCAGATTCAGTACTCCACCACGAAATCCTTTAAGTCTTACAAATCCAAGACTTTGACCAGCTACAAGACGGTGAGCACTTCTCTCACCGGCCTCAAAGCCAAGACCACCTACTACGTCCGTGTGCGCACCTACAAGACCGTCAACGGCGTGAAATACTATTCCGGCTGGTCCACCATCAAGTACAAGAAAACGAAATAAGCAATAAAAGTCCTCGGTCACAAGACCGGGGACTTTCCTTTTTGTTGCATTCACTCCCACCTCCACGGCTCGTCATACTCCCTCAGTCAAAACCTACGGTTTTGCCAGCTCCCTCCCGGAGGGAGCCAATGCGGGCGGTCAAGGATGCCCGCCCCTACGGTCACGCACCGACACCGCCGGCTCAAAAGAAAAAACAGGTGTCCGCAGACACCTGTTTCCCCTTATTTTCTCATGCTTCTGTGGACGGTTTTTCCTTAGGCTCCGGGAGCACCACCATACCGCCGAATCGCTCCGGGCGCTTGATATGATTCCAGGCGTCATAGGCCTCGCGGCTCTCGGTCTCTGCCAACAGCAGTTTTTCCTCGGTCTCTTGCTCCGGAATCATCACCTGCTCGGTGATATGATACTCCCGGCCATCGTATTTAAATCGATAGTGGCGGTTGCCGATATCGTGCTCGCCGTATACGTACATCTCCCGCTCACGGGGAGCTCTGTGATGATTGCCGTGTCTGTTGTTACCCATCCTTGTTTTCCTTCCTTTAGTCCTCGGTCAGTTCCACTGCCTGACGAAGCAGCTGCACCGCCTTATCAATGCCCAGTCGACCGGAATTGATGCACAGATCGTAGTTTTTGCGATCACCCCAGTTGCGGTCGGTATAATACTCGTAGTGACGGGCACGGGTACGATCCTTTTCCCGGATATACTGCTCGATACGACGCTCTTCCTTGCCGTATTCCTCGACACAACGCTTAACGCGAGTGGCCATATCGGCGCACACAAATACGCTGAGCACCTCAACCTCGTCACGCAATATGTAATCGGCGCAACGGCCGACAATGACGCAGGGTCCCTGTGCCGCTACTTTCTTGATAGCGTTGCACTCGGCGATATGAATCTGATCGGACATAGACCGGTCGTTGGCAAAGCGATACCCACCGGTAGACAGATTAAACAGCAAACTGCTGATAAACTTCTGCTCTTCATGCTCCACAAACTCGTTGGATAGGCCGCTGTTCTTGACCTCTTCATCCACAAATTTACGATCATAGAAGGGAATACCCAGTTCTGCTGCCAGGCGCTTTCCGATTTCGCTGCCGGCACTGGCGTATTCGCGACTAATGGTAATAACTCTGTGTTTCATACCCTCTTCTCCCCTATTTTGCGACAAGTCTCCACATTACCTCTTAATTTTACAAGATAATACCACGGTTTGTCAACTGTGGTGGACAACATATTTTATCGATTCGGAGAGAAAATTATGCCATTTTACTGGTAGAATTTAACAAGGAATCCGTATTTTAGGAAATTTTCAGTTGCAGACGGAAGCGGTCAGCAATCAAGGCGATGAATTCCGAGTTGGTCGGTTTGCCTCTTTCATTATGGATTGTGTACCCAAAATAAGCGGTGAGGGTGTCCACGTCGCCCCGATCCCAGGCCACCTCAATGGCGTGGCGAATGGCCCGCTCCACCCGGGAGGAGGTAGTCCCGTGGCGCTTGGCTACGGCGGGATATAACCGTTTGGTGACGGCATTGATGATTTCCCCATCCTCTACCGCCATCAGGATAGCATCCCGCAGATACTGATAGCCTTTGATGTGGGCAGGCACCCCAATCTGATGGATAATCTCGGTGACCTGCATCTCCAAGTTGCGACTGCCGGGTATCCCCTGACCGGCATCGGCGGTATCTCCCCATAGGGACAAAATCCGTCCGGCCATCGCCTGGGCATCAAAGGGCTTGAGAAAATAATAGTCCGCTCCGGCGGCCATTACCTCCCGCTCCAGGGTGGGATTGTCAAAACCGGACATAATCATCACCCGAGGACGGGGAACGATCTCCCGTTGCTCAATCCCTTCCAGCACCCCTAAGGCATCCAACCGGGGCAGGAATACGTCCATCAACAACACATCAGGGTGGTGGGTCTCCAAGGCATCCAGCACCGCCCGTCCGTCCTTTTCCGTCATCGTTACATCCAAGCCTTGCGCCCGCATCTCGCTGGCGCAGGGTATGGCAAAATAGTCGCTGTTGTCCGCCAAAAGGACACTGATTTTTCTGCTCATAGTTCTCCGTTTCTCCTCTATTTTTTTGCCGGCAAGATAATTCTAGCACAAATGCCATTTTTTGGCAATAGCAAAATGGCAAAAAATGGCATTTTCATTCGACGCCATTCGACAAACCGCACGGTTATGGGGTTTGTAAGGAGAGATGGGCATAAAAAATCACCCCTCGGCAACCTTGCCAGGGGTGATTTTTTATCCGTAAAGCTAATTTGCTTTACAGTGATTATTGCGCCATTAATGCATCCAACTGCTCCGGCGTTTGGACACCTACCGCCATAGCGGTGGCCTTACCCTCTTTGATAACCACCAGGGTAGGAATGCTCTGGATTTGGAACGCCGCCGCCAAAGCCCCCTGCTCGTCCACGTCCACCTTGCCCACAACGTATTCCGGGTGGGTCTCGGCGTACTCTTCCAAAATGGGAGCCATCATCATACAAGGTCCACACCAAGTGGCCCAAAAATCAATCAGCACCGGCTTTTCAGCTTGCAGTACCGCTTGTTCAAAATTCTTCTCGGTAATATGCAACACAGACATCGTATAACCTCCTTAATCTTTACTCTTATAATACAACAAACAATGGCAATACCCCTCAAAGTCCGGGTCGGCAATCTGCTCTCGGAACTCCTTACAGATACACTTAAACTCCTCGGTCTTGGGCAGTCGGCAGGGACAATAGCCGTCCTTGGCCTTGAGTCCCGCTTTGATGCGCTCTACAATTTCTTTGTTTTCGTTGAGTCTAACCGCCATAGGTATCACCTCTTTCTGATTATAGTATACAGCATATGGGACGGATATGCAAGTGGGAGGATTTGGCGAAATGCAAAAGAAAAGGTCTGTAGCGGATGCCACAGACCTTTTCAGGTATGCATTAGAACGCAATCTTCTGCTCGATATAATCCTTCAGCTCGGAAATCGGCACACGGACCTGCTCCATGGTGTCGCGGTCACGAACGGTGACGGCGTTGTCGGCAGGGGTGTTGTCGTCGCCCACGGTCTCAAAGTCTACAGAGATGCAATAGGGAGTACCGATCTCGCCCTCACGGCGGTAACGCTTACCGATGGAGCCGGCATCGTCGTAGTCCACCATAAAGTACTTGGACAGCTCCAGCTGAATCTCGCGAGCCTTGTCGCCCAGCTTCTTGGACAGGGGCAGCACAGCGCACTTGAAAGGAGCCAGGGCGGGATGCAGACGCAGAACGGTACGCACGTCGTTCTTCTCGGCATCCACCACTTCCTCGTCGTAGGCGTCACACAGCACCGACAGAACGGTACGCTCCACACCCAGAGAGGGCTCCACCACGTAAGGAATCACGTGCTGGCCGGACTCCTGATCGAAGTAGGTCAGGTCCTTGTTAGAGGTGTTCTGGTGCTGGGTCAGGTCGTAGTCGGTACGGTCCGCCACGCCCCACAATTCGCCCCAGCCGAAGGGGAACAGGAACTCAAAGTCGGTGGTAGCCTTGGAATAGAAGCACAACTCCTCCGGGTCGTGATCACGCAGGCGGATGTTCTCCTCCTTCAGACCGATGGCCAACAGCCAGTTATGGCAGAACTCACGCCAGTAGCTGAACCACTCCAGGTCGGTGCCGGGCATACAGAAGAACTCCAGCTCCATCTGCTCCAACTCACGCACACGGAAAATGAAGTTGCCGGGGGTAATCTCGTTACGGAAAGACTTACCGATCTGGGCGATACCAAAGGGCAGTTTCCGGCGGGTGGTACGCTGGACGTTGACAAAGTTGGTAAAGATGCCCTGAGCGGTCTCGGGACGCAGATACACGGTGTTCTTGGCGTTCTCGGTGACACCCTGAAAGGTCTTGAACATCAGGTTAAACTGACGGATATCGGTGAAATTGTGCTTGCCGCAGGTGGGACAGGGGATGTTGTTGTCCTCCACGAAGGCCTTCATCTCATCCTGAGAGAAAGCATCAATGGGCTTGGGCAGTTCGAAGCCGGTCTCCTGGCACCAGTCCTCGATGATCTTATCGGCGCGGAAACGCTCCTTGCACTCCTTACAATCCATCAGGGGATCGGAGAAACCGGCCAGGTGACCAGAAGCCACCCAGGTCTGGGGATTCATCAGGATCGCCGCATCCAGACCCACGTTGTAGGGGTTCTCCTGCACGAACTTCTTCCACCACGCCTTTTTGACGTTGTTCTTCAGCTCCACGCCCAAGGGGCCGTAGTCCCAGGTGTTGGCCAGACCGCCGTAGATCTCGGAGCCGGGGAAGATGTAGCCGCGACCTTTGCACAAGGTAACGATTTTTTCCATAGTTTTTTCGGTATTTTTCATTATGTAACCCTCCATATTCATCCGGAATGGCTTTCCGGCAATATTCTCGTCTATTTTAATCCATATATGGGAAAAAGTCAACCCATTCCGCCCAATACCCGCCGGCAAATTGGCGCAGAAAAGGTCGTAAAGTAAACGATTATGGGTGAATTTGTACAATTTCTACGAAGATTTATCCACATTGTTGCTGAATATTGAAATTTTTGTAAATTGGGTGTTGACAAGCGGCAAAATCTCTTATATACTTTGTAAGGTATGCGAACGCGGGTAGGGTAAGTGCACCCTATTCCATCGACTGTGACGGAGGATGAGTATGGACAACCAAACACTTCCCATCCGTCAGGCCGCCGACGGCGACCAAGAAGCCTTCGGGCGGATCGTCCGCCGGATGGAGCCCCTCATCCACGCCCAGATACACAGCCTGCGCTGTGAGGGCACCGAGGACGAGGATATGGCCCAAGAGGCGCTGATGGGTCTGCTGGCCGCGGTACGCACCTACCGTCCCGATGGCGGTGCCGCCTTTACCACCTACGCCACCACCTGCATCCACAACCGCCTGGTGTCGATGCTGCGGCGCGTCGGTCCCCGGGCAGAGCCCCTGCCGGAGGACACCGACCTATCGGACCCCACCGCCGACCCCGCCCTGCAGATACAGGAGCTGGAAGAGGCACAGCGCCTGCTGACCGGATTGCGGCAGCGGCTGACCCCTATGGAATACCAGGTGCTTCTGCTGCGGCTGAGCAACGGCTCCTACGAGGAGATCGCCGGACGGCTGGGTGTCAGCAAAAAAGCGGTGGACAATGCCGTACAACGGATACGGCGCAAATTTCGGCAATAACGGCATAAGGCCGGTTGCAATATATCTATCAGAGTGAGGTAAAACCAAATGTACGAGGACAAGACTTTAGTATGCAAAGAGTGCGGCAACGAGTTCGTTTTCACCGCCGGTGAGCAGGAGTTCTACGCTGAGAAGGGTTTCGTAAACGAGCCCCAGCGCTGCAAGGCCTGCCGTGACGCCCGCAAGAACGCCGGCCGTCCCGAGCGCGAGATGCACGACGCCGTGTGCGCCAACTGTGGCAAGGAGTGCAAAGTGCCCTTCAAGCCCCGTGAGGACCGCCCCGTTTACTGCAGCGAGTGCTTCGCCAGCATGAAGGGTGAGAACTAATTTAGTTTCGTCTGACTAAGACCGTCTACCGTCCGGTAGGCGGTCTTTTTCATTGTCTGCCCTTGACGAAACGGAGAATTATGGTAAAATAGAACCATCCTGAAACGAGGAGCGATTATGTGACTCTGACGCTTTTGTTCGCCGCTCTGAGCGGCTTGGCTAGCACGTTGCTGTTTGCACTCTGTCCCACCCTGGATTGGTGGTGGCGGATCCCCTTATGGTTGGGGTTTTATTTGGCCATTGGACTTGTGTATCTCTTGGGCGTGGTCTTTGCCTTCCGCCTGCTTCCATTGAAAGAGCCCTCTCCCCGGCGTCAACGCGTTTCCCACCGCATCGTGGAACTGACGCTGTCGTGGCTGCTGGTCCAGTTGGGATATCGCATAACGGCCACCGATACGGGTAAACTGCCGGACGTCCCCTTTCTGTTGGTGGGGAACCACCGCTCCGCCTTTGACCCCCTCTGCACCGAGGCGGCACTGTCCGGAAAGAATATGGTTTTTGTGGCTAAACCGAGCGTGTTCAAGATTCCGGTTATCGGTGAGGTTTTGCGGCGGCTGTGCTTTATGCCCATCGACCGGGAAAACGCCCGCAACGCCGTTGCCACCATCAAACGGTCGGCCCAGTTGATCCGCGAGGTTGGTCTGTCGGTGGGCATTTACCCTGAGGGCACCCGCAGCAAAACCGGGGAGATGCTCCCCTTCCACGCCGGGTCGTTTAAGATTGCCAAACTGGCCGATTGCCCGGTGGTGGTGACCTCCATCCGGTACGAAAAGCGAAAATGGTTGCCTTGGGGTAAGCGAGTGCACCTGCACGTGGTGGACGTGATGGATCCCTCCACCGTGGGCCAGAACGGCACCAACGAACTGGCCGAAATGGCCCAAAAGGCCATTTGCGCACATCTGGAAAAGCAATGAGGAAAAGAGCCGAGGCTGACGCCTCGGCTCTTTGTGTGTTTGCGGGTCGTCGAGGACGCCGACCCCTACGGAGTCTATCCAACACGGTGCGAGATTGTAGGGGAAGGGCCTCTGCGCACTCCCGCTGAGTGCGCACTTTTGCGGGAGGGGATGGAACCCCTCCCCTACAGACCCAATCCTATTTTGATGCAGAACCGTAGACGAGCGATTCTCCCGCGCCGAACCACCTCATCCACCGCCGTACGGCGGTCCCCCTTTTCGCTCGCCGCGAGACGGCCCCCCATTTGTCTGCTTCGCAGACATTTTCCCCCGCTATCGGGGGAAATCGACCTCAAGGGGAAGGCTCTGTCCTATCTAACCTATGCGAAAGAGCCGAGGCGATTGCCTCGGCTCTTTTTGTGTTTGCGCCCTCTCCGTCACGGCTACGCCGTGCCACCTCTCCCAAAGGGAGAGGCAAGAGAGGTGCCGTTTTATTTCACAAACAAATGGTACGCATTGTCCCACAGTATCTTGCGGAACTCCTCTTCGGTGAAGTTCATCGACAAGAGGGTGTCCAGCTCCTTTTTGGCGTCCCACATAGGGTAGTCGGTGCCGAACAGCACCCGGTCTGCGCCCCAGCGGCGAATCAGGCTCTCGGCCTCTTCCACCGACAGACGGAAGAAGGACGAGGAGCAATCCACGTACAGGTTGGGGACGTGGCTCAGCTTATCGCAGGCCTCCTCCCAGATGGAATACCCCGCCAGGTGAGCACCGATAAAGATGAGGTCGGGATACGCCTCCAACACCGGCAACAAGCGGTTGGGGTTGGAGTTATCGTAGCGGTCATCCCCGGTGTGTAAGAGCACCGGCAGGTGGTGTTGCAGGCACAAATCATAGATTCTCAGACACCGGGGGTCATCCAGTTGGAAACCCTGGATATCCGGGTGAAGTTTGACGCCTCTCAGCCCCAATTCCACGATATGCGCCACGTCGGCGGCCTGGCCGGCACTATCCGGATGGAGGGTGCCCAGGCCGGTGAACCGGCCCTCCCCTGCCGCCACGGTACGGGCGATAAACTCGTTGATGCTATTCACCTGTTTCGGGGTGGTGGCCACCGACTGGATCACGCAGTGGTCCACGCCGACAGCCATCTCCTTTTGGATAAGGGTCTCCACCGTGCCGTCGTGGGCGGAGGTGACGCCGTAGAAGGCATCGGTCCCCCCCACCGCCTTGGCCGCGATGGCGGCGGGATACACGTGGCAGTGGGCATCCATTACTTGATACGTTCCAATCACTTAGGTTCACCTGCTTTGATCCATTCTTCCGCCTCTTCCCGCATCTTATACTTGAGAATCTTACCGGCGGCATTCATGGGGAATTTCTCCATAAACCGCACGTAGCGGGGTACCTTATGCCGGGCCATATGGGCGGCAATATAGGCGGTCATCTCTGCCTCGGTCATCTGTTCGCCGTCCTTGAGGATGACGCAGGCCATAATCTCCTCGCCGTACTTCTCGTCCGGCACGCCGATCACCTGCACGTCCCGCACCTTGGGACAGGTATAGATAAACTCCTCGATCTCTTTGGGATAGATGTTCTCGCCGCCGCGGATGATCATATCCTTCAATCTTCCGGTGATGAGGTAGTTGCCGTCAGGACGGCGGCAGGCCAGGTCGCCGGTATGGAGCCATCCCTCGGCGTCGATGGCCTCGGCGGTGGCGGCAGGCATCTTGTAATACCCCTTCATAATGTTATAGCCCCGGGCCACGAACTCGCCGTTGACCCCATCGGGGCAATCGGCGCCGGTCTTCGGGTCGATCACCTTGCACTCCACGTTAGCAAAGGCGCTACCCACCGTCTCGGTGCGCACCTGAAGCGAGTCGTAATAACTACTCATGGTGCATCCGGGGGAGGCTTCGGTCTGGCCGTACACCGACACGATCTCTTTCATACCCATACGGCCGTTGGCGGCCTCTTTCATCAGGTCGGCAGGACAGTTGGCGCCCGCCATAATGCCAATACGCAGATAGGAGAAATCGGTCTTTTCAAAGTCGGGATGCTGCATCATAGCGATAAACATGGTGGGCACGCCGTTAAAGGCGGTGATATGCTCGTTGTGGACGCAGGAAAGGGCCGGCTTGGGAGAAAAATACGGCAAGGGCAACATGGTGGTGCCGTGGGTCATACTGGCGGTCATACTCAGCACCATACCGAAACAATGGAACATAGGCACCTGAATCATCATCCGGTCAGCGGTGGACAGGTCCATATGATCGCCGATGTATTTGCCGTTGTTCACCACGTTGTAGTGGGTCAGCATAACGCCCTTGGGGAAACCGGTGGTGCCGGAGGTGTACTGCATATTGCACACGTCGTCCTTATTTACCAGCGCCGCCATCCGGTGCACCTCGGACAAGGGGGTCTGGGAGGCCCGCTCCATCAAGTCGTTCCATTCCAGGCAACCCTTTTGCCGATAGCCAATGGTAACCACGTTGCGCAGAAAGGGCAGGCGCTTGGCGTGGAGGGTCTGACCCGGCTTGAGGGAGGCCAGTTCGGGACACAGCTGGGCCACGATCTCGCCGTAATGGCAATCCTTGGCGCCCTCGGTCATAATCAGGGTGTGGCTGTCCGACTGGCGGAGCAGATACTCAATTTCGTGAATCTTGTAGGCGGTGTTCACCGTCACCAGCACGGCGCCCAGCTTCACCGTCGCCCAAAAGGCGATGTACCACTGAGGCACGTTGGAGGCCCATACCGCCACGTGAGAGCCAGCCTTAACGCCCATAGAAATCAGAGCGCGGGCACACTCGTCCACGTCGTCCCGGAACTCGGTGTAGGTGCGGGTATAGTCCAGGGTGGTGTATTTAAAAGCGTACTGGTCGGGGAATTCCTCCACCATCCGATCCAGTACCTGGGAGAAGGTGCAATCGATGAGGCGGTCCTTTTCCCACACGTATTTACCGGTATGGGCGCGGTTCCAATAGAGGGCACTCTCGTTGCGGGAGGTATCGCCAAACTGGCGCATATAGTGAACAAACTGGGTGAGGATCACCTCCATATCGTCCAGCTCGGGACACCAGACGGGATCCCACACCAGCGACACAAAGCCATCGTAGTTCACCGAGCGCAGAGCCAGCATCAGCTCTTTAATGGGCAGGTCGCCCTCACCCATCAGGCAGTATTCCAGCTCACCGTCACGGCACACCGCGTCGCTGACGTGGACGTGGCGGACGTAAGCGCCCAGATTCTTAATCACCTGCTCCGGGGATTCGCCGCCGGTAAAGTAGGCGGCAGACCAATGCCACAGCGCCGCCACCCAGTCGGAGGCAAACCGCTCCAGCAGGTCGCGGAGCACCGCCGTGTCCGCAAACAGACCCGAGGTTTCCATCACCAGCGTGACCTTTTCCGCCTCGGCGGTGGGCAACATCCGCTCCACCAGAGCGGACACCCGCTCCAGAGCGGCGGCCTTGTCCTCCGCATCGGCGGCCTTTAGCCGCACGCAGGGGATGGACAGGTTGGAGGCAATCTCCAGGCAACGGGTGATCTCCTCCACGGCGCGGTCGGTGGGACCGTCGGAAGCGTTGCAAATAGTATCGATGCAGGGGATGTTCAGCCCCTTTTCAAACAGCCGACGGCGGGTTGCCGCGGCGGCATAATCGTGAAAAGCGCCGTCCTTGTCGGTGAACAGGCGGTTGTAAATGTTATGCAGTTCGATGCCCTGGAAACGCAGGTCCTTGGCGATATCGCAGAACTGCTCAAAGGTAGGCTCGTGCCAACCCTTGGTGGAAAACGAGAGTTTCATATCTAAGGTAACGCGAGTAATCCGAACCTGTTTTTAAAAGGCGGATTTCCGCTCCTCCTTCGTTAAAATACTCGGAAATACATACAGTATTTCCTGCGTCTTGTGCCTTGAATGAGCAAAAATCTGCTCTTTTAAAAATCTCCGACCTCAAAGCGAGGAGATTTTGAGTGATTTTTGCTCAATTTAGGCGAAGCAAGGCTGACGCCTTGCAAGAATAAATTGGGTGAAAAGCGCCGAAATCCACCGCTTTGAGGCAGGTTGGGATTATTCGCGTCACCTTAACCCTCCTCGTAGATAATCTTGTTAACCGCGTTAAGATAGGCGCGCAGAGAAGCGCCCAAAATATCGGTGGAAATACCGGTGCCGGAACACAGGCGATCCCGGTTGCGGAGTTTTACCAGTGCCTGACCTACCGCCTCTTTACCCTCGGTAACCGCCTGAATCTGAAAATCGTCCAGCTCATAGTGATGACCGATAATCTGGTCGATGGCCTTGAAAGCGGCGTCCACAGGACCATCGCCAATAGAAACGCCCTGTAAGGTCTCGCCCTCCCGCTCCAAGGTAATCTGGGCGGAAGCAGAAATGATGTTACCGCTGTTAATGACGTAGTTTACCAGCTGATAGGTAGCGGGCACCTGCATAGCCACGTTGGCCACGATGGCCTCCAGTTCTTTCGCACCCACCGTCTTTTTCTCCGCCACGCGGACAAACTCCTCGTATACTCGAGCAGAATCCTCTTCGGATAGGTCATAGCCCAACTGGGCTACAGTGGCGGCCACCGCCTGCTGGTCATCCTTGGCATCCAGTTGGACACCCTCGGTGATGGTAGCGATAGTGCCGGCCGGCTTTTCATTACGAGCAGGGTCGGTAATCCAGCCAATCTGTCCCACGATGCGGCCCATCTCGGTATACCGAATACCGGTGGCAAAGCCGTAGCTGTCACCACAGTTTTTACACATGGTGGCAAAGGTGGTCAGGTCGGTGATATCCCCGCCAATCACGGTCTTTACACAATCGGCACCGGCCTGTACCGCCAGGATAGCTTGCGCAGTGGCAAGGCCGTTTTTATTGTTGCAAGAAACACCCAGGGGGCAATCTACCCGGATATCGCTGATAAAGGCGGCGAAATCGTCCGGCAGACGGCCGCCGGTGGAATCACAGACGGATACGGTGTCGGCACCGGCACCCACAGCGGTATTCAGCGCCTTTTGCAGATAGCCGTCGTCGGCGCGGGTGGCGTCTACCGCGCAGAATTCCACCGCCATACCGGTGGCCTTGGCAGAGGTCACCACCGCCGCGATCCACTCCAGCATCTTATCCGGCTTTTTGTGGCAGGTGTATTCCATACCCACCGGGGACACCGGCAACTGAATACGGATTTGAGGCTTGGAGGCACCCTCCAGGGCGGCGGCGGCCAAATCCACACTCTCGGCGGTAATACCGGCAGCCACCGACAGAGTGGCGTTCTTCACGAAGGAGGCCATGGTGCGCACCAACAGGGTGTCGGAGCGCACCTCGGTGATGGGCGGCAATTCGATGACGTCCACCCCCAGACGCTCCAGCAGGCGCGCCATCTCGATCTTCTCCTTAAAGGTATAGTTGCCCCCGCACAGGGTCGTGTCGGCGATGCGGATGTGTTTCATACAAACTCTCTCCTCTGTGTGCGCGTGTTGGCACGCCAAAAATAAAAATCCCTAAGGCAATACTATGCCTTAGGGACGAAATGTCATTCCGTGGTACCACCCTAATTACCGCATTAGCGGTCACTCTGCAAGGCTCCAACAAGCCTCCTGCCGTGATAACGGGGCAAGCCGTAGCGCCCTACTGCCGTGGGGGTTGGGGCACTCTGCTCGGGAGCCAGATTCCCATTCGGACCGTGCCACCCTCACAGCAACGATGGCTCTCTGAGACGGTCTTGCGAAGGGGAAATTCTCCGTCAACGCATTTCACAAGTTAAAGTGTTAAAGGAATTATAGCACCGGGGGAATGGTTTGTCAAGATTTTTTGCAAAGAAATTCAGGGGCGGCAGATTGCCGCCCCTACCGTGCCTATACAAGGCCGATGTATGACCGTAGGGGCGGATATCATCCGCCCGTTTAGCCGCCGCAGGCGGCGTGCCTCCCC
>JAZNSL010000060.1:0-16439 GCA_045591225.1 Acutalibacteraceae bacterium | reverse complement strand
ACGCCGGCCACCACGTCTTCGCCCTGAGCGTTGGTCAGGAACTCGCCCATCAGACCGGGCTCGCCGGTGGCGGGGTCACGGGTGAAAGCAACGCCGGTACCGCAGTTGTCGCCCATGTTACCAAAGGCCATCATCTGCACGTTAACGGCAGTACCCCAGGAGTAGGGGATATCGTTGTCGCGGCGATAGACGTTAGCACGGGGGTTGTCCCAGGAACGGAACACGGCCTCGACGGCGCCCATCAGCTGCTCCTTGGGATCGGTGGGGAAATCGGCACCGATCTTGTTCTTGTACTCGGCCTTGAACTGGTTAGCCAGCTCCTTCAGGTCCTCGGCGGTCAGGTCAACGTCCTGAGTGACGCCCTTCTTCTCCTTCATCTCGTCGATGAGCTCCTCGAAGTACTTCTTACCGACCTCCATAACGACGTCGGAGTACATCTGGATGAAACGGCGATAGCAGTCGTAAGCCCAACGAGCGTTGCCGGACTTAGCGGCCATGGTCTCCACAACCTGCTCGTTCAGACCCAGGTTCAGGATGGTATCCATCATACCGGGCATGGAAGCGCGGGCGCCGGAACGAACGGACACCAGCAGGGGGTTCTCCAGATCGCCGAACTTCTTGCCGGTGATCTCTTCCATTTTGACGATGTTCTCCATGATCTGAGCTTTGATCTCATCGTTGATCTTGCGGCCGTCCTCATAATACTGGGTGCAGGCCTCGGTGGAAACGGTGAAGCCCTGGGGCACGGGCAGACCGATCTTGGTCATCTCGGCCAGGTTAGCACCCTTACCGCCCAGCAGCTCACGCATGGAAGCGTCGCCCTCTTTGAACAGGTAGACATACTTGTGACTCATGTTTTTTACCTCCAAATTTGTTTAGATTTTCTTTGCATCGGGGCAGGGCGTTCGAGGTTGTTTTCCCGTCCTGCCCATCACGTCTGCAAAGCCGCTTAGTATTATAACAGATACTTTTCTATTTTGCCACCCTTTTTTGCGATTTTTTTGAATTTTTTCGCAAAAATTACGTATTGTTCATTTTTTAACAAATTTTGCAGACGTTTTCGGTCATTTTTCACAGAGAGAGTTCGAAGAGTGAGGAGTGGACGTTGTCTACGGCGAAGTCCGTCGAGATTTAGCGGCAACGCCGCAAAGCTCGCAAGGACGGCAGGGGTGAGGAATGAGGCGTTAGAGTCCAATTTGTGCTTGTAGGGGCGGCAACCTGCCGCCCGGTTACTTTTCACTCTCCAACAAATTTCCCTTGCGGAGCGTGTTTTTTTCTGCTATACTGGGTGACAGAATAACCAACGAACAGCCGGAGGTCGCGTGACTTTCGGCGTATCGTCGTTCTCAAAATTGGAGGAATCCCTATGTTTTTTCAGAAGAAAAAGACCGCCATCGACTGGCTGGTGGTGGGTCTCGGCAACCCCGGTATGGCCTATGAGCACACCCGCCACAACGCGGGCATCGACGCCTTGACCCTGCTGGCCAAGGACCACGGCATCGCCCTGTCCAAAAAGCAGTTTAAGGCCATGGTGGGCACCGGCGAGATCGCCGGCAAAAAGGTGATGCTGATGTTCCCCCAAACTTTTATGAACAACTCCGGCGAAGCGGTGCGGGAAGCGATGGCTTTCTATAAACTCAGCACCGACCAACTGTTGGTGCTGTCTGACGACATCGCCCTCAACCCCGGCGTGGTGCGGGTGCGAGGAAAAGGCTCCGACGGCGGACAAAAGGGTCTGCGGAGCATCATCCGATGTATCGGCGAGGACACCTTCCCCCGGGTGCGTATCGGCGTGGGCGCCAAGCCCCATCCCGCCTACGACCTGGCAGACTGGGTGCTGAGCAAGTTCAAAAAGGACGAACAACCGTTGATGGAGGAGGCCTTTGAGAAGGCCGCCGGCGCAGCGGAGTGCATCATAGCCGGGGACATCAACGGCGCTATGAACAAGTATTCTCACTAAAAGCAACCAAACGAGGTAATTATGAGCATTTGGGATAAAGGATTGGCGGTGTTGCCCGCCTATCGGAGCGTCTGCGAGGACCTGACCGCCCGCCGTACCCCCATTCAGTTGGTGGGACTTTCCCACATCCACAAGGCGCTGTTTATGGTGGGCCTTTGCCGGTCCCAGAAACGGCGTGGCGTGGTGCTGGTGGGGGATGAGGCAGAGGCCAGCCGCCTGCTGGAGGACCTGCAGGCGTTGGGTCTGCGCGCTCGGTATCTGCCCGCCCGGGAACTGGCTCTGCGCCAGATGGAGTCTGCCAGCCGGGAATACGAGCAGATGCGCTTGGGTGTGCTGGCGGCGATGGCGGAGGGTGGCTACGACCTGGTGGTGGCCACCGCCGATGCGGCGATGCAGTACACCATCCCTCCGGACACCCTGCTGGAACGCACCATCGAACTGATAGCCGGGGCACAGCTCCCGGTGGCCGACCTGCCTGCCGCCCTCTCGGCGGCGGGCTATGAGCGCTGCGCTCAAATTGAAGGTCCCGGCCAGTTTGCCGTCCGGGGCGGTATCGTGGACGTATACCCCGCCGCCTGTCCCGCTCCCGTCCGTCTGGAATTGTGGGGCGATACCATCGACAGCCTCTGTTATTTCGACCTGCTGACCCAGCGCCGCACCGAAAACCTGGATGCGGTGTCCATCCCCCCGGCGGCGGAAATTATGTACGACAGCCCGGCGGAACTGGCGGCTCAGATCGAGGCCCCTGCCACCGCCCAACGGGGCAAAAACGCCCCCGTGGTGCGGGAGGCTCTGCTCCGGGACGTGGACCGTCTGCGGGGCGGTCTGCATCCCGGCTCGGTGGATAAATATCTACCCCTCATTTACAAGGAAAAGTCCAACCTGTTCACCTATATGCGCAACGACCTGTTGTTCGTGTCCGAGCCCGCCAAGGTGCGGGAGCGGGTGCGTACCTATCGCTGGCAGTTGGAGCAGGACGAAACCGCCCTTCTGGAGGAGGGGCTTCTTTGCCGCGCCTTGATGGAGTATGCTCCTACCTGGGAGCAAGTGGCGGTACAGCTGGAACAGCGTTCCACGGTGCTGTTGGATGCCTTTGCCCGCGGCGGTGTGGCGGTACGGCTGGAGAAGATGTACACGGTGGATGCCCGCCAACTGCCGGTGTGGTCCGGTCGGGTGGAACTGCTGGCAGAGGACCTACGGGATCTTTTGAACCGCAAGATGGCCTGCGTGGTGCTGGCCGGCGCCGAGGAAAAGGCGGCGCAGATTTTGGCGGAGGACCTGCAAAAGGCGGGTCTGCCGGCGCTGTACGCCAAGTCGCCGGAAGCCCCTATCCGCGGCCAGGTGCTGGTGATGGCGGGCGGCCTTTCCGCCGGCTTGGAACTGCCGGAGGCCCGCTTGGCGGTGCTGACCCACGGACGGGCGATAAAGCCGGTACGGCGCAACCGCCGCCGCAAGGAAAAAGGTATGGAAATCCACAGCCTGTCCGAGTTGCAAGTCGGTGATTACGTGGTGCATACCGCCCACGGTATCGGCGTGTACCAGGGTGTGCATCAGGTGAACGTGCAGGGTGTGGTCAAGGATTATATCAAGCTGGAATACGCCAAGGGTGACACCCTTTACGTGCCGGTGACTCAGCTGGATCTGGTGAGCAAATACATCGGCAACAAAGAGGATGCCACCGTCAAGGTGCACCGTCTGGGCGGTCAGGAATGGCAAAAGGCCAAGACACGGGTGCGCACCGCCGTCAAGGATATTGCCAAGCAACTGGTGGCGCTGTACAGCAAGCGGATGTCCTCGCCCGGCTTCGCTTTCGGTCCGGACGAGGAATGGCAGTACGATTTTGAACGCCATTTCGAGTATGAGGAGACCGAGGACCAGTTGCGGTGCATTGATGAAATCAAGAGCGATATGGAACGCACGGTGCCCATGGACCGTCTGCTGTGCGGTGACGTGGGCTTCGGCAAGACCGAGGTAGCCCTGCGGGCGGCGTTTAAATGCGTCAGCCAGAGTAAGCAGTGCGCCATCCTGGTGCCCACCACCATACTGGCGTTCCAGCATTACAACACCATCCTCAAGCGGTTTGAGGGGTTCCCGGTGAAGGTGGAGATGCTGTCCCGTTTCCGCACCGCCAAACAGCAGGCGGACATCGTCCGTCGGGTCAAGAGCGGTGAGGTGGACATTGTCGTGGGCACCCACCGTCTGCTGTCTCAGGACATCGCTTTTCGGGATTTGGGGCTGTTCATCGTGGATGAGGAACAGCGGTTCGGCGTGGTGCAAAAGGAACGCATTAAGGAACTGACCCCCAACGTGGACGTGCTGACCCTGTCGGCAACCCCCATACCCCGGACGCTGAATATGGCTATGAGCGGTATTCGGGATATGTCGGTGATTGAGGAAGCCCCTCAGGACCGCCGTCCGGTGCAGACCTACGTGCTGGAGCACGATAACGGGGTTATCGCCGACGCCATCCGCCGGGAACTGCGGCGGGACGGTCAGGTGTATTACCTCCACAATCGGGTGGATAACATCGAGCTGACCGCGGCGGCGCTGCACAACCGCATCCCTGAGGCGCGGATTACGGTGGCCCACGGCAAGATGAACGAGGAGGAGCTGTCCGAGATTTGGCGGCAGGTGTTGGAGCACGAGGTGGCCATTTTGGTGTGTACCACCATCATCGAAACCGGCGTGGACATCCCCAACGTGAACACCCTTATCATTGAGAATGCCGACCGTTACGGTCTGTCCCAGCTTCATCAGCTCCGCGGTCGGGTGGGCCGTTCCTCCCGCCGCGCTTATGCGTATTTGACCTTTACCAGAGGCAAGGAACTCACCGACATCGCCCAAAAACGGTTGGAAACCATGCGGGATTTCACCGAGTTTGGCGCGGGCTTCAAGATCGCTATGCGGGATATGGAGATCCGCGGAGCGGGCAACCTGCTGGGTGCCCAACAACACGGGCATATGGAGGCGGTGGGCTACGATATGTACCTGAAACTGCTGGCGGATGCGGTCAGCGAGGAAAAGGGCGTCACCGCCGCCGGGTCGGTGGAATGCTTGGTGGACCTGCCCATTTCCGCCCACATCCCGGACAGTTATATCAGCGACAACGCCCAGCGTCTGGAGATCTACCGCCGTATCGCGGACATCCGCACGGTGGAGGATTCTATGGACGTGTTTGACGAGCTCATCGACCGCTTCGGCGAACCGCCCACGGCGGTGCAGGGGTTGGTGGACGTGGCTCTGCTCAGAAATATGGCCGCCGCCATCGGCGTGCGGGAAATCAAGCAACAGCAGGATTCTCTGCTGCTGTATTGCGAAAAATTGGACGTGGCTTTGGGCGGTCGCCTGACCGCCGCTCTGCCCGGTCGGGTGATGATCTCGGCGGGCAGTAAGCCCTATTTTGCGGTGCGGATCGACCGCACCGGGGGCAAGAATGCCCTGGACACCCTGCGGGAAGCCTTGGAGGCGGTGCAGGAATCAAAGGAATGAAAGGGGGAAATCCGATGAAAAAAGCACTCATCGCCATGAGCGGCGGCGTAGACAGCTCGGTGGCGGCGGCCTGTATGGTTGAGGCCGGCTACGATTGTCTGGGCGTTACCATGCGGCTTCACGACTACGGCAACGCCTGCGGTGCCGCATCGGAGGCCCGGGATGCCGCCGCCGTGGCAAAAGGGCTGGGATTCCCTTTTGAAATTTTGGATTGCCGCGGAGAATTTGAAAAGCAGGTCATCGAGGGATTTGTCTCCGCTTACGAGTCCGGCGATACCCCCAACCCCTGCATCGAATGCAATCGCCATTTGAAGTTCTCGCTTCTCTACGACTACGCTAGGGACCGGGGCTGTGACAAGGTGGTCACCGGTCACTACGCCCGGGTGGAATACGACCCTGACAGCGGAAAATACCAACTGAAAAAAGCCAAGAATCTGGCAAAAGACCAGAGCTACGTGCTGTATTTCCTCACCCAAGAGCAGTTGGCCCACGTGGCCTTTCCTTTGGGCGAGATGCCGGACAAGGACACCGTCCGCAGTCGGGCGGCGGCACAGGGCTTTGTCACCGCCGGGAAAAAGGATAGCCAAGACATCTGCTTTGTGCCGGACGGCAAGTATGCGGATTTCATCCGCCGCCGTACCGGGCGGGAATATCCCCCCGGCGATTTCGTGGACGAAAACGGCAAGGTGCTGGGTCAGCACAAGGGGCTTATTGGCTACACCATCGGCCAGCGCAAGGGCCTGGGGTTGTCCTTGCCCGCTCCGCTGTACGTGCGGCGCAAGAGTATGGACACCAATACCGTCCTGCTGACTCCCGAAAGCGCCCTGTATACCGACACCCTGGTTGCCGACGGCTTCAACTGGGTGTCCGGCGAGACACCCACCGAGCCGATACGGGTCACCGCCAAGACCCGCTATTCCGCCAAGGAGGCATCCGCCACCGTCACCGCCCTGCCGGACGGACGGGCGCAGGTGGTGTTCGACACCCCTCAGCGGGCGGTGACCACCGGTCAGGCGGTGGTGCTGTACGACGGCGATAACGTCGTTGGTGGCGGAAGAATTTGCGAGGTAGAATGATATGATTTATACCATTACTTGTAACCCGGCGCTGGATTGCACCGTGCGGCTGGGAAATCTGCAACAGGGTACCATCAACTTTGTGGACGGGTGCGTGATGACCCCCGGCGGAAAAGGGGTCAACGTATCCCGTGTGCTCACCGCTCTGGGCGAGTCCAACACCGCCCTGGGTTTTGTAGCGGGCAGTAACGGACGGATGCTGGAGAGCGCTTTGCAGAAGATGGGGCTGGACACGGCGTTCACCCATCTGGACGAGGGGCAGACCCGCATCAACGTCAAGCTGTACGGCACCGCCGAGACTGAGCTCAACGCTCCCGGCCCCTACGTGCCGGAGGAGGCGGTGGAGCGGCTGCTCCACCATCTGGCGGCTCTGGAGTTACAGACTGATGACGTGGTGTGTGTGTGTGGCAGTCGGGCGCCGGGTATGGATGAGGATTCCTACCGCAATATGGTGGCCCGTATTCCCTGCCGGGTGGTGGTGGACACCACCGGTCAGGCGTTGCTGAACACCCTTGGAGAGAGGCCGTGGCTGGTGAAGCCCAACCGGGAAGAACTGGCCGCCCTGCTGGGTCGTGACCTGCCCGCTTTGGCGGACGTGGTGACCGCCGCCGAGGAACTGCTGGCGCAGGGCGCCAGGAACGTACTGGTCAGCTTGGGCGGCGATGGCGCCGTGCTGTGTACCGGCGACGGACAGCGGTGGTATCAACCCGCCCCCGACGGTGAGGTTATCGGCACCGTGGGCGCCGGGGACAGCCTGGTGGCCGGCTTTGTGGCGGGGTATACCCGCACCGAAGACGCGCAACAGGCGCTGGGCTTGGGCGTAGCCTGCGGCAGTGCCACCGCCTTTTCGAAGGGCTTGGCAACCGCCACGGAAATCACGGCGGTGCTGGACCGCCTGCCGGAGATGCAGAAGATATGATGGTAGGGTTTCACTGCTCACCCTAAGAAAAGACGGTGTGACCGGAATGGTCACACCGTCTTTTGTTATTCCACAATGGTTTTGATCCAAGCGCCTTTGTGCACCAGCCAACCGCCCAGAATGCATTTGAGGATGTTGATGCCCTGGCACAGGGCGAACACCGCCACGATGGGCAGGGCGGTGTAATGCACCAGCAGGAAGGCCAGCGGCACGTTGACCGCCCACATAAAGCAACTGTCGAATAGAAAGGTGATAAACGCCTGACCGCCGGAGCGCAACGTGAAGTAGGTGGCATGGGCGAAAGCGTCAATGGGCATCGCTAAGGCGCCCACCAGCATCAGGTTGGTGGCCAGATGGCGGATGGTGTCGGTGGTGTTATACAGGTAGGGGATAACCGGCGCAAAGGCGGCGTACAGCAGGCAGGTGCCCAGGCTGATGACCACCGAAAACGCAATCAGTTTGCGGCTGTCGCGGCGGGCGCCTTCCAGGTCGCCGGCACCCAGCTTCTGCCCCAAAATAATGCCTACCGCGATACCCACCGCCATAAAGGCGACGGAGAACACGTTCCAGAAGGTGGCGTTGATGTTGTTGGCGCCCACCACGTCCAGACCCCGCAGGGAATACTGCTGGTTGAGGGTGGCCATACCCACCGACCAGGCCGCCTCGTTGGCCATCAGGGGCAGACCCCGGACGAAGATCTGTCCGGTCAGCCGCAACGGGATGCGCAGACTGCGGTAGAGGATGGTGGCAAAGGGGTTGCGGTCGGTGTGGGTGTGGGTCCATACCACCAGCACCGCCAGTTCCACAAAGCGGGAAATGACGGTGGCGATGGCGGCGCCGTTGACCCCCAGTTTCGGCGCACCGAAATGCCCGAATATGAGGATGTAGTTGCCGATGAGGTTGACACCCACCGCAATAAGTCCCGCCACCATAGGCGGGGTGGTCTGTCCGGTTTCCCGCAGGGTACTGCCGTAGCACTGCACCAGCGTGAAGGGAATCAGCCCCACCAGCATAATGCCCAGATAGTTTTTGGCGTGGGTCAGCGAGGCCGCCGCATCGGCGGGGTTGCCCTCGCCCTGCAGGTAGAGGTTGATCAGCGGTTCTCCCCAGAGGAGGAACACACCGATACCGGCAACCGTCAGTAACGTACAGAACAGCAGCTTGAACCGCATGGTGTGGGCGATGCCGACGTGGTCTTTGTTACCGGCGAACTGGGCACCGAAAATACCCGCGCCGGACACCGCGCCGAAGATGCACAGACTGAACACGAAGATGAGTTGGTTGGCGATGGTGACACCGTTCATCTCCACGGTGCCCACCGCGCCGATCATAATGTTGTCCAGCATATTTACCAAATGGGTAATGCCGTTTTGTATCATAATCGGCATGGTCAGCGTCATGACGTAGCGGTAAAAGGCGCGGTCGCCCACAAGGTTTTTCAGCAAAAGAGACACTCCTTATTCTTTCTCTTTGAGCAGAGCAATGATCATACGGGCGCACTTATACACGTCGCCGCCGCCCATAGTAATTACCAGATCGCCGGACTGTACCCGGTCGGCTACGTATGCGGCGATCTCTGTAAAGGTGGGCAGGTAGACACCGTGCTCCATTTTGTCGGTCATCTGTTTGGAATGGACACCCCACTCGTTGACCTCGCGGCTGCCCATAATGTCGCTGATGACCGCCACGTCCGCCAGATCCAGCACCCGGGCGAACTCCTCCAGGTGGCGGGCGGTGCGGGAAAAGGTGAAGGGCTGGTGTATCGCCCACACCCGGTTATGCTCCAGCTTGTTGGCCGCCTCCAGGGTGGCGGCGATCTCGGTGGGGTGGTGGGCATAGTCGTCCGCCACCGTCACCCCGGCATAGGTGCCCAGGAACTCGAACCGCCGTCCGGCGCCGTGGAAGGCCAGGATACCGGCGGCAATGGTGACGGGGTCGATGCCGCACAGGTCGGAGGCGGCGGCCACACCCAGAGAATTCAGCACGTTGTGGGCGCCGGGAACCCCCAATTCGACGGTGTGAAGGAACTTGCCTTTACAGTACAGATCGTACAGCCCGTAGCTGCCCCGAACGGTGCGGACGTTCTTGGCCTGCCAGTCGCACCCGTCGGCGGTGCCGAAGGAGATCAGTTTGTCGGGTGAAAGCCCTTTCACCGCCGCCACCGTATTGGGGTCGTCGGCATTGTAGATGACCTTGCCGGTGGTCTGGGCGGCAAATTTGGCAAAGGAGGCGATGACCCCGTCCAGGTCGCCGAAATAATCCAGGTGATCCGCATCCACGTTGAGGATGATGCTGACGGCGGGGGTCATCTCCAGATAATGGTCCTTAAACTCACAGGCCTCGCACACCATAGTGTCGTTGGTGCCGGCGTGGCCGTTGGCATTGATGGCGGGCAGACGGCCGCCGATGAAGATGCTGGGGTCGGTACCGGCCTCTAACAGCACCTGGCTGAGCATAGAGGACGAGGTGGTCTTGCCGTGGGTACCCGCCACCGCAATGGTGTTGCCGAACTGGCGGGAGATCCAGCCCAGCAGGATGGCCCGCTCCAGGGTGGGGATGCCCTTTTCGGCGGCGGCCACCAGTTCCGGGTTGTCGGCGGGGATGGCGGCGGTGTACACCACCAGGTCGGCGCCCTCCACGTTCTCCGGGTGATGCCCCATCACCACCGGGATGCCCAAACCGCGGATGCGGGTCAGGTTGTCCGATTCGTTGTTGTCCGAGCCGGACAGGGCATAGCCTTTGGCGTGGAGGATCTCGGCCAGCGGGCTCATACCCGAGCCGCCGATGCCGATGAAATGAATGTGGTGAACATTATCCAACCAGTTGCGATTTTCAGTCATATTCTTCTTCCTTTCGGACGGGCGTATTCCCCAAAAATACTCATACTTTTTCATTATATTGCTTTTCAGCGAAAAAATAAAGCCTTTTCTCATTATTTCTCAAAACTTTTTCATATATATTAGCAATCGAACGGAAGAAAGGATGACCATTATGACCACTCTATGGAAACGACGGTTGGCAATTGTGTTGGCGGTGCTGTGTCTGGTGACAACACCGGTGAGCGCCGACGGCGGCGGGCAGGTACTGTACGATGAGAGCAACGGAGAGAACTTAGGCGATCTGTTGCGGGACAACGACGAGGTGTGGCCCACCATGGCGGTGTCCGCCGACAGCGCCGATCTGGAGGTCAAGGCCAAGGGCGCGGTGCTGATGGATCAGGGGACGGGGACGGTGCTGTATGAGAAGGACGCCCGCACCCATCTGCCCATCGCCTCGGTGACCAAGGTGATGACCCTGCTGTTGACGGTGGAGGCGCTGGAGGCAGGGAAGATCGCCCTTACCGACCCGGTGACCTGCTCGGATACCGCCGCCGCCCTGGGCGGAAGCCAGATATGGCTGGAACCGGGGGAAATTATGACGGTGGAGGAGCTGGTAAAGGCGGCGGCGGTGGTGTCCGCCAACGATGCCTGCGGGGTGTTGGCGGAGCATTTGGCGGGCAGTCAGACCGCTTTCGTGGCTCAGATGAATGCCCGTGCCGCCCAGTTGGGTATGCAGGATACCCAGTTTGCGGATTGCAGTGGGTTGGACGATACCGGCTATTCCTGCGCCTACGACGTGGCGCTGATGAGCCGGGAGCTGATGACCCACCCGCTGATCGAACAGTACACCACCATCTGGATGGATTCTCTCCGGGGCGGTGCATCCCAGTTGGTGAACACCAACAAACTGCTCCGCCACTACAAGGGTGCCACCGGGCTGAAGACCGGCACCACCAACGCGGCGGGGCATTGCCTGAGCGCCACCGCCCGTCGGGAGAACACCTCCTTCATTGCAGTGGTGCTGGGGTGCAGCACCACCGCCGACCGCTGGGCGGGAGCGCGGACGTTGCTGGATTACGGTTTCGCCGGCTACGTGAACCATACCCCCTCGGCGGATACGGTGAACCCGGAGCCGGTAAAGGTGCTGGGCGGTCAGCAAAAAACGGTGACCGCCGTCCCGGATACCCCCGGTGCGCTGTTGCTCCGCAAAGGCACCGAGGAGCAACTGGAATCCACGGTGGAGATGTTGCCGGAGGTGGAGGCGCCGGTGTCTGCCGGCCAGACGGTGGGGGTCTGGCGGCTGAAAATCGGGGAGGAAACGGTGGGGGAATACCCCATCCGTGCGGCGGGGGACGTTCCTGCCACCACCCTGCGGTGGGCCTACGGCTTGCTGATGGATACGCTACTGGGATAATTTGTAAAAAAAGACAAAAAAATTCACAATTTGCGGTTGCAAAATTGGAACTTATGGTGTAAAATGAATACAATAACAAAAGAAACCCCATTTCGAAACAGAGGAAAGGCGGAAATGCTATGGCGGTAACACTGCAAACCAAGTACGCAAAGGACTTTATCAGCGAAGAGGAGATACTGGCCCTTCAACCGCAAGTGACGTTGGCCCACGACATTCTCCACGCCGGTACCGGCCTGGGCAACGATTTCTTGGGTTGGGTGGATCTGCCGGTAAACTACGATAAAGAGGAGTTTGCCCGCATTAAGGCCGCTGCCGAGCGTATTAAAGAGGATACCGATGTGTTTATCGTCATCGGTATCGGCGGCTCCTATCTGGGTGCCCGCGCCGCCATCGAGTTCCTCAAATCCAATAATTATAACGCGAAGAAGAAGGATACCCCCGACATCTACTTCGCCGGTAACAGCATTTCCGGCACCCAGTTGGCGGAGCTGCTGGAGATCTGCAAGGGTCGCCGGGTGTCCATCAACGTCATTTCCAAGTCCGGTACCACCACCGAGCCGGCCATCGCTTTCCGCGTGTTCCGCGAACTGCTGGAGAGCCGGTACGGTCACGAAGAGGCGGTGCGCCGCACCTACGTCACCACCGACAAGGCAAAGGGTACTCTGAAGGGTCTGTCCGACCGCGAGGGATACGAGACCTTCGTGGTGCCGGATGACGTGGGCGGCCGTTTCTCGGTGCTGACCGCCGTGGGTCTGTTGCCCATCGCCGTGGCGGGTTGCGATATCGACGCCCTGATGCAGGGTGCCGCCGCCGCCCGTGGCGATTTCGCCAATTCTTCCTTGGGTGAGAACCATTGCTACCGTTACGCCGCCGCCCGTACCGCCCTGCACCGTCGGGGTCGTGCCGTGGAGCTGATGGTCAGCTACGAGCCCCAGTTCGCTATGATGAACGAGTGGTGGAAGCAGTTGTACGGCGAGAGCGAGGGCAAGGACGGCAAGGGCCTGTTCCCGGCCTCGGTGATCTTCTCCACCGATTTGCACTCTCTGGGTCAGTTCATTCAGGATGGCTCCAACATCCTGTTTGAGACGGTGGTTAAGCTGGGCGCACCTCAGCAGGACATTCTCATCAAAGAGGACGCAGAGAACGTGGACGGTCTGAATTTCCTGGCCGGCAAGCCCCTGTCTTTTGTGAATGAAAAAGCCTTTGAGGGCACCATTTTGGCGCATACCGATGGCGGCACCCCCAACCTGGTGCTGGACGTCCCGGCTATGAACGAGTCCGAGTTGGGCTATCTGATTTACTTCTTCGAAAAGGCCTGTGCCATTTCCGGCTATATGTTGGGCGTCAACCCCTTCAACCAGCCGGGTGTGGAAAGCTATAAGAAGAATATGTTCGCCCTGCTGGGCAAGCCCGGCTACGAGGCGGACCGTGCCGCCCTGGAGGCAAGACTGGGGGACTGATCCCCAACCAACACATCCCTGTGGGAGTTCCCGTCGTGAGACGGTTTCCAAATATATAACTTTTAGGAGGACAATATTATGATCACTTTAATTCTCGGTAAAAAGGGCTCCGGTAAGACTAAGAAATTGATGGACCTGTGCAACGTCGCCGTGGAGCAGTCTAAGGGAAACGTGGTCTTTATTGAAAAAGATAACACTTTGACTTACGATCTGAGCCATAAGGCTCGTTTGGTTGCCGCTGAGGATTACGCCGTCAACTGCTACGGTTGCTTCTATGGCTTTATTGCCGGTATGTGCGCCGGTAACTACGACATCACCGACATCTTCGTGGATTCCACCTTGAAGATCGGCGGCGACGATATGGAGAAGCTGGCCGACTTCGTTGAGAAGCTGTCCAAGCTGGAGGCCAACATCACCCTGTCCATTTCCGCTGACAAGGCAGACATCCCTGCCCGTTTGGCTGAGCTGGCTCAGGAGATCTAATAGAGCATAAAACTCATTCCCCGGTGCGATACTAGGGGATAGGTATGCATAAAATCAACTCGGAACGGCGAGGGCAACCTCGCCGTTCTCTGTGAATGGAGCGACAATTATGGCTGCGATTTGGTACGAAGGTAACCGCAACAACGAGCAGAACCGCCGGGAAAAAGACGGCGTGACCTACTACGTCCGGGGTCTCTTGGAGGTGGATGGCGTTCGCTATGAGCGGTACGGCATCAAGACCCATTTCATCGAAAAGGGCGAGGACTATATTGAGATTCTGCGTAAGTACGTGACCCCGCTGTATCAGCCGGGTGACGTGGTGACCTTGGGCGAGAAAGTGATTTCTATGTGCCAGGGTAAGATCGTCACGATGGAAGAGGTCAAGGTGGGCTTCTGGGCTAAGTTTTTGTCCAAGTTTGCCTATCGCAGTGCCACCGGCACCGGCCTGTCCGAGCCGTATAAGTTGCAGCTGGCCATCGATATGAAGGGTCTGCCGTTGGTGTTGTGGGCCTCTTTCCGCAGTGCCTTGGGCAAACTGCGGGGCAAGCGGGGTGTGTTCTTCGAGATTCTGGGTCGGGAGATTGCCGGTATCGACGGTTTCTATCCCCATTCCCAGTTCGACACTTACAAGACCACCGCGGTGCTCAGCACCGAGGACCCTGCCGGTGTGTGCGCCGACATTTACGAGAAGCTGGGCATTTCCTGCGTGCTGGTGGATGCCAACGACATCGACGTGGAGGTGCTGGGCAAATCCCCCGATCTGGCAGAGGTGCCGGACAGTAACTTGGCTGACCGCATTCGGGACAACCCTGCCGGTCAGGACGATGAGCTGACCCCCTTTATCCTCATCCGGGATATCGGCGATGCCGAGGCGGAGCCCTTCGTTCCGCTGGTGGCTATCGAGAAGCCCGCCGACCACTGATACGGCGGGGATGATCACTGGTTGATTATCACAACACCGTTTCAATAGCGGTTATTGAAAATTGGTGATATTGTAGAAATGGACGGAATTTTAAATTGTCTATTGACAAATTCCGCCTACTCCTATATAATACTTTGCGTGACGCTTGAGGTGAACTATGCTTTTGCAATGCAGACCGTTGTTTATGGGCGAGGTAAACAGCCTGCCCATCGACACAGAGTTGGATTTTTCACAGGTTGAGTATCAGGGCGCTTGTCCTATGCGCGACCCCATCCGTGTGACCGGTTCGGTGACGGTGCGGGCCGGCGTGGTGACCTTGTCTGCCCGTGTCGGTGTCGTGTTTTACGGCGCTTGCGACCGGTGCCTGACCCCCTATACCAAGACCTATGACATCCCCTTGGAGCACACGTTGGTAACCACTCTGGAAAATGAGGAGAACGACGACTATATCCTGCTGGACAACTACCAGCTGAATCTTGACGATTTGGTGCTGGCGGACGTACTGCTGGAGTTGCCGTATAAGAGCCTCTGCCAAGAGGATTGCCGCGGACTGTGCCCACTGTGCGGAAAGAACCTCAATGAAGGACTGTGCGGTTGCAACCGTAAGTCTGTCGATCCCCGTCTCGCAGTGTTGGGACAATTATTAGATTAAACCTTTTTATCAATGCAAGGAGGTGCTGACATGGCGGTACCCAAGAGAAAAACATCCAAAGCCCGTCGCGACAAACGTCGTAACAACCTGTGGAAGCTGGATGCTCCCACCCTGGTGAAATGTCCCCAGTGTGGTGAGTACAAGCGTGCCCACCGTCTGTGCGGTAGCTGCGGCTACTACGGCGGCAAGCAGATTGTCAAGGTTGGCGAGTAATTCGTCTGCCCTGGTGCCAATGGAAATGAAAGTAGAGAAGGAGCAATCCTTCTCTATTTTTATTTTGTAATCGCTGATAACCGCTTGTTTACACGGCTTGACGGCTGTTTTTTCGCCGCCATCGTCCAAAAGCCTCGTGAATACATACAGTATTCACTGCGTTTTTTGACTTCCTCGGCAAAAAAACATCTCGCCAATCCGCGCAAAACGCGTTTATCAACGATTACGGTGGCTTCCTCAGTTTTTTAGAACTGTTTCTTTAGACTTTTTCATATATTTTCAAGGTTTTCCATTCTGCAAATGCGTCTTTTTTGGATTTTTTTGCGGGATGGTCTTTTCTTTTTGGGATATATATGTTATAATATAGGGCAATTATGGGGTAGCAGGAGCATTTGCGCCCCGATTTTACCGGATGGGAGGTGGCCGTATGGCGGTCCTGATTGCCGACGTAGAGAAACATAGCCCCGCCGCCAGAGGGCGGATCAAAGCGGGGGATACCCTCTTGACCATCAATGGGCGGGAGATCACCGACGTGTTGGATTATCGGTTTTATATGCCGGACAGCCGTCTGGAGCTGACCCTGCAGACCGCCAAGGGGAAGACCCGCACGGTCAAGGTCAAAAAGAAGCCTTATGATGAATTGGGTCTGGTTTTTGACACCTACCTGATGGACAAGCAACGCTCCTGTCGGAACAACTGCATTTTCTGTTTCATCGACCAGTTGCCGGAGGGTATGCGGGAAAGCCTGTATTTTAAGGACGACGACAGCCGTCTGTCCTTCCTCCACGGCAACTTCATCACCATGACCAACCTCCGCGACCACGACATTGACCGCATCATTGAGATGCACATTTCTCCGGTCAACGTCTCGGTGCATACCACCAACCCCGAGCTGCGGGTGAAGATGATGAAAAATCCAAGTGCCGCCAATTTGATGCCCATTATGCGTCGCTTTGCTGAGGCGGGCATCAAGATGAATTGCCAACTGGTGCTTTGCAAAGGGCTCAACGACGGCGATGAACTGATAAGTCG
>JAZNSL010000059.1:0-1839 GCA_045591225.1 Acutalibacteraceae bacterium | reverse complement strand
CACGGAATCGACCGAAAGGCGGTCGCGAGAGAAGCTCGCGTCCTCCGATACGCCCGGCGCCGTGGGGGCGGGCGGACATCGCCACCCCGCAGGGGATTTAAAACCGAGTGGCAACAGACGTACGCCGTATTCAACGGTACCGGACGAAAATGTCTCCCTCCCCGGGAGACGACGCCGGTATTGAACATGGAATATGCCACCCCGTAGGGATTTAAAACCGATTGGCAACCGACGTACCGTATTCAACGGTACCGGACGAAAATGCCTCCCTCCCCGGGAGACGACGCCGGTATTGAATACAGAACACGCCACCCCGAAGGGATTTAAAACCGAGTGGCAACCGACGTACGCCTTATTCAACGGTACCGGACGAAAATGTCTCCCTCCCCGGGAGACGACGCCGGTATTGAACATGGAATACGCCACCCCGCAGGGATTTAAAACCGATTGGCAACCGTACGCCGTATTCAACGGTACCGAACGAAAATGTCTCCCTCCACGGAAGACGACGCCGATATTGAATATGGAATACGCCCCTAAAAGGTGGTGATGGCCGACCGCCGCCACAGAATCGACCGAAAGGCGGTCGCGAGAGAAGCTCGCGTCCTCCAATACGCCCGGTGCCGTGGGAGCGAGCGGACATCACCACCCCCGAGAGGATTTAACCGTCAAGATGTAGGCCGCCCGTGCCATGAATCCCTCCGAAGGACAGTCGCGAGAGAAGCTCGCGTCCACCCCCGTACGTTTCCATGGAAACTTCCTCCTACACCCGCCGTTATTCTGCCTATATGCGCGGGGGACGAAAAGGTCTCGCGACCTCCCCGGAAGTTAACGCCCTGAACCGCAGGCTTTTGCCTCCATAATGGATCCCGCAGAAATATTCCGCCGAATCCGGAGGTGGGGTAACCAGACCCAACGGGTTCCGTCTATATGCGTGGGGGACGAAAAGGCCTCGCGACCTCCCCGGAAGTTAACGCCCTGAACCACAGACTTGCAATCATTACAGTGTTCGGATCTAACCGGCCCGTACGGGATTCGTCTATATGCGTGGGGGACGAAAAGGTCTCGCGACCTCCCCGGAAGTTAACGCCCTGAACCACAGACTGGCCACCATAATGAAGTCGGGACTAACCGGCCCGAACGGGTTCCGTCTATATGCGTGGGGGACGAAAAGGCCTTGCGACCTCCCAGAAGTTAACGCCCTGAACCACAGACTGGCCACTGTAATGGTGTCGGGATAACCGCCCCAACGGGTTGCGTCTATATGCGTGGGGGACGAAAAGGTCTCGCGACCTCCCAGAAGTTAACGCCCTGAACCACAGACTGGCCACCTTACAGTGTTCGGGACTAACCGGCCCGAACGGTACGATTACGCCTATATGCGCGGGGGACGAAAAGGCCTCGCGACCTCCCCGGAAGTTAACGTCCTGAACCGCAGGCTGAGCCACCGCTTGGTGATGGGATATAACCGCCCCAACGGGTTCCGCTGCCTAAATGCGAAGGACAAAGGATAAACGCCAGAACTCACGTTCATCCGCGGCACAAAGGCCGTTCCATCACAGGCTTTTGGCGTCGCGATTGCCCGAAAGCAATCTCAACTTGCGGTAGACCGACCGCCCGACGGGGGGAGGATTTCTCCTCCCCATATAACAAACGAGGCGAGGAGGAGGAGTTTTCACGCGGGACAGACCGGGTACCGGTTACCGGTTACCCAGAAAAAACCCACGCAAAAAAACCTGTCAGCCCGCCCGTCCGTAACCTCCACCCCCCGGTCCGCCGCAGTGGCCGCCGGCGAACGTCGATCGCAAGGCCGGCGGTTTTCCTCGAAAAACCCCCGCG
>JAZNSL010000058.1:0-8132 GCA_045591225.1 Acutalibacteraceae bacterium | reverse complement strand
GGAAAAGATGGGCAAGGATGCGGTGGGCAAAAATGCCGCCGCGTTTAAGGATTTCCCCCAGCTGATCAAGCTGATCGACGCCCGGAGCGACCTGTCCGTACAGGTGCATCCCAGCGATGAATATGCGCTGGAGCACGAGGGACAATACGGTAAGACCGAGATGTGGTACATTCTGGACGCCGAAGAGGGCGCAGGCATTTACTATGGCTTCCAGAGGGATGTGACCCGTGCCGAGATGGAGGAGGCTATTCGCACCAATACCCTCACCGGGCTTCTGCGGTTTGTGCCGGTACAGCCGGGTGAGAGCTACTTTATCCCCTCCGGCACCATCCACGCCATCGGCAAGGGCCTGCTGATTGCGGAAATTCAGCAGAACTCCAACGTGACCTATCGCGTGTACGACTACGGTCGAAAGGATGCTCAGGGCAACACCCGCCCTCTCCACGTGGAGAAGGCGCTGGAGGTGTCCGACCTGACCCGTGCCGCCGATGCCGCCGAGCCCACCCGGACGGTGGTGGAGGGCGGCGTGTTCACCGAGGTTTCCGCTTGCTCTTACTTCACCGTTACCAAGCTGGAGGCCGACGGCACCGTTACCATCGACAACCCCGACAGCTTTATTGCCGTGCTGATCACCAAGGGTGAGGGCACCATCAACGGCGAGAAGTTTGTGCAGTACGACACCTTCTTCATCCCCGCTAACAGCGGTGAGGTGGAGCTGTCCGGCAATTTCGAGGCGTTGCTGTCCGAGGTTTAATCACGAAGAATAAGGAGAATACGACTATGTATACCATTGGAATTGATTTGGGCGGTACCAATATCGTAGCAGGTCTGGTGGATGAGAACTACCAGATTCTCACTACCGCCAGCGTAAAAACCGCGTTACCCCGCCCGGCAGAGGCCATCATTGACGATATGGTGGCTCTGTGCCACAAGGTGGTGGCACAGCAGGGCATCTCTATGGACGAGGTGGCCTACGTGGGCGTGGGTTGTCCCGGCACTTGCAACGTGGAGACCGGTGAGGTGGAATACGCCAACAACCTGAAGTTCTCCCACGTGCTGTTGGGCCCCGTGATGAAGGAGAAACTGAACAAACCCGTCTACGTGGATAACGATGCCAATGCCGCCGCCTTGGGCGAGGCAAAGGCCGGTGCTACCAAGGGTGCCGCTAAGAGCATCTGCATCACGCTGGGTACCGGTGTGGGCAGCGGCATCGTGCTGGACGGCAAGATTTACGGCGGCTCCAACTACGCCGGCGGCGAGCTGGGTCACACCGTCATTATGATGGATGGCGAGCCCTGTACCTGCGGTCGCCGCGGTTGCTGGGAGACCTATTCCTCCGCTACGGCTCTGATGAACCAGACCCGCAAAGCCATGGAGGAGAACCCCGATAGCCTGATGTGGAAACTGGCGGATGGCGATATCGCCAACGTGGACGGCCGCATCCCCTTTGAGGCTGCCAAACAGGGCGACGCCGCCGGTCAGGCGGTGGTGGACCGCTATGTGGAATACCTGGCCTGCGGTCTGGTGAACGTCATCAACATTTTCCAGCCCGACGTGGTGTGCGTGGGCGGCGGTGTCTGCCGTCAGGGCGAGAACCTGCTGGGTCCTGTCCGCAAACTGATTGAAGATGGTCGTTACAGCAAATTCTGCAAAAAACAGACCACTCTGTGCGTTGCTCAGCTGGGCAACGACGCCGGTATCGTAGGCGCTGCCTGCTTGGGTGAGAACGCCTAACACCGGATAATAACCGCAAACAAAAAGCTCGGAACCGTGATGGTTCCGGGCTTTTTTGCGTGTTAAGGCGAATTACTTTACATCTTTTAGATAGGCTTTGATGGCTTGGATGGAGTGGTCGCTGATGGCGTGTTCGATCTTACAGGCATCCTCAGAGGCGATTTCCGGGTCCACACCCAAAAGTGTCAGGGCCTCGGTGAGGATATTGTGCCGCTCATAGATGGTTTCCGCCACCTCACGGCCATCCTCAGTGAGGGAGATGTAGCCGTTTTCATCCACTAGAATAAAACCGCCGTTTTTCAGCAGTCCCACGGCACGGCTGACACTAGGCTTGGAATACCCCATGTGCTCCACAATATCAATGGAACGGACCACCGGCAGGGTTTTGCTGAGTACCAATATGGTCTCCAGATACATTTGTCCGGATTCGTGCAGATTCATAACTTAAACTCCTTCTCGTTGATAACCGGTCAGGTCGCGGATGACCTCGCCGGCCAAAATCAGCCCCGCCACCGCCGGGACAAAGGGGTTGCTGCCGGGGGTAGGCTTGGCGCGGTTTTGCTCAGGGCGGGTATCGCTCTTTTCGGCGGTTTCGCCGGGTGCCAACCCGGCAAGAGGCGGTTCGGCGGAATACACCACCTTCAGATGCTGAATGCCGCGCTTGCCCAACTCCTTGCGCATAATGCGTGCCAGGGGACAAACGGTGGTTTTGCGGATGTCCGCCACCCGAAAGGCGGTGGCATCCAGCTTGTTCCCGGCCCCCATACAGCTGATGATGGGCACCCCGGCCTTAACGGCGGCCTCAACCAGAGCGATCTTGCCTGCCACCGTGTCGATGGCATCCACCACATAATCGTATGCGGACATATCAAAAACTTCTGCTGTTTGGGGCAGATAAAAGGTCTTGTGGACGTTCACCACAGCCTCGGGGTTGATGGAGGCGATTCGTTTAGCAGCAACCTCCGCCTTGTACTGTCCCACCGTATCGTGGGTGGCGACGATCTGCCGGTTGATATTGGATACCGCAACCTTGTCGTCGTCGATCAGGTCGAGAGTTCCTATGCCGGCACGGGCCAGCGCCTCGACGGTATAGCCGCCTACGCCGCCGATACCGAAAACCGCGACCCGGGCACCGTTCAGCCGACGGACCGCCTCTTCGCCTAGCTGGATGGCGGTGCGGGAAAATGCCTCTTGCATACGAACTCTCCTTTCTAATGTATGTTTGATATCATACCATATTTGCCTCGGCTTTGTCAACGGCATTCGCCTTGACACTGCCGGGGTAGGGTGGTATAATCGACCTAACAAAAGTGAGGTGACCGGGATGACGGTGGCAAAGAACATTGCGGATTTGATTGGCAAAACCCCTCTGCTACAACTGAATCGGCTGTGCCCCGACGGGCGTTTGCTGGCGAAATTGGAGAGCTTCAATCCCGCCGGCAGCGCCAAGGATCGGGTGGCTCTGGCGATGATTACCGCCGCCGAAGAGTCCGGCGCCCTGCGCCCCGGCGGCACCATTATTGAGCCTACCCGCGGCAATACCGGCATTGGTCTGGCGGCGGTGGCGGTGCCCCGCGGCTATCGGGTGGTACTCACGATGCCGGATTCTATGAGTGTGGAACGCCGTCGGCTGTTGGCCGCCTATGGGGCGGAGCTGGTGCTGACCCCCGGCGCCGCGGGTATGGGTGGTGCCATCGCCAAGGCGCAGGAACTGGCGGGGGAGATACCCGGCAGTTTCATCCCCGGCCAGTTTGATAACCCCGCCAATGCCCGGGCCCATTACGACACCACCGGCCCTGAGATTTGGGCCGATACCGATGGCAAGGTGGCTGTTTTTGTGGCGGGTGTGGGTACCGGCGGTACCCTGACCGGCGTCGGTCGGTATCTCAAGGAGCAAAACCCCGCCGTACAGGTCGTGGCGGTGGAGCCTGCCGCCTCTCCGGTGCTGTCCGGCGGTAATGCCGGTACCCACGGGTTGCAGGGCATCGGTGCCGGGTTTGTTCCCGGGGTGCTGGATACCGCCGCCTATGACGAGGTGGTGACCGTTACCGAGGTGGATGCCTATGCCGCCGCTAGAGAACTGGTGAAGCGGGAAGGCGTGTTGGCGGGCATCAGTTCCGGTGCGGCTCTGTGGGCGGCTCGGCAGGTGTTGTCCCGAACGGAGAATGCCGGTAAAACCGTGGTGGTGCTGCTCCCGGACACCGGCGAGCGGTATTTGTCCTCTCCGTTATTTGAATAATTTTTATCACCGCTTAGAATTTCTAAGCGGTGATTTTTTTGCTTGACAAATACCCCTAGGGGGTATATACTGAGTGCGCAAGGAGGTGGCACTATGGAACATAATGATGCCTGCCAATGTCAAAAAGGAACGGTGCGTTCGGCGGAGGAACGCCGCAAACTGATCAACCGCCTGAATCGCATCGAGGGACAGATTCGGGGCATTCGGGGTATGATTGAATACGACGCCTATTGCACCGACATTTTGACCCAGTCGGCGGCGGTGACCGCCGCCATGAGCAGTTTTAACCGCGAATTGCTGAACAACCACATCCGCGGCTGTGTATCCCGGGATATACGTGACGGCCGGGACGAAGTGGTGGAGGAACTACTGGATATTTTGCAGAAATTAATGAGGTGATGTTATGCAATTTCGTGTAACCGGAATGACCTGCGCGGCTTGCAGTGCCCGGGTTGAAAAGGCCGCGTCGGCGGTGCCCGGGGTAGAAAAATGTGTAGTCAATTTGTTGACCAACTCGATGGAGATTTCCGGCACCGCCACCGCCGATGCGGTGATACAGGCGGTGCAAAACGCCGGCTATGGCGCTTATGTGGACGATACGCCGAAAATGAGGCAGACCATCCCGGAGGATGCCACCGCCCAAAAACTGTTACGGCGTCTGCTTACCTCGGTGGGATTCTTGGTGGTACTCATGTACCTGTCTATGGGTCACACCATGCTGGGCTTGCCGTTGCCGTCTTTTCTTCACCAAAACCCCGTGTACGTGGGATTGGCCCAGCTGTTGCTGACCGTGATCATTATGGTGATCAACCGCCATTTTTATATTAACGGTGTCAAGAGCGCCCTGCACGGTTCTCCCAATATGGACACCTTGGTGACGCTGGGTTCTTCCGCCGCCTTTGGCTACAGCCTGTACGTGCTGGTGACGATGGTCGGTGGCGGCACCACGGCGGGACTTCACGACCTGTATTTCGAGTCTGCCGCTATGATTTTGGCGCTGATTACTTTTGGTAAAATGCTGGAGGCCCGCTCCAAGGGCCGCACCACCGATGCCTTGCGGGGGCTGATGGCGCTGGCGCCCCGCACCGCCACCTTGCTGGTGGATGGGGAGGAGCGGCTGGTCTCCGCCGAGCAGGTATCGGTGGGCGATCTGTTTGCGGTGCGCCCCGGCGAGACCATCCCGGTGGACGGTGTGGTGCTGGAGGGTGCCAGCGCCGTCAACGAGGCGGCCCTCACCGGTGAGAGCGTGCCGGTGGACAAGGCGGCGGGTGACAGCGTTTCTGCCGCCACCATCAACCAGTCGGGTTACCTCAAATGTCGCGCCACCCGAGTAGGCGAAGAAACCACCCTTTCTAAGATCATTCAGTTGGTGGAACAGACCGCCGCTACCAAAGCGCCTATTGCCAAGTTGGCGGATAAGGTGGCGGGGGTATTTGTGCCGGTGGTGCTGAGCATTGCTCTGGTAACCCTGTCGATTTGGCTGTTGGTGGGCGAAACGGTGGGTTTCGCCATTGCCCGAGCCATCTCCGTGCTGGTTATCAGCTGTCCTTGCGCGCTGGCATTGGCAACCCCTATGGCGATTATGGTGGGTAGCGGCATCGGTGCCCGCAATGGGGTGCTATTTAAGACCGCCGCCGCTATGGAGCAGGCGGGACGCATCCGCATTGTGGCGCTGGACAAGACCGGCACCATCACCGCCGGTAAGCCTGAGGTGACCGATGTGATAACCGACGATGAAACGGCGTTGTTGACCGCGGCCTATGCTCTGGAACAGCACAGCGAACACCCCTTGGGCGTGGCGGTGCGCCGATATGCCCACGAAAAGGCATTACCTCTAAATACGGTGGAGGATTTCCGGGTGTTACCGGGCAACGGATTAACCGCCCGGATGGGGGATTCCCACCTGCTGGGCGGTAATGAGACATTTATACGGCAACACGTCACCATCCCCGCCGAGCTGGAGCGCACCGCCGAAAGGCTGGCGCAGGAGGGAAAGACCCCGCTGTATTTTGCGCAGGATGACCGCCTGTTGGGTGTCGTTGCCGTGGCAGATACCCTCAAATCGGACAGCACAGAGGCGGTTACTCAACTGAAAGCGATGGGTATCCGCGTGGTAATGCTTACCGGCGATAACCGCCGCACGGCTGAGGCCATCGGTAGACAGGCCGGTGTGGACGAGGTGGTGGCGGAAGTACTGCCCCAGGATAAAGAGCAGGCTATCCGCCGCCTGATGGCGGAGGGTCCCACCGCCATGGTGGGTGACGGCATCAACGATGCCCCGGCCTTGACCGCCGCTGACGTGGGTATCGCCATCGGTGCGGGCACGGATATTGCCATAGACGCGGCGGACGTGGTGCTGATGCACAGCTGCCTGTCGGACGTGCCGGCGGCACTGCGGTTGGGTCGCGCAACGTTGCGTAAGATCCGCACCAACCTGTTTTGGGCGTTTTTCTACAATGCCTTGGGTATTCCGCTGGCGGCGGGTGCGTTTATCCCGCTGTTTGGCTGGCAACTGAATCCCATGTTTGGGGCGGCGGCCATGTGTTTGTCCAGTTTTTGCGTGATGACCAATACGTTGCGTCTGAATTTGTTTAAAATGCATCAGGATGACCATACTAACGGGGACTCCTGTTGTTGTGAACATCATCATATTCAGTCAGAAAAGGAGGAATCAGCGATGCAGAAAGTATTTAAGGTAGAGGGCATGATGTGCCCCCATTGCGAGGCCCACGTAAAGGCCGCTCTGGAGGACATCCCCGGCGTGGAATCGGCTGTGGCCGACCGCCTGTCCGGCACCGCCACCGTCACCCTCAGCGACCCGGTGGACGACCCGGTCCTGCGCGCCGCCATTGAGGCGAAGGGCTATAAAACGCTAGACTAACCTTAAGGAAACCCCAACTTTCGGTTGGGGTCTCTTTTTTTGTTGCACCAAAGGAAAGAATGTGGTAAAATGAGAATATACTAAACGAAGTGAGGTACAGTATGGCGCTGAATGAAAAAGGCAAAAACCGTCTGCGGCGGGTGATACGTTCCACGATGATCGTGGTGGCGGTGTTTTTGCTGTTGATCGCTTTGGCGATTCCGGTTGTCAATAACGCCATCGCTTTGGGCGTTGAGCGGGAACTGCAGGAAACCGCCTTACCGGCACAAACGTCGATGGTGGAATCCATCTCGGTATCCGGTCGATACACCGGCAAAGGGATACAGTATTTCGGTGCCCTGCTGGTAAAGAGCGGTCTATCCCTTGAGGAGCTTGCCGACCATTACCCGGACTGTGTGGTGGAACGCCAATTGACCTCTGCCGTCCGTGTGTTGGGCAAGACCGGCGATGGCGAGGATAAGCTCACTTTCCAATCCTCTGTAGAGGGTTCCGATTATTACGTGGTGTACAAGTGGGGCAGTGCCCCTGCTTGGTTACAGGGCATCCTGGATATGGATGCACGATAAGGAGGTAGAACTATGAAAAACTATCCCACCCCGCATATCAACGCCACCCCGGCAGATTTTGCCAAGACGGTGCTGATGCCCGGCGACCCTTTACGGGCAAAATTCATTGCCGAAACCTACTTGGATAACCCCCGGTTGGTGAACAACGTGCGGGGCGTTCAGGGGTACACCGGCACCTATGAGGGAGTGCCGGTTTCGGTGATGGCCAGCGGTATGGGTATGCCGTCTATGGGCATCTATTCCTATGAGCTGTTTAACTTCTTTGCGGTGGAAAACATCATGCGCATCGGCTCTGCCGGCGCCATTCAGCCCCATATTAAGCTCCGGGACATCGTCATCGGACAGGGCGCCTGCACCGACAGCCGCTGGGCAAAGCAGTATAACTTAGCGGGCGATTTCGCGCCTATTTGCTCGTATGAAATGCTCGAAACCTGTGTAAAAACGGCTCGGGAACTGGGACTTAACTTCCATGTGGGAAACCTGCTGTCCTCCGACCGTTTCTACGGCGATGACAGCTCTGCCAATGAGGCCTGGCAGAAAATGGGCGTCATGGCCATTGAGATGGAGGCTGCGGCTCTTTACATGAACGCTGCCCGCTGCGGCAAAAATGCCCTTGCCATTTGCACGGTGTCGGATCACATCCTCACAGGCGAAGCTACCACTGCCGAGGAGCGGCAGAGTACCTTCACCCAGATGATGGAACTGGCCCTTG
>JAZNSL010000057.1:0-1920 GCA_045591225.1 Acutalibacteraceae bacterium | reverse complement strand
GAGACGGTAGTTTCACTTGAACAGGCTGACCAGTACCAGTAAACGGGATACTGACGCGAGCACCCGCATCTACTGTCGTCTGATTCTGAGCTATCACATTCCCATCCGCGTCTAATACTTGGATAGCGCCAGTAGCCACCTCACCAGAGCACAGGAGGCTCAGCACATAATCCACGCCATCCGAGGGCATCATACCACCGGGAGCAAGAGTCACCGTCCCCTGACCAGTAAACGTGAGACCCGTACCCTGAGACACCCCCGACCCCATGGACACGAGAGACGGCGCACACCACAAACTTTGAACAGTGTTCGAACCATTCGAACAATACTCAAAACCCTCAGAATCCCACTCCCACACACCGGTCTGAGAGAAGATCAGACTCGCGCCCTGCGTATACGCTTCCGACGTCTCATAATCCAGACTCAGACGCGCCGCCCCGTTCACCGTCTGCGAATCAGCGAGAACCATGGTCTGACCCGGCTCCAAACTAAACGAGGGGAGAGCCACAGAATCAGCGCGTATAGACGATGTGGAACCGGTCTGAGACCGAACTATCTCCCCGCCCGCAATCCACGACACACAAGCGTTTAACCGCCACTGTGAGCCAGTCCACGCTAACTCTAGAGACAATCTACTAGAAACCGGGATATCATACTCACTGTCAGCTTCCAAGGGTAACGGCAAGGAGAGACTCACAGTCTCCCCCGTCCCATCATCCAACACCAACGCCCCATCAGTGAGAGACAACGTCACCCCGTAGACATTAAGGAGGACACCATCCGCTGGTGTCACCTCAAACAGCCAGGACCCGTACACAGCCCATTCGGAAAGCCTCGACAGCGTCACCGTATTCAAGCCGTCAGAAGACCCCACGGGTACGGTAGCCAACGGCAACCCATTCGTGGACGGCTCCCCATTAGACACGGAAAAATTAACCTGCCCGCCCGTCAATGCTTTCAACCGCACACCGTCAATCAGACGGCGGCAACCCTGCTCATCCCTCAGATCTACTACCAGGCCGCTCACAGCCTCCTGCGACGGATAAAAACCAGAATCCCACGAGTCAGAGGACACCACACCTTCAGGCGTCAACTGATTACCCAGACCATCAACAACCGGAGCCACCCCGGTTAAAGCCTTCTCAGGACTATCAACAGTCCACGAAAAACCCACATTCTTCAAGCCAAGGCTCACCACACCCTGACCCATAGAACGGCGTTGGAGTCGAACCCTGACCGCGCCCGGAGCCACAGGACGCACCCCGACACTAAAACCACGCCACCCGCTTCCAGGCTCCAACACCCATTCCACCGGCGTATCATCCGCCTTTAGAAGAGCATACCAAGAGTCCTCGTTAACAGGCTGCCACTCCCAGACAACAGTCTGAGCATACTCGTTTACTTGGAAAGAAAGGGCATCCAAAGGACGCCCCCCATCCATCCGATACGTCACCACCTCTTGAACAGTCGAAGAATCATCCCGCGGCTGAGACAGCCACACACCACTCTTCGACTCACTAGACGGTTTTAGAGCCTTCGCCGCCTCCCAATACTCCCCCGGATACAATCCACCAAGAATCAGATTCTGCGCGCTACTAGTCATGCCTCCAATTTTAAGCCGTCACACACCGTCTCTACGCCGGGAATCACGCCGCCACACGCGCCCCCCATTCACCGCCTCCACCTGCGGAGAATACAATTGGAACGCACTGGATATCGCCTTATCAATAAAATGGGTAGGCTTAATCCCCGGATTCCGCCACTTTTGCGACCGCCACAGGAGAACATCCGAATCCAACTGGTGCACGAACCCCGGATGACCCACACCAACCGCCTTACGGAGACCCAGCCCAAGGTCTGGGCCCGGTACGACTACCGGCTGGAGCCCGCCGGGACCGTCTGAGGGTTTTCGTTCGAACG
>JAZNSL010000056.1:0-105852 GCA_045591225.1 Acutalibacteraceae bacterium | reverse complement strand
CCCTGTATGTTATTAGCAATTCAATTTATAATCAGACCCCGGTCTGAACCGGGATCTGGACGACTGCGCCCTGCTCTTGATTGATCTCATCAGGTTCATAGAATGTGGGAACGACATCATGCATAGCGTCACGAATGATACTCGGGTCATTGGAAGCCAGCGATGCAGTCAGAATTGTCAGCTTGTCTCGCAGTTCATCCGGTGTAATACCGGGCTGACGCTCAATGAAAATTTGGTCGTTCTCAGTTTTTTCAATATTGTTGCCGGCAATCAGCAACTCCTCATACAGCTTCTCGCCGGGACGCAGACCGGTCTCGATGATGTCCACATCCACATAGGGGGTCAGGCCGGCCATACGGATCAGGTTCTCCGCCAAGGTCAGAATCTTAACCGGTTCGCCCATATCCAGCACGAACACCTGGCACTTCTCCGCCATAGCGCCCGCCTGCATTACCAGCTGGGATGCCTCCGGAATGGTCATAAAATAACGGATAATGCGGCGGTCGGTCAAGGTCAACGGACCGCCGTTGGCCAACTGGCGCTTAAACAGCGGGATAACCGAGCCGTTGGAGCCCAGCACGTTGCCGAAACGCACCGCCACGAAGGTGGTATCCTTGTAGCTCTGCATACTCTGCACCACCATCTCGCACAGGCGCTTACTGGCGCCCATCACGTTGGTGGGGTTCACCGCCTTATCGGTGGAGATCAGCACGAACTTCTCCGCCTTGTACATACCGGCGGCATTGGCCACGTTGTAGGTGCCGAAGACATTGTTCTTGATGGCTTCTTCCGGACAACCCTCCATCAACGGCACGTGCTTGTGCGCCGCGGCATGGAACACGATAGCGGGACGGTAACGGCGGAACAACAGGTCCACCTTACCGGCGTCACGGACAGACGCGATCTCGACACACAAGTCCAGATTGTTGCCGTATTTCTGCTTGAGTTCCTGCTGGAGGTCGTAAGCATTGTTCTCGTAAATATCCACAACCACCAAGCGGCGGGGATTATGCAAGGCGATCTGACGGCACAGCTCCGAACCGATGGAACCGCCACCGCCGGTAACCATAACTACTTTACCGGACAGGCACTTATACACCTCATCGTTGTTGAACACCACAGCCTCACGGCCCAACAGGTCGGAAGCCTCCACGTCGCGGATGTTGCTCATCAACTTACCGGAACCGACGGAAATCTGGCTGAAAATGCTGGGCAGGAAACGCACGCGGCAATGAGTGTTGCTGCACTGCTGCAGTACCTCACGCATACGCTCCTCTCGCAGAGAGGGAATGGCCACGATGATCTCTTTAATATCGGAATGAGCCAGATACTCGTCAATACTATCCAGGTCGCCGCGAACGGGAATGCCGCGGACGTGAGCACGCTGTTTGATGGGGTCGTCGTCAAAGAAACAGACCACCTCATACGCACAATCGGGGTCGCGGCGCATCTCGTCTACCAAGGAAACGCCCGCATCACCGGCACCGGCAATGGCCACCTTGATAACGTCCTTGCCGGCGTGGCTCTTAACCTGCTTGCGCAAACGGACAAAACGATACACAAAACGGAACATCCACATCACCAGCAAAGCCAGCAAAGCGCCCATCAAATGGATGCTCTGGGGATACTCCCATTCTTTATCGTGCAAAACGGCATAAGGAATCAAGACACCGTTGGTCAAGTACATAAGGCCGTTACTGCAAATCATTGCCAGCAACTGCATCAGGTACTCGCGGCTTTCCTGATACCGCCACAAACTGTCGTAGCAACGGAAGATCAACAGGAAAAAGCTGGTGTAAAACAACAGGCATACCAAGTGGAACAGCCACACGTAATGCAGGTGCATAAACGGTGCCTTATCCGGCATACAGCCCCAAGAAATGAAATAGGACGAAGCCACAATAAACAGGTCGATCCATACCATGACCCATCTAGGCATAGACCGTTTTTTGGAAACGCCCTTCATTTGTTTAGAATTCACAAGGATTCCCCTCTCTTTTCACAAGACTGTCCTCACAACAGCCGGTCGGCTGTCCGCTCCATGCGCTCCAGCCATTCCCGACCGAGCCGTTTCTTCTGCAGCAGACGCACCGCCTGTGCCATCTGCGGCGCACGGTCTGTCAAATTGTGCATATCCGAACCCAGCACCAGCCGCGGACAATCCGGCAACCACTTGCGCAGTAAGCGGAAATACCCGCGATCGGCAATCGACTCAGCATTGAGCTGTACAATGACATCCGGCAGTTCCAGTAACGGCTCTAACTTCGCAGCCGAATACCAGGGCATATACCGATCCAAGTGAGCCAGCATCACCGTCACCTTGTGGTTGAAGGTGATATTCTCCAGCTCCTCAACCAGCCAACCCGGCGGCGGCATAAACGGCAATTCCACCAACAAAATATCGGTTCCCTCCAGGCACAAGGGGCGCAGATCCACGGAAGAAATGTGCTCCCGCAACAGCACCTCGGCACCCAGACGTATCTCCGGCAAACCGACAAGGTGCGGTTGCAGTTGGGCATAAGAACGCGCACGGTCCTCCAAAAAAGAATCCACCGTGTCGTGCCCCCAGTAAAAATGAGGGGTTGCCACAACCTGCTCCACACCTTGTTCAGCAGCCATTTTCAGCATCCCGCAGGCCATTTTCAGGTCCCGGGCACCGTCATCCATTGCCGGAAGACAGTGGCTGTGAAAATCACTTATTCTCGTTGCCATACTCGTAATCGTAACGACGATAGTAACGGGCACCGTAACGGCCGTAGCGACCATAGCGACCGTAGCGGCTGTAACGGTTATAACGACCGTATTTACCGTAGCGACCGTAACGATAGTAACCGGAAGCCAGCACGCGAACGTCGGTAACCACCACACCCAACAGCGGGATGTTGGCATTCTCCACCGTCTCTAAGGCCTCGCCAAACTCATCGTACACCGTCTGGTTATGACGGGCCACCAACACGATGCCGGCAGCATGAGGTGCCACCACCAGAGCGTCGGTAACCACGCACAGAGGCGGCATATCCACGAACACGTAATCGTATTCCTCATTCATACGATCCAGTAATTCCTTCATACGGGCGGAGCCCAACAGCTCAGACGGATTGGGAGGCGTAGGACCGGAAAGGATTACGTCCACGTTGGGCTTGACGTTTTTCTGAATGCATTCCTCAACCGTGGCCAGGCCGCCCAAAATTTTGGACAGACCCATAGTACGGCTGAGTTTGAAGTTACGGTGCTGAGAGGGTTTACGCAGGTCGGCGTCGATCAGCAGCACCCGGGCACCGGTCTGAGCCATAACGATGGCCAGATTGGCGCTCATAGTGGATTTACCGGCACTGGGCTCCGCACTGGAGAACACCATTACGCGGCTTTCTTTGGTGGACAGAGAGAACAGCAGATTGGTACGAATCATCTTGTAAGCTTCCATTACCTGGAAGGCAACTCGTTTTGAGGATTTTTCAGCAACCTCGGGGGTGGTGGTCTTTTCGGTAGCCATAATCAGTTCTCTCCTTTCTTTTCGGTTTTGGCGGATTTATCTTTTTGGGTAGTTTTCTTTTTGCTGTTTTTCTTGGGGGATTCTACCGACTCAAAGTTGGGAACCACGCCCAGAACGTTGACCTCAAAACGGGCCTTCAGGTCTTTTTCATCCTTAACGGTGTTGTCCATCAGGTACATCAAGACAGAGAAAGCGTAAGAAATGATGAAACCCAAAATGAGGCCCAAAACGGCATTACGCGTAGTTTGAGGTGCTTTCAAAGAACCACGGCTGGCTACGTCAACAGGGGTCACGTGACCGATACCCAGCATCACTTCACGAACGTGGTCGGGAGCACACTCCTGCAACGCATCACAAATGTCCTTAGAAAGATCGGGATTGCCGGTGGTGGCCGTGATTCTTAACAAAGCGGTCTCTTCCACCGCCGACATGGATAAGGAAGAACGAATGTTGGACACCGACATTTTACGGTTTTTCTCCAACAAATGGGCCTGCACGTCACTCAACACCAAATCGGATTTGAGTATCTGAATGTACTCACCAACCATCCGCTGGGAAGCATCCAAGCCAGCAGAACTGATACCGGTGGTATCGCCGGCAGCGTCCTTGGTGATGTTCATAACGTACATAGTGCATTTAGATGAATACGTATCCTCAGTTAGTATTTCGGTGGCTCCACCGACCAACAAAGCCATTACAATTGCTACCACAATGATAATTCTCATATTGCGAAGCAAAATACCCCAGAATACCCGGAGATCCATTTCTCTCATAATGCGATTCCTCACTTTTAATGAATTTGAAGCCATACACCGACAACAGCGCACGCCCCCACATAATCACTGCTGATTATAGCATTGAACCTTTCGGTTGTCAACGACAATTTCCTCTTTTCCCTTGCGCAAACACAAAATGCTTCTTTGCTAATAATTGGTTTGAAGGTTTTTTAATTTCTTTTTGATTCTATTATAATATATATTGACAATTACAGTCGCATTGTGTTATCATAATTATAATTGTGTGATTATGCTGGTGAAGAATGGCATGCACATCCTTTTCAAGTGTCTGCGAGGTTGTTTTATGATTATCCCCTTTTCTTCTCCCGACCTGTCGGAACTGGAAATTGAAGAAGTGGCTGAGGCAATGCGTTCCGGCTGGATCACCACCGGACTTCGTACCAAGCAACTGGAGCGGAACGTGGCTGCCTTTGTGGGAGCCAATCGCTGCGTTTGCCTGAATTCCCAGACCTCCTGCGCCGAGATGGCGTTGCGGGTGATGGGCATCGGCCCCGGTGACGAAGTGATCGTCCCGGCCTATACATACACCGCCACTGCCTCCGTGGTCGCCCACGTGGGGGCCACGTTGGTATTGGTGGACGTGCAGCCCGGCAGCTGCGAAATGGACTACGACCAGGTGGCTGCCGCCATCAACGAACACACCAAAGCCATCATCCCGGTGGATCTGGCGGGTGTGCCCTGTGACTATGACCGTTTATTCCAAATCGTGGAGGACAAGCGTTGTTTGTTTGCGCCCTCCAGTTCCATTCAGGAGGCGCTGGGCCGTGTGGCCATTATGGCGGATACTGCCCACGCTTTGGGTGCGCAGTATAAAGGGCAAATGATCGGCAGCGTCGCCGACTTCTCCTCTTTCTCCTTCCACGCGGTGAAAAACCTCACCACCGCCGAGGGCGGCGCTTTGACCTGGCGCACCATCCCCGGTGTGGATGACGAAATCATTTATCGACAGTTGCAACTACTGTCCCTCCACGGTCAATCCAAAGACGCCTTGGCAAAATCTACCTTAGGCGCTTGGGAATACGACGTTATCGGTCCTTGGTACAAGTGCAATATGACCGACATCGCCGCCGCCATCGGCCTCAAGCAACTGGAGCGTTACCCCGCCATGCTGGAGCGACGGCGTCAGTTGCTGACCCGCTATGACGAGGCCCTCAACCCGCTGGGTATAGAAACATTGCCCCATCACACCGACGCCTACTTGTCTTCCGGTCACTTGTGTCTGACCTGGGTGCCGGGCATCGCCGGAACTCAGCGCAACGAGATCGTTACCAGGATGGCAGAAAAGGGTATTGCCTGCAACGTACACTACAAGCCGTTGCCTTTGCTGACCGCTTACAAAATGATGGGATTCGATATAGCGAATTATCCTAACGCTCACAACCGCTTCATTAACGAAATCACACTGCCACTGCACAGCAAACTGACCGATGAAGAAATCGATTACATTATCGAAAACTATACTGTCATTCTAAAAGATTACATTTGAGGAGATCCCCATTATGTACCGTCTGTTTGTAAAACGATTGCTGGATATCCTTATCAGTTTAATGGCTCTCCCTTTTGTGGGATTGGTAATACTGGTGATGGCTCCTTTCATTTATCTTGAGGATAAAGGGCCTGTGTTTTACAACGCCACCCGTCGCGGCAAGGATGGTAAGGAGTTCAAAATGTTCAAGCTCCGGTCTATGTACGTGAATTCTCCTAACCTCAAAAATGCCGACGGCTCCACCTTCAACAGCGAGAACGATGCCCGGGTTACCCGCGTGGGCCGCTTTATGCGTAAAACCTCGGTGGATGAACTGCCTCAGATCCTCAACGTGCTGATCGGGGATATGAGTTTCATCGGTCCCCGCCCGACGCTGGTGACAACGCCCTACGATCAACTTCCCGAAATTTCTAAGCGTCGCCTGGGTGCCCGCCCCGGTATCACCGGTTACGCCCAAGCTTATTACCGCAACGCCATTGGCCAGCAAGAAAAGTTCCAGTGCGATTGCTATTACGTGGAAAACCTTTCTTTTCTGCTGGATGTCAAGATTATACTTAAAACCGTTGCCGTGGTTCTGTTGAGAAAAAACATCTACGTTTCCACCGAAGACAAGCCTGTGGAAGCCGGCACACACAATAACGAGTAAGTGAGGAACGCATCTATGAAGCGTTTGTTTATCATCGGCGCCTCTGTTCTCCAACTTCCCGCCATTAAGAAGGCAAAAGAGTTGGGCTATTACGTGGGTGTTGCCGATTACAATTCCGCCGCTGTCGGCATTGCCTATGCGGACGAATATTTCAACGTCAGCACCAACGACCAAGAGGGCATCTACCAAGCCGCCAAGGCGTTTAAAGCTGATGGCATTATGACTTTAGCTACCGATATGCCTATGCGGAGTGTGGCCTATGCCTGTCAGCGATTGGGCTTGATGGGTATCACCTACGATACCGCTGTTAGAGCCACCGACAAAGCGGAAATGATTCGCGCGTTTGAGGAAAACGGTGTTGCCTGTCCTTGGTATCAGGTGGTTGGCGCCCCCGCGGACGTGTTTGACATCGCCCATAAGATTACCTATCCCTGCATCACCAAACCCACCGACAGCTCCGGAAGCCGCGGCATTATGCTGGCCCGCAACCCGGAGGAATTGGTGACCGCCGTTGCCTACAGCGCTGAAAACGGCCGTGGCGGCGAGGTGATCGTAGAAGAGTATATGCAAGGACCCGAAGTCAGCGTAGAAGTCATTGTCTGGCAGGGAGAAGTACACATCCTGCAGATAACGGACAAACTGACCACCGGTGCTCCCCGTTTTGTGGAGATGGGACATGCTCAACCCAGCCGCTTGGAGGCGGAAGCTCAAAAAATGATTAAGGACCTAACCCGCCGTGCGGTAAAAGCCGTCGGCATCGAAAACGGTCCCGCCCATGTCGAGATTATGGTAACCGAAAACGGTCCTAAGATGGTGGAACTGGGTGCCCGTATGGGTGGCGATTGCATTACTACCCATCTGGTACCCCTATCCACCGGCGTAGATATGATCAAAGCCACCATCGATATTTGCCTGGGACAGACTCCCGATCTAACACCCAAGTGGGGTCGCAGTTCGGCTATCCGTTATTTTGAAACACCTTGCGGTTTTATCCGCGCACTCAATAACATAGACACCGCCCTTGACATGCCAGGGGTAAAAGACATCGTCTTTACCGCTAAAGCAGGAGACTGCGTCGGCGGTATTTACTCCAGCGTGGACCGCATCGGCTTTGTTATTGCCGAAGGCGAAAACCCAGCACAAGCCGTTTTGGCATGCGAACAAGCAATGAAAACCATCGATATCGTCATGGAATGAATTGAGGGATCTTTTTGGCTACACTTCAAAACAAAAGAATACTAATCCTGGGCGGCACCATCGCCTCCTTCGATTTGGTCAAGTTAGCCAAAGAGATGGGGATTTACACCATTGTGGCCGATGACCGAGAAACCGGCGTTGCCAAAGACATCGCCGATGAACAGGTGCTTATCAGCACCGCTGACATCGACACCTTAGCACAATACGTCAAAGATAATCAGGTAGACGGTGTGTTTTGCAGCCCCAGCGAGTTCAACATCCCCAACGCTATTCGCTTGTGCGAAAAAACCGGCCTGCCTTTCTACGCCAACCAAGAACAATGGAACCTATGCAACGACAAGCGCCGATTTAAGAAGTGTTGTCAAAACAACGGTCTCCCGTACATCACCGACCACTTCAACAGCGGTGATGACAAATCCATTGTATGCTCGGAATGCCAGTTCCCCGTAATTGTTAAACCGGTGGATGGCTGTGGCTCCCACGGCATCTCCGTATGCAACAGCACCATTGAATTGAGCGATGCCATTGATAAGGCCTTGCAGTTTTCCAAATCCGGAAGAATCTTGATAGAGAAATATTTGGATAACGGTGGTCGGCTATTCTCTTTCCGTTACCTGCTGAACGAGGGCGAGTGCTATCCGTACCTGTTGATGGATACCTACATCGCCGACCCTACCGATAAGAAGTATCTGATTAGCGCCTTTTCCTATGCTCCCTCGGAGCATGCCGAGGAATTTATGGCTCAAGCAGACGGCAAAATCCGTGCCACCATCAAGGATATGGGCTTGAAAAACGGTACCGTGTTTGCACAGGCCATCCCCCTGAATGGCGATTATTACTGCCACGATATGGGATATCGTCTCAGCGGTGGCATCACCTATCACCTAAGCGAAACGCTCACCGGCATCAACGATATGAAAATGATGCTACGCTATGCTTTGGGCGGACCGATGTGTACTGCTGAAGAAATTGCCCGTATCAACCCCACCCCCCAAGGCAAGGTGGTGGGTCAGCTGATGATTCCCTTGATGGCCGGCACCATTGCCTCTATTCAAGGAATGGATGCTTTGCAAAACAACCCGGCGGTTATCACACACATTCAGTACTACCACGAAGGGGATACCATCTCCTCCGCCGACTTGGGCACACTCTCTCAGCAGTTTGCTCGTATCTATACCGTTGCCAACACGAAAGAACAATTGGTGGAGCAGATCAACCGCATCCAGGATGCCATTTCGGTCAAGGACACCAACGGCAACGAGATGTTTACCATGCGTTTTGACACCAACCGGTTGTATCAATAATTACAAGCGAGGAATGCTATGAAGGTACTAAAGCTTGCTTCCTACTATGCCCCAGAGCGTATCTCCAGTAGCCATCTGTCCGCAGATTTGGAGGATGCTTATGTAGAGGCAGGTATCGTTTCTGAAATCTACGCCCCTACTCCTACCCGTGGCGTTTCCGACGAAGAAAGAGCACGGTATCAAAAAATCAAATACGAGGAAAAACGGAATGGCAAAATACGGGTACATCGCTTTGCAATGTTTCGGGAAGGACGCAATCCCCTTGGTAGAGCCCTTCGCTATTTGCTGGTAAACCTAGTGCACTATCACAAAGGTGTCCATGCCCGGGACGTTAACGTTATCGTTGCCAGTAGTACCCCGCCAACCCAGGGTGCTCTTTGTGCTTTGGTAGCCAAACGACTGAGCACAAAGTATGGTCATCCTGTGCCTTTTGTTTTCAATCTTCACGATATGTTCCCGGAAAGCTTGGTTTCCACAGGCCTGTGCAAAAAAACCTCTTTCCTGTACAAGTTAGGTGATAAAATATCCAACTACACCTACCGCAACGCCACTCACATTCGGGTTATCTCCGATTCTATGAAAGATACCCTCATCCAAAAAGGGGTACCTGCCGAAAAAATCACGGTCATCTATAACTGGATCGACACCGAAGCCACCCACCCGGTTGCCAGAGAAGACAATCCTCTGTTTGACGAACTGGCTCTGTCAAGAGATAAGTTCTACGTCACCTATGCCGGTAATTTGGGCAACTCGCAAAACGTGGATATTCTGCTGGATTGTGCGACAGCTTTGAAGGATTACAAGGATATTCATTTCGTAATCTTTGGCGGCGGTTCTGAAAAGGATAAGTTCGAGCGAAAGATTGCTGATAGCGGCTTGTCTAATATTCAGTTATTCCCGTTGCAACCCATGGAGCATGTTTCTCAGGTTTACAGTTTGGGCGATGTCTCTTTCGTCACCTGCAAAAAAGGCGTAGGCGTAGGCGCATTCCCCAGCAAAGCCGTCAGCATTATGGCCACCGGCACACCCATCATTACTTCCTTTGATTTGGACAGTGACCTGTGCAGGATTGTAACAGAAAACCAAGTTGGCCTGTGCGCCGATGTCGAAGATGTGGATGCGGCAACTCGTGCAATTCTATCCTTATATAATAATCGCGCGCTATGTGTCCTGTATGGTAACAATGCACGCGAACTTGCCTGCGACCGGTTTTCTAAAGAAGTTAGTACAGCAGCGAATGTCGCATTGCTTAAACAATAAACCGAAACCTTAGGAGGTGTTTTTACAAATGAAATTATTGCTCATTTCTGTTAAAAGCCCCTCCCCCACAGGCGGCATTGCCGTTTGGACAGAACACTTTTTGTCACACTGCAAAAACCGCGGTATTCATTGTCATTTGGTTAATACTGAGGTTATAGGAAAACGAACCCATACTATAAAGCGCAATTTATGGGATGAGTTGGTTCGTACCATTCGCATCGTTCGCGGTGTTCGCAAGGAGATTAATAACACCTCCTTCGATGCCGTTTATTTAAACACATCTTGTGGAACCTACGGATTGTTTCGTGACACTATCCTAGCCTATTTTATAAGCAAAAAAAACATTCCGCTAATTACTCATTACCATTGCGACATTCCCTATTGGGTTAAACGAAAAAGCAGCATCTACTGTCTAGGCCGTTTGTCCGCTATGAGTCAAACCAATCTGGTTCTTTGCCAAAACAGCCAAGATTTCTTGAAGACACACTATAATTGTCCTTCACACAATGTCCCAAACTTTGTAGAATCAGCTTTTATTAGAAAAGATGCCAAACCCATTAGCAAATCCATCAAAAATATCGTTTTTGTAGGACAGGTTACTGAAACCAAAGGCGCAATGGAATTGTATACGATTGCACGCACACTGCCCGATGTAACCTTTACCCTTGTGGGAAGTATTAGTTCTGCCATGCAAAAAGAACCAAAGCCAAACAATGTTGTTTTGACCGGTGTAGTGCCAAAAGAACACATTGCCACTTATTTGGATAATGCTGACCTATTCCTTCTACCCAGTCATACGGAAGGCTGTTCAATGGCTTTGATGGAAGCTATGGCTCGCGGTGTTCCCTCTATTGCCACCGATACCGGTGCCAACGCAGAAATGCTGTCTGATGGTTGTGGAATTCTTGTGGAATGCCACAACGTAGATGCGATGATTGAAGCCATCTACCAATTGGCGAATCCGCATATACGACAATCTATGGCAGTCAACACAATCGACCGCATCAAATCCAACTATACTGAAAAAAACGTATCCGCTTTGTTACAATACATTCGCAAAGAAAAATGCAAATAAAACTTTTGCCAAACACTTGTGCCGGGAGGTGGAGAAATGAAAATTCTACATATTGATGAAACCTTTCATCCGAATTTTGGATACCACTGCAATCCCTTAGCTAAATTCCAACAAGCACAAGGTCATACCGTTTATATCGCAACTGTCGAGAAAAAATGGCTATACCCCCTCTACAAAGTGTTCCGTGAAAACGGTTCCGGATTGGAAGAAGCCGATGCACATTACGAGAACACTACTGGCGTAAAAATCGTTCGCGTAAGTGCTAAAGGCTATTATATGCGCCGGTTGCTGTTCACTAAGGAAATCTTTGATACAGTCAATGAAATACAACCGGATGTTGTCTATGTGCATTGTGTAGAAACCATAACCGGTATGCGTTTTTTGATGCACCCGAAAATGCGCAAATTCCCCATGGTGTTTGATTCCCATATGCTGCCCATGGCAACTAGAAATCAACACTCCAAATGGTTTGATCTTTTCTTTAAGTTGTTTTTTTCACCGATTATTCGCAAATACAACTATACGGTTATTCGTACACAAGACGACGATTACGTGAATACCCATTTGGGCATACCTAAAGAACAGACTCCGTTTGTTTCTTTCGGAACGGACACGATGCTTTTCCATCCCGACGATAAAGTAAGGTCTGCTTTCCGCAAAGAACATAATATCCCCGAAGATGCCTTTGTGATGGTGTACACCGGCAAGCTGAGCCCTCCCAAAAACGGAAAACTGCTAGCCCTTTCGGTGGTAGAACCATTCCCTTTCCCCTTTGCGCTTATCTGCGTGGGGCAACCACCCCCTACCCTCTATGGAAAAGAGGTCTACGACTTGATTCAGCTTTCAGCTAACCAGATTGTAAAATTCAAGACGCAGCATTATACAGACTTGCCAAAATTTTACCAAGCGGCTGATCTTTCCGTATTCCCAAAGCAGTGTAGCATGAGTTTTTACGATGCTCAAGCCTGTGGACTGCCTGTATTATCCGAAAACAATGATATTAACATCAATCGTTGTAGCTATGGCAACGGATTCGTTTTTAACGCAAATGATGTAGAGGATTTTCGAGCAAAAATTATTGAAATCGCTACGATGGACCCCAAAAAACGGCAAAAAATATCCCACAATGCGCTTTCCTTCATTAAAAATGGCGGTTACGATTATGCGCAAATTGCACAACAATACACCGAGCATTTACAAAAAGCCATAGATCAACATAATCAACCTCGTAAAAAATAGGAGTTTCTATTTATGAATGTATGCTTTCTTTTAGGTGGATTCCAAGGTAACGGCGGCATTGGCCGTGTTACCTCAATTCTCGCAAATGCATTATGCGAAAAAGAGGACTTGTCCATCCATACGATCTCTTATTGTCAAAAAAACATACCGCTATTGTACGAGCTTTCTGACAAGATACAGCAACATGCGTTGTACTCCTACTCCCCTCCAATGACCAAAGCCTTGCTTTTTAAGAATGCAGTTGGCAAAGTGCGAAGCATCCTTCGCAAAGAAAATATTGACATTTTGATCGCCAGCGGTGCTCTCTATTACCCCTTAGCACTTCTTGCCGTACGTGGCACCAAAACAAAATGTTACTGTTGGGAACATACCGACCCTAATACCACATCAGACTATAAATTTCAAGGCTGGTGTCGTCGGTATGCTGTTCCACGTGCCGATAAAGTATTGGTGCTAACGCGCTCTGCAGAGGACTACTATCGCCAAATTCTACGCATCTCTCCGCAAAAATTAGTCCAAATATATAATCCAATTAGCAATACCCATGTTGATACATCCTACGATGTCCACTCCAAGCGTATTATTGCTGTTGGTCGTTTAACCTACCAAAAGAACTTTGACCGCCTAATTCGTTTGGCTGAACAAATTTTGCCTAAATATCCCGAATGGTCTATAGACATTTTTGGCGAGGGTGAAGATCGCCAAACGCTGGCAGAACAAATTACTACCACCGGACTTACGGGACGAATCAACCTGATGGGACAAGTAAGCAATTTATATGACCGTTATCCATCCTATGCTTTTCAATGGATGACCTCGCGTTATGAGGGGTTCCCGATGTCTTTGCTAGAGGGTGCCTCCCATCGTCTTCCTTTGATCTCTTTCGATATCCCCACCGGCCCTAACGAAATAATCGAAGATGGGCAAAACGGATTTCTTGTGGACAAAGAGGATGACGACCGAATGGTGGCCTGTATTGAGCAACTAATCGAAAACGATGAATTAAGAAAAATAATGTCTCAAAACGCCTATCGTATGGTGCAAAAGTTTTCTCTCAACGACATTATCGAACAATGGTGTGAAATCTTATGAAACAATCCTATATAAAACAGAATAGAGACCCCAATGTCAGCATACGCCTCTTTCTTGTGGCTATATACGTATTCCTCTCTTTCTATGAATTCTTTTTGAACAGAACCATTGGTGCTCTAACCAAATATTACGTTTTTATAATAATCGTAATGATCATGCTTACTGCAAATAAACTTCACGTTAAAAGCTATCATTATGCTATTGTTGGATGGCTAATTTACAAGTTCCTATCACTTGCTTGGACACCATCGTATAACGTTTTTGGTTTGCGTGGTTTCTCAGAAGTCATTTATGTTTTTCTTTTGGTCAGTTTAACCGCTCTTGAAGAACAAGAAAAGCTTTTAACTCTACTGCAAAAATCATTCTGGCTATGCAGCGTGCTTTTTGGCGTTCTATCTCTATTTTTCAACGGTCCATACGAAGGTGTTTCCAGCCGCCTTGTGCTAACTCTTTTTGGCGTTCAGTTCGAGCCTAACAACGGCGTTGCTTTCTTGATGTGTGGTTTTGCTCTTTCGCTACACCACATATTGTTTGAGAAAAAGAACACTTTTTTACACATTATGGTCATCATCATTAACGCGTATGCCATTCTGATCACCGGATCTCGTGCCGGGTTGTTAACCCTTGCCGCGGTGACGCTTTGTTGTCTCCTTATGGTCAATCAATCCGAAGCTCGAAAAAGCATCGTTTTCCGTGTAATTCTTGTAGCCTTTGTTATAATCGTTCCTTGTATAATCATCTTGCAATACCTCCCCGAAATCACCTTTGACAGACTTTTCACCTTTGAGGATTATGAGGGCGGAAGTGAACGTGACATCATGTGGCGCTACGGAATAAATATATTGTCCAATCCGATCAACTTGCTGATGGGTATTGGCTGGGGCGGCTACGGCGGTGAAGGCGGTTATAACAGTCTTCATAACACATTTTTGTCTGTGCTGTGCGATTCCGGCATTATTGGTTTTAGTGTACTGTTCGGTCCTATTGCAGTAAGCATATTCAAAATGTTAAAAGCGAAAAACCCATTGCCTTTGATTATTTTTATTTCCGCAATGGTTCCCTCCTTCTTCATTGAGGCTATTAACAAACGTTTCTTCTGGAACGCCTTAATATACGTGTTTGTTTCCTATAACTGTTATTTGAAAGAATTGCCGAATACCGACAAAGCCAAACGCTTAACCTCTAGGAGTTCTCCCCAAAGTATAAATAAATAATAAGGAGATAATGAGTTATGAAAAAACTCGGTCTTTGTTTAGCATTCTCTGGACAAAACTACGGCATGTTATTGCAAGCTTATGCGACACAGCAATTACTAGAAGAACAAGGCTATAAAACAGAAATCATCCACTATATTGCGCAAAGAAAACGCGGTATTCGTTTCAATTTTGGTTTGATTGTATACGGTTGGAACCTTTTGATTCACCGATTAAAACGCAAACCTACAAGCAAACCACTGGACGAAATTCATCGTCACAACAAAGAAGAACGCATAAAAGCAGCCAACCAATTCCGTAAAGATAATTTGCATAATTTGGTTGTATATCGCGGCATCGATTCCCTAAAAAAAGCCGGTGCAGAAAACTATGATGCCGTGATTGTAGGAAGCGATCAGCAGTGGTTACCAGACATAGCCTTCACCAACTTCAAAACAATGCGTTTTGTGCCGGATGATGTGCTGAAGATTTCTTATTCTGCTAGTTTTGGCGTGTCCGAATTGCCCTGGTATACCCGCAGTGCTGCTCGGCAATTTCTTAACCGCATAGATCACATCGCAGTCCGCGAGAATTCCGGAAAGAGAATCGTAGAAAGTATCAGTGATAAGAAGGCCACCCTGGTCTTGGATCCTACCTATCTCTTAACAGCAGAGCAATGGGCACACCGTTTTCCTGTCAATCATTTAGTGGATTCTCCCTATGTCCTCTGCTATTTTTTAGGTAACAACGAAGATAGCAAGTTGGCTGCCAGAGCATACGCAGATAAAGCTGGTATGAAACTGGTCACTATTCTGAGCGACGAAAGTGTTTCGTCAATAGACACCAGTTTTGCTGATATTGTTATTACCGGAAAAGGACCCGACTGTTTTTTGGATTTAATTCGTCACGCCGAATATGTGATGACGGATTCTTTCCACGGTATAGCATTTTCAATTATCCACAATCGACAGTTCTTTGCCTTTTACCGCAACAAGTCAACGGATAAAAACTCGCGCAACACACGTATTGACAACATATTGGAAATGTTTAATGTACAGCATCGTCTGATCAAAGACCCGCTATCTCTCGCAACGGCGGAACCGGAAGCTATAGATTTCTCATGTGTCAACGAAAAAATGGAACATTGGCGAAAACAATCCTTTGATTACCTTCAAATGGCACTTAGCCCTTTACAAGATGCCTAACAATTTGAACTAACAAGAAAGAAGTGATTCTTTGTCCTTGAAGAAAGGTCCGCAAGGAGCTGCCGTTGATTCATTGGCACTCACTTTTGTGCAAATAATCACAGCCTTGCTCGGAATGGCCATCACGAAACTAGTGGCAGTTAATTTTTCGCTGACCGAATACGGCACCTATTCGCAGTCACTATTGGTGGTTAATACAACAACTTCCATTACCATTCTTGGCCTCACCAACGCAACCAACTTTTTCTACAATAATACCACGGATACCGCCCAACAAAAAAATTATGTAAATACCATTTTTGCTTTGCAGTATGTTGTCGGTGGATTAGGTGCCCTTGTTATCTTGTTTTTACAAATTCCTCTTGTCCAATATTTTAACAACGAGGATTTATTACCCTTTCTGTGGTTTTCTGCTATCCTTCCTCTCCTGAACAATCTTTTACCAATGCAGCAAACCCTTTGCGTGTCTGTCGGCAAAGCTAAAACACTCGCTATGCGAAACTTTATTTTTTCCATAGCAAGGTTGTGTATTGTCACATTCGCATGCTATGTCACACACAAACTGTTAACGGTCATCATCTTTTCGCTTTTTTCGCAAATCGTCCAAATTTTGTATTTTTCCGCACTTCTGCTAAAAAACGGAATACATATCAACCCTTTCAAAGCAAAACTAAAACTCATTCCAAGCATCATAAGATTCTGTATTCCAATGGCAATTTATGTTGCCAGCCGCGCCCTGCTACGAGATATTGATAAATACGTCATCGATTATTTTATGTCTCCGGAAAACTTAGCAGTATATACCAACGCATCTAAGCAACTACCGTTCGATTTGGTGACTGCTTCTTTTGTAACCGTTTTGATTCCTATCGTTACGCGATATATTAACTCCGGAAAACTGGATAAGGCAAAAGAAACATTTATCGCTTATCTTCGTCTCGGTTACATTGCTACATGGATTCTAACAACCGGTGCCATCGTTGCTGCCAAACCATTGATGATATTTCTTTATGATGAAAAATACCTGTCCGGTTTGGGGATTTTTATCATCTATCTAATCGTAGATATGATCCGCTTTGCTAATGTTACGACCATTCTAGGCGGTGCAGGAAAAAGCAAAACATTAATGACCGTTTCTTTGATAAGTTTAGCCGTAAACCTATCACTGAACATTATCTCCATTAAGTGGTTAAACCTTGGTATGCTGGGTCCTGCTTTAGTAACACTTTTTGTCAGTTTCTTCACCATTATTTTAATGCTTCATTTCAGTGCCAAGGAATTGAAATGCAAAATATATCATCTATTCAACTTTAAAGAAATGGGGCTTATTTCGCTCGAGATACTGATAATCGGCGGAATCTGTTCCAGTTTACGAATGTGGCTTGAATATATCGGCTTACATTATGTTCTCGTCCTGTTTTTAGTGTATGGCGTTCACATCACTTCACTTTTAACACTGAATTACAAAAAAATACTTTCTTGCCTAAGTGAAATCAATCGTATGAAATAAGTATCATGTTCGTCTTATGATTGTTTTCAAATATTTAAAAATAAAAGAAAAGAGGAAAATACTATGGTAAACGTAATTGGTCTTGGTTACATTGGTCTGCCCACGGCGCTGATGCTGGCTTCCCACGGTGTGGAGGTGGTCGGCACCGACTACAACCCCGAACTGGTGGCTACCCTCAACGCCGGTAAAACCACCTTCGAGGAGAAAGGTCTGGACGAGTTGTTCGCTGAGGCTGTTAAGGCCGGCATCACCTTCACCACCGAGTATCAGGTGACGGATATGTACATTATTTCCGTCCCCACCCCCTACGACAGCTTCAGCAAGAAGATCGATGCTTGCTACGTTAATGCCGCTGTCAAGAAAGTGATGGAGATCTGCCCCAAGGGCGCTACCGTGGTTATTGAGTCCACCGTATCCCCCGGCACCATCGACCGCTTTGTTCGTCCCATTATTGAGGAGAACGGCTTTGTCATCGGCAAGGACATCAATCTGGTACACGCTCCCGAGCGCATCATCCCCGGCAATATGGTGTACGAGCTACTGCACAATTCCCGTACCATCGGCGCCGATGACCCCGCTATCGGCGAAAAAGTCAAGGAACTGTACGCCTCCTTCTGCCTAGGCGATATCGTCATCACCGACATCAAAACCGCCGAAATGACCAAGGTTATCGAGAATACCTATCGTGCCGTCAACATCGCCTTCGCCAACGAACTGGCAAAGATCTGCCGTCACGACGATATGGACGTGTACGAAATCATTCGCATCTGTAACATGCATCCCCGTGTGAACATCCTGACCCCCGGTCCCGGTGTCGGCGGCCACTGCATTTCCGTTGACCCCTGGTTCCTGGTGGGCGACTATCCCTCTCTGACCAAGGTTATCTGGGAATCCATGAAGATCAACGATTCTATGCCGGAGTTTGTGCTGGAGCGCATCCACAATATTATGAAAGAGAACGGCATCACCGACTTCAGCAAGGTGGGTCTGTACGGCCTGACCTACAAGGAGAATGTGGACGACTACCGCGAGTCCCCCACCCTGCAGCTGCTGGAGTGCCAGGACAAGCATCTGGCTCCTCAGCTGAAGGTGTACGACCCCTACATCACCAAGGATATCGTGGACAACCAGTATCACGACTTCGATAAGTTCCTGGAGGACAGCGAACTGGTGGTCGTCCTGGTAGGCCACGACGAAATCAAAGAGAACGTGGATAAACTGCAGGGCAAGATCGTACTGGATACCCGTAAGTGCGTGGATCTGCCCGGCATCTATCGCCTGTAATTCCCTTGAAGAATATTACATAATTAAGGTGAGAAAATGAAAACAGTTATGCTGGTGTTCGGCACCCGTCCGGAGGCCATTAAAATGTGCCCTCTGGTGAACGAATTGAAATCCAGAGAAAATATCAAAACCGTCGTATGCGTCACCGGTCAGCATCGCCAGATGCTGGACCAGGTGTTGCAGGCTTTTCAGGTCGAGCCGGACTATGACCTGAGTATTATGAAAGACAAACAGACCCTGTTTGACGTGACCATCAATATCCTCTCCCGAATCAAAGAGGTACTGGAGGAAGTGAAGCCGGACGTTGTACTGGTTCACGGCGACACCTCCACCACCTTTGTCACGGCCCTGGCCTGTTTCTATCTGCAGATTCCGGTGGGGCACGTGGAGGCCGGTCTGCGCACCTACAACATCTTTAGCCCCTATCCGGAGGAGTTCAATCGGCAGGCGGTGGGCATTGTTTCTCAGTATAACTTTGCCCCTACCGAAATGTCCCGTGACAACCTGCTTCGCGAGGGCAAGAACCCGGACACCATCCACATCACCGGCAACACCGCTATTGATGCGCTTAAAACCACCGTGCGGGAGGATTATACCCATCCCGAACTGGAGTGGGCATCTGACAGCCGGTTGATTATGATCACCGCCCACAGACGAGAAAATCTGGGTGAGCCTATGCACAATATGTTCCGGGCTATCCGCCGTTGTATGGAAGAGCATCCGGACATCAAGGCCATCTATCCCATTCATATGAACCCGGTGGTGCGTCAGGCGGCAGAAGAAGAACTCAGCGGTTGCGACCGCATCCGCATCATCGAACCTTTAGAAGTTTTGGATTTCCACAATTTCCTGGCTCACAGTTATATGATCCTTACCGATTCCGGCGGTATCCAAGAGGAAGCTCCTTCGCTGGGCAAGCCCGTTCTGGTAATGCGGGATACCACCGAGCGTCCTGAGGGCATCGCCGCCGGAACGTTAAAACTGGTGGGCACAGACGAAGAGGTCATCTATCGCAATTTCAAAGAATTGCTGGTAAATGAACAGGCCTATGAGGCTATGTCCCAGGCCAGTAACCCTTACGGCGACGGTTTCGCTTGCAAGCGTATCGCTGACATTTTGGAGTTTGGTCACACCAACATTTAAAGGAGACCGTTATGAAACGAGTGATAACCTACGGCACCTTTGATATGCTGCATTACGGGCATATCAACCTGCTGCGGCGGGCAAAGGAACTGGGTGACTATCTGGTGGTGGCGCTGTCCACCGACGAGTTCAACTGGAACGAAAAGCAGAAGAAGTGCTATTTCTCCTACCAGCACCGCAAGTTGCTTCTGGAGGCTATCCGCTACGTGGACGAGGTCATCCCGGAGGAAAACTGGGACCAGAAACGCACCGACATCCACGACCACAACATCGACATCTTCGTGATGGGCGATGACTGGAAAGGGCATTTCGATTTCCTCACCGAGGAGGGCGCGCAGGTGGTCTACCTGCCCCGTACCCCCGACATCAGCACCACACAGATCAAACAAAATCTGGGCAAATAATCAACAAAGAGGGTTATAACAATGGGACTTTTTACCGGTAAAACCTTAATGATCACCGGCGGTACCGGCTCCTTCGGTAACGCGGTGCTCAACCGTTTCCTGCAGACCGACATCGGCGAGATCCGCATTCTCTCCCGCGACGAGAAAAAGCAGGACGATATGCGCCACGAATTCCAGGCCAAAATGCCGGAGGTGGCGGAAAAAATCAAATTCTACATCGGCGACGTCCGTGACCTGTCCTCGGTGAAGAACGCCATGTTCGGTGTGGACTACATCTTCCACGCCGCCGCACTCAAGCAGGTTCCCTCCTGCGAGTTCTTCCCTATCGAGGCGGTGAAAACCAACGTCATCGGCACCGAAAACGTGCTGACCGCCGCCATTGAGGCCGGGGTAGAAAACATCGTCTGCCTGTCCACCGACAAGGCGGCCTATCCCGTCAACGCCATGGGCACCTCCAAGGCGATGATGGAAAAGGTGATCGTGGCCAAATCCCGCACCGTTTCCCCTGACAAGACCAAAATCTGCTGCACCCGCTACGGCAACGTCATGTGTTCCCGCGGCTCGGTGATTCCCCTGTGGATCGAGCAGATCAAGGCCGGCAACCCCATCACCATCACCGAACCCTCCATGACCCGCTTCATTATGTCCCTGGACGAGGCGGTGGATCTGGTGCTGTTCGCCTTTGAGCACGGCGTGTCCGGCGACATTCTGGTACAGAAAGCCCCCGCCTGCACCATCCAGGTGCTGGCCCAGGCGGTGACCGGTCTGTTTGCCCCCGAGACCGCCATCAAGGTTATCGGTATCCGCCACGGCGAAAAAATGTACGAGACCCTGCTGACCAACGAGGAATGCGCCGGCGCCATCGATATGGGCGACTTCTACCGCGTTCCCTGTGACAAGCGCGGCCTGAACTACGATAAATACCTAATCACCGGCGACGTGGAGCGCAACCCCCTCACCGAGTTCAACTCCAGCAACACCGAACTGCTGAATGTGGAGCAGGTGAAGGAGAAGCTGCTGTCCCTGCAGTACATCCGCGACGAGCTGGACGCGATGGGCATCGCCTACTAATTCGACATATTCGAGGTATCACCTATGAACATACTGATTACCGGTGCCCACGGCTTTGTGGGGCGCAACCTGACCGAGAATCTGAAAACCATCCGGGACGGCAAAAACCGCACCCGCGACCTGCAAATTGACGCTATCTACGAATACGACGTGGACACCGACCCGGCACTGCTGAAGGAATGGTGTAAAGGTTCAGATTTCGTGTTTCATCTGGCGGGGGTCAACCGTCCCCAGAACCCCGAGGAGTTTATGCAGGGGAACTTTGGCTTTACCAGTACCCTGCTGGACACCCTGAAGGCCTGCGGCAACACCTGCCCGGTGATGGTATCCTCCTCCATTCAGGCCACCCTCATCGGCCGCTACGACAGCGACTACGGCCGCAGCAAAAAGGCCGGCGAAGAAGCCCTGTTTGCCTACGGTGAGGAGACCGGCGCCAAGGTATTGGTGTACCGCTTCCCCAACCTGTTCGGCAAGTGGTGCCGTCCCAACTACAATTCCGCCGTGGCTACCTTCTGCCACAACATCGCCCACGGCCTGCCCATTCAGGTCAACGACCGGGCGGTACAGCTGGAGCTGTTGTACATCGACGACCTGATGGACGAGATGCTGGACGCCCTGGAGGGCAACGAGCACCACTGCGAATTCGACGGCATCCACACGGTGCTGACCGCAAGTGGCCGCTATTGCGCCGCACCGGTGACCCACAAGGTGACTTTGGGAGAAATCGTGGACCTGCTGGATGCCTTTAAAGCACAGCCCACCACCCTGCAGATGCCCGCCATCCCCGGCGGCAGTTTCGCTAAGAAGCTGTATTCCACCTATCTGTCCTACCTGCCCCGTGAAGAGGCCATCTTCGACCTGAAGATGAACGTAGATGACCGCGGCTCTTTTACCGAGCTTCTGCGGACCGCCGATTGCGGTCAGTTCTCGGTGAACATCTCCAAACCCGGCATCACCAAAGGCCAGCACTGGCACAACACCAAGTGGGAGTTCTTCATCGTGGTGGCCGGCAAGGCGCTGATCCAACAGCGCAAAATCGGTACCGACGAGGTGCTGAACTTCGAGGTTTCCGGCGATAAGATTCAGGCAATTCATATGCTGCCGGGCTATACCCACAACATCATCAACCTGTCCGATACCGAGGACTTGGTGACCGTGATGTGGGCCAACGAGCCCTTTGACCCCGGCAGACCCGATACATTCTTCGAGAAAGTGGAGGAGTAACTATGGCATCCTTCAAAAACAACGGAAAACTGAAACTGCTGATCGTGGTGGGCACCCGCCCGGAGATCATCCGTCTGGCGGCGGTGATCAACAAGTGCCGGGAGTATTTCGACACCATCCTGGCCCACACCGGTCAGAACTACGACTATAACCTCAACGGCGTTTTCTTCAAGGATTTGGGGCTGGCTGACCCGGACGTGTATCTGGAGGCGGTGGGCAACCACCTGGGCGACACCATCGGCAACATCATCGCCAAAAGCTATGAGCTGATGGTGGAGATCAAGCCCGACGCCGTGCTGGTGCTGGGCGATACCAACTCCTGCCTGTCGGTCATCGGCGCCAAGCGGCTGCATATCCCCATCTTCCATATGGAGGCGGGCAACCGCTGTAAGGACGAGTGCCTGCCGGAGGAGACCAACCGCCGTATCGTGGACATCATCTCGGACGTGAATATGTGCTATTCCGAGCACGCCCGCCGCTATCTGGCGGATTGCGGTCTGCCTAAGGAGCGCACCTACGTCACCGGTTCCCCTATGGCGGAGGTACTGCATAACAACCTCAGCCAAATCGAGGCCTCCGATATCCATGCCCGGCTGGGTCTCACCAAGGGCAAGTACATCCTGCTCTCTGCCCACCGGGAGGAAAACATCGATACCGAAAAGAATTTCACCTCGCTGTTTACCGCCATCAACAAAATGGCGGAAAAATACGATATGCCCATTCTGTACTCCTGCCATCCCCGCTCCCGCAACCGTCTGGACAACAGCGGTTTCGTGCTGGACAGTCGGGTGATCCGCCACGAACCCTTGGGCTTCCACGACTACAACTGCCTGCAGATGAACGCCTTTGCGGTGGTGTCCGACAGCGGCACCCTGCCGGAGGAGAGCAGCTTCTTCACCTCCATCGGCAAGCCCTTCCCCGCCGTGTGCATCCGCACCTCCACCGAGCGCCCGGAGGCACTGGACAAGGGTTGCTTTGTGCTGGCGGGCATTGACGAGGGCAACCTGCTCCAGGCGGTGGACACCGCCGTCCGGCTCAACGCCGACGGTCAGCACGGCATCCCGGTGCCGGATTACGTGGAAGAAAACGTATCCACCAAGGTGGTCAAGATCATCCAGTCCTACACCGGTGTGGTGGATCGGATGGTCTGGCGCAAGTATTGATGTGACAAGCCCAATCCCTTTACAGAAAGGACAGCAAGACTATGACTGTGGAATCCCTGTTGTTTACGCTTATCCGGTCGGCGATGTTCGGCGAGACGGTGGACGACGCCACCAAGGCCGCCTGCACCCCGGAAATGCTGGAACAACTGTATAAACTAGCGGATATGCACGACGTGAGCCATTTGGCGGGACAGGCGCTGGATAAACTGGACCTGCCGGACAACGAGTGGCTGACCCGTTGCCGTAACCGTATGTTACAGGCGGTGTACCGCTACGTCCGTCAGGACTTTGAGTTTAAGGACGTTTGCCGGGTGCTGGAAGAGGCCAACATCCCCTACATCCCGCTGAAGGGATCGGTTCTGCGCCCCTATTATCCCGAGGCGTGGATGCGCACCAGCTGTGACACCGACATCCTCATTCACAAAGAGGATCTGGAGCGGGCACAGACCCTCATCCAGGACAAACTCCATTATACCGAGCGGCGGATCTCTCCCCACGACGTGAGCCTCATCTCCCCCTCCAACGAATTGCTGGAGCTTCACTTTGCCATCATTGAGGATTTTGTGTTGCCCAAGGCCCGGGAGATTCTGGAGAATATCTGGCGGTACGCCGTGCCGGTGGAGGGCAACCCCTGCCAGTACGCCCTGCCGGACGACCTGTTCTATTACTACCACATGGTGCATATGGCCAAGCACGTGGCCAACGGCGGTTGCAGTATCCGTTTCTTCATCGATACCTGGATCCTCAACCACAAGGTCCCCCACAACCGTGAGGAGCGGGAAGCCTTTTTGGAAAAGGGCTATCGCCTGACCTTTGCCAAGGCCGCCGAGGACCTGACCGAATGCTGGCTCTCCGACAAGGAAATGGATCAAAGCACCGCCTATTTCGCCCAATATATCCTGCGGGGCGGTAACTTCGGCAACCTGACCAATCGGGTGGCTCTGCGCCGCACCAAAGAGGGCGGAAAGGTGAAATTCCTGATGACCCGTATCATCCTGCCCTATGACCTGATCAAATACTACTTCCCCATTCTGCAGGAGAAAAAGTGGCTGACCCCCTGGTATCAGATCGTCCGTTGGTGGAATCTGCTGACCAAGGGCGACCTGGGTCACTCTATGTCCGAATTTCACGCTGCCACCAGCTTTGACAATTCCGACAACATCCCCGCCGACGTATTGCTAAAACATTTAGGGATATAAAAAAGAAAGCCGACCCGATGGGTCGGCTTTCTTTTTTAGTCTTTGGGTTGCCAGGTGGGTTTTTCGGTTTTTGCCTCCGGGTCATCCGGCAGGTTTTTGATGTTGTAGTAGGTGTTGCCCTTGTACTTGGCCCGCTCCCGCCACTCGATCTCGGTATCCGGCACACGGGCATAAAACACGTTGTTTTCAAACACCCAATCGTCGCTGTCGAAGGGTCCGCGGAACACCTGCACGTTTTCCATATCCAGATAGAAGCGGTTATCGTGGAAGCGGGTACCGCCCTCGTTTTCGTGTACCCAGATGAGGCCGTTGCGGTCGTGCTCACTGATGTTGCCGTAAATGTCGTTGTTGGTGGTCTTGTACATCAGCAGCTGGAAACCGCCCTCGTTGTGGTGGCTGTAATTGTAACGGACCACGGAATCGTTGCAGGAAATGTCGATATCAAAGGCCTGGCCGTCCTGCACGCCGTGGGTATAACACACCTCGTTGTACTGGAAGATGGTGCCGTCGGCATTGTGGCACCACACCGCCGCATTGGGGGCAATGCGGTTATCCCAGCAACAATGCTCCGCGTAGTTATGTTCAATGATGGCACCGATGGTGCTGTTGATCAAAATGCCGTCACCGGCGGTGCGGTAAATTTGGTTGCCCCGGACCACCACATTGGTGCTACCGATCCAAGGGCCAACGGTGGTGTGGTAGAAGTTGTTGGACTCATAAGGATTGCCGTGGTATTCGATACCGCGGCCCTCGGCCCAGGCCGACCACACCGAGATGCCGGTGCGGTCGATGTCCTCGATAAGGTTGCCCTCGATCAGCACGTCGTCAAAATGGGTGGGGGTACCGCCGTCGGTGCCGGTGGACACCACCAGGATACCCTCGGCGCAGAACCGACTGCACTCGCCGTTGACGTCGTGGATGTGGCAATTCTTCACGTAGATATGGTGGCCGGTGCCGTAGTTGTGCCAGCGGATCAGCACGCCGTAGCGATAGCGGTTCTCCGGGGATTTCTTGAACACGCTGTGGGTGTGGGGATGTAGCTCGTGGACGTATTCCTGCTTGTAGTAGGGATTGTGGTTGATAATCTCCAAGCCCTCTACTTCCCAATAATTCTGGTTATAGAACAGCACCGCCGCGCCATCCACAAAATCTCCCTCCGGGGTGCCGTGGGTGCCGCCGGCATCGATAATCGGCTTTTTGCCGCCGCCGTAAGAGCGGATGCGGATGGGTGCCTGGGCGGTGCCATCGCCCAGAGGATGCAGTTGTCCTTTGTAGGTACAGCCGGTGCGCAGCAGAATCTCGTCACCGGGCAGGAAGGTGGCGGCGTTCACCTTACCCAAGGTCTTCCACGCCGTCAGCGGGGTCAAGCCGTCTTGACCGTCACAACCGTAAATACCGTCCACAAAATATTGCATAAGGGCACCTCGTTTCTGTTAGTATGATTCTATTAAACCCCACCCGGGCCGTAATGTCAAGAAAAACCGTAGGTTCATTGACATTTAGGCGGAATGATTATATAATGAGTACTGTATTCGTGCATCATTGGAGGAATGGGATATGAAGAAAGCGATTTGCCTCATTGTAATCGTGGTTATGCTGGTTTGCTTAACCGCCTGTGCCAGCCCCGTGGTGGGTAGCTGGAACACCACCATCGACGGCTTGGACGGGCAGATGACCCTCGCCAAAGACGGCACCGGAACCATCGTTTCGAACGGTATTTCCCGCCCTTGCACCTGGGAGATCAAGGACGACCGCCTCTCGGTGGTGCAGATCATCGACGGCTCCAACTACGTGTTTTTGGATAACGTCAGCTATACCATTGAAAAAGACACCCTCACCGTCACCAGCTTTGACGGAAGCAAGACCTTGACCTTTACAAAAGACTGATCACAAGACCGCCGACGCCGATGGAAGACACTTCGTAAAGAAGTTGTCTTCCATCGTTTTTTATAAAGAAAAAACACTTTCAATTGATGAAAGTGTCATAGTACGTTATACGTTTTAAGAAAGTAACATTACCACACACAAAAAATGGTTTCCCCTGTTTTGAATGTGAAATTTTTGCTGTCGCAAAAGTGAAGTTGCTCATTGTGTTCGCAGTGAAGTTTAGTCTTACAGACCTAAGTGAAGTTAAGTTTGCCATCTTCGCCGCAGGCGAAACTTCACTGTCCGTAGGACAACTTCACTATCGAAGATAACTTCACTTGCCCGTAAGGGCAAACTTAATTGGGGCACCTTCCTTGCGGAGGGTGCCCCATGGGCGGTCTTTTTGTTTTCGTATTCCTGCCGATTAGGTTATCAAACCAACCGAAAAGCCAAAAGCGGTTGCATCCCGCCCCGTGAAAGCTTATGCTGTACCCGAAAGGGGAATGAGTATGAACGCTATAAAAACCGACAACCTAACCAAACGGTACGGGAACACCGCCGCCGTCCGTCAACTGAATCTAGAGGTTTTTTCGGGAGAGCTGTTTGCCCTGTTGGGGGTCAACGGTGCCGGCAAAACCACCACCATTAAGATGCTGTCCTGCCTGACCGCGCCCACCGACGGCGAAGCCTACGTAGAGGGGTACAGCGTCACGAAACAGCCCCAACACGTAAAGACCCGCATCGGCGTATCCCCTCAGGAAACGGCGGTGGCGCCGCTCCTGACGGTGCGGGAAAATCTGGAGCTCATCTGCGGTCTCCACGGCTTTTCCAAAGAGGAAAGCCGGGACAAAATCCGCCAACTGGCAGAGCAATTCGGCCTCGAGCCGGCGCTCTCCCAAAAAGCCGGCAAGTTGTCCGGCGGCTTTGCCCGGCGGCTGAGCATCGCCATGGCGCTGATCAGCCAGCCGTCGGTGCTGTTTCTGGACGAGCCGACCCTGGGCCTGGACGTGCTGGCGCGGCAGGAACTGTGGGAACATATCCGCGCCCTGAAAGGCCGGGTGACGGTGATCCTCACCACCCATTATATGGAAGAAGCGCAGGCGCTGTCCGACCGCATCGGCATTATGAAGGACGGGCAACTGCTGGTGGTGGGAACCGCCGATCAACTGATAGAGCAGACCGGCACCGATACCTTTGAAAAGGCCTTTGTGGCTATTGTGAAGGAGGCGGACGTATGAGAATGCTTACCTTTTCCCGGCGCTGTGCAAAAGAGATGCTGCGGGATCCGCTCAACCTGCTGTTTGGGTTGGGATTTCCGCTGGTACTGCTGCTTCTGCTCAGCGGGATACAGAAAAACGTGCCGGTGGAACTGTTTGCCATTCAGCGGCTGACACCCGGCGTGACGGTGTTTGGTCTTGCCTTTATGACGCTGTTTTCCGCCACCCTGATCGCCAAGGACCGGGAAAGCGCCCTGCTGCAACGGCTGTACACAACCCCGCTCATCCCGGGGGATTTCATTCTCGGCTATCTGCTGCCCATGCTCCCTCTGGCCCTGCTCCAATGCATCGCGTGTTATGTGTTGGCCGTGGGCATCGGCCTGCCGCTCACGATGGGGATGCTGTATGCGGTGGCGGGGATGCTCCCGGTGGCGGTGTTCTACGTTTCTCTCGGACTGCTGTGCGGAAGCCTCTTCAACGTCAAGCAGGTGGGCGGTATCTGCGGCGCGTTGCTCACCAACCTGTCCGCCTGGCTTTCCGGCGTATGGTTTGACCTGGAGCTGTTGGGTGAAAACTTCAAACGCATCGCCAACTGGTTGCCCTTCGTCCACGCGGTGGAATGGGAACGGGCGCTTTTGAACGGGGATCTGGCAGAGGCACTCCCCCACCTGTGGCCTGTTTTGGGGTATGGGGCGGTCACCACGCTGGGCGCCGTGTGCCTTTTCCTGCGGCAGATGAAGCGGCAGTAAAGAATCGCGGATGACGGTCGCATTTATAATTTCGAGAATCTTTTGTTTTTTGCAAAAAAGCCCTTGACAAACGAGAAATTTAGAGTATAATAGACCTGTTCGCAACAGCGAATACAATTTTGCGGAATTGTGTAAAGGTAGCACGAGAGTCTCTGAATCTCTTTGTCTAGGTTCGATTCCTAGTTCCGCAGCCAAAAAGAAACAGTCACCCTTTGGGTGGCTGTTTTCTTTTTTGTTACAGACTTCGAGAAGATGACCCTCGAAAAGCCGTCAGGCTTTTCCAGGGTTTTGCGCTGGTAGAAAGTAGGACAAGCGCCCACTCGGCGCAAAACCAAGGTTCTGATTCCTAGTTCCGTTTCGTTACAGCCTTCACATCCTTTTTACCACAGCAAAACAGCCGGGGAAATCCCCGGCTGTTTTACATCAAAAGCCTTATTTCAGACCGTTCTCGTAAGCCTCAACCATCTTCTTAGACGTGTGACCCATACGACCTTTTAATTTCAGGAGCCATTTCTCGGTACTTTTGCCGGTGAAAATCTTGATTTCCAGCCGTGCCGTACCATCCTCCTCAATCGTGACGAAAATCCGATCAATATACTGCGCCACAAACTCGTTGGTAATCATTCCGGAGGCAGCATCTCGAACCGCCGCCTCCAAACGAGATTTCACCTCGTTCATATGCTTCTGGTACTCTTCGCGAGTGAACATCTCCTCTTCCAGCTCCAAGAGGACTTTCTGTGCTTCCTCAATCTCCCGGTCGCACTTGTCGGTCATCGATTTGAAGTTTGCGTTGGTGATGGAACCTGTAGTAACCAACTCCAAGAGTTTGTTCTTCTTCTGATCCGCCAATTCGATAATCCGCTTCTGCTCTTCGATGAGTTTGGCGGTCTCGTCATCCGCCTCCAGCGAGCGGAACATCTCTTCATAGCTCGCTAACAGCGCTTCCACGTCCACCCGTGTTTCACTGAACACCTCGAACAGAATCGGCTTTATCTCACTTTCGTAGATCGGGAAAGACGGGCAGGCATCCGCTCCGTTGTTAATCTTATTGGAGCACACCCATTTGGAGTTCACCGTGCCGTCCTTGCTGCGGGATTCTCTGCGGTAATAGGCCGCGCCACAATGGGCACAGAACAGTTTTCCCGTCAGCAGGTTGGCGTGGTTGCACACACCTTTACGGCTCTTCACGTCCTCGCTTCTGCGAGCCAAAACCTCGTTCGCTCTATCCCACACTTCCTCGGACACGATGGCAGGCACAATCTCACCCGTCTCGTCCTTGAACATCACCCATTCCTCAGGCGGAAGGAACTTCTGCTTCTTGGTGAACATATCCACGATGCGCACTTTGTTGCCTACATAATATCCTTTATATTTAGGATTAGAGATAATACCGGACATAGTGGTGTGGGCAATCTTATTACCGTTGTAGTTGCGATATCCCTGCTCATAGAACAGCGTCTCCAACTGCTTCATACTGTACTCGCCGGTAGCATACAGCCGAAACAGATCCCGCACCATCGGTGCCTGGCTCTCGTCAATGACCAGGCGCTTATCCTCTTTCTTGTATCCAAAGATGCGGCTGTTACCCAACACCACGTTGGACTTGATGGCCTGCTGATGACCAAACTTCACACGAGAAGAAAGCTTTCGCAATTCGTCCTGTGCGATGGAGGACATAATGGTCAGACGCAGTTCTGCGTCCTCGTCTAGCGTATTGATGTTATCGTTTTGAAAGAACACACCCACACCTTTACCGAGTAGTTCACGGGTGTACTGCAAAGAGTCCAAAGTATTACGGGCAAAACGGGAGATCTCCTTGGTGATAATCAAATCGAACTTACCCTCTTCGGCATCGGCAATCATCTCATTGAAGTGTTTTCTCTTCTTCGTGGAGATACCCGACAGACCCTCGTCAATATAGCCGGGCACAAAAGTCCAGGCTCTATTCTTTTTGATAAAATTCTCGTAATAAGACACCTGGTTATCCAAGGAATTCAACTGCTCATCGGTATCCGAAGACACACGAGCATAGAACGTTACCCGCAAAGGGATGTCATATATTGTTTTAGTCCGCAGCGACGTGCGAATACTCAAAATATCCATTCATTTCACCTCGCAAAGTTCGTCGTATCATCATTATTAATTATGATTATATCGTAAATGAAGCGAAAAAGCAATGCCCCAAACAAACTTTGTCATAATTTCTCAGATCAAAGAAAATGCGATCAGATAGCATGTTCTTAACAAGAAAACTTTGCCTTTCTGATCGCAATCTTCTCAGTCATTTTCTTATACTCTTTTTCCGAAATCGTACCATTCTCGAAAAGATACCTATTAAAATAATTAAGCCAAGTATCTTCTGCCCATCTTCTCTCTTGCTCATCAGTCGACAAAGTCTTCTTCATCCACTCACCTCTTTTCATTACACAATTTTAATTTTTAAATATAAAACTCAAAATATACCCCACACTATATAATACAGTATAGAATTTCTATTTTTCACACCTTTCATCACTTTTTACCCCCTCCCCAATTGTTCATTTTTTGAACCACTTCCTTTACTTTCATTAAATAGCTAAAGATAATTAACAATACATTTTCTAGCAATTTCTATCTATAAATGCTATAAAGCTTCGCAGAAGTTTTATAGCACAAATATTATTTTTTATTATTATTGATTACTATTATTTATGTTTAGTTTCTGAACTGAAAAAGTCCAGAAATCAAACAACCGGAATTTGATTTCTGGACTATATTCGTTCAACATTTATCTAATGAAATTAGAAACTAAAACCTGCAAAACCGGGGTGTTGACGTTCAGACGGTTCAGGTGTTACCCGCGGCGCTTGATACAAATACAACTGAAATTCACTGTACAACTGATTAAACTTGCGTTCATCAAAGTTGAAGTAAAGCTTCTTTTAAATCCTAGAATGCTTAAGTTTGGTGATACCGTACACTTTCGGCTTTTTACACGCGATTCACAATTGACGTTTACTGAGTCCTGTACCGCAATATGTATTTTAACCGTGCTTAAAAGCAATCCGCCTCTCTGCAGGCAATCCAGACTATACGCTTACTCCCATCTCAAATACATAATTTAGATCTTAATATTGGTGAACAAGTGATCATAGTAATCACCAATATAATTACAAGTGGAAACTCGTCTATAATAATATGATAAAACGTAGAATTCAGCTCGAATTCATAGAACGATAACTTGATTCGCCCCTTTACTCTTATCTGCTTAAAGTCTTCGGATGCATAAATAAAAAAACCCTGGCTAAGCCGGGGGTTTTCCATATGCGGGCAAAGCCCTATGATACTAGCGGCGCACAAGTGCGCTCAAATTAGCCGACACTTGCGTACGAATGATCCCCCAAAAAGGCCCCCTTGTGTAAAGGGGGCTGGCAAAACCGCAGGTTTTGACTGGGGGATTGTAGCCGTCATTAGACGGCGTAGCCGAATCATCACAACCCCTCCACCGCCGTTCGGCGGTCCCCCTCCCTTTACACAAGGGAGGCTCCCTCTCCATAGTCTGCGGCGACACCTCTCTCCAATTGAGAGACCAAGGAACGCGGAAAGATACGTAGAACAACTGGCAAAGTTTGGAGGTTCTTCCGCAAAAGCAAACGCTCCATCCTGCGTAGGTAGGATGGAGCGTTCGTGTAGATTAGGTTGATAGGGGGAAATGCAGAACATAGAGATCTGCCACCTGTGTTATTAGCTCTCTTATGACCTTTCTATCTTATGCAAATAATACAGTTTCTGAAAATTTAAAAATCCAAAAGAAATCACAGTGTTAACAAAAGTGAAACACGTTAATGCTATTGGCACAGCAACATCTTCCGTTGTGCTATTGTCCAATAGTCCGGCCAATCGCCATCCGATTAGTGGCGCAACAACACCAATGCCTAAGCCCTTGATTGAGATTCTCTTTTTAAACGTTAACTTTTCACTTCTAAGCATTGCAGATGTTAGAAAAAACAATAATATGCAAACCAACAAACTTGGCAAATATAGAAAACTCAATTTATAGTTGATACCATACTCGTGGATAAATAGAATGGCGCATAATAAGCCAAATTGCAAATACCAAGAGGTAAAAATTGTCGCTTCAATCTTTATTTTTCTTTTTAACGTTAGGTCCTTAGACATAAGCATAAAAACTATACACACACAGACAACAAATGTCAAAAGCATAACAATTCCGATATTTAGCCAATAGGATTTTAGATATATTCCCGGAAGTATTCCCCACATTACCACAAACCCTGAACCAAGAGTGAATGTTTTGTAGTTCTTCCTGGCCATCAGCCCGCTGTTTAAATATTCAACAATCACATCTTTCCTCATTACACATTGCCCCCTTCATGATAAAATATGATTATTACATTGCGTCATCCAGTGCCTGACCTAAATAATATCCTCCAACGCCTATCGCCAGACCCACAAGAAAACCTAAGACATTTCCTACGACCGGACAGGCTGTACCAAAAGCAGATCCTGTAATCGCCGAAGTAACTATAAAAGAGAGACCAGCAGTAGTTGCACCTACCCCTAGATCTATTGCAAGGTCGGTATATACTTCCTGTGAAGATTCATTATTTTGAATATTTTCATAATATCCAATCCCTGCATCAACAAAAACCATAGTTGCATCAATCAATGGCATAGATACTGTATCAAGCGTCTTTGAAAGTTTAGATGCTGGTCCAAGAATATCATCTAACCATTTCAAATCAGCGTCTATTTGCTTCTGCCACACACCTTTAGGGATATTGTTTGGTCGAACAGCCTTATTAAGGCCATCTTTGAGAGAAGAGTGCAATACTTGTAGGCTTATATCAAAAGCATCTAGCTCAAGAGAGGTTAAATCATAGAGCTGTTTAAGTTTTTTCAAGTCATCTGCAGACAACACAGTTGACAAATCTACACTGCCCCTCTCTGCACTCAGTCCAAACGGATCCACGAAGGAAACCGGGTTGCCGTTGGCGTAGGAGAAGCGGTTGAGGGTGATGGCGTTGGAGATCTCGCCGGCAACAATATCCGCATTGATGAATCGCTTCATATCGGGGCTGTAATACCGGGCACGCATATAGATCAGCCCGTTATCATCCGTCACGACACCATCCCGGCCGTTGTAGCCGAAAATAACCGCACTATTGCCACAATGCTCAATCATCTTTCCATAGGTATCGTATGCAAAGGTATCGGTGATACTTCCGCTTGCATCGGTGATTGCAATGGTGCTGCCTCTGCAATCGCAGTGGTAAGTCTTAAATGTGCCGCTTACCTCCTCACCGATGAGTCCACGTCCATAGACATACTTGGTAACAACACCGTTGGTAGTCTTGCAGAGCAATCTGCTAAGTTTTACACTGGCATCATGGGTATAAGTCGTGTCCTCACCACTCTCGCAACAATTGCGGATGCGCATATCCTCGGCGTTGTAGGTGTACGTATGACTGTCGGCGGTTACCAGTCGGTTAGCCGAATCGTAACTAAAGTTCCGCTCACCATCATTCAGCATATTGCCGTCAAGGTCGTAGGTTACTGCATGGCCATTAAACACTACCAGTCGGTTGTTGGTGTCATACTGGAAACAACTGTCGGGTGCATCGGTGATGTTACCTGCCGCATCGTAGGTGAAGGTTTCCTCAGACAACACCGTGTTGCTCTCCAGGCACTTCACGGTACGCTTGATCACACGACTCAGGTTATCATAAATATAGCACAATTTAACACCATCTGCAAGATGTTTTTCTTCCACAATTCTCGACAGATTGTCATAGGTGTACTCAAATCCGGCAATAACAGCACCGGACATTGCTCTTACTACCGTAGAGGTGACACGCTGCATATTGTCATAGGTAGTAGTAGTTACGCTACCATCCGGCTTGGTCACTTCAACGATTCGATTATTCGCGTCGTAGGTATAAGCAGTCACTCGATTCGCCCAGTCAGTAACCCGAATCAAATTATGGTTAGCATCATACGCATAGGTTACTGCCGTATTATCGGGATAAATTAGCTTGGACAGGTTCCCCACTGCGTCATACTCATACCGAATCATTTTACCATAGGTATCGGTATAACTTGCAATACGATTCAAAGCATCATAAGTTCTCGTAATCGTGCCGTGGCTATCCGTCACCGTCAACACGTTGCCGTTGGCATCATAAGTATAACTCACCGCACCTTCGGGAGAAGTATAGCCGGTGATTCGACCCATGGCATCATGGAATACCTGGCGGATCTGCCCCCGTGCGTTAGTGATCTTCTTGCGGATATTCAACTCATTGTATTCGTAGTTCTTGGTACCACCAGAAACGGTGGACTCAGATACGAGACGCCCCATATTATCGTAGGTATAATTGGTAGCACCACCGAGAGGTCCCGCGAGACGAATCACATTACCAAGCAGGTCATAAGTAGCCGTGCTGGTATTGTTTGCCGAATCCAGAACAGCAGTGTTCTGACCACGGGAATTGTACGAATATTCCTGACGATGATGCATAGAGTCAGTGACACTCTCCACTTTGCCGAGTGCATTGTAGGTGTAGGTGGTTACCTTGCCCATCGCATCGGTAACAGTAAGAGGCAAGTTCAAACAGTTGTACACCGTTTCACTGACGATATTCCCCTTAGCATCGGTGGTCTTGATAACGTTACCGTTGCCATCATAGGTGGTCGTAAACACATTGCCACGGGCATCAGTAATGGTCGTTCGTCTGCCGAGAGCATCGTAGCCATACTGAATCGTATTGTTCAGAGCATCCTTAACAGACACACACTGATTGAGGCAGTTGTAGGTATAGGTGGTAACGTGATTCAGCGGATCCTTGACCGTGAGCAAATTGTTGTTCTGATCGTAGGTATAAGTGGTCGTATAATTCCGTGCATCCGTCATCGTGAGTCGGTTGCCATACGCATCGTAAGTATAGGTTTTGGTGTGGCCCATGGCATCCGTCTCAGAGAGAAGGTCACCGGACTTGGAATAGACATATACGGTAGCACCAGCTTTTGCATTTACGCTCCTCACAACCTTCGACATAGCATTGTACTCATAGGTGGTCACATTACCTTCAGCATCAGTGACACTCAAAATGTTACCGAGGTTATCATAAGTCTTAACAGTAACGGCACCCTTAGGGTTCGTTTCTTTTACCACGTTGCCAACTGCATCATACTCATACTGAACGAGCGCGCCGTCGGCAAACCGTTTAGAGACCACTCTCCCCCCATTGTCATAGGTAATATCAGTAACATTATTTGCTTGATCGGTAATCTTGACAACTCTATCCTCGCCATCAAACTCGTATCGAATAACATGACCATCAGGTAGCATAACAACATCGTTCTTCATATTGCCATTGTAAGAATATTCAGTTGTGTTTCCATTAGCATCGGTCACAGAAACCTTTTGATAGTTGCCATCATAGACAGTAGTCACAGTGTTTCCGTCAGCATCGATCAAACGAAGCAGATTTCCATAGTTATCATAGACATATTGCGTTACTTTGTTATCTGCAGCAGTAACAGTGCTTACCTGTCCAATAGCGTTGTGAGTATATCTTGTCGTGTTACCCATGGCGTCGGTCTGAGATTTTAGCAGACCATCCTCATAAGAATAAACAATCGCATTCTTACTGCCCACTTTCTTAGTTTTCGGCATCCCATTGGCGTCATAGGTATAGGTAGTTACAGTCCCTCGAATGTCAGAGTGTTGAATCAGCTGATTGCAACTATTATAAACGAAAGTCTCCTCAGGTACCAGGCCATTAATTGCAGGATACTGAATCTTTGTCACGTTACCATTGGCATCATAGGTGAAGCAAGTCTTGTTACCGTTTTTATCCGTAATTTCAGTAGGCTTGTTAAAATCATTGTATACTTTCGTTACAGAATTTCCAATAGCATCAGTCTCTTTGACAACATTACAATGTTCGTCGTACTCGTAGGTGATGATATTACCATTCTCATCGGTATAACGAATCAGAAGCCCATTGCCATCATATTCACGGACGCTCTGTTTACCATTTCGGTCAGTAGTGACTCGAAGATTATCATCGTAAACAAACACCGACTTTGCAGAGCCGGGAATAGCATCTTTTTGCTGAATCACACGACCGTATTCATCGTATGTATTTTCAAAATAGCAAATGCCCTTGGAATCATAACCCTTCTTCACTCTGCCCTCTTCGTCATAGACAAAGGTCAGGGTGTTACCATTCACATCACTGATAGAAGAAAGCAGATTACCGTTATATGTCATCGTTGCGGATCTATCTGCATCATCACGTACACAAACAACCTTACCATTCGCATCTTTATCTAGATAAATCTTTTTGCCGGATACCCCATCAGTAATCGCAACTTGAAGCTCTGCATACTCAATCGTAATTTCATGCCCTTGATGATCAACAATTTTTGCAAGATTACCCTCAGTGTTATAGTATTCAGTTCTCGCAAAATTGCAATTGACAACATACGGATACTGACTGGCATAATCAACAGTGAGCACATACCCGTTTTTATTTGCACTGTTACAAACAAAAGTTGTGCATTGCTCATTTTCTGCAATATAATGCGAGAAAATAGAAGGATTGTTATAAACAAACGCGTCAGAGCCATCAATTACAATTCGCTTTTCAAAATTGTGATACCAGCCAGAACCGAACACTCCACACGCAAGATAAGTGGAATTATAATGAGCAATCAGCTGTACGCTTTGACCGCCGAACAAAGTCATTACAGTATTTTTCAGCAAATGCGCTCCACTAAACACATCAACTGGGTCTGCGAATGTACTATTCGGCACTTTGTTGTCAGGAGTTTCTTCAGCATTATTGGGGACAGTCTGTTTCACAACAACTTCACAGCAAGATCGAATTCCGCTTTCGTCTTTTGCAGTAGCATACACGTAAGTTCTGCCGGCGTTTTTGGCTGTTACGCAACCCGTAGACGAATGAACGACAACAACATTCTCATTACCGCTATACCATCGAATCCCTTTGTTTGATGCATTCGAAGGACAAATTGTGGCGCTAAGACCCCGTCTATCTCCCCTATTGAGTTCAAGATGTGTGTCACTTAAAATGATATCCTCTACAAGCACACGATTAGTCACAGTAACCGCGTAACTCTGACCTGCGCCATTTGCTCGAATAACCGTTTCGCCTTCTTGCTGCGCATAAACAAGACCACTTACTTCATTAACAGTCGCGACAGCTGGATTGTCACTGCTCCAAGTTGTCTCATTATCAACGGTGGTTTCATCACCCATCGGATTGTGAAAAAAAGCAGATTCACCAACACACATAGTTGTCTGCTCAAGGTTCGTAGGTTCATTAGCAATATCTTTTACAATTTCATTTTCCATACTATACCCTCCTAATTAAAACATTCGATTAATAATAACTTGTTCGTCACAAACAAGATTAAGATTAAAAGTCGTAACTATTTCATTGTCATTCTCTATTGGGTGGCAATTGTTACCATATTGCCACACTGCAATATTTTTGCGCGACATTCCGGAGGGAGCGTATGGCTTCCAATCATCCGGATGAATGAGGTGCGAAGTTGTGATGCCGTTATATTCCTCCACCGTCGGTGCTGTTGCCCACACGAGGCACTGACTGAACAAATCTCTGTTGTTTTGCATACCTCTGCTAAATTCGCGGTCAAATGCATACTTCGCATCCGTATTCACTTTGAAACCGGGTGTGAAACCAGCGAAAAGAAGGCTGCTCGCAAACTCTTTCAAGAAATCATAACTTACTGTCTCAGACTCGCTAATTTCAAGAAAAATCGCTACACCTTCAGGTATGCCTAGTTCAAATGCACAATTATCAATTTTTTCAACGAGCGATACCGCCTGTTCTTTTGTTAATTTTTGACTTTCATCAGAAAACAAAGCAGCTATTTTGCACCCTTTACTATGAATAAACTCGATTTCAGATTTAGTTAGGCATTCGTCTCCTGAAATATATCTACCGAAAAAGTTGGGGACAATCTTATTTCGTACAACCCATTCAAATTTGTTTAGATTGTTCTGCAACAACTCGTCTACTCTACTTTTGGAGTCAACTCCGAAAAGCAAGCGTCTAGCATTCTTCGCGGAAGTTGTTCGCGCCTCTACAGCATGAACAACATTATTTGTATTGTCTGTTTTTGCTTGATATTTATCTCTGCAAGCCATAATCATTTCACTCCTTAATTTTTTTGCAGCTGCATCTTCAGCATATAACTTAACCCTGACAATGAATGTCAGGGTTAAGTTTCGTTTTATTATTTTTTAGATTCACTCTTCTCTATCCTGCATAGCATATAGTTTCACTTCGGATATATATTCAAGCAAAAACGACGTGTGACCGATTTAATCCTTTCATACCGCATTTCCCCATAAAATATAATTAGAAGGAACTGCTTATCGTTTACTCAGTCCTCTCTTTTTGATATTTTCGCCATATATACTCAACAAAAGCATTACATGCTGCATCACATTGGTTCTTCGTTAATTGAAGTGACTCTTTGTGATCATTTTTTCCGTTCGAACGAGTGAATACTTCTGCGGAAGATAGCCAATATTTTCTTGCACAAGATCTCACAGTATCAGCAAACTGCTCATACATATCCTTACCAATGAATTGGCTAAACCGTAGGCATGATTTACTCTTCCCACCATTGTCCAAATTGTTGTAATAGTATCGACATGCTGAACCAAACAAATACGGCTGACCATCAGGAGACACCAAATTGTCAACGAAATTATAAGCATCAATATCAGCCAGTAATTTTTTCATACCCATAGAATAGCGTTCATTTCCAATAATAGAATACAACGAATTGTAAAAGTACGTATAGTCATTAGAGGCGTTTGTCAAAAGATACGCATCGACAACTAACTTTTGTAAATCGCGGGTGCAACACGCTAAATTTCGAACATATGTATGTTCAACAAATTGTGATCCAGAAAGCTTCCCGCTTTCTGTAATGATATTGTATATCATCACACATAGATGCGTAAAATCAACAGGACTGCCGTCATAATCATATACGGTTATTACTTTGTTATCAAAAAAGTCAAAGACAGTATGATCACTTTCCTTAACGAAATCTATAAACTCTTGGATGTCATCCTCAGGAGCGCTTTCGTAATTACATTCTCGAACTAGCATTACTTGATACAAAAATTGAAAAAGCAAAAAAATCTCGCGAGTATGATCATATTGTCGTGCCAATGTATGAAGAATATCTAATTTGCTATAAATCAATTCGTTCCATTCAATATGAGAACTTGTAGATCGGCAATGATTATAACCTTCGTCCATTCATCTTCTCCTTTCGTTTATATTTATCTAGTAATTCATCATTCATTACTGTGCGATTTCAAGTTTGTTAATGATTGGCACAACAGTTCCAAACAAATATTCCACAATTAAAATGATACTAACTGTTTGATAGAACAATTATTGTATGAATGTGAAAGGCATAAAAACACTTAAAAAAACATGGTCACCCCCAGGGTCTGTCTGAATATCTTTTATGGTTTTTGCACCTATGACTGAACATCGGACCAATGCCTACTCCTCATTAACAGTATCGTTTGTCATAGTAATTACATTAGGATGACTTGTTACCGGTTGCTCCTCATCGACGGCAGCGAGTACAACGATTTGTTCTTTATCCACGCCAATGACAGGCGTGCCAACATTCGCCGCCGCTTGTGCTTCTTCTTTAGTACAAGGGTGCCAACCCATATAGTCATCGGTGGCGAGAATTTCAGCCACCTCTGACAGATTCCCTTGCGGTAGGACAACACCCAAATTGGCGCACACAACACGGGCCACCGTAAGAGAATCCTCCGACTTTGCCTGGGTTTCGTTATTTAAAGTCCAATCAATGATATTGTTATACTGCTTCTTATCCATTATTCTTTTCTCCTTCCTCACCAAAATCTTTCTAGCACCTGTTCGTCTCGTGCATATGCGATTTCTACCTGTTCCGCGTCGAACGTAGTGGTTCCACATACCCACAAACTCATCTCATCCGGATTGAGTGCCGAGGGACAAAAAGGTGCCCATTCCAACGGAAAGCCGTCGCATTTAGGTTCCGTTGCCCCATATACTGCACTATATCCGTTGGTGTCCATCGTCGCCTCTACATAATGGCTGGTTTCGCGATCGAAAACAAAGTTTTTGGACGAATCTGTGTTGCCGATAAATCCGGGAATATAGCCATTCGCAATCAAATGATTGGCAAACGATAACATCCAGTTATGATTGACACTCCACTCCGGTTTAATTTCGGCGAAAATAGCAATCCCTGCATTTTGTGGTACCCCCAATTTCTTTGCTGCTTGTACCGCTTTTTCTGCAACGCCCTTGTCTCGTCTGCTAGAAACTTGTACCTCGGTTAAATCACACAATAGCAAACCAATTTTGCATTTTCTGTCATGCAAGAAAGCCACTTCTGTCTCTGTCAGCTCGTCTTCGCCGGTGAGTGCTCGCAAGCAAAAATGAGGATAACCTCTTTGCCTTTTGACCCAGTCATGCATCGTGTATCCATTTTTCAATTTGTGGTTTAAATTCTCTAGGGAATGAATACCCATAATTGTTTTCATAATAATCTCCTTTCTTCACCAGAACTCGTCAGTTCAATTTAACAGCTGCGGATTTATTGTAAGCACTAAATCCGACGGTTTATGTCATTGTTAGAAACATTGTAATTTAACTATTGCATATCACCCTCATGCATGTTATAATTTACATATAATTTTTAAGGAGGTTTTAATATGAAAAAATACTTAACACTAATTATGACGCTTGCACTGCTAATGTGTATGACAGCCTGTAGCGCTAACCCAAAAGCGCCAAATGATAGTGGCGACAATCAAACGACCACTACCACTACTCAAAACGGCAATTCTATTACCATTCATACTCACCTTGAAACCGCCTATGCACCTATAGCACTCTACAGTTTTGATTACAATATTGTAACCACTGCTACTCCCAATGGATTCATACTGATTGATACCGAAGGTAAACAAATTGGCAAAAACAATTATCATATGCTGTATAGTTTTGGAGAAGATGGTCGAGCTAAAGCTCAGCTAGAACCAGACAGCGACTGGGTGTGGATCGACACCACGGGCGTAGTGGTTGGAAAAGCAGAGGCTCCTACTGCGAGTAATGCCACTGCACTGTACGATTCCTCCGAGACAACTGGTGTAAAAAAAGATGACGAGTACCTGTTTGGCATCAAAGACGTCGCCACCGGCAACCTGATTACTCAGCCCATCTTCGAATGGATTAGTGACCTATCCAGCCCGATGAACTACGCCGTCTTAGCGGAAAGCGAACATCCACAGGTCATGATTTCTCCTCGCGGCGAAGTAATAGTGACGTTGCCCGACGAAGCAACAGACGCTTATGCTATGGATACTCACATTGTGTGCAAGTATCAAGACGGTTCTTATCGGCTGTTGGATATGCAAGGCACCGTGTTGAACCAGACCGCCTTTAGCTCCATCAGTTCTTTCTCCGATGAGGTGGCCGTGGTTACGATAGGAACTAAAATGGGTTTAATTGACGCCAATGGAACGATGGTTGTCGAACCGCAAATTGAGATCGATGTTCCCATTGACAATAACACTCCTTTAATTTGCAATGAGTATATCGTTTGTATGCAGAAGGAACAGTTAACTTTCTATAAAATTGCAAAGTCATAACTACCGATATAACTAATGGTTTGACTAACCCCTAAAGAGGGATAGTCTGACTCAGCATGTGAAAGAGCCTCTGAACTTCACATCTCATCAATCACACTGCCACCCGTAAACAGGTTGAAAGTACACTATCTTGTTCAGTTTTCTTGGACAAATGCGTTATCCAAGAGAATGCGAGGGCTGTCGAATAGATAATTACCCCTCCGTCTTTTTGCCTGCACCCCCTCCCCTGATATGAGGCTAAGATCTTGCTCTGTTTTTCTTTCCTTGATAGAACTGAGGGTTATTTTCACGCTTAAAGGTAACAAGTAAAACACCGCACTTCTTGTTAAGAAGTGCGGTGTTCTTTGTTTCATTAAGAAACGATTGCGGGCTATACTGCTTTAGCCACAATAATAGAAGAACTGAATTTCCCCTCGATCCTCAGGCTTCCATGCATACGAAAGTTTTTCGCCATAGAAACAATCCCAACCAGACTGAGATACAAACACCTCACCAATAACAGAGGGAACACTACCGTCATTAGGAGTAACTACCACAACATGATCAGAAGTAATAGCGATTGTAGCAAAGCCTGCATTGGCTTTCGCCTGCGCATTCTTGAATTCATCATTATCCAAATGAACCCAATTATCATAACCATCAGTCAGCAGTTCCAGCGTCTTAGTGCACCCCTTGGCAGGGAAAGGTACATTACATTTCTTCATAACATTTTGCGCCCAAATATTGCAATAAGTCGTATAACCGTTTCTCGGGATCAGATCAGTATTCTCGATATTCTCCAGGTACTCAGATGCGCTCATACTGGGAATACAGGTAGAGCGATTGTATGCATAATAAGTCATGTTATCCATTCTTTCACCTCCTTTCAGTTAAGCTAATCTTTGGAACTCGTCAGTTCCTTTTCACAGCTGCAAGTTTATTATAAAATTCAACTGTGACAATCTTTGTCATAGTTAAACTTTTTTCTTAGTGTTTTTTAATTTTTCAAAAAAGCGCTTAGATTTCGTTTGTCCTTGCCCAATACGTTTCATCAAATCATCAGCATGGTTTAAGAGACCGGTTTCTGCTAAAGTCATCCCAATGTTACAAATATAATTCAACGCTTTTCGACTATATCCGGGAAGATATTCAACCTCCAGCTCATAATCCACACAGCCTAAAAATGTATTTTTGTCCAGCATTACTTGATACTGCTTACAGCGACACAGCATTTTCCTTTCCGTGGACAATTCCCCTTGATACTGCAGCCCGAGGACCTTAAAGGGTGACGGATCAAAAGTAAAACTTTCACATATATATTCTTCGACACTTCGCTCTACCTCTCCGGAGTTATGATGCTTGATAGTAGTTTTATATTTGCCATCTTTTCCTCGAATTCTACATGTTACATCATGTGCATCCATTGAAAGATCTTCTGTATCGAAGTAGTAATTGGTTTGAAAGATTGTGTCGACACCACTTCCGAAAACAGTTAATATCGCGTTATATTCTCCTTCTGTCAGCATAATCTTCTTTTCGTATTCAAACACACGGAGCCCTCCTAACAATTTTACCGGATCCATTTTTAGGCAATTCATCCACCAGATAGATTTTGTTTGGAATTTGATAGGAGGGTAAAAGGTTACGACATAATTCTTTTACCTCACTGGTGTCAGAAAAATCGCCCACAACATTTAAAATAATCTGCACACCTAATTTGTCATCGTGCTTACCACACACAAACAATTCCCTTACACGCGGATCTGTTTTCAGAACACCTTCAATCTCTTGGGGATATATATTCATGCCGGCCTTTATGATCAAATCGTCATTTCTGCCTTTAATCTTCAAAAGTCCCACCTCATTAATGAGCGCTCGATCCCCCGTGCACAACCATCCATCTTTCAAGACCTCCGATGTTTTTTCAGGGTTATTGTAATATCCGGCCATTACATTGCCCCCCTTCACCCAAAGGATACCGATTTCATTAGGTTGTGCCAACGTTCCGCGGTCAGTGATCACTTTCAACGACACATTGTTCAAGGGCACACCAACGCAATCCGCATATTTTCGAAACAAATACGGCGGCAAGTATGAAACGCGGGGGCACGCTTCTGTAAGCCCATAGATATGATAAATATCTGTCTGTGGAAATGCATCGGCAATAGCTGTTCCTGTTTCAAAGCTCATACATTCTCCGCTAATGCAAATGTGCTTTAAATTGTCTTGTGAATCGCGCTTCAACCGTGACATCATACTCAACAATGTGGGGGTTCCACAAAAAGTGGTAATGCTATGCTTCTTTACTAGCGCCAGGACTTGGGACGGATTAAAAGAACCTGAGTAAAATCGAATCCTAACGCCCTTCACAAGCGCTGTTAAAAACTCACCGGTTAGGACAGCACAGTGGTATAGCGGACGTGCAATGAGTATAGTGTCCGACACATCCATTTGAAAATATCTTGCGATATCCGCTACATTAGTCAGAACATTCTCTTCTGTCAGCATCGCCCCTTTGGGAGTACCGGTGGTTCCCGAAGTACACATTATTAAAGCAGGATGCTTTTCAGGCAATTTAAAGGAAGCATTCTCTCTAGAATGTACGTTTAATTCGTTGTCTGTATCTGTTATCACAGCATCCGGATCGATAGCATCTATAATTTTTTGACAATGCATAGTTCCATATCTTTTAGATAGAGGTAACGCTGTTACTCCAGCAGCAAAACAACTTAAGAGAGCTAAACCAGCAGCCATTTCCGAATCACATAAAATTGCACAGCATTTTATTCCTACCAGTTTTTTGGCAAACTCTTCCACTAATTCTTTTGCCTTCTCAAAAGTTATGACATTCTCTTCTTCACAGATCACCTGTTCTTTGTGCTTATCCATCTGGTTTCTAAGATATCCCCACAATTCCATTTGCAAAGCTCCTTTCCATTTCCACAATCAATTCATTTAACAAATCTCGCTCGTCTTCCATAATTTGAAGTAACTTCTTCTTAATTAGAAGCAAAACAGAATCTCGTCTTTTTTTGTTATGAGAAGCATACAGCATCCTCATCGTATCCGATTCAGAAACAAGATCGGCGTATTTGCTACTAATTTGACGGCCTAAACAAAGAGTTTTTTCAATAGCTTTTATCCGTTCCAACATAACCTTTTTATGCTCCCAAATCGCACGGAAAACGCGTCTATCCATACGTTCGTATGGGATCTCACCTTTATAAAGTTTGTCAACATATTCAGCAATATAAAGATGAACAACGATACCGAAAACATCCCCATCACCTCCGAACGGATACTTTTCCAGATTTGAATCAAGGTATTTCTTTAGGTTATTGCACATAACATGTGGCATCAACTCAATTTTTTCATCATTTACTTTTAATGCGTAGAATATCGGGAAAACGCCTTGCCGAATCATCGCTCTGCAGCCAGCGTTAAAAGACTTCTGCGACGTCCAAAACTTTTGATAGATCCACCGACTATCATAAGCGTATATGCAGTATGATTTCTTTTCTTGATCATAACCACAAATCATTCCATCGTGACTGAAATGGTGCTCTTTATACCAACTTTTACCTTTTACGTAATAATCATCCACATTGCTAAACAACACATAATAGCCCTGATCAATCATCTCTCGTATAACATAGCTCGTATACCCCTTTAAAAATTGCGAGGAAAGCTCTAAAACTTCAAAATGTGGACAATCCCACCAGGCGGCATACGGAATGAAAATCTCTGGAGATGTAAATCCATTTAAAAATTTACGACTGCACATCAAAGTCGCCGTCTCATTAAGATACCAATTTCTGATACTTGGATTATTTGCAGCAATTGCAGTGCAAGGTCCCAAAGAATGATAGGTGCTAAACAACGGATCTACGAGAGGCAGCTCGGCCTTTTTCTTCATATCAGTCACCATCGTATTTGTTGACAAGATTAATAACGCTCTGAACTGTGGTTAAGTCAAAAGGATTCATATCTGATTCATCTAATTCAATAGAAAAGACGTCTTCCACCTCAAGCAATAGCGTAACCATCGCCAAACTATCCAACGCCAAATCCTCTTGCAATGATGCGTAAACGGAAACGTTTGTTTCACCACTCAGTTCTGCTACAATCTCTTTCACTTTATCTTCAATCTGCATCTCTCATCACCCTCTCTACTTCCTTTTTAACAAGGGCATAACATTTCTCAATAGGCATCTCTGTCGAAACAAGAACACCATTATTCAACTCACAAATAGTACGGTACGCCTCACGCAAACGATACTGCAATTCCATATCAATGTAGCGATCTTTCTCCGCCGGGCGGCTACGGACTCGTGCTACAGCTGTTTCTACCGGCACATCAAAGAAAAAAGCCACATCTGGTTTAACTATCGATTCTGCGATTTCATAGATCCAATCATCTTGTACAAAACCTCGAGCGTACAGATTAGCCAAACAAGAATAAAAATATCGATCACTAACAACGATCTTCCCTAACGACATCTCCGGCTCAATCACCTTATTAACATGTTGTAGTCTATCGCTAGCTGCAAGCAAAGATAAACTTCTATAATCATATTGATCATGATCAGGCTTATCCATATATGTGCGAAAAATCTCTGATTGACGAACAGCATTAGTAGGCTGTTTAGTAAGAAACACCTGATATCGTTTTTCCAAGTCCTCAATCAATTTTGTCAACATAGTCGTTTTCCCGCAACCATCCAATCCACAGAATGTGATCAAATATCCTGGGGTATTGTTTGGACGCATCTTAAGTTCTTTCAATTAATCACACCTCCTGCAACAGCTCTTTTCTGCTATCAGCAAAAAAGCGATCCATTATATTTTTATTAGAGAATTGATATGTTTTTTTATCTTTCGGCGAAACGACTGTGTGGATAAAATCAACGTTATCAACAAGAATCTCTCTTGCTACTTTAACCGCATATTCATTTTTAAAGTTGAACAATTCCGATGTTTGAAGCACAGCAAAAGCGCATATTTTTTCCACACCAAGCTCTTTGGCTCGCGACATCAGATAGTTGATGTTTTCTTTCGATTCGTCATTCAAAAGCATATAGATATCACTATATTTGTAGAGCGTCATGTCGCGCATCATATCTACCCAAGGTAATGTGGAAGCTTCTTTATACAGATGACAACACAAATGCACAAAGAAGTCATCTCGCCGCAGAGTATGTACCATATAACCAGGCAATTCTTCCACCACCACATTATCGAGCATTTCTACCAACAATTCTGTATCTCCTGGTTTGTAATCAAGAGAAAAATTGATATCAACTTCCAGATAGGTTAATCCTGGTAAATTTACTTCCTTGATAAAGGGAACCGTTTCCCCTCGCATCATTTTAGACTCAATGATCTCTTTGCGTGTTGCCTGTTCAAACTTTCCATTGCGAATGTTTCCCTGTTTAAATCCAGCCCGAATCAGCGTGTTACCAATAATCGTAACATCCTGCGGAAGTACTAACAAATCAATATCGTTAGATGTTCGATATCCTTTAGGATACAATTTACACAGATACGCACCTTTCAACATAGCGTATTTACAACCACATGCAGACAGCACTTGTTCCAAATATTGAACGCAATGAAAAAAGCTATCATTTTTCTCTATGTTATTTGTGTAAGCTGATTTTACGGAATTGCGAAATTCACGATTGACTTTACCTAACAGTCCATGTTCCAATAGCACTCCATATGCTACCGCCTGCATTCGATTAAAAAATAAATGCCCTAAGACGGCCGGCGTTGAATACGATAGTAAGTTTTCATTAAAATCTTTCGCCTTGAAACTGCACAAATTTTTAAACAATTCTTTTTCTTCTTGTTTCATCGTTATTTACTCCTTTTCTCATCTAGGTTTTGTGTACTGAGCTATCATTCGCTGTAGGATAACCACTTCTGATTTATCCAAGTTACAAACCGATTTTCTTTCAGCAAAAGAAGACAATTTATGTAACACTTCAAGTTCAGCGTTGTTCATATACATGCGATCCATAACATAGTCTTCGTCCACATAAACTCCTCCATCGTATCGCCCACACTGAGTATAAATAGGCTCTGTTAGACTAAGTGCTTCTATATCGCGTTGAATGGTTCTCGTGGAAACGCCGAACTCAATCGCCAAATTTGCGACAGTTTCGTGACGTCTTCTACAGAGAATACGCATTATTTCGGTTCTTCGTTCGGCAGTTCCCATTTTTCGCCTCCTTTCTGCCTTTTTAGTTTAATCTTTAACTCTGACAGATTTTGTCATAGTTAAAAGAATAAAAGAAAAAAAGAAAAAACCTGGCGAATTGATACAATAAAAACACCAATTCGGAAGGTTTTCCTTGATTGCTAATTGAAATTAGTAAAATAGATTTTCTTAAAAAGTGCAGATGACCCTCTCTTCGGAACTTATAACGAAACCGTCACAACAATTAATACTAATATTTCTTAAACAAAGTAACGAGTGCGTGTTCTTGCAAATTTCCATTGCATTCTCTCTCTTCCATGGTATACTGGAACGGGAGGGATAGTTATGAAACACATCAAATGTATAATATGCATTTTCCTTTGCTCTTGTTTTCTCTTAATTGGATGCAATGACGTACAAAACAGTAGTAGTATTGATTCCATCATAAATGCTACCACGCTTACTAGCCAGAACACTACTAAATTAACCACCAAACGCCCTAACACCACAAGCGAGGGCTTAACCACTTCGTTTTGCTCTGAAACGACGCAAGCAGTCAAGTCTACTACAACTGCCCAAACAACCAACTCCTACACCGCCGCCGACCTCTTCTTCCCTGTTCACAATGCAACGTTGAAAGCGCCCGATAAAGCTACAATGAAGGATATTTCTCTATCCTTCGACTACGCACAGAAACGGATTCGAATGCAGTTGCCCAAAAACATGACCATGCAAATTGAGGAAAACGGTTCCCGATCGTACGCCGTCATCTATTGCAACAAAGTACGAATTGGACGATTAATTCCCAATTTTATATTCGCCGATATCGTCCCCAACGATGTAGTAGGCAAAACCGAAGTTGGTGATTTTTCCGTACAGACTTTCTGCTACACAGCAGGTACTGACACCGCATTGACTTACAGCAGTTATACGATGACAAATGAGTCGTTTTTTTATATGCTAGAGATCTCTGCCGATTATATTAGTGCGAACGATTTGGCGGCTTGTTTGGAATCGCTGAAATCTTTCCAGTTGTTAGAGAGAAACAACCGGCTGGACTCCCGCAACAAAAAGAATCTGCGTATTGCCATAGCAGGCAACAGTTTTATCGGTTATTCTGATGTGGTACAGCAACTGCGACAGATATTGAAGGCCAATCATAAGGATGCTATTGTAGATGAGCATTGGTTCCCCAATATCACTATCACAGACTTTGCACACGATGCGAAAAAACTGGATATGTTGTGTGGCGGTGACTATGACATTCTGTTTATCAACGGTGCTTATACTCCCGAGGATGCCGGCAACCTCTCTGTCTTGGAGAACGCTTGCAGCACCTCCGGAACTGAATTAGTGTTATTCCCCGCCCACAACGAAACAGGTCCCAACCCTGCTTTGGCCTATCGAAACACTAACGTGAAACTGGCATTTTGGCGAGATGTCATTTACGCACTTCTCGATGCTGGCGTACCCGAAGGCGAGTTAATCTACTACGATGGAGTGCTTCACTCTAAACCATTAGCTGGATACTGCGGTGCTGTAATGATTTATGGCATGCTATACGAAACGGACCCCAACACTGCTGCCATAGGGGCCAATTATTGTGGTGTGTCTGAAAACTTAGCTCAACAAGTGGAAGATATTACGATGGAATTTATTCGTCCGTATTTTGAGTAAGAAAAGCGCTCACGCTTCTTTAAGCATTCGCATATATCAACAAAACCTCCTATGGTAGAACCCAAACTACCATAGGAGGTTTTGCTATATACAACTTATCCAGTGAAAAAACTATTTTCGATCACCAAAATTACACTAAGCGGTTACGATAATTATATTTTTTCAATACTTGCTTTTTCCTTTGGCCAGTAACCTCCGTATATATTTCTGTAGTTGAAACACTACTATGACCTAATATTTCTTGAACTGATCGCAAATCAGCACCATTTGCCAAAAGATTTGTTGCAAAAGTATGCCGCAAATAATGGGGAGTAGATTTTGGGTTAATACCTGTTTGAGATTTAAGATTGTTGTATATATACTCAATTCCATGTATGCTTAATTGCTTTCCATGACGATTCACAAAAACTTTACTGGTATCTGTTGAATACTTTTTTCTCATCTTAATCCACTTCAACAAATTTGTCCATGTCTCAGAGCAGGAAATATATATCAATCGTTGCTTTTGACCTTTCCCATGAATTAGAATTGTATGTTCAGATGGTATAATATCTGTCAATGCCATATTTGATGCTTCTGCAATTCGTATACCAGTACTTATTAGTATGTCAATCAACGCCAAATCCCGAGTTGCTTTCCACAGGTCGAAATCGCTTTCTGCATTTTTACATCTGTCAGTTAGAAATAATAAGAGTTTCCTTGTTTCACAAAGTGCTAAGGTCTTAGGTAATCTTTTTCCTTTTTTAAGTTTAAAACTATGCGACAAAAAATAGTTCTTGTCACAATAATTATGCTCATAAGCATATTCAAATAACATTTTTAAAACGACTAATTTTCTGTTGATAGTACTAACCTTTAGACCTCTTTCCTGCGATAGAGTTTGAACATAGGTCAGTATCGTATTGTCGTACAAAGCGTTCATATCAACCGAGCTCATAAAATCCATTAAATCCGAACGATAAGCAACCATTGTATTCTCAGATAAGTTTTTGGTGGATTCGACTACACCAAGGAATTCCTCAACAAGTAAATTTTTTTCTTTCATTTTGCACCTCGTATTTCGATAAGTTATTGATTATTTTATCAAAGTACGCTATAATTGGAAAAGTCAAAACTTACAATAACTATTTATTATTGCAAGTTCTTAAATAAAATTTACGATATCGGCTCCAAATGATTAAGGTATAGAATTATGGAAGCAATCCAATTAAGTAATATAAAAATCGAAATTCCTGACGGATTCATAATATTTATTTCTGGCGTCCCGGGAGTAGGAAAGACTACGATCTCATACGAATTGCTGAAGAGATTTAATGAATTTAGAATTATCGAAGAAACAGACCTTATTCGAGAGGTTCTTCGTGGATATAATTCTTTTTTAAAACGGGAATTTCCGACGCAAAGTAATGATATCCTAAGTCAAATAGAAATTACCGATCACACAAAATTATTGTGTCTTGAAGAAGCGAAACAACAGTGTTATTTCATGCGTTCTTCTTTTGAGAGCATAGTAGACAGACAGAAGAGAAAAGGAATATCTTCGATAATCAATGGTGTTCATATTATTCCAGAAACACTCAATGGATTAGCAGAAAATCGCAATGTGATATACATTAACTTATATGTAACCAGCGAGCAAGCACTTTACACTCGGCTATTTAATAGGAATCCTGAATCCTATATGATTAACCATATACCATTCATCTACAAAGCAAATATGGACTTATATACTAGTACTGAAAAACTTTCAGTAAAATTCCCGTACTTGTTCAACAATGTCGATGTAACAGAACTAAGTGTTGATGAAACGATTTCTAAAATTATGCAACGAATAAAAGGTTTAATATCCAAAAGTTAAAACATATTTTTTGCTGCATTCCATACATTTTCATATTTCTTAATACATTCTTTTCCTTTATCGGATTTTACACTAAAAACCTCAAATCCGCTATTAGTTAATAATTGCGGATATCCATTTGCATCAAAATTGGGCCTGGCATAAATAATGCAATTATCAAGACGAATAATGATTTCTTCTCGCTTATTGGAGTATAATCTAAAACATTTCTGTAATTGTAGATTGTCTTGGACCACTGACTTTGCTCGCAATATAGTTGCAGTTAATTCAGATTTGAAAATGTCTTGTTGAAGATGCGCCTTTTCAACTTCAGGCGAATCGGGGTCGAGGAACAAACACCTAAAATCAATTCCTTCCATCCCATCAAAAGAGGCCTTTTCTTCTAGATATTTAAAAAATGAGTTGAAACTTCCCCCAAATAACTTCATGTTTTTTCGCCCATATATCCACAGATATTTTCCTGTGTACATAAATGATTCGATTATCGTTTTATATAGATCAAAGCTTTCAAATCCGGACAGAAAAAATGCAGTTCTGCCTCTATAAAAAGGATTTTCCACAATAAAAGTTTCATTATGTGTTAATTTATCTACGAAATCCTCACACTGAATATCAACTTGGCGAAATTTATCTTTAATATCAAGGATGGTTTTCCTATATCTTTGTAACTTTTGTTTGTTTTTCTCGGAACTAACAATTCCAAAGCAGTCAAAGAAAACATTAGAAAAATTTTTGTCGTTGAAATTAATTTCACGTGCTATATTCATTGGATTATCGACCCATGAATGCCAATTGGGATCATCGTCAAAAAGAATTGGAATAACAGTTTTACGTAATCCTCTTGCATATCCCGCTTCAAATAGCAACCATGGAGATTTTTTGTTTTCCTTAGTGAAACATAGAACCAACTTATCACATTCGATAATTTTATGTATTATTTTTTCTTGAACATCTTCTCCACCATGTATGTCTACTTCTGAAACAAATGCATTTATAGAAGGGTCAAGACTTTCTAAAAGTGCCTTTGTTTTGAGCGCATATTGCATACTTTTTGCTTTAGACCAACTAATAAAAACATTCATTACCTATATTTCCTCTCATATTAAATCTTCAAAAAACTACATACTACCTTTGATTTAAACCTCACAATAATAAATAGTTATTGTAAGTAATAGAGAGGTTCGCTCACAAAATCCCCCTACGGTTCAATCTGCCGTAGGGGGATTTATTATAAATTCTCAAGAACACGGTGCGTAAAATAACTTTCTATGAGAATCACAAGCAATAAATCTATTTTTGCAGAATACAGAATCCCTTTCACAACGCAGACGAATAATCATATACATATTTCGCTCAGTAAAATCAAATTTTCTTTGTTTGATTCAACAAAATCCAACCAACGCCGGACTTAAGCTTTCCCCATAAAACAGACTGTGCATCCATTTTAGTCGCTACGATAGTATATACTCCTTGGTCACTAATTGTACCAACACGCACACTTTTAGCATCAGCATCTTGAAAAATTGCCAGTAACGAAGTGGTTACCTTCACTAAATAAGGACACTCTTGAGCATTGGGTTCATTCCTTGCATCTTTTTCTTTAAAACTGTTTGCTTTCCTTACGACCGAGAGAAATTGAATATTTATCGGACTACAGATAGAATTGGTTCCTTTTTCATTCTTATCAATAACTACTCGATTACTCACAGGATTGTTTTTCACATACCAATTTTGAGATTTCACCCAAGAAGGAATTGTAGCACCATTATAGTAAGTAGCATTACTCGCAATGGAAACCAAATCTCCTTTTTGGATGATCACTTGATTGGAGGTTGATTCCTCAACGCCTTCGCTTTCCCTATCTTTATTTCTTAAAAGACTAGAAACTTTTTTTCGAAAATCAATCATCGTTTCCCCGAAATTCTTCATCCAGTGCTCGGGGTCCGCATGATTGCTACCATACCCTAGTTGAGCTGCTTCACAATGACCAACAATTCTATCCACCGCAATGTTATACTTTTGACAAAGCAGGGCACAATACTCTGCTGCAACTTCAAAGGCCTTGTTGTAATATGTTTTGTCGGTAAGCTTGTCCTCGCAAATCTCAAATTGGATATATGCTGGATTATAGTTATAACTACCTTTATTTCCGTTACCTACTCCCCAACAACAAATATCAAGTGGTAGTATTTCAGCAACACGTACTTGATTATTATCATCATATCCAATAAATGCATGAACACAAACCTTTTTACCTCCCGGCATGGCAGTGTTCCAATGGTTGCCATATCGGTTAATTCCCACTTCATCAGAAGCATCTACATATCGTTTCAAATAAGGATTATTTACTCCGGTAGAATGAACAACAATTCCCGTTGGAACCATTTTCTGTGCAACTATGTAACAAAGATTTTTTACTGCGTGCGCTTTGATAATAGGCACCACTCTTTACTCCTCCTTCTTCGCCTGGACATATAATTGATTAGCATACACACTAGCTCCAGCCACAAGAATGCCCTGCGTTACAGCCGTAAAGATTGCAGATGCAATTTCCTGTACTCCAAACACTTCTACAGTTGCAAAAACCCACACAGAAGATAGTGCAACAGAAGAAACTCCCAACAAAACCGGTATCCACTTATCGGGCACTTTGCTTCTCTTCAAACCAACACCTATTAAATACAAAACCGGAACTAGTATAAGCAATTCAGTTTTGATATAATCCTTATAATTCATACATTCTCCTTTCTAAGTAAATGCCATCCCAATGATTGTCGAAATCAAACCACCCGCCAATGCTGCAATAATTGCCGTGACAATTTGCTGCATACGTTGTTTGGGCATCGAATCAATTTCATCTATTTTTCGCTCATGCCTTGCCAGATGCTCGTTCGTATGCTTCATTTCATTTGCAAGCGTTACAAGAGTCTCGTTCATAGAGCGAATTTCCGCCTGCACTTCTTTCATAGCACTCATATCACGTTCCAAGGTTTTGATACGTTGCTCATGGCTTTCAATGATAATCTCAATATCCATCATTCCCTCCTTTCTCGGCTGCACTCTCATTGTAGTGAGTAACCGCGACAGAAAAAGTCAGGTTTAAGTTCAATTCCAAATAATCCGCACTCTACCTAAATCTTCGATTAGCTAATCATTATATTTGTTCTTGTTCGCAAACTCAAAATAATAACTGTCGGTTTGGCAACACCTCTTTGCTAATGCAATAAATTTTCAAAAAATTTATTGCAGTTTTTCTATTATTGCCACCTAATATTTGAGGCTAAAAATTTGAACAATAAAACATCTTGTAACTGTTTCCCTTTCCCTTGTCATTTTATGATTGTCTTTCCCACCATCACCCAGTAGCGCAATCTTCAAAAACACACAACAGGCTACAGCACGCGGCTTGCGCGGGCTGTAGCCTACTATACTTAGAATGACTGCTGAAACACTCTAGGCAACACATCTTTGGCTGGCTCCATCTTGTCTTTTCCGCCATTAGAATACAACTGAAAATCACTGTGCAACTGATTAAACTTGCCTACATTAAATTTGAAATATCTTTTCTTGGGCATACCGTGATACTTCACCTGAATGATGCCATACTCCTGAAGCTCCTTGCAGGCGGTCAACTGCTGATGTTTACTGAGCCCGGTGTTGTAGTACATGTTCTCAATCGTACTATAAAACCAACCTCCATCCTGCAGTCCATCACGTTCTTTCCAGTAAGTATACTCGGAATAGATCTCAGACAACATCACTGCTGTGGCTAAGTTAAACCGACGGATAAAAGGCCTCGGCAATCTCATAAAATCACTTTCAAACATCTTATCCAATTTACTCTTCATAATTGATTATTTCAAATCCCCTCTCTGTATATTAGCTAAATTAAATGAATGGGAAAATGGACGGGCGGAATAGCCCTTTATCCATATTCCCCTATTAAAATAATGTACCATCTCTTTCTTCTGTGATTGACAGCCGCCCTTAAAATAGGGGCGGCTGTTGGACGTTACGCAACTTCATCAGAAACGGGACTACTATACCGGTTGATATCGCCCAAGTTATAAGTGCCCCACAGAGGCGGGTTGTTATATTTAGAGAAGGCTTCTAGCATGCCCAAAAGATGATCTTTATCCGCATCCATCTCTACCAAATAGCGTTCCCAAACGTCCCAGCTTTTCACAAAAGCAACCACTTCATTCGGCGGAAGGACATGGAGGGTAACATCATTCCCCTCCCGCAGCTCCCTTACCGTATCTGCCGGTAGATTTTTGAGCGGGACGTCGCTAATACAATACTGAGTATATTTGCCATCTTCATCGACAAGTCCATGTAACATACAAAACGTGTCATTTCTACTAACTTTATTTCGCTTAATCATTGCTTTCATAACACAATCTCCTTTCATTCACAAATTAATTACTGATTTAATTCCAATGACCGCTCGCGCCGTTGCAATTCGGTAATCACACATTTACGAAGACCCAAAATTCCCGAATCACAAAAAGCTACTACTGCTGCCTCCATCAAGGCTGCATCTTTATCGATGTGATTACAGAAAACATCAACAATTACCTGTTTGCTCAAATAATCAAAATAATAAAACGGATCCTTAGGGCGCAAGTCACCATAATCAACTCTATCCAATCTAGGAATGCGACTATCCTTACGAACACATCTCTCGTTCAATTCAGCCCACATATCGACTGAACTAGCATTACTTATGAAGAGACCATAATGTAGTCGTCCCTCAATCACGAAAGTGATAAATTTTTCAAGTTGCTTGCGAGTCAAACCGTTCAAATGGTTTTTGACAAACTCTTTATTCACAGGCACTTCGGAAACAGCCAATTGCGCTTCAAAGTATTCTTTATCAAATGTACTCTTGACCAAATGAATCATTCCTACTATCTGGTTCAGCCAATCCATATAATTCATTTTGTTTTCTGCCTTCCTACAAAGAACCTCCCCAAATCTTTCCATAAACGTTGCCCGTTGGTTGCCCGGCTTTACATAATAGTCATAGTTGTTAACAGCTGTAAGAAGTTTGTTCATATCAAAATCAACGCCAATCGTTTCAAGTTCATAAATCTCATTGATTGCATTAATAATTTCCGTTTTATTCATAATATAATCTCCTTTTGATTCACAAATTATTTTTCACTTAAACCGGTCACTTAAGCGCTTATGATCCCACATATCCATTTCTAAAGTTTCCTCGAGAGTAACCTTGTATTGCTTTTTCTCGGATTTCTCTAAATCATACTCCGTTAGCCAATAAGTTTTAGCAGGACGATAATCGATAACCTCATCCGCAGAATATCCGCACATGTTTGCTTCCATCCCGTTCAACCAGATGGGCTGACCATTCTCGTCTTTGACTAGCACATCAAAATTAGAGAATTGCTTATGCTCCACAATACAATCACCTCTTTTTAGGGTAATGATATCCTCTTTATAGTCATACATCGGTTTTTCATCATTTATATCGACAACGCCATCATAATGCATTTTAGGAATCTCGAAGATCTCATCGCCCTCATCATGAAAAAACAAATCCACGTTATCCATATCCGGAATCATAGGAACGGAACAATCACAAAAACCACTAAACATAATATCTAATCCTTTCATATATACATTAATACCTTTTTGTAGTTTCTCGGTGTTAAAGCGGTGTGTCCATAGAGCACCTCCTTTCTCATTGTCAACTAATACACACTTTCTCTTTTTCCCATTACAAAGTGCGTTTCCAACATGCCAGATATTCCTCATTACTCAATTCGGGTATATCTCTAGTCCAAACAGGCGAAGTGATAAAGTCATCCACCTGATCATCCTTCAGCGCCAAGAAATAGGTAGCATTCTCGCGGCACCAACGCTCAATAGCACTGCCGGCTACTCCAGCAACAATCAGACTGGCACGAACAGAAATATACAAATCCAAATCGCCACACTGACAAAAGAAATCTTCGATCTCGCTCACACTTTTATCAATGTAAATGTGCTGTAACGAAAAGGCTCTATCAAAAGCTCTGCGACCGATAACCTTTACATTGGAACCAATGTTGATACAACACAAGTGATTATTGCAACAGAATGCCCACGGAGCAATACCCTCTACCGCAGAAGGGAGCTCAAAGAAACGATCCGACTTATTGGGCGGATAAGCAATAAGCTCACGCATATCTGCACTATACACGCAATCGTCCACCTCAATGAAATGCTCGTTAGCAGGATTGACCCGAAAACGCTCTACATACATCATATCCTCAACGAAGCGACAGCTAATGCTTTCCACGGTAGACGGAATGTTTACTTGGGTGATACGCCTATCGATATTATCCAAATCCCAAATCACAGGCTCACTCAAATCTTTAACTCCCTCACAGAAGTCTAGGGTCACAGTGCCATCATTGTTCTCAATATAGTTGTACTTTTTATTGTCCATAATAAAGTTCTCCTTTGTTGTTGTATTTGAATCATTTTAGTAATTTCTCGGGACTACAGCATCGTGACCATAGCCCCGAGTTTGTATAAATCAAAAGCTCAGCCCATCGAAGTTCCACTGAGGACGCACATTAGTTTTCTGCGTCTGTACAGCATAAGGCTCCGTTTTCTGTACGTAAAACTTGTCCTGCTGCTTACGGCTGAGACAGAAAATCACGTTAGCCGACATATTGCCGTTGTATAGGCTATGTTTTACGCGTACAGCACCATCCTTGCCAATCCAATCGTTATAGCGAGACAGATTGTAATCATGGATGTCAAACGAATCAAAGAACATACCAAGACGCTGATTCGTTTTAGCGCTCTCTTTAGGGTCCAAAACCAGGTAATACCAGAGTTTGCTGTTGAAACCGGAAACATCCAACATAATCTCAAAGCCCTCGTTGCCGGTGCTAAAGACCTTCTCGACCACACTATTAATACGTACCTTGTGATCCCCCTCGGGGATAAGTGCAAAATCTCTCGCTGTGTATTCGCTGGGGTTAAAATTCCAATTCATAATAACTGTCATCCTTTCTTAAAATATAGTGTTTTGTGTTATCCCGCCTCACACTGTGCGGAGCACAGCGGAGGGCGGAACGTCTCTTTTCTTCTTTACAACGACTTGGTTCGACTTAACTGCGTACTTTTTGAGTACATAATCTTCTCGGTCGGTCTTAAACATCACCGTGATAGTATCAATGTCGTTACGACTAGTCGCTTTGTGTTTATCAACGACGACGCCAATCACTCGCGTGTACGCGGCCCATTTGCCATCATTTTGACTATACGTTCCGTCGTTGATAATCTCAGTAATGATTGAGGAGTACGTATTGATCGTTTCCTCATCCGCTATACAGAGTCGATCATAACGATTATCGTGTACATAAAACATATACGCATCGCCCAGGATGTAATAAGAGAGAGAACGAGTCGAAATGTAATTTTTAGTGTTCATGTTTTTTACCTCGCTTTTTATAGTTAGTGATTATTAAAGAAATTAAGGTATATCGTTCAAATGGTGAAAATAAAAGGGGAAAGACGAGTGGTACAAAGTGTCAGTATTCAATTTTCAAGGTGCGGTTGAGTCGACGCCCTCTCGGGCTAATAAACAATCATACAATCCCCCCTCAAATGGGTATAACAAAACCCAAAAAATTTAATTAAAAAATTTTTATATTGTACTATACGGTAAAAAATTTCAAATTTTAGCATTTCTTCTAAAAAAATTCAAAAAAAGATAAAAAAGTACCCACAACCATCGACAACGGGCTGTGGGTACTTTTCGTTCTATAAATAAGGTATAGATAGTATTAAAAATAAGTTGGAAAAAGTTGTATTAAAGGGGCTCCCGAAACAACAAAAACACGACATAATATACGTATCAGATCTGAGTATAGGTTGTTTCAATACTGAAAGGAGCCCCCAATATGATTTATGGTTATTGTCGTGTCAGCACCAAACATCAACGGATTACTCGTCAGGTTACAAACATCACTGAGTTATATCCTGAAGCCACACTGATTAAAGAGTTCTACACCGGCACCACACAGAGCAGGCCCAAGTGGGACAAGCTCATCAAGCAATTAGAACCTGAAGACACCATCGTGTTTGATAGCGTGTCTCGTATGTCCCGTAATGCTGAAGAGGGATTTAAAGATTATAAAATGCTATATGAAGCCGGTATCAATTTGATATTTCTTAACGAGCCACTCATCAACACTTCCATCTTTGATTCCACAAAAACCAATCTGCTAGAAATCTCAGTTGAGACTGGCAACACAGCCATCGACGATTACTTCACGGGGAACATCACGCTGATTAACAACCTGCTTATGGCATTGGCTGAAGAACAAATCAAATCCGCTTTCCAACAATCCGAGAAAGAAGTTACCGACTTACACACGCGTATCAGTCAGGGTATGCGAGAGAGTAAAAGGAACGGCAAACAGATCGGTCTCACTAAAGGAACCACTCTAGTGACTCAAAAATCTTTGCAATGCAAAAGCATTATTCAGAAACACTCCGTAGATTTTGGTGGCACTCTCAGTGATAAGGAGGTGATGACTCTTTGCAAGATTTCTAGGAATTCGTACTACAAGTATAAACGAGAACTAAAAGAGGAAACGACTTAATATTAAGGAGGTACTTATGGCTAGCAAGACTTGGAAGATTACTTATATCCCGAAGGTAATGAATGGAGGTATTCGTGGTGTTGCCATTGTTGAGGCTGACACTAAACAGTGTGCCATCTACACGTTCCAGCAGATGTGCGCAGGGCAGTATCACACCATCGATACCTGCACACAACTCTTTTAAAAATAAATATCCCCCCGCATAGCGGGGGGTATTTCATTTTCGGGCATAGCCCTAATACTACTGGCTGCGCACAAGTGCGCTTTTTATTGGCCTGCCAGCCGTGCATGGATTACTAGCCACCCATAAATGGGTTAAGGGTAGCGCCTATAAAGCCTCCCCAGCTGAGGAGGTCGGAGGGATTGTTTTTAAAACACCTCATCCACCGCCGTTCGGCGGTCCCCCTTCCCCTCGAGGGGAAGGTGTCGCGGCGTTAGCCGTGACGGATGAGGTGGTCGCGGAGCGCGGACAATCCCCCAGTCTCCGCTTATGCGGAGACAGCCCCCTTTACACAAGGGGGTCTTATCGCTGCGGCGAGATTTTTCATCGCTAAAGCTTTATCCAACCACGCGACTATCGCGTGGTTTTCGTTTACAGCAATAAAGCCCGCCGAATTTGTTCGGCGGGCTATTATATTCGCTAAATTATACGAGTGGCAACAATAGCGCGCTGTTGCTGCTCCACAACAATATTTACAGAAAGCGAGAATGACTATGCAAAACAAAGAAAAATCTACCGATGTCTTGATTCAGGAAATTGAATCCCTCAACACCGAAGAACTCCACGATTTATTTATGTTCTACTACAAGATTAATCACTATCACCATAATCTAACAACCTGTGATAGGTTTGATCAGTTTTTAAGAGCCTTTGACAAAAACCCTTTTCGTTGCACCGACGATAAAACCTTTAAGCAACAACTGACTGACAATCTCATTGCGTACACGGACGACCACATGAGTTTGCTCTCAGCCGTCGTTCTGATTAAAAGGAAATTCACCATTGCCGAGATTATAGAAAACTATTATGCCAACGTAGACATCTATAACGACAATTGGTTCTAAATTAAGGAGCGGGCCTATGAAAATACGATCCATAATAAAATTAACAAAAGATTGGCACTCTATGACTTGGGAAGTCATTGAATTGCGTAAAGTGCCGATTGAAAAAGTCCGTTTGCTCTTACTGGAGACCTATACCACATTACACGCTCTCAGAGAGAAAAGATACATACCTAAATCTGTGTGTGCTCTGCTCTGTGAGACGAACGACTTTGCTTGGTGGGTAAATGATTTGGAAAACTCACCGATACACGGTCTGTATCCCATCTTTAGCACTGCCATTGATGAGATACGAAAAGAATTCTTAACTGGCACTAGTGATGATAAAGCTATTGCCAAATTTCTTAATGGTGAGCTAGAGTAAGTTATTCACCGAAAGAGGAGCCCTGCCAGCAGCAAGGCTCCTCTTTTATTTGAACGACACTTCTTCATTTTTGTCACAGTAAACAAACACATCTTTCCAATTTCTTCATAATTACCTTCTTAAAACTTCCAACCAAACGGAGATTTTTCTTGGAATGCACTCTCCGTTTGATGTATTTGCATTGGCTATTATTTACGATATACTATAAACATCGATGTGAGGCACTAACATCGGTTACGTGATCAATGTCACCTCGCCATCAAGATAAAATAGCCGTGACAGCACAACTGCTGTGACGGCTATAGAGAGGTGTGTTATATGAAAAAATCCGTTCTATCCTATCAAATATGCTCTATATCTTTGCAGAGATGTGGCGATTTAGTAAAACTCTTTTTGGTGGCAGACTATCTTTGGCAATACTAAATGGTTTTATTCCTTCGCTAAATGCTTATGTGTTAAAGGTATTGATTGACAGAATCAGTCCATCTTTATAATCATAATCACGCACGATTTCAATCAAGCCCGCTTCATTGCCGTCTAAAAAACGACGGTAGCTGCTATTGCCACTATCCATATACACACCTCCATTCGCAGTTCTTTCACCTGTTACACGAAACAACCAATCATTTCCTCACGCAAAAGATTACACGAAATTCAATTAATCTCATTTTGCGGTATACTTTGGATAATTATATCACATTTTACGATTTCCATCTACATGAAAAGGCGGCAGAGAGAAACACAACTCTCTGCCGCCAAATACAAAATTACTGTAATGCAATTTCTCCAGCCACGTTGCCATCCGTATTATCAGATCGGATTGAATATTTCAACTTGATTTTCCCGCTACGAATTTTTACTAAAACGAGACGGAGATAGTGCAAACAAAAATCATTTCAGAGCATAATGATTTTGCTTTTATGCTGTATGCATAAGACCTATAGAATGCCCTTCTAAAACGGCCATAAAGCAAAATAAGTATTTGTGTGCATTTTTGTGCATTTTTAAGGAGATTCTATGATTTTTCTATTGACAGCAACCATTTTTTGTATTATTATATATACAAGAAGCATGCACACTAGTTGGCAATGTACATTTATATGTACTTTTCGTGTGCGACTTGCTTTAGACAGATACACCATTTCACTATTATTTATGAGGAGTACAAAATGAACAGCGATGATATTAATGCCTCCATCGAGGCGACTAATGCAGTTAGATTTGATTCAAAGAAACTCGCTCTCCTATGTAGATCTGTTTTAGGAACAAAGAGTATCCAAGCGTTTTGCGAAGAAACCAAGTTAAGCCGTTCCCTTGTCAGCAGATTGCTTAATGGCAATTTGGTCGCACCACCTTCAATTCGTTCAATCTATCGACTTGCTGGCTCAAACAACCCCAAAATGATTGATGAAATGCTAAAGGCATGTGGATATCCGGCTGCAGCAGTGGAATATCTTGCAAAATTTCGTAATGAGCCGGTTGGCATAGCAACAAATTCCGAAAAAGATTTATGCGCTATAACGATTAAAAAACCAGCAGGGTTATTGACAATGCTTGTTGAGCAACTAGAATCATTGGGTTATGGAAAGCAGTTTAACATTGATTACAGAACACCTAATTTGTTTGCAATCTGTTCTGCAGTGGACGGTTGGACTCTCGCTTGTATTCCGGCGCTCTGTGATGACAACGATACTGAAGGAGCATGGAAACGGGGTGTACAAGGCCTAGCTAAAGCCATTACACTCTGGAACGATCAAACCGTTTACTTTTTATTTACAAACTCCGCCGCAGCTCGTGACAGGCTTAAACTTGTTCCTAATTTAGCATATAAAGTAGCTATTCTAAACACATCAGATGGGGTTAGTTTCGATGACCAGATTATTATCCCCCCGTTAGGTACAAATGTTGAGGAGGGAAATGGAGACGGCCTCAAATTCCCTGTAAATCTTGTGTGCCGTGTGACTTCCGGAAAGAAGTCAAATCTAACAGAGGAGGTTAAACAAAAAGTAGTAGAATGAGCTCTTTGTGAAGGACATCCAACCAGCAATAGAAAACCAAGATTGGCATTACCGTATGCGCAAACCCCACTGGCAGCATAATCGCTGAGACAATTGAATAGTAAGAGGTGACCTTTATGGAACATTATCGGAATGTGCCCATTGAAGGTAAGCCTGAGCCCACCGACCAAAGCGCCCTCGACGGTTCTCTGAAGGCACAAACTGAAGCACAAGCCATGATCCAACGATTCGGATTGACTGCCTATCTTCAGTGGTGTTTATTGAATGAAGCCGCTGATTCCCTCTGGTCCAGCGATCACTAAAACATAAATGGGTCCATCGGACTTACCTCCATCGCACGTTGTGCAAACCGACAGCCTCGCGGGCTCCTTAACAGGAGCCCGCGTAGGTGGCCGTTCCATATGGAAATCTCCCTAAATATTTAGGAAGGAGGAAACGCTGAAAATGTGTAGCTTTATTTCCGATTTATCGAATCATCAATCTCTTGAAAAATCTATTTTTTGTTTGTACATTATTGACATAGGGGAAGTGGGCAAAGCATCAAAAACCACTTTAAGTAAATGCACGCGTTTAACGACGAACAATGGAACAAAATGGTTTATAGGCGATTTTAATAAAGGCAACTTAAACAAACAAGGTGTGCACAGTAAATCACTAGGCAAAGACTATAGGCTTATTTTATTTTTTTCGCTAATCAAGAGAATTAGTTCTGATCGGATTGCAAAAACAAACCAAATCAATGTATTTTTAAAAAATCTCATTAATCGTATACCAAAGGAACTTTTTGGCTCTATAGAATCGAAGGGACGATTTGTGGCAATGTATGAAAACGAAAAACGGCATAAGGATTACAAGAATGGAAGTAAAATGGTGTCTATATGTGAAAAATGGAATGATACAAGCATAAATCAAAAAGCATGTGCAGATTCATTTATACATAGTATGATAAGTTTTTGTACAAAGTACAGTGCACTAGGAGTAAAACTTAATCGTTTTTTTATTTTTTCAGTAACACCTCACTTCCGACTTGCCTCGAACAAATTATATAAGCCTCAGTTTTCCAAAAATGTTTTGAGGGTAAAATATGTTGCTTAAAAATGCCATCAGGAGGTGTATATCAATGGAGCGAAAAAAAGTTTCTGCACACATAATGGCTTCTTTATTTGTGGTTGTGATACTGGTAATCGGTGTCCCTCTTATAATTAACTGGTGCTATTCTTGTAACAATCCGATTATTTACACAAAATGGGATGCTTCAGACGTGTTGAGCTACTATGGATCTGTGCTAGGTGCATTAGTAGCTGCCGCAACTTTTGCAATCGGAGTAGGCATTACAGTATCACAGATAAGCCATCAACAGAACATTCAGTTAGCGCAGAAAACCTGGCAAGAAGTCGAGGAGGTAATCGACAATTGTCTTGACGAAATCCATCCGAGTAATTTGCGATATGCTTTCATTGATATGCTCTCAGAAAAAGATGCATATAAGTTGTTATCAGAAACCGTTTCCTACCGGGTTGCGGTAAACAAATCTGTTGACAGAATCAAACGATCGATTAACCGTGTGAATGATCAGCAACTCGAAAAACTGATAGATGACTTTGTTATTGTTTGCAATAATCTCTTAGAGATTGAGGCGTTGTATTCAGCATTACAAGAAAGTGTTTACTTAGATAGGCTCACAGCTATATCGAAACAAAGCGAATATGATACACTGAATGAATTTCATTCCTTCGCATTAGAAAGACAGCGTATAGAAGATCAGTTGCAAACAATTTGCAGAGAAGGATACATCCCGTTAACAGAAAAGAAGGAACAATTCTTCAAGTGTAAGTATGAAACAATTTTCGGGAAGATGCCTGTCAGTTTTCTAAAACTCATTTGGGATAGTACCCCAAAAACATAAGTCCGTGTGCATTCGGCACATAAAAACCATTGCTAAGGTCCAGCTGTGTAGGTGTAGCAGGGTCTTAGCAAAACCGAGGAAAAAGGGCAACCTCTCATAGCCAATCAGATAAGTGAAAAAGCAAATTTCTTCACGGCCTTAGAAACGAACTCCTGCTTTTAGGCGGTTTCCAACAAGTTACAGAAACTTGCCGACATGTATGTGTAAGATTGTAGTGTCGAGAGATTGTCAATTGATACGTCTGTAGAGTAAGACCGGCAGGGTGGAACACCTTGCCGGTCTTATCATTAATATTTGTATTTCACCATTCAGGCATAGAGGAAATTCAATAACTACTCCATACTACGAATCAATTCCTGAGCAACAATGCGATAGCCTGATTCGGAGGAATATTTAGAAAACTCTCCGCCAGGTAGCCATTTCTCCTCAGAAATCGAAATGTTACTAATAGCATAAGCAAACTTTTTAAGCAGAGTATCCACATCATTAATATGATAAGAATCAATTAAACTCATAATTACACGATTAAACGCCGAATACCCAATAGCCCCCTGAATGATTCGTTGTTCCTCAATGTATGAGCCAAATAATTTTGGCCATTTATTACGGATAGTGTTCCAAATGAAGAGAATTATATCACGACTAGCATTGAGACATTCATCCAATTCTTTCCTATCTGTCCACGACAACGAAATGAGCTGGTTACGATGTAATCTGCTCAGTAGTTGTCGAGTTGATTTAACGAAGGCATTAAGACTTATTAACTGATAAGAATTTTTAGGTGGACCATCAAATGAGATCCGATTAGTCCACAAAGTAGATAGTGTTTCGTTGAAACATAATTCTTGTGCTAGTTCCACTGCTACATACTCAGCCTTAGACATAGAAAGGGTTTCTGGATCAGAATATTTATTAATTTTATTTCTCAAAACCAGTGCAAGAGAAGTATCAACTTTCTTAGAAGTCTTGTTAATGGTAATAAAAGTATCTATTTCTGTTGTTTCATCAACATCAACTAAAATAATAACCGGTACTTCGAAATCTTTTATCTGTTGAAAACGATCTGTATCACAAGTTCGAAGCATTTCAAACGCTTTCACTCGGTGCTGTCCATCTACAATGCGCAAAACGGTATCCTCGTTTAAAACTCCATTGACCGCACAAACAATTGCTGTAGGAAGGAAGAAATCATCTTTTTTCAGGAAATCTACAATTCTAGCGCAATGTTTATCATCTATCTGCCTTTGATAACCTTGAAAAGTAATGGGATCAAATACCGCTACTTCCGTATGAGTGACTAGCCATTCAACGGTTTTTTGAGTTTGGACCAGATGATGTTTACCGTGTTGTTTTATATCAATCATTTTTCCGCCCCCCTATCCTTTGACTCAGAAATCTAAGAATATCTTCAGTGGAATCTTTATAAGCCGTTTCATCAGACTTTAGATCGTCAGAATCAAACTCATCAAACTCCTCACAGTCTTCATCTTCTCCCACGCCGGCGAACTCAATTGCCCATGCGGATAAATGAGTTAGAAAGTTCTTGAACAAATCCTCCTCAAGGGGATCTGGAGTATCAATTGTTGAGTATAACAAATCAAAAATACAGAATATACACCGCAAATTATACTGATAAAACTCACGAGAAATTGATGCTTGGAGACGAGATATTCTTTCATTAGGTTCTAGTTTATTCAGTAATTCTCGATTATATGGTTTTCCCAAAAGAGTGTGCGCAACATATTTTTTAATGCAACTATATGTTGGTTCGTGTTTTTCAAAAAAATCAAAAAAGCCTGTGTAATGTGATGCCAAAATATCTGTCCCACACTTTTTCATCATTTGTTCCTTAGTTTGACTGTAGAAAAGTGAATATATCAAACGCTTTTCTTCGTTTTTTCTGCCCAATAAAGTAAGTAGTTGTTTATCAGATGCTTGTAAGATGTGAAACAACTCTTCGGTAATTACTTTTTTACTTGAACAGTCCGCATCATATTCCCTACTCTTAAAAATAGTTTTATGATCAACCTCACCCCAGATGTTATGCATAATTGACTTTATCTGTATTTCAAAGTTATACGCTTTATCCCCATCGAATGGGTTTGAGTATTTCCCTGTAAGTTTGTAAATTGTATGTCCATTTTTCTGCGTTTTATTCTCAGAAAAATCAAGTTGAAAATTGGGGAAATTGTCTTCCTTATAGTATTCTTCAAGAATTTTATATATTTTACTTTCATCTGTCCAGAAAAAGCAATTTATCCGAAAACCAATCAAGTCAGGTAAGTTTGTAGCAATAAGACGTTGATTCGCTACTATATCATCCTCTATTGCCCAAATATGAAGATAATCTTTTCTATGTATCTTCTCCTTAAAACTATCCAATGATTTGATACGGGATTCAATGTTGTCAAACAGTTTCTGCTCTGGTAATAATCGCTTTTTCAAATATGTTAGAAAGGTATTCAATTCAGATTCAATTTTCAAGCGAACAGATGTTAGTTCCTCTTGAAATGCTTTTTGGTTAAAAGCATCCAGTAATTTAGCTTCCTGATTCATTTGGAACCTCCTCATAACATTTTCCATAAACAGATGTGACGCTTCAGAATCATTTAGTACAATATTAGCAAATTCCGTCAAATATATCAACTTATTTAGTCCAAATTTCCATAATAATTTTAAAGTCGTTTCACATTATGCGATATATCAATTCAATATAGAAGACAAGATATTAAAAGAACATATCACGCAACTCGCACACGATTGTAATATGGCAATAGCCACAAAGCAGCAAAGTGTGATTGGTAAACATATACCATAGCGTACAAGAAGAATGCGCGATAAAAAGCACGCAGCGATAAGCCCAAAAGGACTCACCGCTGGGTGGCTTTTTTGTAGCAAGATACCCTTTGTTGCAAACTTTTCACTAGCTTTCTCTACGCCGTTTTCGCACAGAAAAACGTAGAGTTATATAAACTTATACACTGTTAGAAATGTTGAGAATCGAGCGTTTATCAAGCCATGTCGCATATGTAGTTGTCGCCTCTTTTAGTGGCCATCTATAAGAATTTTTAGCCTTTTACTGACTCGATAACCACATACATAAATCGTCTATAGTTATATATCTCGTTGCAACCCCTTTTAAAGCCCTATCAAAAGTTTTTCCACTGATCAAATTTGCTATTGAACCATCAGGATCCTTGATACGATATAAACAATCCGAAATTGGAGTTTTGGGGCCATTATACACACACCATTGTCCAGCCGATTTACCAATTCGGCTCACGACTATATCTCCTGTTTCCGCAAAAACGGTAGGAACAACTTTCGTTGAAATATATCTTTTGCTAGGTTTCCAACGGCTGCTACATTTGGCAGTATGCAAAATGGGTTGACCTCTAGTGAGAAAAGAAGCGCTAGAGATATTTCCTCGTTTAATTTCCATAGTAAGCAAACCGTTATGCACATTACCAATGGTCCAATTGCCTTCTTTAAGGCTATCACTCCCAAGAGACGCTGTATATGAGATACGGTTTCCGACTGAATGTCCCAATTTTGTTGTTTGGTTATTTGGCAATTCATTATGTATTATCAATGCGTAACTATTGATTTTGGAAGCACCAAAAGTGGATTCATCAAGTTTTATTATGCTTTCAACGAAATAATGCTCTGCAACAACTTTTCTGATTTTTTGATGCGTTTTGGCTTCAACCAAACTGCTTGGCACAATAACCAACAAAACTCCAGCTGGTTGCAAAAGTTTCAAATTAGCTATTAGCATTTCTACTTCCAAACGAGAAGTAGAAATATCCTCAAACTCTTGCGTGAATAGTTTTGGAAATTCTTTCTTTCTCTTGACATAGTCAAAAGGAGGATTGGCCACAACCAAAGAAAATTCTCGGGGATGCTTAATTGCAAATTGTCTGCCATCCCCTTTTTCAAACATCACATCTTCAGTAAAGCACTGTTCTGCTACATCCACTCCATATAGTTTTGCTTCAGCCCATCGCTTTTTAGCTGCAAAAAGCAAATTGCAACTTCCACAACAAATATCAACGATTTTTTGTGGTGCAGGAATAGAAAGCTCCTTAACTAGAGCAGTTGCGATTTCAGGCGGAGTATAGAACTTGCTATAATCCATATCCTCACCCCCTTTACCTATGATTTAATAAACGAAGAAAGATGATAAACAGTTATGTCTGCAATCCCCATTGCTCGACGATCATTCTCTACTACAAAATCATATACTATTCTCGTGGCTCCATGATGGCACGCATAAATGGCACAAGCCATAGAATGTGGTCTCGTTCCAAGTGGTGCCAAGACAACGGTCTCATCTTGCGAGATAGTGCTATTTAGAAGGTCAAACGCCTCAAATACACTTTCCGAATAACACTTGTGAACAGAGAGGTTTTTCCCCTCGCTTTGAAGGATGTCCATACTATTCCACATTGTGACGTTATACCATTGTGGTGTGCCGGAAGGGAAAGCCACAATAGGTATTAATTTTTCAAAACTGTGTACAGCTTCCAAAACGCCTTTTAACCGAACGCCTTCAAAGCCCAGAAAAGCACATAAGGTTTGATTATCAGTTTCTCTTTTTGCAAAGCCAGGGACTGCATCAACAGCGCCGATTTGTTGACATAATTCATAACCTATATTTCCTGATTCACTAACATATTTTTCAGGTCTAATATACGATGCAAAAAAAGATCGGGGAGTTACTTTCGTCAACAATTGTTTAGTGATGAACATGATCAATACATTATCAAGGCTTGACATATCAAGTAATACCTCTTTTTCAACAATACCAATTTGGCTTAATATCCTTGGTAATCCAACGCAAAGATCACATCTACCCTTCATCACAACATTGTTATTACGAACAAATCGGTACACAACAGTTTCGTTGCCGTCTAACATAAGGAAGAGGACATCTTTGTTCTTGATTGTCCATAATTCTGAAAAATAACCGCTTCGTTCCTCCGCGGTTGCAAATCCTGCAATAAGCAAATCGATATTATCATACAAATAATCTTCAATATGGCAAAACGAGTACTCTTCTTTAATCATCGTTCTCCTCCGTCCCCACATTGAAAAAATTAAGTTGGCTACCATCCGCCTCAGGCACCGAATCTCCCCTGAAGAATTTTTTGAATCCAGATGTAGCCAATTCTTCATTTCCAGAAAAAAGCTCTTGCAAAATATCAACCGAAAGGAATATTTTCCGCTGATTGCGATAGGATATTCCAAAATACGGAACGTAAATTTTATTCAAATAATAGTCCACGGTTTCAGGAGACAATTTTGATTGCTTCTTCTTGGTAGTTTCTCCCTCTTGCAAGACGTTCCACATAATTGCAGATGCGATCTTTTTTCTAGACTCATCAGGTAACGATAAATCTTTGGTAAAAAAATGATTAGGCTCCGGTTCTCCTAACGTGCTATCTTCTGCCGTATGCAATTTGTTAAACATTTGGCCCAAATATTGAACAAATATTCGCAGTTCTTTTCCGTACGGTTCATATCCAGCAATATCAACAATTTTGTACTCGCTTACGTAACGTGCCGCCTCTGTTTGTATTTCTGGAGGAATTCTCGTAGTCCAATCGTAATCGTTCAAGAAGGCAATTTTAAACGACTGCTCGCAAAGTTCTAAGAAATATCTAACAATGTTCGAAGACAATGCCGAAAAAACATCAAAACCAAAATACATTTTGTCACGCTTAGTCTCTTTGCACAACAAATAAATCACGCCGTTTTTCCTGTTATGCAACCAATCACTGTACCTTTTATCAAGAGTTGTATAAAATGCATACAAATCTTGAATGCTCGGAGTATACTGCGTTTTTTTACACAACAAAGCGTAGTGCATTCGAGAATTTAATATGGGAGCTTCGTCACATAATACTCGACAATATTGCTCTACATCATACTCAGCGATTCCTTCCTCTGGTGCTCTTTCCAAAATCAGTTTGCGTAGTTTCTCTATGTGAGGCAATGATTTGCTAGTTTGATTAATCTTTTCCAATTCCTCCTCCAGTGAATAGTTTCCTAGATAAAACTCGATATCATCAGAAGCAGATTCAGGTATTTTGCCCTGTTCTTTTCCCAGTGCAATACGTTTTTGACAGATAGCTTTAATTATTTGAGGATACTGGTCTTGATCAAACCCTAGTAATAGCAATTCATAATCATGAGGTGCTTCAATCGTTTCCGTCTCAGAAATAGTCTCCGCTGTTTTCATTCCTTCCGGACGTAATCCAATGTTAAAAATCACAGGAAGTGAACTATGCTTTATCAACGTGTTAACTATTTTTTGTTGATATTCTTGCAATGTTTCGTATTCATCGATAAAAATCTTAAACAGTAACTCTTCTTCTCCCAGCAATTCTCTGGTTGCAACACATACATCCGTGATAAATCGGTTGGCATTTATACACCTTAGATTTGATAATGTTTCGGAGCCATTTATCTTATCCTCTATGATGTCTAAATAAACATCGCAATCCTTTCGAAACGCCTCGATTGAATCCGTAGTACTATTTGTGTTTAATTTTTTGGAAAATGCCAGCGAGAAATCAGATAAAGCGCTTTCGTTCAATGCCATACTTTGATTTAGAGTGCTAATCAAATCGAGAATCTCTTTCAAAATGCATATCCCTAAATACGTTTCAAAAATAGCTCCCCAATTCTCTTCTTCGCGCTCACGCATTGATGATACAAATGTCGTATCAACACGATAATAAATACCTATGAAGTCTTCGCTATCAATGAGATTAGTAATGGGCTTACTACTCTTTTGGAACTCGAGGATTTTTTGGCGCCAAGAATTGCATTGAAAAAACATAGTTTTCCCACTTCCACGACCGCCCTCTACTACTAAAGGTTTCCCCGCAGCATCCAATCCTGGGAAAGGTACATAATATTTCCATAGATCGCGCATTTGCTCGGTGCGATTTTCTTTAAAAGGGTTGTATTGATTAGTCATGAGAATTTTTCCTCCTCAGCAACAGTTTCCAATCGCTATTCTCTTTCCAAAATATAGGAAGAGACCAATCAGGAATAGTTTTATGCATAATAAAAGCAAAATCCAAATCCTTATGTCCATATATGGGTATTCCAGCATTTTGGGCAAGTGAATTAAATAAAGTAAAGGCTTTGATTCTCTCTTCTTCATTCTCCCACATATATGAAGAAGCAGAAAACACCCGATGTTGATCGTTAAGTTCACGCACACAAAAAATATTTAAACCCGGAAACTCACTCCTTAAGTCAGCAATACTTTTATTGTACCCAAATAAAGTAAGGTAGTTAACATTTGCGTGGTACTTTTCACACAATTCTCTTATAGAAACCGAAACGCCTTCGTCAATAACTCTTGCTTCTTCCCAAAATGTCCTCAATTGATCTCCACTACCTACACAATCGTCGACTATCACCAAATTATTTACTTGACCCGACCGCAACAATGCAGGAACTTGATCCAAAAACATTGATTTTCCACTAGGAATAATCCCTTGCTGTACTAATATGCGACACATATTGTTTGCACTTTCATGAGGTCCACCACTATCTAGCAAAGGAACAAAACACGCCTTGTTCACATTGGAATTATGAACACTCTGCAAAGTATGCGGACTTGTTGAAAAATTGGATTCTTTTTGTCTTGCAAGGATACTCCCATATGACAAACATTTATAGACTCCCATTTTCAACGCATCTACAATATCATTTTCGGAAAAGTATATAATGTTTGTAAGTAACTTATAAACCAACTTTTGTTCCTCTTGGCTCAGCCCTTTAAAATTGCTTATCCAAGAATCAATATTGGCTTGTGTGATACCAGACCACTGTTGTTGCGAAAGCATAAAACCTATGAACGCTTTGCACTTATTGATATACAAATCACTCATAATACACATTCCTTCCACAAAGGGTTTTACAGTCCTTGTAATCGTTATTGCAACGAAAAACATTACATAATGTAACGATTCAAAGCGCATTTATTTCTTTCTCAAGTTGTCCAACGCCCTGCAAAATCACATCGAAATCAGGTTTATCACCAAATATCATATTTTGCATATGATTATAGTCATCTCTCAAAACCGGTAGATTTCTTTCGGGAGGCAGCAGTTTCATCGTTCCTACTTTGGCTTCATCATATCGGGCCCAAGAGCAACGATAGAATTTCTCTTTAAACTCTACAACTTTTGTCAACAGATCAATGTCAGCAAAAGCAGATTCTTTCACTGGAGAATTCATCATACAATACAAATCATAGTAATGCCGAGAATACCGCGGCGGAAATGCTTTATCGTCAGGTCTATATGCTTCGCGATGTAAAATAGTAACCTTTTCCCAGAAAGTCCGTTTAGGGAGCACTGTTAAAACGCTTGTACTAGGTTCCTGAAACAATTGCGGATATTGTTTGGCCGCATACGATGTAATGGGAAGATGCTCCGCTGGAGTCCATGCTGCTAAAGCACCAATTTCAAGACGAATAACCGGCAAAATGGCAGAATCATCAAAGCTACGATCGTACGCAAACACCACCGTTTGAGGGTCTGTTTCTTCAATATAACAATTGATAGACGTGTTTAGTTCTTCTTGTAGATCAGAAATCATTCGAGGCATAAAGGTTTCCTTTAAAAATTCCTCAGTACGCCTATTTGCCTCTTTGTTAAAAACATCTTGCTTGGTATTACTACGCTCTTCCCACGGCTCATTTATAGAAAAACCAATAACTCTCCAATCCAGAATTAAATCGATATCTTCAGAAAAACGCTCAATGAGACTATAGGACTTCGAAAGGCTTGTACCGCCTTTAAATGCAATATTATCTTTCCACTTACAACGATGGAACAAATAGTCTAGCATAAAACAAACCCAAAAATCTTTTTCGATAATGGCATTTGTAAGTCCCATCTTTGCAGCTGTATTTTGAAAGAGCGCCTTTCGCTCTTTTTCGCTCAATTTAGCTATGTTACGCATAAGTTTAACCTCTACAAATCAATTTAATATATTCATAGACCCATGATGTTGCTGCTTTTGCCTCCAGCAACATTGCCTCTTTTTCAGGCAAAGTCAAGGTAGACTGTAATTTTTTAATCATTGCATCTTTAACATTTTCTTTTCCCAAAGCTTTTAGTGCTTGAACGACCAATGCTGTTTTATACGAAAGTTTAGAAATCTCTTTGTTAGTTGTATGCTTAAACTGAATGGTTGTGTTTTCGTAAGAATATTTCTCGTATTTACCATCACTCACATAAACCCAAGCTGCAGGGATTTGTGTGGACAATCCTAAAAGATTTAATGCGGTATCTCCACAAGGAACGATTGTCCACCCATAATTTCGTGCAATAGCATGTGCAACATCATCCGGAAGCGGAGCAATATATTCTTGAAGGAATTGACTGTATTCGGGTTTATAATAGACCCCACGCAAAATGCGACGAATCATCCCATCTGCTTCAAGACGTGACAAAATCACGCCAATTCTACTCTTGTCTGCATATTCAGCAAAATCCACAGAAACAAATACTGTCCCATATTTAGAGCGATTAATTTGCTCTTTTATTCTATTGGCAAGACTTGTGTTACTCATAAGCTACCTCGTTAGCGTTTTGATAAAAATAATATACACTTTTTTTATCAAAATAGCAAGTTAAATTTAATTTTTAATGTAAAAACAAAAGAAAAGGTAGGCATTTCGCCTACCTTTTTTCTATTTATCTCTTCATTTTTGCTTCACACTGCAAAGGAAAACGCATACTTCACCGTAGTTTTATGCCCATTCAGCCACCGATAATGTCGATCAAATCGTAAAGTTCGTACGGGTGTCATTATGTTGACCATCTGGCCGCCGATGGAGCCGGCCTGCTTGGAGGTCAGGTCGCCGTTGTAGCCCTGCTTCAGGTTGACGCCCACCTCGTTGGCGGCCTCCATCTTGAAGCGGTTCATACCCTCGCGAGCCTCGGGCACCACGTTCTTGTTGCTGTTCATACTGTTCACACCTCTCTGTCACACTGCGGCGGTTTTGCCACCGCAAATTTCATTTGCGTTTGCAAACCTATTGTGTGCCGCCACCACAAAAATACCCGTGACAATTTGTGACAAAAAGCACACAAGCGCGAATAAGTGAATGATTTTTTATTTAAAATACATCATCTTTCACTTTGAGTAAATAAATACGCACTTATAGTCTATATCATTTCTTCCCGGTTTTGGGTAAAATACAAGCGAGGGAAGGTGATAGGATGAAAACCGAATTCACAAACAAATACATCACGCTGGGACTGAAAATCGCCTATTACCGCCGAAAAGCCGGCTTTACCCAAGAATATTTTGCCGAGCTTATCGGCAAAAGTGTCAGTTTTGTGGGTCAGGTCGAGGGCACAGGCACCATCCGCGGTGTTTCGCTGGAAACGCTGTTTAAAATGGCGCAGGTACTGAACGTACCACCGTCCAAATTGTTGGAAGAGGACTAATTTCATCCGCATATATGGCTTCCGCCGTGTACCGCACGGCGGAATTCTTGCATTTATCCCCCAAAATACTATAATAAACAAAGGCAAATCACCGCGAGGAGGAATTGAACATGCTATCATTTTATTTAAGTTTATTAGACTCACAAGAAGATAAAGATAAATTTGAACAACTCTATCACCTGTATTCCCCGCTGATGAAATACGTGGCCTACCAAAAACTGCAAAACGAGCATCTGGCAGAAGAAGCGGTGCAAGATGCCTTTATCAAGGTCATCAATAGTTTTTACAAAATTGAGGAAATAGACAGTCACAAAACCAAGCGTTTTCTCGTTGTTGTTACCGAGAACACCGCCATTGACATTCTGCGGAAAGAAAAGCCGGACAAGCGGGTCAGCTATGACCGCATCGAATGGGGTATGGCAACCACCCCGGACCTGCTGGAGCAGATCGCCGTGGAGGAATTGGTGGAGATCATCACCGCAATGCCGGAAATCTACCGCACCGTGCTGGAATTGCGGGCCTATCACGAACTGAGCGACAAGCAGATCGCCATCGTGCTGGGCATCAGCCACGCCACCGTGCGCAAGCGGCTGGAGCGAGCCCGCATGATGCTGACAGAGGCTATGAACCGCCAGCTGAAAGGAGAAGCGTATGAATCTGTATAAAAGCGATAAACTGACAGCCGCCCTGGCGGAATACGTCCGCCGTCAAAACACCCTGTTACCGGACGATGGTGCCCTCTCCCGCGTAACGCTCTCCCAGGAATACCGCCGGCAGATGGAGCGGTTGCTTGCCCGGCGGAAACGGGGCTTCTACGTGCTGTTCGGCACGGTTGGCCGCCGGGTAGCCTCTGTTGCGATCGCCGTCTTGGCGGCGGCCACCGTAACCACCGTCAGCGTGGAGGCGTTGCGCCAGCCGGTATTCCAATTCTTCGCTGAAATCTATGAGAGATTTACCCAGGTGCTCTTTGTGGACCAGGAGCCCCGAGTGCTGGTAACGGAAATAGAAAAACGCACCCCTACGTATATCTCGGAGGGGTATGTGATGGAAGAAGAATCGGATTTGGACACATATTATAAGGTTGTCTATGTGAATGAAAAGAACGAAAAAATACGCTATGCTCAACGATGGAAAAAACATATAGAAATGCAAGTAGATACAGAAGATATCCAATATACCACCATAACGATTGGCGACCTGCAAGGCTTAACCTATAAAAATGAAGATATTATCACTATCACTTTTTCAGATAACAAATACACTTATACCCTTTCCGGCAGTGTTTCTATCAACGAATTGCAAAAAATGGCAGAATCTTTAATTTTTTAATAAAATTTGTCACAAAAACCTTTCGACTGCCGTTATAGGAATTCAGACAATTGACAACTGTCTGGAAACAACAATAGAAGAGAGGTTTTTGTTATGTCCAAACGAATACGCTCGTTGCTATGTTTGGTAATGAGTGTGGTACTGCTGCTGTCTATGAACGTGTGGTCCGGCGGCATCGTCTCCGCCGAAGGAACCGGCGCACAGCCCCGGTTTAGTTACACCAACTACACCGCTACCGGGCTAAACATCACCACCGCCGGAGTGGCCGTTTGTACTGCAGATGTCGAAGGCTATGACGGTATCACCACCAAAGTTCATATCAAAATGACCCTGCAACAGTATCTGGCGTTGCAGTGGACCACCATCGCCTCCTGGCAAGGCACCTTTAACGGAGTGGATGGTGTGCTCTCTAAAACCAAAACCCTCACCAGCAGCGGCCGTTACCGTGTCCGGGCTACCTACACGGTGTACAGCGGCAGTGCTTCTGAGGAAATCATCGGAACCAGTCAAGAAGATTATTACACCAAGCCATAACCGAGTGACAAGGCGTGTTGGGTTGGAGATATCCCCAACCCAACATTCTTTTTACTTCAAAATCCGTAATGCATTCCGTAGACGGAAAGCAAACCCTCGGGCTACAATGGAACAGAGGTCGTATTATGCCGGAAATGGTTGCGTTAGCTCGAAACATAAAAGCGATTCGCAAGCAAATGCAAGAATCGCAAATAGAGTTCGCAGCCCACTGCGGTATCAGCACCGAGGCGCTCAGTTTGCTAGAGCGAGAGCGAAGCGATCCAAAACTGAGCACCATGCAAAAACTGGCCGCTTATACAGACTATACGGTATCCGACCTACTAAACACAGAAACGGAATGAAGGATTTTGGATTGTGTCTACGAGATGATCATAACCAACGAAACAGATGAACAGGGAAACGCCTATACCGGTTACGGTATCCGGGCGTGGAGCGGATCCGGTACCGGGCGAAAATGCCTACATACAGTACCGGACCTTTTTGTATCCAAAGAGCGGTGCGAGGACTTTGTGGATATGTGCAACCGGGAAGAGGTTGCCTCGTTTCATCTATTAGAGGTTATTGATAACCTGTTGGCCTATTGACCACCCAAATAACGATAAACAAACCGCAACGGCAGGGCTTTTCGCCCTGCCTTATTTTGTTGTATGCGCCCCCCGGCTGAGCCGGGGGGGTTCGCAAAGCTTTCAGCGTTGCCTTGTCTCTCCCTTTGGGAGGTGTCTCGTTGTCGCTTTGCTCCATTCTCCGTAGCAACTGCGTTGCCGATGACGGGGGGGTTGTGTTCTTATCGAATCCCCTCAGTCGGCTATCGCCGACAGCTCCCCTTGCGTCCTCAAGGGGAGCCTTCCCCGGTTTCTGCAGACTTTTTGTATGCAGGTGTCGTCAATTAAAGCGCCTTTATTAGTATCATGGGCTTTGCCCGCATATAATCCCCCGGCTCGTCAAAACCGCTATTTTCGGCAGGGCCGTTTTCCACGATTTGGAGCATCCTACAATATCGGTACCCCCACCGAGAAAACTGTTGATTTCTGCGGAATTTTATGGTAGGATAAAATGGTATGAATATATCTATTTTTATCCAAACGCGGAACTCTCTCTTTAAGGAGGCTTACCATTATGTCTGTGATCTCGCTGTCCTTTTTGGCCTTTTTGGCGATTTCTCTGTTGGTGTACTACACCTTCCCCAAAAAGACACAGCCCTATATATTGTTGGCGGCCAGTGTGGTATTCTACACCTTTTCCGGGTGGGAAAATCTGCTGATCGTGTTGGCCACCGCGGTCATCGTGTACTTCTTCGCCCAGAAGATGCAGAAAAATCTGGACGAGACCGCCCGGCGGATCAAAGACCTGGACCGCAAGCAGGCCCGCGGCATCAAGGACGAAATGAAGCGTAAGCGCAAGAAGTATTTCGTCTGGGCCTTGGTGATCGTCATCGCCATTCTGGCGGTGTTGCGGTACACCGGCTTTATGGTCACCAACCTGAACACCGTCCTCGGCGCCCTGAATCTGAGCCAGATCCCCGGGATGACGCTGGTGGTGCCGCTGGGCATCTCCTTCTACACCTTTATGATGATCTCCTATCTGACCGACCTGTACAACGGTAAGATCACGGCAGAAAAGAACTTCCTCAAATACGCCGCCTACGTGCTGTATTTCCCCCACGTGACCCAAGGCCCCATCGCCCGGTTTAACCTGGTGGCTCCCCAAATCTACGCCCAGCGCAAATTCGACTACGATACCTTCATCAAAGGCGCCTGGCTGATGCTGTGGGGTTATTTCAAGAAGGCGGTCATCGCCGACGGCATTGCCATCTTCACCGACGGCATCTTCGGCGGCTGGGAGGAATACGCCGGTCTCATCTTCCTGTGGGCGGGTGTGCTGTATTCCATCCAGATCTACTGCGATTTCTCCGGTTGTATGGACATCGTCCGCGGTGCCTCCGAGTGCTTCGGCATCCGCCTGTCCGAGAACTTTGCCCGTCCCTATTTCTCCCAGACCCTGCCGGAGTTCTGGCGTCGGTGGCACATCTCTCTGGGTACTTTCTTCAAGGATTACATCTTCTACCCGGTGTCCACCTCCAAGATATTCCTCAAGATCAACACCAACGCCCGCAAACTGCTGGGCAGTGAGCTGGGGCGTATTCTGGCCTCCTGCGTGCCGATTCTGTCGGTGTGGCTGTTGACCGGTCTGTGGCACGGTCCCAGCTGGAACTTTATCTGTTGGGGTCTGTTCCACGGCATTCTCATCTCCCTGTCCACCGCCTTTGAGAATCCCATCAACACCCTGTCCGATAAATTACATATCAAACGGGACTGCTTCAGTTTCAGCCTGTTCCGTATGCTCCGCACCTTCATGCTGTGCGTGATCGGCCGCATCATCTTTATTGCCCCCACCGTAGACGCCGCCTTCACCATGCTGAAAAAGGTGTTTTCCGACACCCCGGTTGCCCCGGATCATCTGGTCTTCTGCAGCAGTGAGGAGCACTACTACCAGCTGGTCAACGTCATCGTCTTCGGCTGTGTGGTGCTGTTTGGCGTGTCCCTGGCCCAGGAACTGATGAAAAAGGCCGGCAACACCGCCACCGTCCGGGATTGGCTGGCTGAGCAGAACATCTGGCTGCGCTGGGTGGTTCTGTTGGTGGGACTCATTGCCGTGTTCGTGCTGGGCCATTACGGCGCCGGTGCCGGTCGGTCCTTCATCTACGAGCAGTTCTAAGGAAAGGAGATAGGGTATGAAACAGACCATCAAACGCATAATTGCCGGTATCTCGTTTTTCGCTATCTTCTTTGCGGCGATCCAGTATGCCGGTTACATCGGCCGTCCCTATTTCGACGGCTCTTACAGCTACGACATCTGGGAGTATTTCTATCAAGAGGATGACGACTCGCTCAACGTGGTCACCATCGGCTCCAGCGCCATCTACCGCTACTGGATGCCCACCCTGGCCTATGAGGAGCAGGGGTTCACCTCCTTCACCATCGGCAGCAACCGCCAGCCCTTTGGCACGGTACCCTACATCATCGAGGAGGTAGCCAAGACCCAAACCCCCGACGTGGTGGTGGTGGAGATCCGTTCCCTGCTCAACCAACACGTATACGAAGTCACCGACCACGAATTTGCCGACCCGGATATGCAGAGCTGGGTGCTGGGGGTCATCGCCGGCGGTATGCGCCACTCCTCCACCCGCTTCAACCTCATCCACGAAAACTACGTGGACACCGAGGGGGATTGCGAACTGAATTGGCATATCCCGGTGCTGAAATGGCACTCGCTGGAGTACACCCTACCCTTGGAAGAGCGTATGTGGCGTATCTCCCCCGAAAAAGACACCTATAAATCCACCTACCTCCACGACGGCGTAAAGGTGATGCCCGATAAAAACCCGGAACAGAAGTTGAAAGAGGGTTTTGAACTGACCGACCAGCATAAGGCCCTCATCGACAAGGTGGTGCAGTACGCCGCCGACAACAACGTGGAGCTGCTGTTCCTGTCCACCCCCTACTATATGGACGAGAATATGGCCTCTATGCAAAAGAGTTTTGCGGATTACGTCGCCGAGAAACAGTATCCTTATCTGAACCTGGCGGACGCTATGGAGGAAACCGGCATCGATTATAAAACCGATTTCTACAACTCGCTGCACGTCAACGTGGTGGGTGCGGAAAAGGTTACCCGCTACGTTGCCAACTACCTGGCCGAAAACTATACCTTGGATAACGTAACCCTCTCCGATTCGCAGAAAAAAGAATGGAAAAAGAGTTGCAAGGCCTGGAACACTGAGTATAAGAAAATGAAAAAGACTTGGGAAAAGAACTGTGAGAAAGCCCTGAAAAAGGCCTCGAAATAAACCCTAAACGTTCAAAGGAGTGAAATGTATGTCAAAAGCAACCAAGAAGAGCCTCTTTTGGATGCACATTGCCATCGGTCCGATCCTGATGCTGTTGTGTACCCTGCTCATCCCGGAAAGCCTGTTCCCGGCCTTTGAGGCCCGTGCCGCCATCGGTACGGTGGTGTGGATGGCCTATTGGTGGGTCACCGGTCCGGTGGACTATGCCGTCACCGCCTTCCTGCCCATCGCCGTCAACGCCCTGCTGTCCCTGGTGGATATGAAGGAGATCATCTCCCAGTATGCCTCCGAGACCATCCTGCTGTTGCTGGGTGCCTCCATCCTCACCGTGTCCTGGGAGATGACCGGCCTGGACAAGCGTATTGCCGCTATGTTCCTGGGTATGCTGGGTACCTCCCTCACCTCCCACATCATTTTCTGGTTCCTGCTGTCCACCCTGCTGTCCGCTGTGTTGCCCAACGCCGTGGTGTGCGCCACCATTACCCCCATCGCGGTTTCTATGCTGAAATACGTGGGTATCAAGGAGATCTCCGGCAACCAGACCGGTTCTCTGATCCTGATGACCATCGCCTGGGGTGCCGGTATGGGCGGTCTGGCCTCGCCCCTGGGCGGCGCCATGAACCTGGTGGTGGTGGATTACATCCAGCAACTCACCGGTACCGAGTATATGTACACCGACTGGGTGGTCAAGTTCCTGCCCATTATGCTGGTGCTGATCGTTTCCAACATCGTGTACCTGCTGATCATCAAGCCCAAGGGCGTTCAGCTGGATGGCTCCAAGGAGTACTTTAAGCAGATGCGTGCCGAGATGGGCAAAATGAACACCCAGGAGATCGTCTGCCTGTCCCTGTTCGTGGTTGCCACCGTGATGTCCTTTGCCCGCGAGCTGTACGCCGACCTTCTGCCCGGTCTGAAGCCCGCTTATATGTTCATCATCTGCGCGGTGCTGTCCTTCCTGGTGAAGAACAAGGACGGCTCTCAGCTGATGAAGTGGAACATGGTGCAGACCAAGATCGTGTGGTCCCTGATGTACGTCTTCGCCGGCGGTCTGGCCGCAGGTAAACTGCTGACCGGCTCCGGTGCCGATAAGTGCATCGGCGATGCCATCTCCAACATGGGTCTGGCCGGCGGTTTCGTCACCATCCTGATCATCGTGACCGTGACCATCATCCTGTCCGACGTGACCTCCAACACCGCCACCGCCGCCGTGGCCATTCCGATTGTTATCTCCATTACCCAGGGTGCCGGTCTGAACCCCATCCCCTACGTATTCATCGCCACCATCGGCGTTAACCTGTCCTACACCCTGCCCACCTCCGTGCGTTCCGTGCCGGTGGGCTACGGCATGAAGCCCTCCTTTATGTTTAAGAAGGGTATCCTCTTGACCGTTGTGATCATTCTGCTGATGAGCCTGCTGTCTTGGGGCCTGATGCAGACTGGTTGGTTTAACCTGTAATTCAGAGGAACAAACGTTATGAAAAAAGACACGATCCTTCAATACATCGCCGACTACGCCCAGTCCCAGCCGGATAAACTGGCGGTCTGTGAAGTGCGGCGCAGCGTTACCTATGGCGAGTACTGGGACAACATCCGCAAGGCCGCCGGCGCCTTGGTGGCCCACGGCATCAAAAAGGGCGACCACGTGGTGATGCGCAACCTGCAGAACATTGATTTTCTGACGGTGTTCACCGCCCTGCAGTATATCGGCGCCGTGCCGGTGCCGCTGGAGAAGACCACCGGCATCGACCGTCTGAACGACGTGGCCGGTACCGCCGATGCAGCGGCGGTCATCAACGACCAGCCGGTGGGCGCCTATCCCTTTATCGATATAAAGGCCCTGTGCAAATCCCTGCCGGAGCAAGAGCTGTACGACACCGCCTTCCCCGGTTCTCTGGACCGCTCGATGCTGCTGTACACCACCGGTACCACCGGCGTGTCCAAAGGCGTGATGGTCCTGCACAAAAACGACGTGGCCATCGCGGAAAACGTGATGTACGGCACCGAGATGAAACCCGATAACGTGGAGATCATCCCCATGCCGCTGAACCATTCCTTTGCCATGCGCCGCTACCAGACCAATATGGTCAACGGCAGTACCGTCTGCCTGATGGACGGCGTGGCCTTTATCGGCGTGCTGTGGAAACTGATGGACAAATACCACGCCACCGCTATGGCGCTGGCGCCGGCGGCGCTGAGCATGATCTTCCAGCTGTCCGACGACCGTCTGGCCACCTATCGTGACCAGATCGACTACATCCAGCTGGGTTCTGCGCCCCTGCCGGAGCACGATAAAAAGCGGCTGATGGAGTTGTTGCCGGATAAGCGGATGTACAACCTCTACGGCTCTACCGAGGCGGGCTGTTCCTGCATCCTGAACTTCAACAGCCCCGATAACCGTCCCGGTTGCGTGGGCCGACCCACCGTCAACTCCAAGGTGCGGTTTATCGACGGCGACGGCAACGTCACCGACAAAGCCAGCGAGGACAACCCCTGCCTGCTGTTGTGGGGCGGCGATATCGTAATGGAGGGCTATTACAACGCCCCCGAGATGACCGCCGACACCATCTGCGACGGCTACGTCAAGACCAGCGACCTGGCTTATTTGGATGAAGAGGGCCGCTGCATTCTGAAAGGCCGCGCCGACGACGTCATCAACTTCGGCGGCAGTAAGATCGCCCCCGGCGAGGTGGAGGATTGCGCCATGGGATATCCCTATCTGATGGAGTGCGCCTATACCTCCCGCCCGGACCCCCTCACCGGCGAAGCTCCGGTGATGCTGATCATCCCCAAAGAGGGCTATTCCGAGGACGCCTTTGAGGCCTACCTCATCGAGCATCTGGAGGGCTATAAGGTGCCCAAAACCATTGTCACCGTTGACTCCCTGCCCAAAACCTTTAACGGTAAACTGTTGCGCAGAGAGGTCAAAAATATGGTAAAAGACTGGTACGAAGGAGGTAAGATATAATGGATAAGCTGATCGCATTGCTGAACAAGGTCAAGCCCAACGTGGATTTTGTCAACGAAGAGGCTCTGGTAGACGATAACGTCATTGATTCTCTGGACGTTATCTCCATCATCGCTGAGATCGCCGAGCAGTATGGCATCGTGATCCCCAACGACGAGATCATCCCGGACAACTTCAACTCCGCCGAAGCCATTAAGGAGCTCATCGACGACCTGATGTAAGCTTATGAAAACCGCCACCCGTGTGGGTGGCGGTTTTTTGTTTGGAAAAATACCCAAAATCGCAACAAAAAAGCTGTTTTTTATGTTTACTTTCCCATTCGGTTATGGTATCATTAATTGGGTATATAGTATTACCGATAAGAAAGGAAGATGCATATGAAAAAGGTTCTTTCCATGATGCTGTCCCTGTGTATGCTGCTCAGCCTGTTTGGCGGTCTGGGCGTTTTCACCGTGGCGGCAGACGGGTACGAAACCGTTGACCTGAACGGTTTCACCACCTGGACCCAGACCGAACTGGACAAGTCCAGCGGCAACAACGGCTATGCCAACGGCTGTATCACCAAGCTGACGGTGGTCACCGACGCCCAGTACATCGTGGGCAATGGCAAGCAGGCCATCAAGGCTGTTAAGGGTGGCTCCCAGAACTACAACAACTGTATTGTCAACTGGACCTACGGCACCGGCGGTCCCTGCACCGCCGGCAACGTGTGGGCACCCCAGTCCGGCAGTGTGAACTACGCCGACTACGAGGGTATCCGCGTGGCGGTGCTCAACGGCAACGTTCAGCCTGCAAACTTCACCAAGATCACCTTCCGTGTCACCAATGCCGCCAACTATTCCTCCAAGATGTGGTATTGGGAGGGCACCCCGGTGAAGGACAGCCAGGGCTATTTCTACTTTGATTTCGCCTCTTTCAAAGCCAACGGTTCCGCCCCCGGCACCGACATCTACGACTATATGAAGAATTATGCCTCCGGCATTTCTATGCTGTGCTACGGCGGCACCGACGAGAACACCTGCTACTATTCCGCCGTGGAGCTGTACCGCTCCGCCACCGGCAGTAACGTCAGCAAGGGTGACCTGACCGCCGCCGTGGGCAAACTGGCGGCTCTGGACGCCACCACCTATGCTGACGAGATCGCCGCCGCCCAGGCCGTGCTGCAAAACGACAACGCCACCCAGGACGAGGTAGATGCGCAGCTGGTAATCATCAACGCCTGTATCGCCGACTTTAAGGCCGGCCTGAGCGACAACTACACCTACGTGCAGATGGACGGTATTCAGAAGTGGACCGCCGCCGAGGCCTCCTCCATGAACGGCTTCGGTGCCACCTACTCCATCTCCGACAAGGGTCTGGTGGGCGACGCCGCCCAGTCTCTGAAGATGACCGCCACCGGTGCCAACACCCGCTTCTGCTTCGCTACGCAGAAGGCCGGCGGTGCCTTCAGCACCATCAACCCCTACAACCTCACCAACGCCGCCGATGGCAAGCTGTCCGACTACGACGGTATCGCCATCGCCTTCTCCGACGAGAACGGCAACGAGATCCCCATTACCCAGTTTACCGCCCGTTTGATGCGCAGTTCCTCCGATTGGGGCAGTTACTGGAACTACGAGGCCAACTACACCAACATTGACACCTGCTACGTCAACGGCTATTATCACCTGAAATTCTCCGACTATCCCGCCCTGACCGGCGTCATCGACGATCTGGCGGTGATGTCCATCCTGTTCTACAAGAGCGTGTCCGCCGGCGACACCGCCTACATCTCGGATATGAAGGCCTATAAGGTGAAAGAAGACGTGCGCTACGACAAACTCTACGACGCCATCAACACCCTGAAGCAGTACAACACCGACGGCACCTACGATGCCGACATCGCCGCCGCCGAGGCTGTGCTGAACAACAAGGAATCCACCCAGGATGAGGTGGACGCCGCCACCAACGCCATCAACCGCATCCTGCGGGACCTGCTGCAGACCGACGTTGCCTTTGACGAGGACAACATCGTGATGTCCTTCGGCGCCATCAGCGACATTCACATCAACGGCACCGTGGGCGGCTATAACTGCAACAAGTACGACAAGGCTCTGCAACTGCTGAAGAAGTACGCCGGTGGCAGTCTGGATGCCGTCACCATCGCCGGTGATATCTCCGCCAGTAGTTACGACAGCAGCATCGGTTCTGCCTTTACCCAGATTACCGACAGCCAGCTGGGCGAGGATGCCAACGTGTTCTTCATCACCGGCAACCACGATGCTCAGGAGGAGCAGTGGGATACCCTGAACCAGATTTACTCCGATCTGTCCAAGTACACCGCCAATGACCTGGCCTCCAGCCAGCACGACCGCGGCAACCGCCACATGGTCATCGGCGGCTATCACTACATCGGCGTGAATATGATGGACTACTGGAACGCCTCTGAGGCGATGTTTGTGGAGCAGGATCTGGAGTGGCTGGATGCCGAGCTGGCCGCCGCCCGGGCCGATGCCCCCGGCCAGCCCATCTTCGTCTACGTCCACGCCGGCGTGTACGGCACCACCTACGGTTCCGACCTGTACACCGGCAAGCACTGGGGTAGTAAGCTGATCTACTCCCACCTGGAGAAGTATCCCGAGGTAGTGACCTTCTCCGGTCACGTCCACTTCCCCTTGGCCGACGAGCGCACCATCTATCAGAAGGATTTCACCTCTCTGAACTGCGGTAGTGTCCAGTATATGGCCATCGAGGGTGGCTATCTGCAGACCGGTGGTTCCACCACCATCGACGAGTCCAGCAACATCTCCAGCGGTCTGCTGGTGCAGGTGGACAAGAACAACAACCTGAAGATCACCCGTCTGGATTTTGCCAACGATTCCGTGATCAAAGAGCCCTTCTACGTGGCTGCTCCCGACCTGGAGAACAAATCTCACCTGTATTCCTACAACGACGCCTACTTCAACGCCGACAACACCGCCCCCGTATTTGCGGAGGATGCCGCCATCAGCGGCAAGATCGCCGGCGAGAATATGGTGGTTACCTTTGACGCCGCCGCCGACAACGATATGGTGCACCACTACGTCATCGAGATCAAGGGCAACCAGTCCGGCTCGGTCAAGAGTGTCAAGGCCTATTCCGAGTTCTACTTCTATCCCCAGCCCGAGGACTTCCCCGACGACTACACCTTCGCCATCCCCTATACCTTAGCGGCGGGGGACGATGCCTTTGAACTGGCGGTCTATGCCGTGGACTCTATGGGTCTTACGTCCGAGCCTATCGTCTACGAGAGCAAGGCCGGCGACATCCCCGATGACGTGGAGGTTCCCGTCACCGACAACCTGTTTGTCAACGGCGACTTCGAGCTGGGCACCACCAGCGGCTGGACCTCTTATTATGGCTCTAAGGTCAGCGTTGATGCCGCCAAGAACGGCGCCTATGGTATGAACGCCACCGGCAACGGCAGCTGGGGCACCATGATCGCCCAGACCGTCAACGTGGAGGCGGGCAAGAACTACGTCCTGTCCTTCTGGTACAAGGCAAACTCTGTGGGTGCTAACGTACAGGTCAAAGCCGATAACAACAGCGGCGCCGCCATCGAGGGCACCGGCGGCTGGTATGCCAACACCGCCTGGACCTACGTGGAGTATAAGTTCACCGCCCCCACCGACGCGATTTTCTTCAACGTCTGCGGCGGCGGTACGGGTACGGCCGAAGACCTGTACTTTGACGATATCACGTTGGTGGAGATGGGCGTTAAGACCCCCGACCTCATCAGCGGCGGCGAGACCAGCCGCACCGAGGAGCAAAAAACCGGTCTGGGTCTGGCCTTTAAGTTTGACATCGCCGCCTCCGGCATCGGCATCCAGGAGGATACCATCAACGTGGTGGACCTGTCCGGTGCCACCGTCACCATCGGCGGTGAGAGCTACAAGCTGGTGGAGTTCGGCGCTCTGGCCAGCAACGATGCCACCATCGGCACCGACGAGGATGCCTTCACTATGGATAACCTGTCCGGCAAGACCATCAAGGTTTCTGCCAAGTATCTGATGGAGCTGGAAGCGGACAGCGCCACCTACGCGGTGCGTATCATCAACATCCCCGCCGAGAATGCCGACACCACCGTCTATGCCCGCGCCTATTACGTCTATGAGGATGCCGAGGGCAACCTGGTCACCGTCTACGACGACATTTACAACGCCAGCTACAACGGCTGATTCGCATAATACGTATAAACATCCCGGGTACGGAATTCCGTACCCGGGATGTTCTTATACAAAAAAAAGAGCCGATGCATCTGCGATGCATCGGCTCTTTTCCATTCACTTACTCAAACAGAGGGTACTTGTCGCACAGGGCATCCACGGCTTTGCGCACCGTTTCGGCGTTGCCCTCAAAATCCTTGGCTACCAGCGCCATCAGATGGGCCACCTCCACCATATCCTCCTCTTTAAAGCCACGGGTGGTCACCGCGGCGGTGCCCACACGGATACCGCTGGTGATGCTGGGCTTCTGGGGATCATCGGGGATGGCGTTCTTGTTGACGGTGATGCCCACCTCATCCAAATAGGCCTCCATCTCCTTGCCGGTGATGTTCATGGGGCGCAGGTCGATGAGCGCCAAGTGGTTGTCGGTACCGCCGGAAACCAGGTCAAAGCCCTCTTTCAGCAGAGCCTCGGCAAACACCTTGCTGTTTTTCAGCAGCTGGGTCTGATAGGCCTTAAACTCGTCGGTCAAGCCCTCGCCGAAGCACACGGCCTTAGTGGCGATAATGTGCAGCAGAGGACCACCCTGGATGCCGGGGAAAATGGCCTTGTCCACCTTTTTGGCGATCTCCTCATCGTTGGTGAGGATCAGGCCGCCACGGGGACCGCGCAGGGTCTTATGGGTGGTGGTGGTGACCACGTCGGCATAAGGCATGGGGCTCATATGCAGACCTGCGGCAACCAAACCGGCGATGTGGGCCATATCCACCATCAGATAGGCGCCCACGCTGTGGGCGATCTCGGCCATCTTGGCAAAATCGATCTCACGGGGATAGGCAGAGGCACCCGCCACGATCAGTTTCGGCTGATGCTCCTTAGCCAGACGAGCCACCTCGTCGTAGTTGATGCAACCGGTGTCGGCATCCACGCCGTAGGACACGAAGTTGTAGTATTTACCGGAGAAATTTACCTTACTGCCGTGGGTCAGGTGACCGCCGTGGGCCAGACTCATACCCAATACGGTGTCGCCGGCCTGAAGCAACGCCACGTAGACGGCGGTGTTGGCCTGGGAGCCGGAGTGGGGCTGGACGTTGGCGTATTTGGCGCCGAACAGCTTGCAGGCGCGGTCGATGGCGATGTTCTCCACCACGTCTACGCACTGGCAACCGCCGTAGTAGCGGCGGGCGGGATAGCCCTCGGCGTATTTGTTGGTGAGGATGGTGCCGGCGGCCAGCAGGACGGCCTCGCTGACCACGTTTTCGGAAGCGATCAGCTCGATGCCCCGACGCTGGCGGTTGTACTCCGCCTCTACGGCAGCGCCGATCTCGGGGTCAAAGGCGGTCAATTCACGGATGGTGTCTTTAATCATAGGGAATCTCTCCTGTACTTTGTATTGCTTAACCACAGGTTAAAACTTGTCCACTATTATACTATACCCACCCGGGTTCTGTCAATGCACAACCCGACAAAAAGCCACAAAAACACATACGGGGCGCCTTTTTGCGGGCGGATGGTATCCGCCCCTACGATGCATCAATAAGCCGGGATGGACTCCGTAGGGGCGGCAATCTGCCGCCTGTTTTCGTGATGGATTACAGCACCACCCAACCGGATACGTTGGTGGCGATGGGCTTCTTACCCACCTTGCTCTTTTTATTGGTCACCCGATAGCGACCCCGCACCTTTTTGCCGTCGTACAGGTAAAAGGTGCCGGTGCGGGTCACCGCCGCCGCACCCACGCTGGACAGGTACAGTTTCCCCTTGTTCAGCTTCACCACGTCACCTGCCTTGGGACCGGCGGGACGGGGATTCCCCTCCGGCTGGTCGGCGGGCGGCGCAACGTAGGCGATTCCCAGCAGTTCGCACAGCGCCTGCACCGTCTCCTCCGCCAGCAGACCCATACCCGTATCGTGGAACCAGGCGCAATCCTCCTGGTTATCGTGGAAGAACAGTTCGTCGTACAGGCACACCATCTTGGTGGCGTTGATCTCGTACAGGTTTTTCCGGGTGGTGACCTTGTGGCGGGACACACACTGGCGGTATTTGTGGATGACCTCCGCCTTTTTCTTGCTGGCGGTGTCGGGATAGCACATGGTCATACTATACCGCCCGCCGCCGGCGTTGGTGTGGGCCACATAATACAGGTCCGCACCCCAGGTATTGGCCTCCTTGACCCGCTTTTTCATACCGGTATCCCCCACCCAGGCGGGGTCGGCGCGCTTGACCTCACAGCCCAAAGCTTTCATACGGCTTTCCACCAGATCCATATACCGGTTGCAGTGGACGTTTTCGCCACAGTCGCCGACGCACTTGGTGGGATTGTCGATGGCGTGACCCGCCGGGGACAAATACAATTTCGCCATTACCGCACCTCCTTATCCAGTTCCGGCAGACCGCCCAGGCTGGTCAGCAGGGACAACAGCCCCGCCAGCAGGGCGGTAGACACCACCACCGGCCAATTCACCTGGGTCAGCACCGCCGCCGTACCGATGGCGGCCGCGGCGGTCTGGGCCACCGTTTTCACCGCCCGCACACCGGCGGCTTTTATCCAATTTTTGGCATTTTCACTCATACGTTACCTCCTTATCCGACGCCAAGGCGTAACAGCACCCAGCTCACCAGACCCGCCACGGCGGTGAGCAACGCCTTTTCCACGATGCTCTCCCACCGACGGGCCGGTTTGGCGGTCAGCACCTTGACGTCCGCTTTGATCTCCTTCATATCCGCGTCCATATCCGTCTGTTTCTGGGCGATGGCAGACACCGACCGCACCAGCTCGGTGATGTCCTCCTGCCGTTTCTCCACCTCATCCAGGCGATGGGTGTTGGACTTGGTGCGGTCCTCCACCCGGCTTAGACGGCGCTCCCATTCCAATTCGTTCATACCAGCTGCCACTCGCCGTTCACCACCTGCAGGATCTTGCCGTTGTCGGTGTCAGAAACCTGCGGCAGCAAATACGGCAAAATCCATTGCTGAATATAGGCATCCCGCTGAATGGGAACCAGTTCATAGCCGCCACCGCCCATTTTGACGCGGAGAATATAATAGGATTGCTCATTAGCGGCCAGCGGTAACAAGTAGGGACGGATTGAGAGTTCAAACAGATTCTGCAGAGCGCGGCTGTTGATGGGGTTAGGGGAATCCACATCCACCACATCGTTTACGGTCACGGTGAAATCGTCACCCAACGCACCGATGTTCTGACGGGCTTGTTTCTGCTGTTCCTCGGTCAAGGTCTGCGCAACATACCGCACCGCCTGTAACTGCTCCTGCACCTGTTCCACGTTATAGGCGTCCTTTTTCAGCCGAAATACGCCGGTAAAGGGCTCGTAGGGTACCAGCTCGTGACACCGCACGATGGCGGGGTCCAACAGCTTGGGCAGATCGTACAGAGTGAACCGCACGTAGGCCACGTCGGCATCCGGGATGGTGATCTCGCGGAGCTCGCCATCCTCTCCGGCGGTGTAGTTGTTGGCCTCCAGATTCACCGCCTTACCGGCGTCAAACAAGCACACCGAAAACAAAGAACCGTACTCGCGCTGTCCGGTTTCGGGATTGGTGTGCTGGTAAGACAGCACGTCGCCCGGCGAAACCGGGATGTAATCGGTCAAGGAAATGTCGTAGTCGCTATCGTCCAGCACACCGATCTTACCGGATTTGTCGATGCCCTTGCCATAGACAACCGTGTCCAGATTCAACAGGTTGTTGCCGGGGTATCGCTCAAAGGCGCCCTTCATCTCGTCCTGGGCGTGCAGGGCGATCACCTTGTCCCGCGCCACCGCCTCGGCATCTGCGGCAGCCTGCCGGGCGGCGGTCTCCGCCTTTAGGCGGTCGTTGTTTGCCGCAGAGGCGGAGTCCACCGCGCTCTCCGCCCTTGTTTTGGCAATCTGGGCGTTGTAGGCGGTGTCCTCAAACAGCGCCTGTATGCGCTCCTCCATGGCTTCAAACTCGCTCTGGGGCAGTTCGGTGGCCGGCTCGGCCACCACCGCCGGCTCCACCTCAAACACCATCAGGTCGGACTTTTTCACCTTGCCGCCATCGCCGATGGCCCGCAGGGTGGCGGTGAGTTTGCCCGGCAACTGGGTGTGCTGGCGCAGTACCTCCCAGGTCAGGAGGATGCCATCCTCCCGCACCGTCTTGCCCAAAGAGGCAATATCGGTTCTGGCGGCGCAATCCACCTCCACATCCTCCACCACGTGGCTTTCTTTGGTGGTGGTGCCGGCGGTCACCACCTGAGTTTCGGTGACGTTTTCGGTATTGGTGATCCGGGTGGTTTCCCGCTGATACTGCTCCCTACTGGTCACCGAGGACAGATCAAAGGCCATATCCAGATGAAAGCCCCAGTCCTTGTAGGTCTCCCAGTCGGTGCCGGTCAACAGAAATTCCCGTGTCACCGACTGATGCTCACCCACAAAGGCGATGGGCTTGTCCGCCTCCGGAATGGTGGCGATCCAATCGCGTATGGTAATCATTGTATTTCTCCTTTCTTTGTCCGCCGCCGGTCCCCTGGACGGCGGAATTGATGCGAAAAAAAGCAACCACACCCATCGGTGCGGTTGCTCTTTTCCGGCTACACTTCTATTGTAAACGAACAAATGTTCTTTGTCAAGTCTTTTGGAGAAATTGCCGGGTCAGCACCCGCAATGGGTGTGACCGCCGTTGGGACCGCACCCGCAAGCGCCGCCGTGACCGATGCTGCCGCCGCCGTCACCCTCGGTGGCAGGCGGGAAGAACTCATCCACCGGGAAGCACATCTTGTGGAACAGGTCGCAGGGGTTCTCGCTGGTGGGGGTGCATTCCTTGTTGGGCATACAATAGTCGTACACCGGCATCAGCATCTGCACGTTGCGGATGAGCTGGACGATGGAGAAGATACCCAAGGTAACTACCACCAGCTTGCTGTCGGCGCAATCCACAAAATTGCCGCCGTACCGCCCGCACAGGTTGCCGGGGATGCATCCGCAATCGCCGCAATCGTAGCGGCAACGGTCACAGCACTCCACCAGTTTGCCGTCCAGCACCACCGGCTCCGCCACCTGCACACAGCACCGGGGCATATTGCGGGTGGGCATCTCCTGCCGGTCGCAGGCATCGGGGTTGTGCTCGCTGCAGAATACCCGCACGTGACCCTCACTGCCGTACAGAATCACCTTTTTGCGGAATACGCCCACGCCGTGGATGACCGTGCAGGGACAGCCGTGACCGCCGTACACCTCGATCTCCACATCAAAGAAGAAGGTCAGGTCACAGGAATAGTACCCCCGATTAAAGGGCAATGCCTCCACGTCGATGTAGGTGGTGACCACCTCCGCCTTTTTGGCGCGGATGCCGGTGGCGTGGTCCACCAACATCTGATCCCGCTCGGTAAAGAACAGGCGCATATTCTCGATGCAATCCTTGTCACAGCAACTGTCGTACACCCGTCCGGCATCCACACAGACGGCCTCTTTACAGCCACCGTCCCGATAGATTTTCTCCGCCATACACATAGCCTCCTATATAGATTGTAAGCGGGCGGTGACACCGCCGTCACTTCACTATTACTGTATGTGGTAGGGCTTGGACGTGTGAGTGAGAAGTTAGGAGTTAGGAGTGAGGAGTTGACAGGAACGACGATTTCGCGCAAAAAGCCGTGGTGCGACCGCACCACGGCTTTCTATTATTGCTTGGTCAAATTGGCGTAATTCGCCATCAGTTTTTTCTGTCCGGCCTTATCAAAGTCGATCACCAGCAGGGTATCCCCCGACATGGCGGTGGCATTGATGATCTTGCCGGTGCCGAAGGTGGCGTGAGTCACCACGTCACCCACCCCAAAGCGACCGCCACCGGTAGCCGGCGCGGATTTGGGGGTACTGCCCACCGTCATACGGCTGGCCGCCGCAGGACGGCTCACCGGCTGGGAGAAGGAAGCCGGTTTGGGCTGGGCGGCGGTCTGTCGGTTGGCGGTGTAGCTGTAACCGCCGGTGTTGCCAAAGGAGGTCTGACCGCCGTAACCGCCGTAGCGGTTGCCGTAATCCCCGCCGTACCGACCGCCGCCGAAATCACCGCCGAAGCCGGAGGTGTGGGTGCTGCGGTCGATCTCCTCGGTGAGGTGGGTGGGGATATCCCCGATAAACCGAGAAGGCGGGTTACGATTGGTCTTGCCGTACAGCATACGGCTCTGGGCGCGGGTGATGTACAGCTGTTCCCGGGCACGGGTCACCGCCACGTAGCACAGACGGCGGTCCTCCTCCAGTTCCACCGGGTCAAACATGGTCTGGTAACCGGGGAAAATGCCATCCTCAAAGCCGGGTAACAGCACCACCGGGAACTCCAAGCCCTTGGCGGCGTGCATGGTCATCAGCACGGCGGCATCCGCGTCGGCATCGTAGTTGTCGATGTCGGTCATCAGCGCCTGCTCCTCTAGGAATCCCGCCAGGTCGGCGTAATCGTCCCCGGCATTCTTTTCGTACTGGCGGATGGAGGAGGACAACTCCTCCAGGTTCTCCACACGCCCGGCCTCGGCATCGCCTTGCGCCTGCCACATAGCCAGATACCCGGTCTTTTCCAGCACATCCGCATACAGGGTGTGGAGCGGTATCTCCGGGTTTTCCATTTCCTGGCGCAGGTCCTCAATCAAAGCAATAAAGCCGCCGATCTTGCCCGCCGCCCGGCTGATGTCGGGGTAATCGGCGGCATTCTTCAGCACATCGTACAGGGGCAGACCCAACCCGGCGGCAATGGCGGCGGCATTCTCCACCGTGGTATCACCGATACCCCGTTTGGGCTGGTTGATAATACGGCGCAGGCTCACCTCGTCGCCGGGGTTGTTCAGCACCCGGAGATAGGCCATAGCGTCCTTGACCTCCAGGGTGTCGTTAAAGCGGTGACCGCCGATGATGCGGTACGGGATGCCGCTCTTAACCAGCGCCTGCTCAATGGTGTTGGACTGGGCGTTGGCCCGGTACAGCACCGCAAAATCCGAAAACCGCCGTCCGCCGGAAACCCCCGACAGAATGGTCTCGGCCACGTATTTGCCCTCTTCCTCGGCATTGTCCACCGTCACCAAATACAAGGGATCGCCCTCGGCGTTATCGGTCCACAGGGTCTTACCCTTGCGGCCCTTGTTCTTGGCGATCACCGCGTTGGCGGCATCCAGAATGCGCCCGGTGGAGCGGTAATTCTGCTCCAGGCGGATCACGCGGCAACCCGCAAACTGCTCCTCGAAGGAAAGGATGTTCTCGATGGTGGCGCCGCGGAACTTGTAGATACTCTGGTCGTCGTCGCCCACCACGCAGAGGTTGCCGCTTTTCTGGGCCAGCAGGCTCACCAGCCGATACTGGGCGTGGTTGGTGTCCTGATACTCGTCCACCATCAGATAGCGGAAGCGGTTCTGATACCGCTCCAGCACCTCCGGGAATCGGGTGAACAGCTCCACCGTCTTGCTCAGCAGGTCGTCAAAGTCCAGGGCGTCCGCGTCCGCCAGTTTCTTTTGGTACAGGGCATAGGCGCGAGCCACCAGCTTCAGCCGCAGGTCAAAGCCGTTTTGGTGTCTGGCAGCATACTCCGCCGGGTCCACCAGCTCGTCCTTGGCACGGCTGATCTCGCCCAGAATGGCTTTGTGACCTAAGGTCTTCTCGTCGATATTCAGTTCTTTCATACAATTCTTCATCAGCCGACGGCTGTCGTCGGTATCGTAGATGGTGAAGTGCCGGGAATACCCCAGGTTTTCACCATCCCGACGAAGAATCTTGGCGCAGAAGGAGTGGAAGGTGCCCGCGGCAACCTCTTCTCCCTCCTGCCCCAGCATACGGGACAGACGCTCTTTCAGTTCCCCTGCCGCCTTGTTGGTGAAGGTGATGGCCAGGATCCGCCACGCCGGGCAGGGGTCCTCCGCCAGCAGGGATACCAATTCCCCGTCTAAGGGGATGCGGTCCTCGGCGCACAGGCGCAGTTTTTCCTCCTGGGCATCGGAGAGCAGCGGCACGTCCTCGCTGACGTAGCCGCTGCCGAACCGCACCAGATTGGCGATGCGGTTGACCAGCACGGTGGTCTTGCCGCTACCGGCGCCCGCCAAAATCAACAGCGGACCGTCGGTGTGGTACACCGCCTGCCGCTGGGGAGGATTCATCCGGGAGAACTGGCGGTCGATGATCTGCCGCCGCAGAGAAATGATTTCAAAAGGTGTTAACATAAGGTTTACCTGCCTAATAACAATATCGGGGAAAAAGAGGCTGAACGGAATGCCGTTCAGCCTCTTAGCGCATATTACGCAACACAAAAATGACTCGCACACGTAACCGCTGATAAAAGCGGGTTGCCGTAATCGGTGCGGTGGTTTTTTGCTGAGGAAGTCAAAAAACGCAGTGAATACTGAATGTATTCACGAGTATTTTTGGCGAAGTCAGTGAGAAAACGCCCACCGAGAATGGTAACTAAACTTTTCATCAGTGGTTACAAATTAACCAAACAGGGTCAGCAGAATACCCGCCGCCACAGCCGAACCGATAACGCCGGCCACGTTGGGGCCCATAGCGTGCATCAGCAGGAAGTTGGAGGGGTTGGCCTTCTGGCCCTCTTTCTGGGCCACACGGGCGGCCATCGGCACCGCAGACACACCGGCAGAGCCGATGAGGGGGTTGACCTTGCCGCCGGTGATGACGTACATCAGTTTGCCCAGCAGAACGCCGCCGGCGGTACCGCAAGCAAAAGCGATCAGACCCAGGCAGATAATCAGCAGGGTGGTGGGACGCAGGAAGCTGTCCGCGTTGGCAGTGGCACCCACGGTGACACCCAGGCAGATGGTGACGATGTTCATCAGCTCGTTCTGGGCGGTCTTGGAGATACGGTCCACCACGCCGGACTCACGCATCAGGTTACCCAGCATCAGCATACCGATCAGCGGAGCGGCAGAGGGCAGCAGCAATACGCAGATGACCGTAACCATAATGGGGAACAGAATCTTCTCGGTCTTGGACACGGTGCGCAGCTCGGTCATCACCACCGAGCGCTCCTTTTTGGTGGTCAGCGCCCGCATAATGGGGGGCTGAATGATCGGCACCAGCGCCATATAGGAATAGGCGGCGATGGCGATGGCACCCAGCAATTCGGGAGCCAGCTTGGAGGTCAGGTAGATAGCCGTCGGTCCGTCCGCACCGCCTATGATGGCGATGGCCGCCGCCTGTGCCTCGGTAAAGGCGATGCCCCAACTCTCGGCAAAGGGCAACAGGTTCAGGGCGCGGGCACCGAAGAAGGTGATAAAGATACCCAACTGGGCGGCAGCGCCCAGCAGGAAACTCTTGGGGTTGGACAGCAGAGGACCGAAGTCGGTCATAGCGCCGATGCCCAGGAAAATCAGGGGCGGATAGATACCGAACTTAACGCCCTGATACAGGTACCACAGCAGACCGCCCTGCTCGAAGTGCTGCCAATAGGGCGCGTATACACGGCAGGCACCCTCAGAATCCGGGCCATCCACCAAAGCGTAGCCCGAACCGGTATCGATGTAATACTTCTCTACACCGGAGGAAGTAACGTAGGTCTGCACCTCAACGTAGCCCTGGCTGTATACCAAGATCATCTGATCCTCATACTCCATCAGCGTACCGGTGACGATATCCTCTTCTGCAATGGGATACACCTGCTCGTAGGTGCCCTCCATATAGGCAATGCATTCCTCATCGGTAAAGGCCACCATACTGTTGCGCTGGGGGTCCATAATACCGCCGAGAGGCAGGTTAACCAACAGCATACCAAAGGCGATGGGCAACAGCAGCAGGGGCTCGAACTGCTTTTTGATAGCCAAGAACAGCAGTACGCAGGCCACCGCGATCATAATCAGGTTTTTCCAGCCGCCATCCTCAAAGTTGCACAGACGGGCCAGACCGGAATCGGTCCACAGCGCCACGATAGCGCTCAGAAAATCTTTTAAAAATTCCATCGTCCAGTCCCTCCTTACAATTTCTTAATGCCCTTAACGGCATACTGGGTGCCCTCGGGAGCCACAGAGGCCACCGCGGCGGAAATGGCCGCCACCGTCTCGGCGGGGATACCGCCGTCCACCTCCGGCTTGGAGGCGACCGTCTCGGTGTTGCCCACGATGGGGGCAGACACCGCCGGAGCGGCAGGAGTCGCTGGCAGTGAAGGAATCTCCGCCGGGGCATCCTCCTTTAAGGACATAATCATACCAAACACTTTAAACACACCGGTGAGCAGCAACAGCACCATAAACACCACCGAAAAACCGATCACAAAGGTGGTGGCGGCACCGCCCAAAATCTCGCCGACGCTTGCGGCCAACAGAGCCATAAAAACAACCTCCCATTTCATGGAAACTTCTCATTACGAGCCGAGCAAAATGTCCAACCCTGCCCATAATAATTATCCCTATCATTATACTACCAATTCTTTCAAAAAGCAACCTTTTTTGAACAAGATGGCACAAAAAATGTCCCCTGCCCCAAAAGGCACAGGACACCCTTATTTATATTCTCTTTGACCCAGCCGTTTTTTGATCTGCAGGCGGTCCAAAGCGGTGGCAAGCAGCACAAAGGCTACCCCTGCCACCACCTCTTGCAAAGCGTTAAAGGGGATGGCCGCCAGAGCCGCCACACCGGCGGTAGCAAGCCCGCCGCCGGACAGCCACAGCACCACCACCTCAGCCACGTAGTAGCCCGCCACGCCAATGGCGCCGGCCAGCAGGGTCGCCAGGGCGTTGCGACGGCAGAACAAGCGCTCTTTTTCGGCTGTAAAGGCAAGCACCATTACACCTTTGATGATCACGGTAAAGGGCGCCCACATCGGCGCCACCAGCAGGTCCGCCAGACCGGCACCAACCGCAGCCGCCGCCACCGCATAAGGCGTGGGCAACAGCGCCGCCGCCAGATAAATCACCGCATCACCCAGATGGACGTAACCGCCGCCCACGATGGGGATATGTAAAAAGGTGGTGGCCACGCACACCATCGCCGCCAACAAACCGGCTAATACAATGTTTCTTTTCATAGAGTTACACCTCGCAAAGTTCACGCAAAAAGGGTTCAAACGCAATGCCGTCCTGGCCGTTTACATGCATCTCGGCAGTGATGCCGGTGGTCTTGCACACAAAGGCGGCGGTCTTCTCCACCGCCGCAGGCAGATCCAAGCCCCGCAGCAGCCAGCCGCACAGCACCGAGGCGAACACGTCGCCGGTGCCGGCAAAATTCTGTGCCACCCGATGACCGCCGACCCATACCGCCGGGGCATTCCCGTCGGCAAGGACGCAGTTGTCGATGTTATCGCCGTTCTCAACCCCGGTGACCACCACCGCACCACAGCCGTCTGCCAGCAGGCGGCGAGCCATCTGCTCCACCTCGTGACGGAGGTTAGCGGAAGCCACGACCGACTCGTACTCATTCCCGGTCAGCAGGCACAGTTCGGTCAGGTTGGGGGTTGCCACGCTGGCCAAAGATACCAACCGGGCCATAGCCGGAATCAAGTCGGGGGAACAGGAGGAATACAGCCTGCCGTGGTCCGCCATAGCCGGGTCTACCAGCCGCAACGCCCCCTGCCCTTTCAGCCGTCTGAGAAACGGCTCCAGTATCTCCGCCTGTTGCTGGTTGCCCAGGAAACCGGTGTATCCGCAGGCAAAGGTGAGCCCCAGGCTCTCCCAATGGTTCAGATACTCCTCCATATCGGCGGTAAAATCACGGATGAGAGGGTGGGGATACCCGGTATGGCTGGACAGCACCGCCGTAGGAACGGGGCAAACCTGAAACCCCATAGCGGACAAGATCGGGATGGTGACGGTCAGAGAACACCGTCCAAAGCCCGACAGATCGTTGACCGCCGCCACACGACGAATCTCTTCCATTCCTCTCACTCCTTTCTACATCATTGGATAACGGGGTCTTATCCCTCGATCCACAGCTGTTCGTTTTCCGAGCCCGATGGACGGGCCATCAGATCCACCACAGCCTGTCGTGGGTCTTTGCCCTCATAACAGACCAGATAGCACTGCTCCACAATGGGCATCTCCACCCCGTGGCGCTGTGCCAGTTTATGGGCCGCACGGGCCGCCAAATAGCCCTCAACGGTGCCTACACGGGAGATGGCATCCTTCACCGTCTCGCCACGGCCGATGAGAACACCGGCCCGCAGGTTGCGAGAATGCATACTGCCGCAGGTCACCATCAGGTCACCCATACCGCTCAGCCCCGCAAAGGTACTCTTGTGACCGCCCATGGCCTTGCCCAGACGGGCGATCTCTGCCAATCCGCGGGTCATCAGCGCCGCCTTGGTGTTGTCGCCCATACCCAGGCCGTCCACGATGCCGGCGCACAGGGCGATGACGTTCTTCAGCGCACCGCCCAGCTCCACGCCGATCAGGTCGGCATTGAGGTAGATGCGGAAGCAAGGCTGGTTGAGTGCCTGTTGCACCTGCCGTGCCACCTCCATATCCTTGGAGGACACGGTGACGGTGGTGGGCACACGGCGGGCTACCTCCTCCGCGTGGGAGGGTCCGGACAGCACCGCGATCCGAGCAGTGGGCAGTTCCTCATCCAACACCTCGGAGAACCGATCCAGGGTATCGTCCTCCAGGCCTTTACCGGCGTTGACCACCACCGTGCCGGGTACCAAATGGGGTACCAACGTCCTGGCGGTGGAACGGATGGCAAAGGAGGGTACCGCCATAATCACCATATCGGCGGTGGCGGCCACAGACATATCCCCGGTCAGTTCCATACCGTGGGGCAGAAACACCCCCGGCAGACGGGCCCGGTTCTGGTTATGCAGACGCAGGTCCTCCAGCTCCTTTTGGTCAAAGGACCACAACGTCACCTTATGGTTATTGCGAGAGGCCACCAGCGCCAAGCCAATGCCCCAGCCGCCGGCACCCAATACCAATACGTTCATAGTTTTCCTCCGTTCTGACTTCGGAAAGGGTTATTTCTTCTGGCCCAATTTGTTCTCGGTGCCGGTGAGGATACGCCCGATGTTGGCTCGGTGCTGCCACACGATCAACAGCCACACCAGAGTGGCAAACACAGCGCAGAACACCGCCTTTTCGGGGTTGTCCGCCCACAGATACAGCAACGTGGGACCGCAACCGATGGCCAGGATGGAGCCCAAGGACACCATCCGGGAAATGGCCACAATAACGATAAACACGCCCAGACAGGTCAAGGCCACCCGCCAATCCAGCAGCAGGAACATACCTAAGGTGGTCAGCACCCCTTTACCGCCGCGGAAGCCGTAAAACACCGGGAAATCGTGACCCAGCAGGCAGAAGAAGCCGCCCACGTAGCCGCCCACCAAGGACAGATTTTCCTGAATCCACAGGTTGCTGCCGGAGGGTGCGTCCAACTGCAGATTAGCCAGCAACCAGCCGCCGACCACCACCGCCACCATACTCTTGCCGATGTCGCCGATGGTGGTGAGGATGGCCGGACCCCGACCGTGGTTGCGCAACACGTTGGTGGCACCGGCATTGCCGCTGCCCTCGGTGCGGATATCCTTGCGGAAGACGGTGCGGGTAATGATGATGGCCCAGTTGATGCTGCCCAGCAGATAACCGCTTATCGCCGCCAGCAACAACGCCAGCCAACTATTCTGTAAAAAGTTTAGCATACACGATGCCTCCGTACAATTACTGTGTGGTTCTGTCGCCCTTTTCCCGGACGATGATCCGTATGGGTGTTCCCTCTAAACCAAAGGTCTCGCGGAACTGGTTTTCCAGATACCGCTGATAGGAGAAGTGGAACAACTCCGCCCGGTTAACAAAAAATACAAACGTGGGCGGTTTGGTAGAGGCCTGCGTTACGTAGTAAATGCGCAGACGCTTACCCTTATCCGTGGGGGGTTGCACACGCATGGTGGCCTGGGCCAGCACGTCGTTGAGCATACCGGTCTTGATACGCAGAGAGTTCTGCTCGCTGACAAACTTGATCAGCTCAAACAGACGGTCCACCCGCTGTCCGGTCTTGGCAGAAATGAAGATGAAGGGCGCATAGGACATAAAGGAGAAGTCGATGGCCAACTGCTTGCGCATCTGGTCCATGGTCTTGTCGTCCTTTTCCACCGCATCCCATTTATTGACCGCGATGATGCAGGCCTTGCCGTTTTCGTGGGCGATGCCCGCCACCTTGCTGTCCTGCTCGGTAAAGCCCTCAGTGGCGTCGATCATAATGACGCACACGTCCGCCCGCTCCACCGCCATCTGGGCGCGGAGCACGCTGTATTTTTCAATGGCGTCGTCCACCTTGCTCTTACGGCGCAGACCGGCGGTGTCGATAAAGATGAAATCGCCGTGCTTGTTGTGGATATGGGTGTCGATGGCATCCCGTGTGGTGCCGGCAATGTTGGAGACGATGCTCCGCTCCTCACCGGCAATGCAGTTGACCAGAGAGGATTTACCGGCGTTGGGTTTGCCGATGACCGCCACCTTGATGGTGTCGTTCTCTTCCTCCTCTTCCTCTTCTGCCGGCATATACTCAAACACCGCATCCAGCAGGTCGCCGGTGCCCATACCGTGTACCGAGGACACCGCCACCGGATCGCCCAGACCCAGATTGTAAAACTCGTAAAATTCCGCCGGAGGCGCACCGGGGGTATCGCATTTGTTAACGCACAGCACCACCGGTTTGCCGGATTTCTGCAGCATGGTCGCCACCGACTGGTCGTTGGCGGTGACACCGGCGCGCAGGTCGGTGACCAGCACGATCACGTCCGCCTGGTCGATGGCCAGCTGGGCCTGGTTGCGCATCTGGGCCAGAATAATATCGTCGGTTTTGGGCTCGATACCGCCGGTATCCGCCAGCATAAACTTGCGCCCCCGCCACTCGCACTCCGCAAAGATGCGGTCACGGGTAACGCCGGGGGTATCCTCCACAATAGACAAACGCTGTCCGATCAATTTATTAAACAGGGTGGATTTACCCACGTTGGGACGGCCAACAACCGCTACTATCGGTTTTGCCATCAGTCATCCTCTCCTTCCATTCCAAACAGAGCCTCAAACAGAGCCTCGCCATCGGTCTCAACAATAAACGTAATGGGTACGCCCAAGGCCTCTTCCACCTGCTCCACCGATACGTCGTCTAAGAACAGGTCCCCCTCCTGCCGCAGCATATTGAGGGGTAACAGCAGGCGGTCCATAGGTATATCCTTTAACTGCTTTATCAAATCACCGCCGGTGATCAGACCGGATACGGTGATGCTTTCACCAAAAAATTCGTTGCGGATGGCTACCACCTGCAACTGTACCCCGGGGAACTTATCCATGGCGTAATCCGCCAGCTCCTGCAGATGGGGTGCCGCATCCACGCCGGTAGCCATCACCAGCCGCTGGGTATCCAGCAACAGGTCGAAGCTGTCCACCGCCCGTTTAAAGTCTTCCCGCAGCAGGGCGATCATACCCACGCCGTTTTCCAACTGGGGGTATTCCTCGTAGAAATCCCCCTCCGGGATGGGTAAACCCGCCTTAATATACCATTCATCCGAGGGATAGAACACCCGACTGCCGGTCTCTGCCAGCATCTTATCGCCCATGGCGGTCATCTGACGGATGACCCGGGCGCTCTCCTCCCGGGTGAAGCCGCGAATCTCCGGCAATCCCTCCCGGTGCTTGGTCAGACCCACCGGCACCGCCGCCACGCTACGCACCGCCGGGGACAGCGCCGCCAGATCCTCCATACTCTTTTGCAGTTGCTCACCGTCGTTATACCCCGGTACCAGCACCAACTGGCAGTTGATGTCCAGCCCCGCCCGGGCAAACCGATGGAGATACTGCAGGCAATCCCCCGCAAAGCGGTTGTTCATCATCCGGCACCGCAACTGTGGGTCGGTGGTGTGCACCGACACGTTGATGGGGCTGATGTGCATCTCGATGATGCGCTCCACGTCCTGTTCGGTCAGGTTGGTCAGGGTGATGTAGTTGCCGAACAGGAAGGACAGACGGCTGTCGTCATCTTTAAAATACAAGCTGTCACGCATACCCGGCGGCATCTGGTCAATGAAACAGAACACGCATTGATTGCGGCAGGTATGCTGCTTATCCATCAAATACGTTTCAAATTCCAGGCCGATATCCTCATACTCAGGCTTGCGCAGCTTCACAACGCGCTCTCCCTTGGGGGTCTCCAGCGTAAGCGTCAACCGCTCCTCGGTGAGATAGAAGCGATAATCCAGCACGTCAACGATAGTCTGACCGTTAACAGACACCAGGCGATCACCGGCACATATTTTCTTTTTCGCCGCCGGGCTGCCCGGCTCCACCGCTGTGATCGTTACCGCCATAGCG
>JAZNSL010000055.1:0-5064 GCA_045591225.1 Acutalibacteraceae bacterium | reverse complement strand
CTTGTAAAGGGAGGGGGGACCGCTTTAGCGGTGGAGGGATTTTTCAATCTCGCTATCGATCCACCCACAAACTCCACGAAAATTAGTGTTCACAGCATTGTTAGGAAACCTTAAGACGTGTAAGCCTTGGTTTTCCAGATAGGCTGTGCGTTCCTTATCTTTGGTCAGACCGATTTCTTCGTAATGTTGCGAACCGTCCAGTTCGATTACGAGATTGGCTTTTGCGCAATAGAAATCGACTATATAATTGCCAATAATTTTTTGCCGAACGAACCTGATCGGGTGGTACCTTAAAAAGTCATACCACAAATGACGCTCTTCTTTCGTCATATTTTTACGCAATATTCTTCCAACGTTAACGAGTGACTTATTGTGATTGTATTTCATCACAATCCCTCTGTCAAAACTTCGTTTTGCCACCTCCCTTTACAAGGGAGGCTGTATTTAGTATACCACAAAACATTTTAAATGTAAACAAACCGCCGCATTTTTCGCAATCTTGTAGTGAACGATGACGAAGGGGTAATTTACCAATCTCCTCGCAAAAATTTCACCAACCTCTTGATTTTAATACTTTAACGTGCTACAATGAAAAATAATACCCCTTTGGAGAAGGAGCGAATGTGTATGCGTATCGTTGTGAAAGTGGGCACGTCCACCCTGGCTCACGTCACCGGACTCTTAAACATCCGGCGGGTGGAGCAGCTCTGCGGTGTGATGAGCGACCTGAAGAATGCCGGCCACCAGTTGATCTTGGTATCCTCCGGTGCCATCGGTATGGGGGTGGGCAAACTGTCCCTGCCCGGTCGTCCCACCGACATCCCCACCAAGCAGGCCGCCGCCGCGGTGGGCCAGTGCGAATTGATGTACACCTACGATAAACTGTTCACCGAGCACAACCACACCGTGGCCCAGCTTTTGGTCACCGGCGCGGATCTGGACAACGATAACCGCCGGGACAATTTCCGCAACACCCTGTTCCGCCTGCTGGAATTGGGGGCTTTGCCGGTGGTGAACGAGAACGACACCGTAGCCACCGAGGAGATCGTCATCGGTGACAACGACACCCTGGGCGCCATTGTGGCGGCCCATACCCAGGCGGATATGCTGGTGATTCTGTCCGACATCGACGGGCTGTATACCGCCGATCCCCACACCGACCCGGACGCCCGGCTTCTGGCGGTGGTGGAGACCATCACCCCGGAGATCGAGGCCATGACCGGCGGCGCCGGCAGCAAACTGGGCACCGGCGGTATGGCCACCAAGATCGCCGCCGCCAAGATCGCCACCGAGGCGGGGGTCACTATGGTGATCGCCAACGGGCAGGACCCGGCGGTGCTGTACGACATTGTGGAGGGTAACCCGGTGGGTACCCGTTTTGTGGCTAAGGAGGTGGCGCAATGACCACGCTGGAGATTTTGCAAAGAGCCAAGGCGGCCACCGCCGCCTTGTCCACCCTGACTACCGAGAAGAAGAACACTGCCCTGCTGAATATGGCAGAGGCTCTGCTGGCGGATACCGCCGCCATCCTGGAGGCCAACGCCGCGGATATGGAGGCCGCCAAGGCCACCATTTCCCCGGTGATGCTGGATAGACTGGCCCTTACCGAAGCCCGTATTCGGGGTATGGCCGAGGGCATCCGCCAGGTGGCGGACCTGCCCGACCCGGTGGGGCATATACTGTCCGAAAATATCCGCCCCGACGGCCTGCAAATCCGTAAGGTTTCCGTCCCGGTGGGCGTGGTGGGCATCATTTACGAGAGCCGCCCCAACGTCACCAGCGATGCCGCCGCCCTGGCGGTGAAATCCGGCAACGTCTGCGTGCTCCGCGGCGGCAAAGAGGCTTGGCGCTCCGCCAATGCCATCGTTACCGCCCTGCGCCGGGGTCTGGCAGAGGCGGGTCTATCCCCGGATATGGTGAATCTCATTGAGGACACCACCCGCCAATCCGCCACCGAGCTGATGAAGGCGGATGCCTACGTGGACTTGCTGATTCCCCGTGGTGGTGCGGGTCTTATCCGTGCCTGCGTGGAGAACGCCACCGTGCCTTGCATTCAGACCGGCACCGGCATCTGCCACATTTATGTGGACAAGGCCGCCGATTTGGAGATGGCGCTCTCCATCGTGGACAACGCCAAAATGAGCCGCCCTTCGGTGTGTAATGCCTGTGAGGTGTGCTTGGTGCACAAGGATATTGCCGCTGATTTCCTTCCCCGGCTGAAAGCCCGGCTGTGCGAGGGACGGGATACCACCGCCGAACTGCGGTTGGATGAAACCGCCGCGGCTATTATCAAGGGTACACCGGCGGGTGACAACGATTTTGATACCGAGTTTTTGGATTATATCCTGGCCATTCGTGTGGTGGCGGACGTGGAAGAGGCGATTGCCCACATCGCCGCCCATTCCACCCATCATAGCGAGGCCATCGTCACCGCTGACGAGATGGTCGCCGCCCGGTTTACCGCCGCGGTGGATAGTTCGGCGGTGTACGTCAACGCTTCCACCCGGTTCACCGACGGCGGTGAGTTCGGCCTGGGTTGCGAGATGGGCATCTCCACCCAGAAGTTGCACGCCCGCGGCCCCATGGGCCTGGCGGAGCTGACTACGTATAAATATGTTATTACAGGAAAGGGGCATATTCGATGAATAAACGGAAAGAACTGTTGTGGTTTTTGATTCCCTTTGTGCTGTTGGCCATAGGGTCGGTTTGCTGTACGGTATGGGAGTTGTCGCAGATACCCTCGTACATTATAGGGGGAGAAGAATACATTAAACTGATGTGGGCTGACCCGGCATCCTGGGCAGCGGTAGGTAACACGATGCTGTGCTATTGGTTGATAGGAATTTTTCTGGGCGGCGTGGCAAGCGTGGCCGCCCTGGCGTTGCATCTTTGGGTGCCGCTGTCCCGCCGTTGGGGTTATGTGGCGGTGTTTGTCGTGTCTACCGTGGCTGCGTGGGTTATTTGGACTGTTCAAGGCGGCATCCTCTCTTGGGCATCCACTTGTCTGTCTGCGGTACAGATCGGTAACGCCGCCGCCTTTTTCGCGTGGCTGGCGGAGTGCATTTGGACAGCTGTAAAAAAGCCGCAACGGGAGAGTGAAACGCTATGACAATCGGATTTATCGGTGCCGGCAATATGGGCGGTGCCATCGCCGTGGCGGTTGCCAAGGCGGTGGGGGGACAGAACCTGCGGATTGCCGACCTGGATACGGAAAAAGCCGCCCTCTTGGCGGCTTCCATCGGTGCTACCGCCGCCGACAGTACGGCGGTGGTGGCGCAGAGCGACTATATTTTCTTGGGTGTCAAACCCCAGGTGATGGAGACCGCCCTCACCGCCCTGCGCCCCGGCCTTGCCGCCCGGACGGACAAGCCGGTGCTGATCTCTATGGCGGCGGGTCTTACCATCGACTGCATCAAGGCGTGGTCCGGCGGTCTGCCGGTCATCCGCATTATGCCCAACACCCCGGTGGCGGTAGGCGAGGGGATGACCCTTTATGCTGCCGGTGAGGACGTGTGCGCCCGGCAAAAGGCGGAGTTTGTGGAGTTTATGAAGGCTTCCGGTCGGTTGTGCGAACTGCCGGAAAGCCTCATCGACGCGGGCTGTGCCGTGTCGGGTTGCGGCCCGGCCTTTGGGTATCTGTTTATCGAGGCGCTGGCGGCAGGAGGCGCAGAGAGGGGGCTTGACCCCGCCCTGTCGCTGGAGTTGGCGGCACAGACCCTGCTGGGCGCCGCCAAGATGGTGCAGGAAACGGGGAAGGACCCCATCGCGCTGAAAGACGCGGTGTGTTCCCCCGGCGGTGCCACCCTGCAGGGTGTGGCGGCGCTGGAAGAGGGCAACTTCCGTGACGTGGCGATGTCCGCCGTAGCCGCGGCGTACAAGCGGACCTTAGAAATGAAGAAGTAACGAAAAAGCCGAGGCATCCGCCTCGGCTTTTTTGCGCCCCGTCCTTATGCACATGGATGGGGTGATGATTTGTGGAATTGTCACAATGGACAGGGATACAGGCCGATGGTATAATAAATTCAAGAAAATCGAAAACAAAACGTTTCGTTTCTGTGTCTAAATAATGGAGGGGTGAAAAAGTAAATAATTTTTATGTTTTTTGTCACAGACCATCGGCTGTATCGTTATAGGGAATGGAGCATACCAAAATGATGCGGAGGTGAGTCCGATGGGCAACCGGTACAGATGATCTAATGAATCACCAAACACATTGTAGAACACAAAAAAGACCATACGCCGGCATGGGTGTTTGGTGAGGGAGATGCATTCATTAATCCGATTTACGTAAATGCTATAACCGGAGAAAGGATGGACTTGCAATGAAAGGAAAGAGAGGTATACAAAAACCGATCGTCATTACAGCGGTGGTGTTGATTTTGATCTGCACACTCTATTTGATGCTTTTTGAGCTCCCTTTGATGGTTACGCCGTTGCGCAATAAACCGGATGAAATTATCGTGTATTGTTATGGCCAATCGGTTGTGCTGCATCCTGAAGATCACGAGTTTGACAAAATATATCAATTGTTGCGCGATGCGGGGAAAGGGACAATTGCACATGCTTTTCAACATGGTGAGATGTATCCTTGTCGAGATTCGGATTTTAAGCAAGAGCAATACTATCTACAAGATAATGCTATTGTGGTTTATGCGAAATACCATCAATTGCAAGAGGAATCCGAGACAGAGTACAGTCAACTGGCTTTCGTTATGGAGGGATCGGAACCCTGTCGGGAAACAGAAAAATACTACGGAGAGCTCCATGGGGTCGTACCGTATAGCAACGGCGATGGCGTTTTTGAACACGTTTTTGTTTATTATGGTTCTTTGGAACGAGTGAGGCGGTACATTGAAACGATGGGGATGACCAAGTGATGCTTCGGTGTTTACGGGATCGCAACATCCGCATCGCCCCGTCCTATCCCTCGGTGGAAGAGCTGACCACGGCGATGGAGCTGTTCTGCCTGTGCGCCGAGCTGGCCTGTGTGGAAAAGCTGCTGGGCGAAAAAGCATAAAATTCATAATGATCACCCGAAAGCCGAGGCATCCGCCTCGGCTTTTT
>JAZNSL010000054.1:0-9071 GCA_045591225.1 Acutalibacteraceae bacterium | reverse complement strand
TGTCACGCACCTCGCGGGCCTTCTCGCCAAAGATAGCGCGCAGCAGGCGCTCCTCGGCGGTCAGCTCGGTCTCGCCCTTAGGCGTGACCTTACCCACCAGAATATCGCCGGAGTGGACCTCGGCACCGATGCGGATGATACCGCGCTCGTCCAGATCCTTCAGGGCGTCGTCGCCCACGTTGGGGATGTCGCGGGTGATCTCTTCCGGCCCCAGCTTGGTCTCGCGGGCCTCGACCTCGTACTCCTCCACGTGGATGGAAGTGTACACGTCGTCACGGACGATCTTCTCGTTGATCAGAACGGCGTCCTCGTAGTTATAACCCTCCCAGGTCATAAAGCCGATGAGGGCGTTTTTACCCAGAGCAATCTCACCGTTGCTGGTGGAGGGACCGTCGGCGATGACCTCGCGGACCTCCAGGTGCTGACCCTCGGTCACCACCGGGCGCTGGTTGATGCAGGTGCCCTGGTTGGAACGGGAGAACTTCACCATCTCGTAGGTGTCGATCTCGCCGGTGTCGTCGCGGCGGACGCGGACGGTGTCGGCGGACACGTAGGTGACGGTACCGGCAGCCTTAGCCAGCACGCAGACACCGGAGTCCACACCGGCCTTGTACTCCATACCGGTACCCACGATGGGGCTCTCGGTCTTGAGCAGCGGCACAGCCTGACGCTGCATGTTGGAGCCCATCAGGGCACGGTTAGCATCGTCGTTCTCCAAGAAGGGGATCATAGCGGTAGCCACAGACACAACCATCTTGGGGGAAACGTCCATATAGTCAACAACAGAGGGGTCCTCTTCCTTAAATTCGCCGCGGTGACGGGTAGTAACCTTGGAGCGGGCGAAGCGGTTATGCTCGTCCAGCGGCTCGTTGGCCTGGGCCACGATGAAATCGTCCTCCATATCGGCGGGCATATAGGTAACCTCGTCGGTCACCACGCCGGTGGCCTTATCCACCTTACGGTAGGGAGCCTCTACAAAGCCGTACTCGTTGATACGGGCGAAGGAGGCCAGATAGGAGATCAGACCGATGTTGGGACCTTCAGGGGTCTCGATGGGGCACATACGGCCGTAATGAGAGTAGTGAACGTCACGGACCTCGAAACCGGCGCGGTCACGGGACAGACCGCCGGGACCCAGAGCGGACAGACGACGCTTGTGGGCCAACTCGGCCAAGGGGTTGTTCTGGTCCATAAACTGGGACAGGGGGCTGGAGCCGAAGAACTCCTTGATCGCCGCCACCACAGGACGGATGTTGATCAGCGCCTGAGGGGTGATGACGTCCATATCCTGGGCCTGCAGGGTCATACGCTCACGCACCACGCGCTCCATACGGGAGAAACCGATGCGGAACTGATTCTGCAGCAATTCACCCACAGAGCGGATACGGCGGTTGCCCAGATGGTCGATATCGTCGGTGGTGCCAATGTGGTGGCCCAGGCAGTTCAAGTAGTTGATGGAAGCCAGAATGTCGTCCACGGTGATGGTGTTGGGGATCAGCTCTTTGGCGCGGGCCAACAGAGCCTCCGGCAGCTCCTCGTCGGACAGACCCTGACCCAGAATCTCGGTCAGCACGGTGTAGTTGACCCGCTCGTTGAGGGTCTTCTTCACGCTGTCGTACACGGCGGCGCTGACGTATTTGGACAGATCCACCATACCGGTGGCCACGATCTTGACCTCACGGGTCTCGCCGTGCTCTTCTACGTTGACAAACGCCACGCAGACACCGGCATCCTCCATCTCCATAGCCTTGGCGCGGGAAATCACCTCGCCGGGCTCGGCCAGGATCTCACCGGTGGCAGGGTCCACGATGGGACGGCTCAGGGTGCAACCGGCCAGACGGTTGGACAGACTTAATTTCTTATTATATTTATAGCGACCCACGCGGGAAATGTCGTAACGACGGGGGTCAAAAAACAGGTTATCCAGATGCTGCTGGGAGTTTTCAACGGTGGCAGGCTCGCCCGGACGCAGCTTGCGGTAGATCTCCAGCAGGGCTTCTTCCTTATTCTTGGTGGTGTCCTTCAGCAGGGTGGCGTGGATACGCTCGTCGTCGCCGAAGAACTCCAGAATCTGAGCGTCGGTGGACAGACCCATGGCACGGGCCAGCACCGTCACCGGAATCTTACGGTTTTTATCAATGCGGACGTAGAATACGTCGGAGGAGTCGGTCTCATACTCCAGCCAAGCACCGCGGTTGGGGATGACGGTGGAGGAATACAGCTCCTTACCCAGGGTGTCGTGCACCATATCAAAGTACACGCCGGGGGAACGGACCAACTGAGACACGATTACACGCTCAGCACCGTTGATAACAAAGGTGCCGCTCTCGGTCATAATGGGGAAATCGCCCATAAAGACCTCGGACTCCTTGATCTCGCCGGTCTCCTTATTCAGCAGACGGACGCGGACGTACAAGGGGGCAGCATAGGTAGCATCCCGCTCTTTGCACTCCTCGACGGTGTATTTGGGGGTCTCCTCAAAGCGATAGTCGATGAAGTCCAGCACCAGGTTGCCGTTGTAGTCGGTGATGGCGGCAGTCTCGTTAAAGACCTCCCGCATACCGTCGGTCAGGAACCAGTGGTAGGAATTCTTTTGCACCTCGATGAGGTTGGGCATCTCCAGCACTTCGCTAATTTTGGCAAAGCTCATACGGGTGTTGTTGCCCAGCTTTACCTCTTTCATGTTCGTCATTCGGCCCTTCACTCCTTTTGTGTAGATTTCCGCTTCGTTTCCGGGCGAAGCAGAGGGGTTGGATAACCATATGAATACGTACATTCGGTGCCTTACTTACGATGGTTTCCGGAGAAAAACGAAAAATTTTTCTTGCTTTTTTTGGCGAAATGTGCTATAGTCATTTTGTGCCAAAGGGCAGACTTCTCATAATAAGGCATTATAGAAGTTTATATCAAAGATTTCCATTTGTCAAGCACTTTTTTAGGGCTTGGCTTATTTTTTTGTGTTTTTTCGGTGTTTTTTCACATTTTCGGGAAAAACGGGCCAAAAAGTCGGCGCCGGGCGTTCGTAAAGGAACACCCGGCGCCGTTGCCGTTTTTATCAATATCCGAGAATCCACAGCCGGGCGATGGCCGCACACTCCCGCACCCAATAATTCAGTCGTAAGTGGAAGGGGGTATGGCAGGCGGTCCCGCCCACCGACGTAGCGCCGGCGGACATCGCCATCCGCCCGGCCCGGTACTGGTGGAAGATTTGGGTGGCCACCACCACGTCGGTGCTCCACCCCCGCTGACGGATGATCTCCAGGGAAAAGGCCAGATTCTCTCTGGTGTTGGCGGAAACGCCTTCCTCAGCGATCCGCTCCGGAGCAATCCCCCGCTGTTCCACCAGATACTTTTTCATCACGTAGGCCTCGGTGTAGGTTTCACCGGGCCCCAGGCCGCCGGCCACCACGCAGTTAGCGGCGGGGTTCTGTTCCAGATAATCCCCCGCCAGGTTCAGCCGATCCCGCAGCATCCGGCTGGGCTGATCCCCGTGAATCTTGGAGCCCAACACCACCACGGTGGCCTTGTCCGCCGGAGACGTGTTGGCATAGCGGTGCATTTGCACGGTACACACGCCGCCGTACACCAGCATCAGCGCCGCCGTCACGCATAAAGTGATAACCATACCTTTCCATCCTTTCCGTTGCGGTTGCCACCACAAAACACAAGCCAGTCCCGCCAACGCCAACGCCAGCGGTATGGCGACACCCACGCCGAACATACCGTCCGCCACCACCGGCATCACCGACCAGAGCAGCAGGCCCAGGCAAAGCGCGGCTGACAGCCAACGGAACAGACCCGTTTTTTTGGTCATACCTTTCGTCCCTTTCACAGAAAAGTGCCGACCGGGTGGGTCGGCACTTTAGGGTTGTTATCAATAGACCTGACCGGCCACAATCTTGCCCTCGCGGGCCATAATCAGCTCCGGCATCGTGACGAAGGTGTAGCCCTCGTCAATGAGGCGATCCATCAGCTTGATAGCCGCGTCCACGCTGGGCTCGTGAATGTCGTGGAGCAACACCACCGAGCCGTCCTTGATGCCGTTCTCGCCGAAGCACACCTTCAGAATGGCGTTGACGTTACGGCTTTCCCAGTCCCGGGTATCCACGTCCCAATAGGCGATGGGGATGCCCGCCGACTTGGCGTATTTCTTCACCGTATCGTTGCAGGCGCCGCCGGGGCAACGCATAATTTCCGGGTTGTAGCCCACGATCTTTTTGATCTTCTTGGCGGTCTTGTCCATCGAGTCCCGGATACCGGACAGGGACAGTTTGCTCAGGTTCTCGTGGTCGTAGGAGTGGTTACCGATGGCATGTCCCTCGGCGTCCATCCGCTTGATCAGTTCGGAATAGCGGTCCACCCGGGTTCCCAACAGGAAGAAGGTGGCGCGGACCCCCCGCTCTTTCATCTCGTCCAGCAACCGCTCGGTGTACGGGCCAGGGCCGTCGTCAAAGGTGAGTGCCACCAGCTTTTTGCCGGTCACGTCGGGATAATCCCGGTCCGGCAGGTCCTGATCCTTGGTGACCATAGTGGACTTGCCGGCATCCGCCAGAGAGATACGGGTCTGCATGCTCTTGATGGTCTTATCCTTCTTCTTGATCGCCTTGCTCTGGGAGGCGATCTGAGAGGAGGCGGCGGAAATCTGGCTCTCCAAGCTTTCCAGTTTTTCGTCCATAGAGGCCTGCTGCTCTCCGGCAGAGGACAGCTGGGACTGCAGCAACGCATTTTGGCTGACTATTTCGTCCAGCTGTGCCTGTTGGCGCTGGGTGTAGTTTCCCTGCATCACGGTGTGTATGATCAGCCCCGTCATCAACAGCGATACCACACACAACAATGCCACGCAGACCACCAGTGCCTTACTCTTTTTCTTGCGATAATATTGGACCCGTTCCCGTACCGGCATAGGTCGCCCTCCTCTCCGTTTCGTCTTTTTTTCATTGTACTCGACACCACCCCAAAATGCAATGGAAAATTGCAAATTTCGGCAAAATTTTTAAGGGGCTTGTCATACGGACGGTTTTATGGTATACTAACGGAGAACCTAAACAAAGAAAGGACGATTTCGCTATGGCAAAGCCGATTATTTTGTGTGCCGACAGCACCTGCGACCTGAATGAAGAGTTGCTTGAGAAATACAACGTTCACCTCATGCCTATGCACGTTAACCTTGAAGAAAACAGTTATCTGGATGGCGTGGACATCGGCCCCGATATGATCTACGACTATTATCGCGAGCACAAGGTGTTGCCCAAGACGGCAGCCCTGAATATGGACGAGGTTTTGGAGTTTGTTACCCCCTTTATCAAGGCCGGTAACGACGTGCTGTGTCTGACCCTGGGCTCTGCCCTGTCCACCACCTACAACTCCTTCCGCCTGGCCGCTATGGAGACCGAAAATCTGTATGTGGTAGACTCCAACAGCCTGTCCACCGGCTTCGGCCTGCTGGTGCTGGCCGCCGGTGACCGCATCGCCGCCGGTATGCCCATCGAACAGATCGTGGAAGAGCTGCAGGCATTGACCCAGAAGGTGGAGGCCAGCTTTATCGTGGATAACCTGGAGTTCCTGCATAAGGGCGGCCGTTGCTCCGCCGTGGCTATGCTGGGCGCCAACGTGCTGAAGCTGAAGCCCTGCATCGAGGTATCCAACGAGGGCGGCGCCATGGGCGTCAGCAAGAAATACCGCGGCTCTCTGGAGCGGGTGCTGGAGGAGTACGTAGCTGACCGGCTGAACGGCCGCGACGACATTGATACCTCCCGCATTTTCATCACCCACTCCGGCATCTCCGAGGAGCGCATCGCCATTGTCAAGGCGGCGGTGGAAAAGCATATGGCCTTTGATGAGATTCACGTCACCCGCGCCGGTTGCACCATCTCCAGCCACTGCGGCCCCAACACCCTGGGCATCCTGTTCCTGCGCAAGTAATATATATTGGTATAAAATATGTTAAAGACCGCTGTCCGTTTCGGACAGCGGTCTTTTATGTTTGGTAACATTTCATTGCAGCAACCTGTCAGCCTCCCTCCGGGAGGGAGGTGGATTTTTTCGTGGCGACAGCCACGGAAAAATCCGGAGGGAGCCTGACGAGCCGTTGTGGATAGTTCAGAGCTTGTTCGTTACGCATTCTCCCCCAGTCACGGCTGTCGCCGTGCCAGCCCCCCCAGAGGGGGCCTACCCCACCTCGGTGAGTGTCGTAGGGGCGGATGCCCACATCCGCCGGCAAGTCATTCACGGACAGATGAGGACATCTGTCCCTACAATTGGGACGCCACCCTTATCGTAGGGACAGGTCTCCGACCTGTCCGCAGGCGGCAGATTACCGCCCCTACGGGCTCTATCCAACCTCCCAGAAGTCGCCGGTTCCACCAATTGCAAAAATTTTAACAAACTTTAATACTTTTTTGCGTTAAAGTGTTGACAATTTAAAGCGGCAAGAGTATAATGCATTCTAATATCTCCTTCGGGAGCATATATAAGACCATTATAGTATTGGAGGAATGAGACATGGCAAGAGTGTACAATTTTTCTGCCGGCCCGTCCATGCTGCCCGAGGCAGTGCTGGAAAAAGCCGCCGCTGAGATGCTGGACTATGAGGGTTCCGGCCAGTCAGTGATGGAGATGTCTCATCGATCTAAGGTGTACCAGAGTATCATCGACAAAACCGAGACCCTGCTGCGCGAGATCATGAACATCCCCGACAATTATAAAGTGCTGTTTTTGCAGGGCGGTGCTTCATCCCAGTTTGCGATGGTGCCGATGAACCTGATGACCGGCAACGGCAAGGCGGATTACATCGTCACCGGTCAGTGGGCGAAAAAAGCGTTTAAAGAGGCCGCCCGCTACGGCGATGCCAAGGCGGTGGCTTCCTCTGAGGATAAGACCTTCTCCTACATTCCCAAGCTGACCCGCGCGGATTTCCGCCCCGATGCGGACTACGTCCACATCTGTATGAACAACACCATCTACGGCACGGTGTATCACGACCTGCCGGATACCGGGGACGTGCCGCTGGTGGCGGATATCTCTTCCTGCGTGCTGTCGAAGCCCATCGACGTGACCAAGTTTGGTGTGCTGTACGCCGGTGCCCAGAAGAATATGGCCCCCTCCGGCGTCACGGTGGTGATCATCCGGGAGGACCTCATCGGCAAGGCCATGGACATCACCCCCACTATGTTTAACTACCAGACCCACGCCGACAACGGCTCTATGTTCAACACCCCGCCCTGCTACACCATTTATATTATGAAACTGGTGCTGGAGTGGATCAAAGAAAACTTCGGCGGTCTGGAGAAGATGCAGGAGCTCAACGAGAAAAAGGCAGCCCTGCTGTACGATTTCCTGGATAATTCCAAGCTGTTCAAGGGCACCGTCGTTCCCGAGGACCGCTCCTTGATGAACGTGCCCTTTATCACCGGCAACGACGAGCTGGATGCCAAATTCGTCAAAGAGTCCACCGCCGCCGGCTTTGTCAACCTGAAGGGTCACCGCTCGGTGGGCGGTATGCGGGCCTCCATCTACAACGCCATGCCGCTGGAGGGCGTTGAGAAGTTGGTAGCCTTTATGCAGAAGTTTGAAGAGGAGAATACCTGATGAATATTTGCACTTTAAATAAAATCGCCGCCTGCGGTACCGACCGCTTGGCGGGCTACACCATCACCGACCAGCTGGCGGGTGCCGCCGGTGTGATGGTGCGCTCGGCGGCTATGCACGAAATGGATCTGCCGGACACCCTGCTGGGCATCGCCCGGGCCGGTGCCGGTGTCAACAACATCCCCATTGATAAATGCAGCGACCAGGGTATCGTGGTGTTCAACACCCCCGGTGCCAACGCCAACGCCGTTAAAGAATTGGTGCTGGCGGGTCTGTTTCTGGCCTCCCGTAAAGTGGCGGACGGCATCCAGTGGGCCAAGACCCTCAAGGGTGAGGGCGACGCCGTAGGCAAACTGGTGGAAAAGGGCAAATCCGCCTTTGGCGGTCCCGAACTGCTGGGCAAAAAACTGGGCGTTATCGGTCTGGGTGCCATCGGCGTGCTGGTGGCTAACGCCGCCGTGGCGCTGGGCATGGACGTATACGGCTATGACCCCTACCTGTCGGTGGATGCCGCCTGGAAGCTGTCCCGCCACATCCGTCACGCCGCCACCCTGGATGAAATCTACGCGGAATGCGATTACATCACCGTCCACGTGCCGCTGGTGCCGGACACCAAGGGTATGCTGAACGAGGCCGCCTTCGCCGCCATGAAGGACGGGGTGCGTATCCTCAACTTCTCCCGTGCGGGCCTAGTGGACAGCGACGCCATGTTGGCGGCGCTGAAAGCCGGTAAGGTGGCCGCCTACGTGGTGGACTTCCCCACTGAGGAAATGCTGGACGTGGAAAACGTGGTGGCTATCCCCCACCTGGGCGCTTCCACCCCCGAGAGCGAAGACAACTGCGCCGTGATGGCCGCTAACCAGCTCAAGGCCTATCTGGAAGACGGTAACATCATCAACTCGGTCAACTACCCCGACGTCAACGTGCCCCGGGTGGGCGACGTGCGTGTATGCGTACTGCACAAGAATATTCCCAATATGCTGGCACAGATCTCCTCGGTGGTGTCCGCCTGCGGCGTCAACATCGCCTCTATGACCAACAAATCCCGCAAGGATCTGGCCTATACCGTACTGGATGTGGAGGGTGCCGTCGCCGACGACGTCACCGACAAGATCGCCGCCATCGACGGCGTCATCCGCGTGCGGGTTCTGTAAACAATTTTTTACGCTTCATTGATATGTCCTCTACACGACAAGAGCCTACCCGAAAACGGGTAGGCTCTTGTTGTTTGTGTGGTTGTTATCGACCGTGGGCGCGCTTGGCGGCGATCAGCCAGATGAGCGCATCCGCGATGGCGTACACGGTGGCGATCGCCGTGCTCAACGCCACCGTGCCCAGCAGGAGTGCCCAAAACGGCAGGTTTTCGTTACCGCTTGCCACGAAGAAGATCCACACGGCGGACAGCACCGCCACCGCCGCGATCTCCATATGGAACTCCCGAAAGGTCAGCACCCGCAACAGCAACGGCTTGCCGTCGGGCTCCA
>JAZNSL010000053.1:0-2592 GCA_045591225.1 Acutalibacteraceae bacterium | reverse complement strand
GGATGCCCTCCAGATCCAGGGCAAACAGACCGCCAAAGTCGCCGATGTCGGAGACAGCACCGGCTGTCATCGTGCGGGCAATGTGGGCCTTCATCAGTTCCACCGATTTGTAACCGGCGGTAATGTCCACGCCGGCGGCAGCGTAGCTGGCCGACTGAGAGTTTTTATGATCCATAATTTTTATTCCTTTCCGTTCCAACAATAGGTACACAGCTTACAGGGGTCCATACCGATGGCCTCTATCACACCGGGCAGGGACTGGAAGTCCAGAGAACCCAGATGCAACCGCTCCGCCATCCGGCGGCGCATGGCCTTGCCCCGCTCGGTATTGCCGTCGCAGTATTCCTCGATGTGGTTGAGGCCCTCCTCCCCTTCCAGCTCCACGATCACCTGTCGGGCGATGAGATCCATCTCATTGTTGCTGCGGGAGAAATTGAGAAATTTACAGTTAAACATAATGGGCGGGCAGGCGGAGCGCATGTGCACCGTCTTAGCACCGCTCTCGTACAGGAATTCCACCGTTTCCCGCAGCTGGGTACCCCGCACCACCGAATCGTCCACCAACAGCAGGCTCTTATCCTCGATGAGGGCGGGAACCGGAATCTGCTTCATCTTGGCGATCTTGTTGCGGTCGGACTGACGGGTGGGGGTAAAGCTCCGGGACCAGGTGGGGGTATATTTGATGTACGCCCGAGCAAAGGGCAGGTGGCTCTCATTGGCGTAGCCGCTGGCGTGGGGGGTGCCGCTATCCGGCATACCGCAGACATAGTCCACGCCCTCCACCGCGCCGGTCTCGTTGTCGTGCTGAGCCATAATGGCGCCGTTGCGATACCGCATCAGCTCCACGTTGGTCCCCTCGTAGGTGGAGGTGGAATAGCCGTAGTAACTCCACAGGAAGGCACACATCCGCATCTCCTCGCCCGGAGGGGACAACTGGGTGATCCCGTTAACGGTGATCTCTACGATCTCGCCGGGGCCCAGCTCCCGCTCGTCAAAGAAGCCCAGTTTCTGGTGGGCAAAGGGCTCAAAGGAGACGCTGTAGCCATCCTCCCGGTGGCCGATCCACACGGGTAGACGGCCCAGCCGGTCACGGGCGGCAATGATGTGGCCGTCCTCTTTCAGTATCAGGATGGAGGCGGTGCCCTTGACCAACTGCTGAACAAACCGGATGCCGGAGGCAAAATCGCTGCGCAGACTGATCAGCGCGCCGATCAGCTCGGTGACGTTCACCGCGCCGCCGGTCATAGCGTCAAAGTGACCGCCCTCTGCCAGATAGGTCTCGATCAACTCCTCGGCGTTGTTCACAGCACCGGTGATGCACAGCGCAAAGGTGCCCAGACGGGAACGAACCAGCAGCGGCTGGGGAAAATAATCGCTGATACAGCCGATGGCCGAGGTGCCGTGCATCGTGTCCAACACGTCACGGAAGCGGGTGCGGAAGGGAGAATTCTCAATGCTGTGAATCTCCCGCTGCATCCCGTTCTCCGGGCTGTAGGATGCCAGACCGGCACGACGGGTGCCCAGATGGGAATGGTAGTCGGTGCCGAAAAACACGTCCTCCACACATTCCTGCCGGGAAACAATACCAAAATAACCGCCCATGGTGGTCTCCTTTCATTTAGGGGTAAACGCCTCCCTCCCCGAGGGGGCTTACGGGAGGGCACAGAGGACCTCCCCTGCAGAAACACTTTTCGTAATCGCTGTTGAAGCCGTGGTGCGGTTATCGGCGAGTGGGTTTTTCGTCGGGAGGAGATGAAAACCGCAGGCAATACTGGATGTATTGCCGAGGATTTTTGTCCCTTCCGGCGGAAAAACAACCGCCGAGAATCGTGCCAAAGGCTGAAACAGGGATTACATTATGCGAAGAACAGGCCGTTCAGGGTCATGGGGTCGATATACTCGCCGTTCTTGTACACACGCATATTGCCGGAGGCGATCTCATCGATCAGCATTACGCGGCCCTCCGGGTCATAGCCGAACTCGAACTTGATGTCGTACAGATCCAGGCCCTTCTCCTTTAGGTCGTCCGCCACGATCTTGGTGATCTTCTGGGTCATATCCTTCAGATCGTCATACTGCTGGGCAGTCATAACGCCCAGATCCACCAGACCGTCCTTGGTAACCAGAGGGTCGCCCTTCTCGTCGTTCTTGAAGGTGGTCTCCACGTAAGCGGGCAGATCCTGACCCTCGGTGCAATAATCGGAATAACGGCGATAGAAAGAGCCGACAGCCTTGTAACGGCAGATGACCTCCAGACCCTTACCGAACACCTTGGCGGGCAGAACCTCCATGGTGGTATCGGCCAGGTTGGCGGAAACGTAGTGGGTCAGAATGCCGGCGGCATTGATCTTCACAAAGAAGTAGATGGACATACGCAGGTTGACGTCACCCACGCCCTCGATGGTCAGGCCAACGGAGTTCTCACCGGGATCGAACACGCCGTCCTTGCCGGTGCAATCATCCTTAAACAACAGCAGGCAGTTGCCGTTGTCCAGTTTGTAAACGTTTTTGGTCTTGCCGGTGTACAACAGTTCTTTGCTCATAACAAATCGCTCCTTTTAAATATAGACATTAGAATTAATACGGACAAAA
>JAZNSL010000052.1:0-18539 GCA_045591225.1 Acutalibacteraceae bacterium | reverse complement strand
GGTGATCGATGCGAACTTCGCTCCCTCCGTTCCCATTACGTCAAATCCGGCATTACAAAAACCCGATATGGAATGCAAGAAGGACATCCAAATTCCTTTTGCACCGAAGTCATGAATAAACGTCGGCATCATAACCAAGGCGCCGAGCAACTCGATCAGGAAGGTGACCTTCAATACAAAGAAAGTCAGTCTTACGATGCCGCCTACCTTTGGTGCGGCAATAGCTTCTTGCATCGTGCTTCGTTGCATCAAAGATATCTTTCTTCCCGAAAGCAAGGCAAAGGATGCTGCAACCGTGATGACACCAAGACCACCGATCTGAATCAGCACCAAAATTATGCTCTGCCCAAAAGCCGACCAATAGGTTGCGGTATCTTGAACGACCAGTCCCGTTACGCATACTGCCGAGGTTGAGGTAAATAATGCTTCGTTAAACGGTGTTACGGTACCGCTTTTAGTTGATATCGGAAGCATCAGCAATAACGCACCCACAAGTATGACTCCGGCAAAACCGAGTATGATGATTTGAAACGAGGTTAGACTTCTCTTTTTATGTATCAGATCCGCCATAACGCTTCTCCTTATCTCCCTTTTGTTGCCTTAATTATACATTTTTTCAATTTAAGGCAGTGTTAGAGGATTTTTTCTCGCATTAAGATTGCATAAAGAAAAGAAAACCGAACGAGTTTTAATACCCATTCGGCTTTTACTTGTGACAGTTTTGAATATTTAGTTTTAGCTGCAACAGAGCATGGATTTCTGAGGCATATTTAGAATGTTATTCCGCTCCTTTCTAAAACCGCCAAAAATCCGTTTTTGACACCAATGCGTTCAATGGGGCAAACCAGCGAAAACCCTAGTGTTTATGCGGGTTGCAGGCGGTTTGCCCTATTATAACGCATTCCTCAATTCTTCTGACTATTCCAGTGGCTTTCATATATAAAAACTCCTTTGTTGATTTGATAACACTGTTATTATCTGTCAACAAAGGAGTTTTATACTTTAAACTAAGTTTTCTATTTGCTCATTTTGATTATTTCTAAAATAGCACCATTAGAAAATGTAAGTGATATATCACCTAAAGAAGTTTCGTCTACATTTGTAATAATTTTATCTGCGAGCAGATTTTCAATCATATTAAATTTATCGTTTATAATTTCGTCTATGCCATCTCTTAGTTCATCCATTTTTTCGAATACTGCTTCATCTTTTTGGGAGTATTTATCGATCAAAAAATCAGTAGCTTCTTCAATCATATAATACGCAAAATCGGCTTGAACATCGGCAGACGAAACCAGTATTTGTCCGTTGTTAATTAACCTCCATGCACTATTTTGATAATCTATTCTAATTTCATCAGAATCTGCAAAAATCAGCAAAGCATCCTTACTATGAGTTATAACCGTAATTTGTTTATTTATCAATTTTTTCATTTTACATTACCCCTCTGTTTTTAATTAAAGCTTTTCGAATTCAAATGTTTCCGCATAAGCACTATTCCGTTCGATCCATGTACATCAAATGATACAATATTCCGCCGACCAGAGCATCGGCGCCGTATTTTTGGTAACTCTCTTCGTCAACAGATATGCCCAAGAATTGTCCCCACCACCAACTGAAATCCGTAACTTTGGTAATGTCGTAATGGTTTTCTCTTAATTTGTCCAAGTCGGTTAACGTTACGTAAGGAACGGTGGGGTATTTGTCGGTATCAACAGCGACAAAGCAAAAGTTTTTATCATCCAGAACGCAATAATTATCCGAAGCTCTCGACTCGTCAATTATCTGCTGACAATGTTTTTCCAAGTCGGCGAGACCCTCTTGCGGGACGTGCGCCATTTCCGCTACCACGTTAGCGACACCGCTTGCGGTACAACAATCAAACAAATCTTTTGCAATCATAAAGGCCTCCGTTTTATTGTGTCGTATCTACGTCAAAAAGCAATTCATCCAGCTTAATTTTCTCTTTGTGTTTAAAGATGCATTCCAGGTCTCTCAGCGGAAACTTTTTGCCGTTTCTTTCGGGATGGAGGTATTGCCAAACATAATTTTCATTAACCTCTTTCCAGAGGTGGTTGCTTTTTACCTTTCGAACCACGATATACAGGTTTGTTTCGACGCATATCCAAGCAATGGCGATGCCATCCTTTGTGATTTTTAGCAAGGAATGCTTGTCTACGGTTTTGGCTGCATCTTCTTCCAAAGAATAGCCATCCGGCAACCGCAAGGTACTTTGCAAATAGTTAACCATAATTCGTTCCGACAATACGTCTTTTGCATTCAACAGGGAAACGGCAGCCTTCAACGTTTCGTCGGCTTCAAACGCGCATTCGCTATCGAGATGTAAAAGGTTCTTAATCTTTTCTATAGTATAGTTTTCAGCGACCATATCTGCAACAACCTCTCTGAATTGTTCAACGGCTATTCTCACGTTGTTTGGTGCGAAAGTCCAGTCAGTGGAATCCAACCAATTGTACACCGCACTTTGAAAAGAACAGCACCGCACTTTTTCGGGATCTAAGTCTTTGCTACTTTCTTTTGACGGTTTCCCCCCATAAGGAGTGAGATAGTAAATGGCGTCGATTTCGTTGTGGGCCTTGTAGTAGTGGTAATAATCGGATAATTGGGCATCCTGATCGCCTGCCCATACTTTCACCTCGATAGGATAAACGTAGTTTCCGATGTGAATCGCGATATCCACCCGTCGCTCTCCGTCAATTTTTTCTTCCAATTCGATTCGCGCATTGGTCAAATTGGCAGGAGCCGGCTCGTTCAAAACCCACTTAAAAAAGCTTTTTAAGGGCTGAACTCCCATTTTATGCGTTCCGTTGGGGTCAAGTAACTCCCCGATCAATCGGCAAATGATAACCTCTTTGGTTTGGACGCCTAAAACTTTTAAGATATTGAACTTGTCCTCTTCCGTATGAGCGGATGTCCGCCTCTTGGTTGCTTTTGCCACGTTTTTCAGCAACATTTCAAGTGTATTCATTGATAACACCTCGCGATCTCTTTCAATTGTATCACGGGAAGCTTCGTGCTGTCAACATCGTCGGCGCTAACGGACTCCTTGTAGGCGATATAGGCGCGGTCGCACAGCCGTAGCGATTCCGGCGGTATGGGATAGCGGTCATCCCCGTCCCATCCGTGGGCGAACATATCCGAAACCACGACGTGGGCACCATACCCAACAGCCATATCCCGCAACCGCGACAGCACTTCTGCTTTCTTTTCCGGGTTGCGGTTACCATCGGTCAACACCATGGCGGTCAAATTATCGACAAACAGGAACGTGTCCAGTTTGAGAACCTCGTGGAGTTGTTCGAAAAACGGTTCTAAATCGTCGGCGGCGGGCGGCAAAACCTGCACACTCGGCAACGGGACGTGTTTTTTCAGTGTTTTCCCTTGGGAAAACGAGCAAAAGCACACCGTTTCCCCATCGGCGGCCAGGGCGTTCGCCAGTCCCATCGTGATGGATAGGCGGCCATCCCCCGGGCGGGCGCAGAGGGCCGTCAGATGGCCTAGTCCCTTTTGTCGAATTTGTTGGATAATATGGTTATGCATAGCCATTCCTCCTTTTTATCTATATAATCGCTTGGCGAAAGGAAATCGGGCCCTTTTTGGTAAAATAATTCAAAAAAAATAAAAGCGAGGTGGATTTCCACCTCGCTTTTGCTATGTTCACGTCTAAATTTTACTCACTGATCTCTGCGGGGACCGTCACCGGCTCCTCCGCTTTTTTCGGCTTGCGCTCGAATACCAGCCGGTACAAGGCGGTGATCCCCTTATCCAGCAACCCGCACAGTTGAGGGATGTGCAATACCTTAAACAGCCAGATACGCGCCCACTCAATGGCGGCGCAGCTGAAATAAATGCCCAGGGTGCCGGCCGCCCCCACAAAGGCCAGCATCAGCGGCTGTGCCGTGGCAAAGGAGGCGAAGGCATCCAGTATCACGTGCTGGAACACCAGCGGGTGGACGTGGATGAGGTACACGCCCAGGCTGGCGGGGGCAAACACGGCGATGGCCTTGGCCGGGATCTCGCCCACCCGGAGATTGAGAAAGCCCAGGAACAGGAAAATCGAGCCCAGCAAAATGGTGACGGATGTGTAGGAAATAAAGGTGTGGTCCAGGTTGATGTCCCCGCCGGTGGCCCGCATCACGTGGCGGATGCCCACCTTGGTCAGCAGGGTCAGCGCGACCATCCCCAGATAGCCCAAAGCCCCTTTCCAGACCGAGAATTTCTCCTTGACGTTGTACTTCTTTATGTATGCGCCGAACAGGTACAGCACGATCAGCCAGGCGGCGGAATAACCGCCGATGAGGGAAAAGGCGTCAAAGGACACCGCGCAGTCCAGGATGCCCACGCCCGCCAGGATCACCAGCAGGAACTTCTTGAGGGTCTTCCGCGGCAGGCGGTTCACCGCCGCATTGAGGATGGGAATGAAGAAAAACAGCCCGAAATAGGCGGTCATATACCACCACTGGCGGTGGGTGATGGGCATAAAGGCGGCGACGATGTTTTCGGTGGTCTTGACCTCCGGGACAAAGGCGAAGATCAGCCACGACAGGCTCAGGGAATAAAACGCTGCCTGAAACCACAGGCCGATTATGCTTTTCAGTTTCACCGCCTTGTCCACCATCACGTAGCCGGAGATAAGGGCGAAGCAGTTCACCGCGCCGTAGGAGGCAATCTCCAAGGCCCAGGCGACCCAATAGCCGACGCCGTCCGGCGCGGTGCGGTACAGAATGCCGCCCTGACCCAGCACGTGCAGGGTGATCACAAACAGGGTGGCTACAATGCGGAACAGATCCACGTTATACTCTCGTTTTGACATAACAATCCCCTTGGTTTTGATGTTTTTCTCATTATAGCAAAAAAGCAGGGGAATGGCAAGGCATTTGCGGGAATATCCGCAGAGGTTGTCGGTTTACAACCGCCGCCGGATGTGGTATACTGGGGTTATCACACAGAGAGGTGGCGACAGAATGGTACACATCGGCAACGACTGGGACGGCATACTGGCGGACGAATGGGAAAAGGCGTATTATCTGCAACTGCGGCAGATGCTCAAAAAGGAGTACGCCACCCGGCGAGTCTATCCGCCTATGCACGATATTTTCAATGCGCTGAAATACACCGCCTTTGAGGACGTCAAGGCGGTTATCATCGGCCAGGACCCCTATCACGGAGCGGGTCAGGCCCACGGGTTGTGCTTCTCGGTGCAGCCGGGGGTAACGCCGCCGCCCTCCCTCAAGAATATGTTCAAGGAACTGCACGCTGACCTTGGTCTGCCGGAGCCACCCACCGGTGAGCTGACCCGTTGGGCGAAGCAGGGGGTGCTGCTGCTCAATACGGTGCTCACCGTCCGGGAGGGTCAGCCCACCAGCCACAAGGGTTTGGGCTGGGAGCGGGTTACCGACCGCATTATCAGCGAACTGAACAAAAAGGAGACCCCGGTGGTGTTTTTGCTGTGGGGTGCTCACGCCCAGAAAAAGGGCGAACTGATCACCAATCCTATTCACTACAAACTCCAAACGGTGCACCCCAGCCCCTTATCCGCCAGCCGTGGCTTTTTCGGTTGCCGCCACTTCTCCAAGACCAACGCCCTGCTGGCAAAGCACGGTATGGAACCCATAGAATGGTAAAAAACCCGCCTCGGCGGGTTTTTTGTTTTGAGATTTAATGGCAACGTTTACACGCGGTTGGATAGAACTTTAGCGAGGAAAGCGTTGTTGTAGCAAAAGGCCCCCTCTGGGAGGGGGCTGTCCGAGCAACAGCGAGGACTGGGGGAGAACGCGTCATGATGAACAAAGTGCCCTTAACAGCGGCTCGTCAGGCTCCCTCCGACCTCGGCAACGCAGAACTACGGAGAATGGAGCAAAGCGACGTTCCCATAGAGGCGACAACGAAATGCGCAAAAGTACAAATTCCGCGTTGCCTCAGCCACCTCCCTCTCAGAGGGAGGCTGTTTTCAATTTTCCCACTTGACGTCCTCTTGCTCCGGTAGGGGGAAGGTGGTGAGGGTATCGGTGGCGATGCTCTGGCGCCCCAGCGCCACGGCGTGGACTCGATGGCACCCGTAGGTGCGGTAAAAGTAGGTCCGCCGCCGCAGGTCCATACAGGCAGAGTACCGGGTGATCACCTGCCGTCCGTCCGCCAGGCGGACACAGCCCTTGGGCACCGCCACCGTGTCCAGCAGGTGAAACACCTGCCCCATGGGTTGGTCGGTGGGGTGGGCGTTGGCCAGGGCAAAAGCACCCCGTACGAACCGCCCCGAAGAGGAGAAATCCCCCGGCAGACCTACCGACCCCGCTCCGCGGCTTTGGGGCTGTTGCCAGCCCTCCTGGGGCGCGTCGGCGGAGAGATGGGCGTAGTTTTTCAGCAGGCTCAGTTGGTGGGGCAGGGGTGGCTCGTTGGTCAACACCCCGGCGGGGTTATCCAAAATGTGCAGTCCCGTTTCGGTGGACTCCACCACCACGCACTGCGCCCCGTCGGTGAGCATCCAATGTAGGGTAGCCACCGGATAATTTTCTGCCGGAGCCCGATGGCACAGCCGCAACCCCCGGAGCAGGGACACCGCCTGGGCCACCGACCCGCACCGCCCCAGCAGGGTGGGGATCAGCTCGTAGGGGGCTATGGTCACGGTGTCGTGGGTGTCCGGCTCGTACCGGGCGCTGTGGGGGAAATTCAGCCCCGCCACCGCCAGCCCGACCTCGTTGACCCCATCGAAATAGAGGGGATACCCCTGGTGGTTGGCCGCCATACCCACCATGGCATAGCGGTTGCCCAGATACCCGGACGGGGTTACCGTCACCTGCTCCCAATAGCCGTGTTCCAAATCCAAAGTCCTGCCCAAAAATCCGCCACCCACCGGAAAATACAGCGCCGTACACACAATAAACCGCCTCCTTTCCCTCAGTATGTCCGAAAAAGGCAGAAATAAAACGGAGCATTCCAAAGGATGCTCCGTTTGCTTCGTTTATTCCGTTGTGGTCGCGGGCAGATACTTCATCGCCAGCAGTTCGATGTTGCAGTCCACCTTGACGGTTTCGGTCTGTATCAGCGGGGTGTAGGCCAAAATCTTCACCTGGTTGCTGACCCGATAGTTGCCGGAGATGGCGGTCTGCTCTTTCATATAGGCCTTGGCGCCCTCCAACTGTTCCTCGGTACAGCTGGAGTCCACCGCTTCGCACACGTCCTCAAAGGTGCGCAGCAGCCGCTCCAGGTCCTCTTGGGTATCGCCGCCGAGGATGGCGATGCGCAGGCCGTAGGCGGTGGAGACCACGTTAAACTGGCAGTCGTTGGCGACAAAGACGTATTCTTCCAGCTGTTCACCGCGGCGCAGGTCCTGGGGAATCAGCTTGGTGTAGTTGCGGAAATCCAGAATGAACTGGTTAACCGTCTCGTCCGCCACGTACATCTCCGGGTATTCCTCCTCCTCGTAGGGGGTCTGGTCGGTATTCTTTTTGCAGGCGGTGAGGGAGAGCAGCAGCACCCCGCACAGCAGGAAAATCAGCAGTTTTTTCATAGTCAGCACCTCGTTATTCTATGGTTTCCAGCAGGAAACTCACCGGGCGGAACCCGTCGTTGCAGGAGATCATGGCGGAGTGGGGGTTTTTCATCCATCCGTCAAAGAAGTTGCCGCCGCCGTCCGCCAGGGCGGTCACAAAGGCGGCCATACAGCCCCAGGCCTCGTCACAGAGGCCCTCGGGCTTTTGCCCGTTTTCAGACACGAACACCGCCCCTACTTCAACGTTGCAGGGGTGGTCCAAGGGGTTTTCGTATTGTTCCATCAGGTCGGGATAGGTGGTGCGCCGCACCGCTGTAATACGAACCGCTTTCATAGCCATCCCTCCTTTGTGTGGATTATACCACACATTCCCATCAGTGGCAAGGACTTCCCCCCAAAAAACAACCGGCCAAGAAGAAATCTTGACCGGTTAGGGATCAGTCTTCCGAGGGTTGGTCGGATGCGGAAACTTCCGCGGTGGCGGCCGTCTTTTTCTTGGCGGTGGCGTCCCGCACGAACATCTGCACGATGCCCATCAGGGGCGGTGCCAGCAGAATGCCCCAGAAGCCGAACAGACCGCCAAACACGGTGATGCTCAGCAGTACATAGATGGGGCGCAGACCCACCGAACCGCCCACGATACGGGGCTGAATGATGTTGGCGTCCACCTGCTGGATGATCACGATGAAGATGGTGACACCGAGGGCGGTGTAGATATCGGTGGTCAGCAGGGTGATAAAAGCGATGCCCACACAGCCGATGATGGCACCGAAATAGGGCACCAGGTTCATCACGCCCAAGACGATGCCCATCAGCACCGCATAGGGTACGCGGAAAATCATCAAACCCACCGAAACCACCAGCGCCACCGCGCCGGCATCCAGCAGAGCGCCGTAGAGGTAATTGTAGAACAACTGAGTACTGCGGCGGCCATAGTGCTTGGCGGCGTTCAGGGTGGTGGGGCGCAGGATCAGGGACAGCAGGTTTTCCACCGCCCGGGCCAGATGCTCACGACCGCCCAGCATATACAGCGATACGATCACTGCGATCACCACGTTTACCACCGAGGAGGCCACGGTGCCCACGCTGCGCAGGGCGGTAATGACGTTGTCCGCGGTCACGAAGGTGGTCAGGGTCTTCACCAGGTCGGCATACAGGGTATCCAACCGGGCTTCGATGCCCAGCTTATCCAGCAGCCCGCCGGGCTCGATAAGGGTTTCCAGATAGTTTTTGGTTTCGCCCAGGTTGGCGATCAGACCGGTGGAAAGCTCCACCACGCTGGTAATCAGCGTGGGGATCAGCAGGTATACCGCCAGGCTCAGCAGGCCAAACAGCACCAGATACACCACCATCAGAGCGAGGGGACGGGCGGCCTTTTGCCAGAATTTCCCCTTCAGTCGCAACAGCGCCTGCTCTAACCGGCAACAGGGTCCGTGGAGCAAAAAGGCGATGACAAAGCCACCCACAAAGGGCCCCAGAATATTGAACAGGGTCCGAAGCAGACCGGTGGCGTAGCCGAAATTGCTGAACACGATGTAAAAGGAAATGGCTGCCACGGCAATACTGAAATACCACAGCCATTGACGGGAAATGCGATGTTTCATGGGAGGACCTCCTCTCTATCCCTCTCAGTATACCAAGATTTTTTGGTAAAAACAAGGAATATTTTGTGAACATCTCCGCAGAATGGGAATGTGCATAAATTTCACTAGTCTGGATGGCGGCGGGTGTGTTATTATCAGTTATAAGATGTGCGTGATTTGCACAATGGAGGTGGAGCGATGAAACCCATACGAGATTCGGAGCCGATGGTGTTGTTCGGTATGCGGATACGGACCCTGCGCCGGCAGAGGGGTATGACCCAGCAGGCGGTGGCGGACCGGTTGCAGATCGACCGCACCACCTACACCAAGTACGAGGCGGGGCGGGTCAGCCCCGACCAGCAGGGTCTGGTGCGGTTGGCGGAGATGTTCGACTGTTCGGTGGACAGTCTGCTGGGCATAGACACCGCCAGGCAGGAGATCAGGGTGGCTGACGGCGGCGGTGTGGCGGCGCAGCTGACCGGGGAGGAGCAGACGCTGCTCCAGCTGTTCCGTCAGTTATCCCCCCAGGAACGCAGTGAGCTCACCGAACGCATACAGGAATCCTTTCGGGGAAAATAAGAGAAAAAACGGAGTCTGTGGCAATCGCCACAGGCTCCGTTTGCGTTTGAGGATTATTTCATTTTCAGGGTAACAGCCACGGTCTTCACGGTCTTGCCGTACTTATCCTTGACCACACAGTAAACCACGCGGTTCTTGGTGGTGGAGGACATCTTCACAGAATAGGAAGCGGTCTTGACCGAGGACTTGCTGTACTTGCTGGCACCGGCATTCTTGTAATACCAGGTGTAGGTCAGGCCGTCGCCGGAGGCCTTCACGCTGACCTTGGCGGTAGAGTTTGTCTTCACGGTCACGGTCTTGGGGTGGGTGGTGATGCTGACAGCCTCCCGCAGACGCACCTTGTTGGTGGTGACGGTCTTGCCGTACTTATCCTTGACCACACAGTAAACCACGCGGTCCTTGGTGGTGGAGGACATCTTCACGGAATAGGAAGCGGTCTTGACCGAGGACTTGCTGTACTTGCTGGCACCGGCGTTCTTGATGTACCAGGTATAGGTCAGGCTGTCGCCGGAGGCCTTAACGGTGATCTTGCTGGTGGCGCCCATCTTGGTATAGGTGGTCTTGGGCTGGGTGGTGACAGACACCGCCTCACGGAAGGCCACCTTGTTGGTGGTGACGGTCTTGCCGTACTTATCCTTAACCACGCAATAAACCACGCGGTTCTTGGTGGTGGAGGACATCTTCACAGAATAGGAAGCGGTCTTGACGGAAGACTTAGTGTAAGAGGTCTTGCCGGCGTTCTTGATGTACCAGGTGTAGGTCAGGCTGTCGCCGGAGGCCTTAACGGTGGCTTTGGCGGTGGCACCCATCTTGGTATAGGTGGTCTTGGGCTGGGTGGTGACAGACACCGACTCGCGCAGGGCTACCTTTTTGGACTCCACAACATTGCCATAGGCATCCTTGACCACACAGTAAACCACACGGTCCTTGGAGGAGTCGGACATCTTGGCGGAATAGGTAGAGCCGGTCACGGAAGACTTGCTGTAAGAGGTCTTGCCGGCGTTCTTGATGTACCAGGTGTAGGTCAGGCCGTCGCCGGTGGCGGCGATGGTCACCTTGGCGGTGGCACCCATCTTGGCATAGGCAGACTTGGGCTGGGTGGTGATGGCGGCCAGGTTACGGGTCAGACCGCACCAGTTACAGTCGGTGTCGGTGGAACCGTCATACTGGTGGTCGGGGGCAGGCTCGCGCTCTTTACCGCAGAGCTGGCACTCTACCGAACAGGGGTATTCGTATTCGTGGTCGCACCATTCCAGAATGGCATCGTTATAGGGGTTGTCGGCAGCGTATACCGCACTGCCGCACAGACCCAATGCCAGCATCAAGAAAGCAATCAGCGACAAAAGGCGGATGGATTTACAGGTTTTCATAGGTTCGTTCTCCTTTCACAGTGGGTTTGATACACCCACATTATAGCGCACCTTGCCGGATTTGTCCACCCCTATTTGTGAACAAACCGTAACCAATTATGAATAAAAGGTAAAGGATGGCACCAAAAAATGGGGTCCTGACCGATAATCAGGACCCCATCGGGCGATTTATTTCATTTTTAAGGTAACGGTTACGGTCTTGACGGTGTTGCCGTATTTGTCCTTAACCACGCAGTACACCACGCGGTTCTTGGTAGTGGAGGACATCTTCACGGAATAGGAAGCGGTCTTGACCGAGGACTTGGTGTAAGAGGTCTTGCCGGCATTCTTGTAATACCAAGTGTAGGTCAGTCCGTCGCCGGAGGCCTTGACGCTGACCTTGGCGGTTTTGTTCTTGGCGACCGTTACCGTCTTGGGCTGGGTGGTGATGGACACTGCTTCACGCAGACGCACTTTGTCGGTTTGGACGCTCTTGCCCCACTTATCCTTCACCACGCAGTACACCACGCGATTCTTGCTGGTGGCGGTCAGCTTGGCGGAGTAGGTAGCGGTCTTGACCGAGGACTTGGTGTAAGAGGTCTTGCCTGCATTCTTGTAATACCAAGTGTAGGTCAGCCCATCACCGGAAGCCTTCACCGTCACCTTGGCGGTGGCACCCATCTTGGTATAGGTGGTCTTGGGCTGGGTGGTGACCGACGCGGACTCCCGGAAGGTGACCTTGTTGGTGGTCACCTTGTTGCCCCACACGTCCTTTACTACGCAGTAGGCCATACGGCCCTTGGTGGTGGCGGACATCTTGACGGAATAGGTGGCGGACTTGACCGAGGACTTGGTGTAAGAGGTCTTACCCGCGTTTTTGACATACCAGGTGTAGGTTAGGCCATCGCCGGAAGCCTTAACAGTAGCCTTGCCGGTAGAGCCCATCTTGGTATAGGTGGTCTTGGGCTGGGTGGTGACCGACAGGGTCTTTTTGGTCAGTGACAGGGTGGTGGTGGCGGTCTGCCGCTTCACACCGTACTTGTCGGTGACTACGCAGTACACCTGACGACCGTCACGGGCGGCATTCATCTTGATGGAATAGGTCTTGGTGGTGAAGGCGGTGGTCAGGGAGAACTTGGAATCGCCCTTATCCTTGTAATACCACTTATAGGTGAAACCGTCGCCCTTGGCGTTCACCGTCACCGAGGCGGCCTCGTCATAGCCCGCCTTGGCGGTGGCCTTCAGGCTGGAGATGTACAGGTCCTGGGCGCCGTTTTCGGCGGTCTGCTCAAAGATGCGGATGTTGTCGATGAGAGCGGAACCGCCCAGATCGCAGACGCCGAACATCACCTGGTCGTAGGCGCCGGAGTTGAACTTGCCGTTGTAGACCGCCCATCCGGTGCCGTACACGTCGCTGTCCAGCTCCACCGAGAAGGTTTCGCTGGGGCAGGTCTTCTTGTTATCCATCATCACGATGCGGCCCTTACCGTCTTTCAGAACCTTGAAATCAAAGGAAATGTAGTAATCGGTGTCGGGCTTGACCGCAACGGATTTGAGGTAATACACGCCGTTGGGATCGCCGGAGGCGGTGTATTTCAGGGCGGCACCATAACCCACGCGGCTCGCGTAGAAGCTCATAAAGCCGTTGCGCCAACCGGTGCCGGCGGTCCAGTAGGCCTTGTTATCCACGGAGACGTCGGTCACCACGCTGTCGGCGGGGGCGCAGGAAATATCGCTCCACTGATAGCCGGTGGCGATGCTGTCGGCGGTGCCGTCGGTGTATTTGATGCCGTTACCGTTTTTGTACAGGGCGATGTCGTCCAGCCACATCTTACTGCCGTAGCCGTACAGGGCGATCTGGATGCTGGTGTTGTCGCCGATGGAGAAGCGGACACTGCGCAGGTGCCACTCGCTATCCCAGGCAGGGGGATAGATCTGCTGGGTCTCGCGGGAGGAGCGGGCATAGCCGCGATAATACTCGTAATAGGTCATAAAGGTGCCGGTGTCGGGGTCGATGACACCCACCGAGGCCATACCGGCGTTATCGGCGCTGAGGTAATCACCCTTGACCCAAACCGACAGCACGTAGTCACTGCCCGGCTCCAGGCCGGTCACAGTGAACTTCCGCCAAATGCCCTCTTCTATATCCGTGGTATCAAACAGCAGGCTTCGGGAACCGTCGGGGGCGGAGGTATCCACCACCGACTTCACCACGTCTTCATCGTAGAATTCTTTATCCAGCTCCCACTGGCCCTTGCCGGAATACACCTTGTTAAAACTGGGGTTTTTGATCAGGTTGGCAGAGGAATCCTTGGGACGGTTGTTCACCTCGCCGAAGGTGATCAGCTTGGTGGTATCCGCCTCAGATTCGGCTCTGGTCTGGGTGGTCTTCTGGTAGAGGATGCCTTGCTTATAGACCGGCGCCACGTACTCCCGCACGTACTGGTTTTCGTGGCGGGCAGGTTGGTTGGGCTCGGAGGTGGCGGAGCTACCGTTCTTATCGTAGGCGATGATGCGATAGCAATAGCCGCTCTTGGGTTTGCTGTCATCGGTATCCACGTACAGTCCCTTAGCATAGGCATCCACGTAGGTGGACTGGGGCTGCTTGGTAATCAGATTCTTCCAGGTCTTACCGCCATCGTCGGAGCGCTGGATGGTGATGGTGGCATTTTCATCGTTGGAGGGGATGAAATGCACCTTACCGTCGCCGTAGTTGGCGTACAGTACGGGGGCGGTGATGCCCAGTTCTTCACCACGATACTCCGCACGATACTCGTCCATATAATGGCGCAGTTCGGTAACGGATTTACGGAAGGACAGATTATCTCTCTGGTTGTACAGCAGATAATAGTCGGAATCGTTGACGTAGGACTTGTTGGGAATCCAGCACCAGGCAAAGCCGCCCTTGTAGCCCTTTTCCATCATTTCCTGGCGGAAACCTTTGTGGATGGCGGTAAAGGCGTCGTCGTCATAGGAGTTCCAGCCCACGTTGTACTCGGTCAGAATGACGTCGGCATCGGTGACAAAGTCCTCGATCTTGGGGAAGTGGCCCACCGCATCGGAATAGCGGTTGTGACCCATCAGATCCAGGTCGAAATCCCGGTAGATGGTCTTGTTGATGGCATTGGAGGCCACGGTGCGGGCGATGTGGGGCAGTTTCTCCCGGACGGTGTCGTTGATCTGCTTCATAAAGTAGACCATATCGTCCTGATTGACGCCGTACATAGCGCGGTCACCATCAAAGTGGTCACCTTTGCCGGAATCGTTGATCTGGTTCTCCGGTTCGTCGGCGATGGAGATCAGCGCCACGATGTCGGAATAGTCGTTGAGCATATCGCACAGGGGCGCCACGAAATTCTTGGCGTAGTTGTCCGCCTTTTCGTGGTTACCCAGCATCTGGCAGATCACCTTCCAGCCGTCGATGCCGTAGTAGTTGGGCATAGAAGAATCGTGGAAATACACGTTCCACATCACCGGCATACCGATGTCCTGGCACATATCCAGCAGACGGCGGGCGTTGGCCAGATACTCCTCTTTGATACCGATGACATCGCCGTTCTCATCGAACTCAACGCCCTGACCATAGATGGAACCGCCGTAGGCCATGATGTTATAGCCCATGGCCTTCAGGTTGTAGATCTGACGATAGATCTCGTCAGCACCGATCTTGTCCAGCTCAACGCGGGCAAAGTCGCTGCTGGGATCGGTGTCGTTGTAGTAGTAGGCCATCAGATCGTTGCCGGTCAGGTCGTGGCTGCCGGAGCTGGCGTTAAACCACGGGAACCAGACACCGTCGATGAGACCGTCCCGCTCCAGAATTTCTTCAATGAGCATCTTATCCTCGGAACCGGTCCAGGGGAAATCGCCGCCCATCTCGGCAACGGCGGTCAGGGCCACGGCGGGGATCATACCCACCAGCAGCACCACCGCGCACAGCAGGGACAGCAGGCTCTTCAGCTTCAGTTTCATACGCAAAATACCTCTCTTTCGGGTGATTTGTGTGTGGGCAACCGCCAGTTACCCATTCTTACAAATACACTATACCATATCTTTTTGCAAATTTCCAGTATTTTTTACAAACCGAGGGCATAAAGAAAGCAGACCCAACCAAAAGGTCGGGTCTGCGGGGAGTTCTTATTCAAATTCCACCACTTGACCGATTTCGGCGGAGCGGAACACCGCCTCGATGAGCCGCATCACCCGGGTCATCTGGGGCAGGGTGACCAACAGGTCGGCCTTACCCTCCAGCCGGTCCACGATGTTGCGGTAATACTCGGTCATATCCGGCCAGAAATCCGGCAGAGGCACCGAGCGGATGGTGTCCTCCCGGCGGGGCGCCATGGTCTTGGTCAGGCCGGCAGAGGTGATCACCGGCTGCACGTCCTTTTCGTCCTGGCCGTGGGCCACGATCATTTCCCCCTCCAGACCCCATTTGTCGATCTTGAGGGTGCCGTCGATACCCAGCACCATCCAGCGGGGCAGGGTGATGAAGTTGCTGGTGCCCACGTCCACTTGGTAGCGGATGCCGTTGTCCAGCAGCAGGTCCACGAAAAAGCCGTCGTCGGTCAGCTGGTTGGTGACGTGGTTGAGGGTGGCGTACACCGACTTGATCTTGGCATCGGGGAATAGGGTGATGACCTGGTCCAGCAGGTGAATGCCCCAGTCGTACACCATACCGCCGCCCTGTTTGGGGTCTTGGCGCCAGTCGCCGGGGATGCCGTGGGCGCCGTGGACGCGGCTCTCGATGCGGTACACCTGGCCCAGAGTGCCCTCCGCCAGTATCTGTTGCACCATCTGGAATCCCCGATCCCACCGCCGATTTTGGTGGACGGTGAGGAATTTTCTCGCTTTGGCGGCGGCGTCCTTCATCTCCTCCAGGTCCGCCACCGACAGGGTCACCGGCTTTTCGCAGATGACGTTTTTGCCCGCCTGCAGGGCTTGGATGGCGATGGGCTTATGCAGGTCGTTGGGGGTGGCGATCAGCACCACCTCCACCTCCTTGTCCGCCAGCAGGTCTTCCAGACTCTCGTACACGTGCAGACCGCGGTTTTGGGCGTATTCCCGGCGGCACTGACGGATATCCCAGATACCCGCCACCACCGGGTTGCCCATTTCCTCCAGACGGTTGACGTGCCAAGACCCCATACCGCCCAGTCCTACGATTGCCAGTTTATGTTCCATAACCAAGCCTCCCGTTCACAGGGTTTTCTCCATTATACCACTCCGGCAGAAAAAGACCAGTATTTTTCGGGAAAATCTCCTTGACGATTTGCAAAAAATTCCGGGATGTGATATAGTGAAAATAACGAAACCAAAGGAGGTGTTCATCTTGCCGTACAACGCATCGGTCCGCACCCTGAAAGGGGTGGGAGAAAAACGGGCCGCCCTGTATGAAAAGCTGGGCATCCGCACCCTGCTGGATCTGGCGGAGCATTATCCCCGGGCCTACGAGGATTGGTCCAATCCTATGCTGATTTCCGCCGCCGAGCCGGGGGTTCCCTGTTGCATTCGGGGTTGGGCGGTGAACACACCCACCGAATACCGGGTGCGCCGGGGGATGACTCTCTACCGTTTTCGGGTCACCGACGGCTATCAGACCTTGCAGGTGACCCTGTTTAATAACCCCTATGCGGCGGCTAAGGTGCATAGGAACGACGAGATTCTGCTGTACGGCACGGTGGTGGCGGACGGCAAACGGGCGGAGATGACCAGCCCCCAGATCGAGTCGGTCTCCGCCGCCAAGATTCGGCCGCTGTACCCCCTCACCGAGGGGCTGACCAACAAGATGATTGCCACCAACGTGGCCGCGGTGCTGGACCTGCTGGAAAAGACCGGTCTGCCGGAGATCCTGCCTCCGGACGTGGTGGAGAAAGAGGGGCTTTGCGATCGGCTGACCGCCATCAAGAGCATCCATTTTCCCGCCGACCAGACGGCGGTGGAGCAGGCCCGGCGGCGGCTGATTTACGAGGAATTGTTTGTGCTCCAGTTGGGGCTGTTACGGCTGAAAAGCCGTTCCCGTCGGCTCAGCGGCGCGGTATTAAAAATCGACCACACCGCCGACTACGTTGCCGGGTTACCCTTCACCCTTACCGGCGCCCAGCGCCGCGCCATTGCCGACTGTATAGGCGACCTTACGGGCGTGTGCCCCATGTCCCGCTTGGTACAGGGCGACGTGGGCAGCGGCAAGACCGCCGTGGCCGCCGGTGTGGCCTATTCCCTCATCCGGGAGGGCTGGCAGGCGGCAATGATGGCGCCCACCGAGATTTTGGCGGAGCAGCACGCCGCCACCCTGCAAAAACTGTTGGGGGACAGCGTCCGTGTGGGTCTGCTTACCGGCTCGGTGCCCGCCGCCCGGAAACGGCAGCTGCAACAGGCCATTGCCGACGGCGAGATCGACTTTGTGGTGGGCACCCACGCCCTGATTAGTGAATCGGTGCAGTTTGCCCGTCTGGGGTTGGTGATTACCGATGAACAGCATCGCTTCGGCGTGGCACAGCGGGCCAAGCTGGCGGCTAAGGGGCAGGACCCCCATCTGCTGGTGATGTCCGCCACCCCCATTCCCCGGACGTTGGCGCTGATTCTGTACGGCGACCTGGACGTGTCGGTGCTGGATGAACTGCCTCCCGGGCGGCAACCGGTGGAGACCTTTGCCATCGGCAGCGATAAGCGGGAGCGGGCCTATGGCTATATCCGCAAGCATTTGGACGAGGGTCGCCAGGGCTTTATCGTGTGCCCCTTGGTGGAGGAGGGGGAAGAACCCAGTGACCTGACCTCCGCCACCGAACTGTATAACGACCTGCAGGGGAATGCCTTCCGCGGCTATCGGCTGGGTCTGCTTCACGGGCGGATGAAGGCCGCCGAAAAAGAGGCGGTGATGACCGCCTTTGCCCGGGGGGAAATTCAGCTGTTGGTGTCCACCACCGTTATCGAGGTGGGTGTGGACGTGCCCAACGCGGTGATCATGGCGGTGGAGAATGCCGAGCGGTTCGGCTTGGCACAGCTCCACCAGCTCCGCGGTCGGGTGGGCCGTGGCAAGCACCGATCCACCTGCATTCTCATTTCGGATAACCGGGGCGAGGACAATCTGCGCCGTCTGGCGGTGATGAAGGCCACCAACGACGGCTTCAAGATTGCGGACGAGGACCTGAAGCTCCGCGGTCCCGGCGACTTTTTCGGCAACCGTCAGCACGGTTTGCCCCAGTTAAAGGTGGCGGATCTGCTCAGCGATATGCCCCTCTTACAGCGGGCCCAGAGCCGGGCGACGGCGCTGTTGGATGAGGACCCCAATCTCATAAACCACCCCGCCCTTTGGCAGGCGGTGGAACACCTGTTCCGCCAGGTAGGGGAACAAGGACTGAATTAAAAAAGTGCGAGGCATTGCCCAAGTGTTCTTAAGGACACTTGGGCAGTTTTATTCGCCTTTCGGCGAGTTATATTGCTTCGCAGTGATATTTGTCTTACGACAAGTGTTATTGCCTCCGGCAGTTTTTTGCGAATAAAATATCACTGAAACCGTGA
>JAZNSL010000051.1:0-11850 GCA_045591225.1 Acutalibacteraceae bacterium | reverse complement strand
CTACCAGACCACGCCTTATGATATTAAGGAAATTAAGTAACAAAAAAGCCGAACCGAATTTCGGTGCGGCTTTTTTGTTAGGATTCATTACGGAACGTTTATTTTTACTGCGATGTTGGTTGCGGCGGACACTTCGCTCTTATTCACCTCTAGCAGAATACACCAATAGGCCATATCTGCCGTCATAGTAGTACTGCCGCCGGGCAGGGAGGCGTCAATGTAGGCGGTCAGGTTGTTGTCCTCATAAGCCACGCTGTATGGACGGATTCGGTAAGAGCCACTGCCCATAGTAACGTACAGAAGAATCAATGCTTTATTTGCAAAGAAATCCTTTGTGTAGGCAGAAGTGTCTATCGATTGGTTACTATCATAGGAGATCAAAGCGTCCAGACCGGCCTCTTGTAATTCGGTTTCGCTATACAGGATGCGTCCGCTGGCAGATTGGCTTGTGTTGCCAAAAGCGGCAGTTTTTTGTACGCGTATGGTTTTGACGGTGTCAAAAGCCACAACATGATTGTTATTGGTTGTGGATATTGCCGGATTAATCGTCGCAGATGGGTTGTTGGAAGGCTCTTGCGTTATAGACGTTGTTTGACAACCGACCAATAGCAGCACCAACGATACGAAAACTATCAAGTGTTTTTTTGAAGACAGCATAGCACATCACCTCAATACCAAGCTAATCCAAAGTACACATTTGGCTCACTGGAGGGGGCGCTAGATTTTGTGACAGTTATGGTATATGTGCCAGTTGTAGTAGGTTCAAATGCTATCAGTTGCACATTGCCACCACTTCGTTTAGATTGATAAACTGTGCCATCAGGAGCCACAACTTTTAGATATAAGACGGCGCATGCGGGGGTGGATGGTGCAGAACTTGTATGTGTGCCACTGATTCGATTGTTTTTTAACCATGCTAGACACACCCGGGTATAGGTGTCAGAAGAGGATACGGTAAATGTCTTTTTATAAGTTGTAACACCACTTCCCATTGTGCCTGAGGCAAAACGGCTGTTTTCGGCTACATAGCGCATAGCTTTTGCATCTACCAAACCTGCTCCGGTTTTTAACTTCATTGCAGTTGCTGTACTGCCAGCAGTGGATTTTTTTGTCAGTGTTCCGCAAGGAGAAATCCCTGCTAGTAAAATTGCTTTCGTTAATGCTTGATTTGATTCTAAAGAGGGCCTCATTTCATACATCAATGCAATGACACCAGCAACAATAGGACAAGACACGCTTGTGCCTCCGCTTGTTATGCCACTAGTGGCACCACTGCTGGTCGTCCCAGGTATTTGTATCGTTGCTCCGGGTGCCACTAAATCAGGTTTTATAGGGAGCGTCGTAGAAGAGCCGCTATAGTATGATGAAAAAGATGCATAAATATCATCTGTTCTGGAGGATGTGTTTCTATCATCACTCGAACCGACTGTAACGGCATTATAACTCATAGCCCCATCTCCGATGCCTGTGGAACTGCCGTTTCCTGATGAAAAAACGACGGTGACATCATGTTGTATGGCGATATGGTCAATCCATTTTGAGTAAGAACCGTAGGTGTTAGAATAAGCTCCAACACCGGAGATGGAAATAATGCGACAACCACGTGAGATTAACCATTCAATCGCGCCGTAATCTCCGCCAGTGCGGTTGTGACCTGCTGTAGAGTACAAAGTTGCTCCAGGCGCAATTCCCGGAACGGTACCATTGGTTGCGGCTATTATTCCACCGCAAGAGATGGCGTGATCGGGATCGTTAACATAGGCGTTTGGGTCAGCGATTAGCCTGCCTTCTTGGTACAAAGTGGCAAATATTTTTCGTTTGTTAGCGTTTAGGTTAGGGTAGTCTAATTTACCGCCATCGCACAAGCCTACTTTTACACCTGAACCGTCATAACCAAGCGATTTAACGTATGTGATGTTGGTTGATTTTTGCCATATTTTGTACGATGTAGTTACTGTATTTGGGTCATCAGACTTTAACAAATTGTCCGAGGTGGTGCTAGTTGTGGGTGTATCAAAACACACTTCCTCTACTATGTTGTTTGTGGATATTTCTAGGATTTGTTCTTTTGTTAAGTTCATCTGTGCAATTGGAGAGAATTGACCTATCCATTTTACTTGTGTTTTATTGATAGTGCTATTCTGCAACAACAAAGTTTCGATTTTTTCGGAATTTGCTTGTGTATACAAGGAAGAAAGAATTTTTCGCTTTGCTTCTATCATTATCTGAGTGTCATTCAGTTTGGCTGGATTATCTCCAGAAGACAACAAATTAGAAAAATCCTCTATCTTTGCTGATATTTTTGGCGTATCAACTTTTGCGGATTTTATGGTCTCTAGTGTTGAATTGGCTTGTGCGCTAATACTTTCTTCACTGTATTCGATGTCGTTAAACCAAACAACAACAGGAATGGTACTGTCGTTGTCAGATTGGTTCATTTGCTGTAGTAAGTCAGTTGAAATTTTGTTATCGTCTTGTTTGTCAGCATCTGCACAAACGGGCGAAAGTGTAGAGAGAGCAACTACTGTAATTGCACAAAAGCATGAAATGATTTGGGTGATTTTATGTTTTGATAGGCGAAAATGCATAGTGAACTTCATAAACATTCTCCTTTCCGAGTGTGACAATATACGAAGGGTTCTTCAGGAAATTAGATTTGTTCATTGGAATCACCTTGCCTTTCTTTAAGGACCATCTTTATGCAGTAATAGTGTACCACCTATCATTTGCTTTTGTCAATAGAAGCGGAGGGGAATGGCAAATTATATTCTTTTAGAAACGCCCTAGATTTTCAATAAAAGTTATGCTATACTACCCTTATCACATCGCAAAGGATGATTGTATGAACCGCCTTTTAGTTATCGACGGCAACAGCATTATCAACCGTGCCTTCTACGGGGTCAAGGCATTGACCACCAAGGATGGACGGTACACCAATGCTCTTGTCGGATTCTTAAATATTCTCGCCCGCCTGCGGGAGATGTCCGAGGCCACCCATATCGCCGTGGCCTTTGACCGCAAGGCGCCCACATTCCGGCACAAGGCCTATGCCGAGTATAAGGCCGGCCGTAAAGGGATGCCGGAGGAACTGCGCCAGCAGCTCCAGCCTCTTAAGGACATTCTCTCCGCTATGGGTCTGACCCTGGTGGAATTGGACGGCTACGAGGCGGACGACATTCTGGGCACCCTGTCGGCGGCCGCCGCCAAGGCCGGGGACGTCTGCTATATCGCCACCGGCGACCGAGACAGCCTGCAGCTGGTAGGGGAGGGGGTCTCTGTCCTGCTGGCCACCACCAAGATGGGACGTCCCGAAACGGTGGTGATGGACGTGGCCGCCATCAAGGAGAAGTACGGTCTGACCCCCGCCCAGCTCATTGACCTGAAAGCCCTGCAGGGGGATACCAGCGACAACATCCCCGGCGTGCCCGGGGTGGGTGAGAAGACCGCTCTGGACCTGATGCAGCGGTTTGGCTCTTTAGATTATATCTACGAGAATTTAGAAACCCTGGATATTCGGGATAACCTCCGGGGTAAACTGGCCGCCGGTAAGGATAGCGCTTATCTCAGCAAAATGCTGGGCACCATCTGCCGGGAAGTACCTGTTGCTCTGACCCCGGATGACTATGCCATTCGGCCTATGGATGAGGGCAAATTGGCGGGTCTGCTCCAGGATTTTGAGATGTACAAATGGATGGAAAAACTGGGTCTTTCCGCGGTGGCGACCCCCGCCGCCGAAGCGGTGGCCATCCCCACCCCGGCGGTGGAGGGCAACGAAAGTCTGAGCGATTTGATCGGCATTATCAAAGATACGGGCAAAATGGACCTGCTGGCGACGGTGGAGGGGGATGAGATCACCGCCCTTTCGGTGTGCGCCGGCGGGCGGTGCGCCCGGGTGGATCGGTTTGCCCCGGACTTTGATCGGGCGGTGGCGCTGTTGGGCGACCCCGCCGTAGAGAAACGCACCCACGACAGCAAGGCGGTGTTCGGCGCGCTGTTGGCGGGTGGAATCACTCCGGCGGGCTTTGTGCTGGATACCGCCCTGGCGGCGTATCTGCTCAACCCCTTATCTTCCGATTATTCTCTGTCCCGTCTGCTGACCGAGTACGGTCTGCCGGCGGAGGAACCCCTCCACGGCTATCCCACCCTCTGCGACCGCTTGACCGCTTTGGTGGCGGAGCAAGGGATGACCCACCTGCTCACCGCCGTGGAACAGCCCCTGTCCTTGGTGCTGGCGGCGATGGAGCAAGAGGGCGTGGCGGTGGACCGGGAGGGTATCGCGGTGTTCGGCAGTGACCTGACCGCCCGCATCCTCACCCTGCAAAAGGAGATTTATGAGCAGGTGGGGTACGAGTTCAACCTCAATTCCCCCAAGCAGTTGGGTAAGGCGCTGTTCGAGGATTTAGGTCTGCCCCACGGCAAGAAGACCAAGACCGGTTATTCCACCAATGCGGAGGTGCTGGAAAAACTGCGGGATCAGTCCCCGGTGGTGGCCAATCTGCTGGAATACCGCACCCTGTCCAAGCTCAACAGCACCTACTGCGACGGTCTGCTGAAAGTGATCGACCCCGACGGGCGGATCCGCTCGGTATTTAACCAGACCGAGACCCGCACCGGACGAATTTCTTCTTCCGAGCCCAACCTGCAGAACATCCCCGTCCGTTCCGAACTGGGACGGCAGATGCGGCGGTATTTCACCGCCCGTCCCGGTTGGGTACTGTGCGATGCGGACTATTCCCAGATCGAACTGCGGGTGCTGGCCCACATGGCGGACGAACCCACCATGCAAGAGGCCTTTAACACCGGTGAGGACATCCACCGCCAGACGGCGGCCTCGGTGTTCGGCGTTACGCCGCTGGAGGTGACCCCCGAGATGCGCTCCGCCGCCAAGGCGGTGAACTTCGGCATTATGTACGGTATGGGCGCCCATTCCCTGTCGGAGGATCTGGGCATCACCTACGGTGAGGCCAAGGCGTATATTGAGCGGTATCTGTCCCGCTTTGGCGCCGTGTCTGCATTTATGGATAGGCTGATCGCGGATGCCACCGACAAGGGATACGGCGAGACCATGCTGGGTCGCCGCCGCCCTCTGCCGGAACTGAAGGCCGGCAACGCCATGACCCGCCATTTCGGCGAGCGGGTGGCACGGAATATGCCCATTCAGGGCACCGCCGCCGACATCATCAAGGTGGCGATGGTGCGGGTGTATGACCGGCTGAAAGCCGAGGGCCTGCAGGCGAAACTCATCCTGCAGGTCCACGACGAGCTGATGGTGGAATGTCCCAAGGATGAGGCGGACACCGTCTGCCGTCTGCTCCGGGAAGAGATGGAGGCCGCCGCTGACCTGTCGGTACGGCTGGAGGTGGACGCCCACGTGGGCGAGACCTGGTACGAGGCAAAAGGGTAATGTTTGAATTGAAGGGAGGGCGGATGGGAGACACTTCATAAAGAAGTTTCTCCCAAGTTTCTTTTTTACATAAAAATTGACACTTTCAAATTAAAAGTGTCATAGTAGGTTACGTACTTTAAAATATTACCTATCTTAAAGAAAAACTATTAGTGATATTGCGAGACAGGTCTCACAGTTTTATTTTGCCTTACGGCAAAGCGATATTAAAACCTGCGGTTTTAGTTTTATTATATTCGCCCTTATAACTCGCAAAGCGAATATCACTTGGGCAAAGCCCAAATATAACTGCAAAGCAATATAACTCGCCTTTGGCGAATATAACTGAGGCACACTTCCTTACGGAGTGTGCCTCTTTCCCTCCCTTTTTTGCCGCCACCCGTATCCCTTGTGCACTTTTTCCATTTCTGCCCGTAAAAATATGGCATTGTTGACAAAATAACCTAATTTTCGCAAAAAAGTTTGTAACAAAATGAACAAATACTACTTGCTTTTTGGTAAATTCACTGGTACAATAGAGTTGTATCAGTATGCCTAGGGGATATTGCGCCCTCTTGTGTAACTCCGAAAGGAAGTGAAAGTGCGAATGAATTTATACGACAACGGCGCCGGTCTGCAACAGCAGATACAGGATTTTCTGGCCGGTACCGACACCCACGCCTATCGCTGGATGGGTTGCCATTATGCGGGGGACAATGCCTATGTCTTCCGCGTGTGGGCGCCTAACGCCAAGGCGGTATCGCTGATCGGCGACTTCAACGGGTGGAACCCCGATGCCCAGCCTATGACCAAGATCGAGGGTGGGGTATGGGAGACTACCGTGCAGGACATCCCCCTGTACGCCGCCTACAAGTACCACGTGGTGGGGCAGGACGGCAACGCGGTGGCCAAGAGCGACCCCTACGGCGTCCACACCGAGACCCGTCCCGGCACCGCCAGTAAGGTGTTTGAGGTGGGCGGCTATCGCTGGAACGATGGGGAATGGCAGAAGAGTAAGATTGCCCCCTACGACAAACCGGTGAACATCTACGAGGTGCATGCCGGCAGTTGGCGCACCTATGTCGACGGCAACCCCTTCTCTTACCGCAAGTTGGCGGAGGAGCTGGTGCCCTACGTGCTGGATATGGGCTACACCCACATCGAGCTGATGCCTATTTCCGAGTACCCCTTTGATGGGTCCTGGGGGTATCAGGTCACCGGGTATTATGCCCCCACCAGCCGTTTCGGCGGGCCGGAGGACTTTATGTACTTTGTGGACACCTGCCACCAGGCGGGCATCGGCGTGATTCTGGACTGGGTTCCGGCTCACTTCCCCCGGGATGCGGCGGGCCTGTTCCGGTTCGACGGCGGTCCCTGCTACGAGTATGCCGACCCTCGCAAGGGTGAACATAAGGAATGGGGCACCTGTGTGTTCGACTACGGTCGCCCGGAGGTGCGCTCCTTCCTGATCTCCAACGTGTTCTACTGGTTAGAGGAATACCACATCGACGGCATCCGGGTGGATGCGGTGGCCTCCATGCTGTACTTGGACTACAACCGCAAGGATGGGGAATGGGTACCCAACTTCTACGGCGGTCACGAGCATCTGGAGGCGGTGGACTTTATCCGCTGGCTCAACGAGGCGGTGTTCCACCACCATCCCAACGTGATGATGATCGCCGAGGAATCCACCGCCTGGCCCATGGTGTCCAAACCCACCTCCGACGGTGGTCTTGGTTTCAACTTCAAGTGGAATATGGGCTGGATGAACGATATGGTCCGCTACACCTGTATGGTCCCCTTCTTCCGCAAGGACAACCACAACCTGCTGACCTTCTCGCTGATGTACGCCTTCTCCGAGAATTTCGTGTTGCCCATCTCCCACGACGAGGTGGTCCACGGCAAGGGCTCGCTGATCAACAAGATGCCCGGCACGTATGAAGAGAAGTTTGCCGGTCTGCGGGCGTTCCTGGGCTATATGATGACCCACCCGGGCAAGAAGTTGCTGTTTATGGGCAGTGAGTTCGGTCAGTTCAAGGAGTGGGATTACCAGAGTGGTCTGGATTGGCTACTGCTGGATTACGAGGCCCACCGGATGTGCAAGCATTACGTCCGCACCCTCAACCACCTGTACCGTCAGACCCCCGCCTTGTGGGAGGACGACTACTCCTGGGAGGGCTTTAAGTGGATCGCCGCCGACGATAACGCCCAGAGCGTCATCTCCTTCCGCCGTATCGACAAACAGGGCAACGAGGTGGTGACGGTGTGCAACTTCACCCCCTGCCAGCGGGAGGGCTACCGCATTGGTCTGCCGGTGTACGGCGAATGGGCGGAATTGTTCAACTCCGATCTGGCGGAGTTTGGCGGCGGCAACGTCACCAACGGCATTATCAAAACCGACCCCGAGCCGATGCACGGCTTTGACCAGTCGGCGGCACTGACCCTGCCTCCGCTGTCGGTGCTGGTGCTGAAGAAAAAACGCGCCAGACCTTACCCCAAGAAAAAAGCAGAACAACTGGCCAAGGCGAGAGCCAAAGCCGAGACCAAATAATGATTGAGGAGGAGATTTGTTATGTTTCGTAAGCAAGAATGCGTCGCTATGCTGCTGGCTGGCGGCCAGGGCAGCCGTTTGTACGCGCTGACCCGCAAGATCGCCAAACCGGCGGTACCCTATGGCGGTAAATACCGCATCATTGACTTCCCCCTGTCCAATTGCGTCAACTCCGGTATTGAGACGGTGGGCGTGCTGACCCAGTATCAGCCCCTGGAGCTGAACGATTACATCGGCTCCGGTTCTCCCTGGGATCTGGACCGTATGGATGCCGGTGTCCACGTGTTGCCACCCTATCAGCGCAACCAGGGTGCCGACTGGTATAAGGGCACCGCCAACGCCATCTATCAGAACATCGACTTTATCCAGCGGTACAACCCCGAATACGTGTTGGTGCTGTCCGGCGACCACATCTATAAGATGGATTACAGCGATATGCTGGCGGCCCACAAGGCCAACAACGCCGACTGCACCATCGCCGTTCTGGACGTACCCAAGGAAGAGGCCAGCCGTTTCGGTATTCTGAACACCAACCCCGACGGCTCCATCTACGAGTTTGACGAGAAGCCGGCGGTGCCCAAGAGCACCTTGGCCTCTATGGGTATCTACATCTTCACGTGGGAGAAGCTCCGCAAATACTTAATCGAGGACGAGGCTGACCCCAGCTCCTCCAACGACTTTGGTAAAAACGTGTTGCCCACCATGCTGAACTCCGGCGAGAGGATGTTTGCCTGGCGCTTTGACGGCTACTGGAAGGATGTGGGTACCATCGACTCCCTGTGGGAGGCCAATATGGACCTGCTGGACCCCAAGGTGCCGCTGGATCTGGCGGACCCCACCTGGAAGATCTATTCCCGCAACCCGGGTATGCCGCCCCAGTATCTGTCCGCCACCGCTCAGGTGCAGAACTCCTCCATCACCGAGGGCTGCGTCATCCACGGCAAGGTGGAATCCTCGGTGATCTTCGCCGGTGTCACGGTGGAGGAAGGTGCCGAGATCGTCCAGTCCATCCTGATGCCCGGCACCGTGGTGCGTAAGGGCGCCAAGGTGCAGTACGCCATCCTGGCAGAGGATGCCGAGATTGGCGAGGGCGCCGTGGTGGGCGAAGCCCCCGAGCAGATCGACGACCTGTCCCGTTGGGGCGTGGCGGTGGTTGCCTCCGGCATCACCGTGGGCAAGAATGCCAAGGTGTTGGCACAGAGTATGATCGAAGAAGATGTAAAAGACGGCGAGGAGGTGAGCACTCATGCGTAATTACGGTGCTTTGGGTCTCATTTTTGCAAATATGCACGACGAGGCGTTCCGTGACGGCACCGCCGTCCGGTCTATGGGTTCTCTGCCCTTTGGCGGTCGTTACCGCCTGATCGATTTCCCCCTGTCCGGTATGGTGAATGCCGGCATCACCAAGGTGGGTGTTATTACTAAGAGCAACTACCAGTCCCTGATGGACCATCTGGGCTCCGGTAAGGCGTGGGATCTGTCCCGTAAGAACGAGGGCCTGTATTTCCTGCCTCCCCGCAGCAGCGACGACGCTAAGTATCAGGGCCGTATCGGCTCTTTGGTGGACGTGATCCCCTTCCTGAACCACTCTAAAGAGGAGTACGTAGTTCTGTCGGATTGCCATATGGTGTCCAGTATGGATTACGAGGCTCTGCTGGATGCCCACGTGGAGTCCGGCGCGGACGTGACCATTGCCTGCCGCCACGGCGCGGTGCCCGGCCTCACCGATATTCCGGTGCTGAGTCTGGATGCTACCGGCTACGTTACCGATATGCTGCTGGGTCGCATCGCGGACCAGGAGGCTTATTACGGCATCGGTGTTTACGTGATGCGTAAGGAATGGCTGCTGCGGGCCATCACCGAGGCCACCGCCCGTAACCTGCCCCACTTTGAGCGGGATATTCTCCAGCGCCGTCTGGAGGAGCTGAAGGTGTTTGGCTATAAGGTGCCCTCTCTGGTGATGCCCATCTATTCCACCGCCAGCTACTTCAACGCCAACCTGGCTCTGCTGGAGGACAGCGTCCGTCAGGAGCTGTTCCCCAAGGATCGCCCGGTGTACACCAAGCTGAAGGATTGCGACCCGGTGCAGTACGGTCTGTATGCCGAGGTGAGCAATTCTCTGGTGGGTGACGGCGCCCACGTAGAGGGTAAGGTGAAGAACTGCATCGTGTTCCGCGGCGCCAAGATCAGCCGCAACGCCGATCTGGAGAACTGCGTGATCATGCAGAACGTGACAGTGGGGGATAACTGCAAGCTGTCCAGCATCATCGCCGATAAGAACGTGGTCATCCGCAACGGTGCCACCCTCCAGGGCTCCGAGAGCTATCCCGTTTATATTGCCAAGAATGCCATTGTTTAATGGTAGCTACCCGATAAAGGAGTGATTCCAATGAAAGTGTTATACGTAGCCAGTGAGGCTCTGCCTTTTGCCGCCTCCGGCGGTCTGGCGGATGTAGCCGGCTCTTTGCCCCGGGCGATGCGCAAACGTCTGGTGGGTTGCCGGGTGGTGATGCCTCTGTACGAGAGCATCCCCCAAGAAATGCGCGAGAATATGAAATTCCTCACCAGCCTGTCGGTGCCGGTGGCCTGGCGCCGTCAGTACTGCGGCGTGTTTGAGGCGAAGGTGGACGGGGTTATCTACTACCTGCTGGATAACCAGTATTACTTCAAGCGTCAGGGCCTGTACGGCCACTATGACGACGCCGAGCGGTTCGCCTTCTTCTCCCGGGCGGTGCTGGAGATGCTGCCCTATCTGGACTTCAAGCCCGACGTGATCCACGCCAACGACTGGCAGTCCGCGCTGGTGCCGCTGTTCTACAGCATTTTCTATGCCAACCGCGACGGCTTCCAGGGCATCAAGACCGCCCTGACCATCCACAACATCCAGTACCAGGGCAAGTACGGCATGGAGCTCATCGAGGACGTGCTGGGCATTCCCCCGGAGCATCGCCAGCTGGTGGAATACGACGGCTGTGTGAACTTTATGAAGGCGGGTATCGAGACCGCCGACCGGGTCACCACCGTTTCTCCCACCTATGCTCAGGAGATTCTGGATCCCTGGTTCTCTTGGGGTCTGGACCCCATCCTCAATGCCCGCAGCTGGAAGCTGCACGGCATCCTCAACGGCATCGACACCGAGGGCTACAACCCCGAGTCTGACCCCAACGTGTACGAGAACTTCACCGTGGAGACGGTGGAGGAGGGCAAGGCCGCCAACAAGAAGGCTCTGCAGGAGCGGCTGTGCCTGCCCCAGCGCGCCGACGTGCCGCTGATCGGTATGGTCACCCGTCTGACCTCCCACAAGGGTCTGGATCTGGTCAAGTACATCATCGACGACCTGCTGCAGCGGGACGTGCAGATGGTGGTGCTGGGCTCCGGCGAGTGGGTGTATGAGAACTTCTTCCGGGAGATTCAGAACAAGTATCCTGAGAAATTCTGCTATTGCGTGGGCTTTATTCCCGAGCTGGCCCGCAAGATCTACGCCGGTGTGGACATCTTCCTGATGCCCTCCAAGAGCGAGCCCTGCGGCTTGGCCCAGATGGTGGCCTGCCGTTACGGCACTCTGCCGGTGGTCCGCGAGACTGGCGGTCTGAAGGATAGCATCATCGACTGCGGTGAAGAGGGTGGCTTCGGCTTTACCTTCAAGACCTATAATGCCGACGATATGCTGGCGGCCATCGACCGCGCCTTGGGCGCCTACGCCAACAAGCCGGACCTGAAACTGCTCCGTGAGCGTTGCATGACCGAGGACTTCACCTGGGGCCGCAGCGCCAACACCTATATCCGTATGTACAAGGATATGCTGAAATAAACCGCTGTCAAAACCCTGTCTGTCCGTTGGGGCAGAGCGGGTTTTTCTTTTGTGCCTTAGGGGGGGGTTTCAAAAGTGCCAGTTTTTTGTGGATTTCATCGCTGG
>JAZNSL010000050.1:0-17414 GCA_045591225.1 Acutalibacteraceae bacterium | reverse complement strand
GTAACCGGCCTCAAAGGTGGCCTCGTAATACTCCCAGCCGGTGGAATACTTAAAGTTGAAATACTTGGAAACCAGCTTGTCGCTGCCGTCCTTGACGTTGAAGTTAACGCCGTTGGACCAGCCGCGATACCAGAAGCTGATCTTGTAGGTCTTACCGGCCTCCACGGTGATGGTCTGGTTCAGCAGGCCGCCCCAGTTGGCGTCGCCGTAGATGTGAGCGCCGTAGTTGCCGCTGTAGGCGGCGTTGGTGGACAGGGCGGTGGACTGATAGCTGTTCCACTTTACCAGAGAGCCGGCCTCAAAGTCGCCGTTGTACAGATAGCCGTCGAAGGAGGGATCCTTCAGCTCCACAACCTTGACGTCGTCCAGATAGATGTCCTCGGCCACGCCGTTGCCGCCGCCGCTGAAGTTTAGCAGGGTGGAGGTGGAGGCGGCGGTGAACTCAAACTCCTTATAGGTCCACTCGGTGCTGTTAAACCAAGCGTAGGCGAGTTTGTTGCCGTCGGCATCCTTGATAGAGATGTTGGTGCCGTTCCCGTTGGCCTTGACCCACATGGACATCAGATAGATCTTGCCCACCTCGGTGGTGAAGGTCTGGTTAGCCATACCGCCGTAGGAGCCGTCACCCTTCAGGTTCAGGCCGTACTTGCCGCTCTTGGCGGCGTCCTCGGACAGCACGGTGCTCTGGTGGACCTCCCAGTAGGTGGTCTCGCCGCACTCGAAGTCGCCGTTGTAGAACCAGCCGTCGAAGGAGGGCTGCTTCTTTTCAGTAACGCTTATGTTATCGATCAGGATGGTGCCGGTGTTACCACCGGAAACCTCGGTGGAGAATTTCAGCTGGATGGACTGGCAGTCGGAGTTCGCCTGAATGACGTACTCGTGCTCGATCCAGCCGTAGGAGGCGGCCTTGTTCATCCAGTTTTGGCCGCTGACCTTGGTGTGGTTGCCCACAATGTACAGGTTGAAGGCGCCGGTGTCGTCGCTGATACGCTTACTCCACCACTTGATGGTGTAGATGTTGCCGGGGGTGGTGGCAATGGTGTTGGACAGAGCTGCCGCAGCGTACTGACCGGTGATGTTGGAGATCTGCAGGGCTTTTTCGCCGTCCACAGCGTCGCCGGTGACCACCTCGTAGGTGCAGTTCTTCACGGTCCAGTTGGCGGTGTCGTCCTCAAAGCTGCCGTTGAGCACCAGGTTGGCGTTCTCATCCTCCTCCACCTCGGGGGCCTTGGTGATGGAGATGTTGTCCACGTAGTAGGTGCCGGTATCCCACTGGGCCTGCCAACCGATATACAGGGCGGTGTTGCTGCCGCTGTTAAAGGTGTAGCTCACCGTCGCCCACTCGGTGGCAACGGGGGTAGAGGCCTGGTTCATCACCTGAGTGGAGAACCAGCTGTTGGTGCCCACCAGGGTCTTCACGGGACGGCCGGCGGCGCCGGACAGAATGTCAAAGGTGAAGATATAGTCGGTGTCGCGCTCCACGGTAACCACAGACGCGTCTACGCAGAAGTTGTAGTACTCGGACACGAACTTCATAGCGTTGTTGCCGCCGTTGGCGTTGGCCACCGGCAGGTCGGCGGCGGCGACCAGTTCCACGGTGCCGTTACCGCTGGAGCCGGAGCTACCCTTCCAGGTGCCCAGACCGTTTTCGAAGTCCTGGGTATAGATGGCATCGATTTCGGTGCCGTCGCCTTCGCCACCTTCGTCGCCGCTTTCGGTGGCGGTGCCGGTGATGGTCAGGTTGTCGATCAGCACGTGACCCTCAGCGGCGGTGAACTTGCTGCTGGAGGTGGCGCCGGCGAAGCCCAGACGGACAGTGGTGTTGCTGCCGCTGTCGAAGGTATAGGTCATCTGGGTCCAGTCACCGTTGTGGTAATCGGTGGAGATTTCGGTGGCGGCGGTGTCGATATAGGAGCCGCCGGAACCGGCCACGTTACCCTTGGCGCTGGTGTTGTAGGCACCGAAGGTGTAGTTGACGGTGGTGCCCTGGGAGCTGCTGGTTCTGGTAGAACGGTACCAGAAGCTCACCGTGTAGGTGTAGTTTGCCTCCACCGCCACGTCCTGATACAGGACAAAGCGCTGGTTACGCCAAGCCAGAATAGCGGACAGAGAGCCGCTCTGGGCATCGACGTCGGAAATCTGGGACTGATAACTGGCGTCGTAGGCACTCCAGTTGGTGGGGAGTGCGCCCACGGTGCCGGTCTCAAAGTCCGGGTTGCTGATGGTCGCTTCAGCCGCCACGGACAGGGCACTTAGGGGCAGAAGCGTGCACAGCATCAACAGGGCCGAGACCCAAGCCAATGCTTTGCGAAAAGACGTGCGCATAGTGTTTTCCTCCTTTATAAAAATATATTTCGGGACGATATCAGTATAACATAATTTATAATTTAATGTAAATAACTTATTTTGATTTAAATATATCAATATAGTACAACTTTCATCTCCACAAAAACGCGGTTTGGGCAAAAAGAAAACCCGCCCACAACGGGAAATCCGTTGTGGGCGGGCGTATTAGGTTTTGCTAGAAATCAACCAAGCCGTTGATTAGCCAACAGTAACCTGAGTCCAGTCAGCCAGAGCCGCGTTGACAGCGTCAGCGATGGCAGAGAACTCTTCCTCGGTCATATCGGCAGAGCGCTCGGTGATGGTGTGAGCACCCACGCCGGAGAAGTAGCAAGCCCAGGTCAGAGAGCCCAGGAAGTCGCCGTACATCTCGTTCAGGTGGTAACCGTCGGAGCCGCCGGTGGAAGCATCAGGCATGTTGAAGATATCGCCCAGCAGAGCACGGCCGTTCTGAACAGCGGTACCGCAGGGGATGATGCCGGTGATGTCCTCGTTGGTGGCGACGTACTCCTGAGTAGCGTCGATGATGTTGTTGTACATGGTCATCTGGTCGTAGTTGTGATAGGTGTAAGACCACAGGTCACAACCCTCGGAGTAAGCCCAGATCTGGTGGAACTTGATGTCCACGTTAGCATTGATGGCGTTCTCCTGGATCCAGTCGATCATCAGGGGCAGGTAGGAATACTCCACCTTACCGGCGCCGTAACCGCTGCTGGGGATGTCACCGCCGACGTAGTCGGGGGATACCTGCAGGGTCACAAAGTCCCAATCCTCGTCACGCAGCACGTCGATGGCATAGGGGCTGGACTTGGTCACCCAAGAACCGGTCTCGTTCTTGCCATAGCGCTCGTGGCCGTTGGTGTTGGTGGAGATGTACTCCCAGTGACGGCTCAGCTGGCAGCCGGGATAGTACAGATAACCAATGGTGATGTCCTCGTAGCCGGCCTGCTCCAGCATCTGATACAGGTAGGTACCCATAACGTCAACGGAGAAGGAGTGACCGATGGACAGAACCTTGATGGACTTCTCGGTGTCGTAGGTCTCGCACTTGGTCACCTTATAGGGGTTGGCCACGGCGGCGTTGACAGAGTCGTTGATGTCGTCGCGGAAGCTGGCCACAGCGTCGGGCTGGTAGGCCACACCGGAGACATCGTCACCGGACAGGTAAGCATACCAGGTCAGAGCGGCGATGTAGTCACCGATCTGAGCGCTCAGGTGATAGCCGTCGGACTCGCACAGAGAGGCGGCCTCAACCAGGCTGGAGGTACGCATATTCTGGATGGAAGTACCGGAGGGGATCACGCCGTCGATCAGGCTGTGAGACAGGATCTTGGAATCCACGGCATCCAGAATGTAGCGGTACATGGTCATCTGGTCGTTGTTGTAGTAAGAGAAGCCGCTGTTCTGGTTCTCCTCGTCATAAGCCCAGGTCATGTGCCACAGAATCTTGGCGTTGGGGTTGGACTTATTCTCGTCGATCCAGTTCAGGCAGTTATCCAGGTTGCCGTAGTCAGCGACCTTACCGGAGGAACCGGAAACCTGCTGGATGGTGATGTAATCCCAATCCTGCTCGTTCATCGCGGTCTCCAGGGTCTGGCTGTAGGTGGTTCTCCAGCCGTTGGTGGAGGCATCACGGTAGTAGTAGGTGTAAGCTGCAGTACCGTTGTTCATGTTGCTCCAGTGGGTATCCAGAGAGCAACCGCCGATGTACATGTTAGCCAGCACGATCTCCTCGTAACCGGCAGACTCCAGAACCTCGTACAGGTGGTTGTTCATCGCATCCTGAGAGAAGGAGTTACCGATGGCCATAATCTTGATGGAGGCCTTGGGATTGGCAACGTGCTGATAGTTCTCGGACTTGGTGTTGCCGTACTCAACGATCTCGTTGCCGTCGGCATCCTCGTACACGTAGTAGGGACGGGCGTAGATGTTGGTCTCTACGTTGGCATCGGGGATGTTGACGATACGCACGGCAAAGGCGATGCTGTCGGCCTCGACCTCGCACAGATACTTGGCGTCAATGTTGATGGTCTTCTTGCCGTCAACGTTGGTCAGGTTCATGGCGTCGTCGTCCTTACCGATGGTCATGTTGTTGGTCATGATGGCACCGGCCTTGACCAGAGTGTACATGTCGTCCAGCTCTTTGTACAGCTTCATCTGAGCGGAGCCGGAAACGTACTCGTTGGTATCCAGGGTCTCAGCGCCGGAGGCGTTGATCTGGAAGCGGAAGGCCAGACCCTTGCTGTTGTCAGAGGGGTCCTTAATGCTGGTGTGACCGCCGGTCACGATAGTGTTGGGGGTGGGATCCTCGCCGCCAACCTTCTCGATGGAGATATTATCGAAATACACGATATCGCCCAGACCGGTGGGGGAGGAGGCGGAGGAGGCATTCAGACCGGAGCCAACCAGCTGGAACTTAGCAGTGGTGTTGGCACCGGAGTTGAAGGTGACCTCCACCTTGGTCCAGTCGGGATTGCTGGAGGCGGAATGGTACTTGTAGAACAGGTTGGTGGAGCCGTCGGAGGCCTTGATCTGAACGTTCAGACCCTGCTGCACGCACTTGATGGTGTACTTCAGGGTGTAGTCGGTGTTCTCCTTAACGGTGAAGGACTGATCCAGCAGACCGCCCCAGCCGCCGTTACCCTCGGCGATCAGGCCGTAGTCACCCTCATAGGCGGCAGAGCTGTCAACCACGACGGTGGACTGATGGGTGTTCCAACCGGTGGTGCTGCCAACCTCGAAGTCACCGTTGACGATGTAACCGTCGTTGGAGGGAGTCTTGACCTCGGTCAGCACCACGTCGTCAATGTAGAAATCGGGGGTGGAAGAGCCGTTGTAACCGGACAGGTTGAACAGCACGGCGCTGTCGTCGGTGGCCAGGAACTCGAACTCGATCTTGGTCCACACGCCGGCGGTGTTAGGCCAGTAGGCGTCGTAGCTGGTGCCGGAGCTGGTACCGGCCAGCTTGTAGTTAAAGCCGGTGCCGTCGGTGCTGTTGATGTAGTACCAGAAGGAGAACTTGTAGGCCTGACCGTTGGTCACGGTGATGGTCTGGTTGGCAATACCGGCCCAGTTGTTACCTTTACAGTGCAGACCGTAGGAGCCGTTCATGGCGGCATCCTCGGTGACGGTGGTGCCGTTGTACACGGTCCAGCCGGTGGTGTTGCCCAGCTCGAAGTCGCCGTTCTTTACCAGGTTGTTGGCAACCACGTCGTCGCCGCCTTCGTCGCCGCCGGCCTCAACCACCTTGGTGATGGTCAGGTCGTCGACCCAGTAGTTCTGAGCGGCGCTGCTCTGGAACTTGAAGTAGATGGAGCCGTTCTTGCAGTAGCGGCCGGCATCGGTGGTAACGCTGTACTCCTTCCACTCGGTGGTGGGGTTAATACCGATACCGAAGTAGTTGTTGTCGTACCAGGCGGTATCCTGGAACGTCAGGTTACAAGTCTGGGTGCCGCTGGCCTTCATTTTGAAGGAGACGATGTAATTCACATCGGTCTCGATGGGGGAGACGGTGATGGTGGTGGAGCCCCAAGCAGAGGTGCACTCCCAATACAGGCAGTTGCTGCCGTCGGGACCCTCAGCCACCACGCTGCCGGAGTTGAAGCCCAAGTTGCCGTCGTTCCAGTCCATAGCCAGAATGGACTCCTGGGTGGTCTCACCCTCGTCGCCGCCTTCGGCCTCAGCCTTCTTTTCGATCTTGATGTTGTCGAAGTACACGGTGGTGTTGGTCCAGGTGCACTTCACACCGGCGTACACCTTGGTGTTGCTGCCGGAGTTGAACTCGAAAGAGTAGGTCTTCCACTCGGTGGCGCTGGTGTCGCTGAAAGAATCGGACTGAGCGACCATAGTACCGAACCAGGTGTTGGTACCGATCAGAGCCTTAACAGGCCAGCCGGCGTTGGTAGCCAGAGTGTCGAAGCTCATCACGTAATCGGTGTTGGCCTCCAGAGTGATGGCGGTCTTATCCACCGTGAAGGGGTACACGCCGTTGGTGATGGTGTGCTTCATAGCGTAGCTACCGCCATTGGGGTTGGCAATGGGGGGAGTTGCAACCTCGACAGGGGCGTTGGTGGCATCGCCGGACGCCCAGGTGCCCAAGCCGCTCTCAAAGTCAGCGCTGTACACAACGTTCTCGTCAGCCGCAGAGACGCTCATAGCGCCCAGGGGCAGCAGAGAACACAGCATCAGCACAGAGACCAGAACGGCAATGATTTTGCGCATGTTCATAACTTGATTTCCTCCTAAAATTAAATTTTGGAATGACTTAATAGTGGAGAGTGGGCGGCTTCCGTAGAGCCGCCCGTTCCGATGAGAGTGTTCTCTCATCGAAAGGCAACGCAAGCAAAGGATTACTTGCGCCACCTTCACGGCGGCAATCGGTACGCAGGGAATCACGACTATCTTCCCTCGCGCTCGTTGCGACGCCCGAGAGAACATTCTCCTACTATCGGCTATATTATATAATATATATAATAAAAAATCAAGAAAATTTACCCATTTGCCATTAGGCAGAATGGACAACTTTCGGCTAAAGTATTTGGTAAAAGAACACAAACGATTTGGACGATTTTGTATCGCTCATTTCCCTCAAAACGCTCGGCTGTTTTTCGCAATACGGCCTGTTTTTTTGCAAAATCACAGCGTCTCCTCCCGCGAAATCGGCCCGCTTGCTCCTGTAAAGTTTTCGCCCTTTCCAGCTGTATTGCAAGCGATATTATGTGCGCGCAAGCCTCCCCTCAAGCGGCGCACTTCCCGCAAATGACGGATGAGGTGGACGCGGAGCGCAAAAAAGCCTCTCTTTATCACCACGCCGTAGGGAACGGATTTATCCGTTCCGTTCTCGGACGGAATGCATAAATGCATTCCCTACAACGAGGTTGGCACGTGCTTGTAGGGGACGGCGCTCGCGACGTCCCACCAAGCCTTCCCCTCAAGCGGCGCACTTCCACAAAAGCCTTCCCCTCGAGCGGCGCACTTCCCGCAAAAGCCTTCCCCTTGAGGTCGATTTCCCCCGATAGCGGGGGAAATGTCTGGGGTGGCTTGCAGATGGTGCTTTTCGTAGTATCGTTTGCCACCCCTCGAGAATGGCTTTGCCATTCTCCCTCATAACTACTTTTATTGGAGCCGACAAAAGGGGGGCCGTTTCGCGGCGAGCGAAAAGGTGCCGAGCGAAGCGAGGTGGATGAGGTGGACGCGGAGCGCGCACCCCCTCTTGCTGACACAACAAATAAAAACCCCTGGCACAGCCGGGGGTTTTCTCTTACAAAAAAACCGCCCGTGGCGGATAGCCACGGGCGGTAAAAGGATTTGCTTTATACCCTACGATTAGTAGGAGGAATCGGTAACCTCAAAGGGCTCGTTGAGGGCGTTGTTGACAGCCTCGGCAATGGCAGCAAACTCGGTGTCGGTCAGCTGGCCCTTGTAGCCGGACATGACGGTGGCGTCCTCGCCGGAGAAGTAGCTATACCAGGTCAAAGCACCGGTGTAATCACCGTACTTATCGTTCAGGTGATAGCCGTCGGTCTCGTTGAAGTTATCGCCGATCAGAGAAGTACGACCGTTCTGGATGGAGGTACCGCAGGGGATGATACCATCCAGGGCGTCGTAGGTCAGCACGTTCTTCTTGGTCTGGGTGATGATGTTGTTGTACATCACATCCTGGCTATAGTTGCCGTCGCCATCCTTGTGGTAGATATTACTCCACAGGGTGCAATCCTGGCTGTAGGCCCAGATCATGTTGTACTCAACCTTCACGCTGGAGTTCAGAGCGTTGTCGTACACCCACTCGGTCAGGGGCTGCAGAGCCGCATAATCGGTGGTGTCGGGGATATCCACCTGCTCCAGCTCGCTGTCGCGACCCAGGGTGATGGTGCTGATGGTGTTACCGCCGATGTAGTCGGAGGAACCGTGGATGGTGACGTAATCCCACTCCTCTTCCTGCAGAGCAGCCAGAGAAGTAATGTCGTAGGACTTGACCCAAGTGCCGTTGCTGTTCTTGCCGTACTCGTACTGGGCCAGGTTGTGCTCGGCGTTGTACAGGTGCTTAACCATAGAGCAGCCGCCCATATACAGGTAGCCGATGACGACCTCGTCGTAGCCGCCCTGCTTGAACATATCGTACAGATAGGTGACCATGATATCCTTGGAGAAGGAGCTACCGATGGACAGAATCTTGATGGAGGACTTGGGATTGGAAACCTTGTCGTAGGTGTTGGACTTGATGTTACCGTAGACCACAACCTCTTCGCCGTTCTCTACGTAGACGTAGTAGGGACGGGCGTAGATGGCGGTGCCGGTGTGGCGATCCGGGATGTCCAGAATACGCACGGCAAAGGAAACGGTATCGGTGGTCAGGTTGGCCAGATACTTACCCTCTACGTTGATGGTCTTGCCGCCATCCACCGCATCCAGGGTGAAGTTGGTGGCGCTACCGCCAACGGAGGCGTTGTTGGTCATCACAGCGCCCATACGCACCACGGTGTAATTGACATCGTCCAGAGTGAACTGGGCGCTGTCGGTGGTATAGGTGTTGTCGTAGTTCTTCTTACCGTTGTTGGCCTTGATGTCGAACTTGAAGGCCAGGCCCTTACCGGTGCCGTCGGTCTCTTCAGAGTCGCGGATAGAGACGCCGCCAAACTTGTGCAGCTCCTCGGGATACACCTCGCCGCCTACGCGGCCGCAGGTCACGTCGTCGATATAAACCTCGGCGGCGGTGCCGGTGCCGTCACCGCAGAAGTTCAGCACGAAGATGGTGGAAAGGGCGGTGAATTCCATAGTGACGTCAGTCCAAGAGGACGCATTGCTGGTGCTGTAATAATGATACGCCATCTTTTCGCCGCTGGTGGAGCTGTCGATTACCTGCACGTTCACGCCGCCGGAAACAACCTTCAGCTTCATAGAAACGGTATAAGACTTGCCGGTCTTCAGGGTGGTGACGGTCTGATAGGCCAAGCCGCCCCAGCCGCCGTCGCCGACCAGCTTCAGGCCGTAGTTGCCATCGTTGGCAGCATCGGCGGAAACAGCCGTGTCGCTGTATACGGTCCAGGGAGAGACCTTACCGGTCTCGAAATCGCCGTTGTAGAAATAGCCGTCGTAGGAAGGTTCTTTCTCTTCCACAACCAGGATGTCGTCCAGATAGACGCTCTCGGCGGTGCCGTTACCGCCGCCGCAGAAGTTAAAGCAGATAACGTCGGTGGTGGGGGTCACGGTCCACTCCAGCTTGGTCCAGGAGGTGGTGGTGAACCACTTGCTGGCCAGGTTATCGCCGGAGGTGCCGCCGTCCTTGATCTGGACGTTAACACCGTTGGAAACGGCCATCAGCCACATAGAGATGGTGTAGGTCTTGCCGGACTCGACGCCGACGGTGTTCTGGTTCAGCATACCGCCCCAGCCGCCGTCACCAACCAGGTGAGCGCCGTAGCTGCCGGTGTGGGCAGCGTCGGCGGAGATGACGGTAGACTGGTGGACAGTCCAGTTCACCAGAGAACCGATCTCAAAGTCGCCGTTGTACAGGAAGCCGTCAAAAGAGGCCTCGGGAGCCTTAACCAGCTGAATGCTATCCACGTAGACGCTTTCGGCAGTGCCGGTACCGCCGCCGTTGAAGTTCAGCAGCAGAGCGGTGTCGCCGTTTACGGTGATCTCCTCCTCAACATAGGTCCAGGAGGTGGCACTGATCCAGCCGCTGGCATAGCTGGTAGAGGTGGAGGTGCCGGACAGATTCCAGTTAACACCCACGGAAACGGTCTTATACCAGAAGGAGAGGGTATAGGTCTTGCCGTTCTCTACGGAGACGGTCTGATTCAGCATACCGCCCCAGCCGCCGTTACCAACCAGGTTGGCGCCGTAGGTGCCCTCGTAGGCAGCGGTGGTGTCGACAACGGTGGACTGATATTTTTCCCAGCCGGTGGTGTCACCGGTCTCGAAGTCGCCGTTGGTGAAGAGATTGCTGCCGGCTTCGGGCGTTTCGGGTTCGGGCTCGACGTACTCGGTAACCACCAGGTCGTCAACCCAAAGATTGGTCGCGGTGCCCTGATCCTGGAATTTGAACAGGATGCCGCCGCTGGTGGTGGGGTATTCCGCCACGTTGGTGGTGATGGTATACTCCGCCCAAGAGGTGGTGGGAGTGAAATACTCGGTGTAATAGGTGTTGGACCAGTCACCCTTTTGGATGGTGATACCCATGGTGACGGCGGTGCTCGCCTTCGCCTTAAAGGTGATGACGTAGGTCGTGTTCTGATACACGCCGGAGACGGACTTCCAGATGTTGCTCCAACCGCCGGCAAACTCGTTGTACAGGCAGTTGCTACCGTCGGGGCCCTCGGCCACGACAGAACCGGCAGAGAAGCCGGAGGAGCCGTCGCTCCAGTCCATGCTCAGGACGGTGGTTGCCGCAGAGACGCTGGTCATAGCGCTCAGAGGCAGGATGGTGCACAGCATCAGCAAAGAAACCATCAGGGCCAATGCTTTACGCAGGGTGGTTCGCATAGTGTTTTCCTCCTTTAAAAATATTAGGGTCTAATGATAGGGAAGTGCGGATGATGGGATTAGGTCCAGCCCAATTCACCATCGTTGTAGGGGAAACTGTTGGGGTCTTCTGCGATTGCCTCTTCCGGGCAAAAAGAGATTGCGTTGAGCAATGGTTTCAGGTACTCTTTTTTCAAAAACCACAACTCCTTTCGGGTCATAATATCGGGCATTTTACAAAAAGCCCAATTCTAGACAATATATTACTATAATATAAAGAGAATGTCAAGAAAAATTCCGCCAAACTTTCGTTGAATTTTGTGTTTTTTACATAAAATCTATCTATTTTCGGTTGCGAAAATAGGCAATAGAAGCAAAGAGGGTATACACACAAAAAGCCCCTTTCCGGCTCCTGGAATGGGGAGGCATTTCGCCGAAAAAAACGTAAAAAGCGGTCTGCACCAAACGTGCAGACCGCTTTCACATACAATCACAATTAAGTCCAGCCCAGCTCGCCGTCGTTGTAGGGGAAGCTGTTGGGATCCTCGGCGATGGCCTCAGCAACAGAAAAGACCAGGTCAGTTACCTGCGGGGCTTGATAAACCTTCTTCATCGCAAATTCTCCTTTCATTAATGACAGTTGATACACATATCATTATATGAAAAACGGCGTATCTTGTCAAGGGCTTTTTTGTTTTTTCTTGGTTTTAGTTTTCTATATTATATATTATACATTATATTATAATGCGGTCGGACAGGCAAGGCCGTTTCAAAAATTCACCCACTAAAGCGAAAACCGACACGGCAAAAGCCGGGGGGGTTCGTTGCTATTTAATCAACTCTGAGTAGTTAGGTTAAATAAGCGATGGGGCATTAGCCCGCGATGTCAGCAGCGCAAGCGGTGTACTCGTCACCGTAGACGGTGTGCTTGACACCGGCGTTATCCTCGTACACGAAGTAGGGGATGCAGGTGATCTCAGCGTCCATCTTATCCTCGGGGATGTTGACGATACGGATGGCGTACCAGGTAGCATCATCCTCGATGACGATCTTCTTAACGGCAACGTTCAGAGTCTGCTTGCCGTTAGAAACCTTGGCGCCCATGCTCACCAGCTTGTAGGTGCCGGTGGAGTCGGGAGTCACGGTGGCGTTGGAGTAGTCAGCAACGTACTTGGTGCCCTCGACAACAGCCAGACCCTGGATCTTATCGGTCAGGTCGAACTTGAAGGCCAGACCGGACAGACCGTCGTTGGACTCAGCAATAGAGGTGCCGCCGTAGGTCTTCACCACGTAATCAACCACACGGATCTCGCCGCAGACGTTACAATCAACGTCCAGATCGTCGTCGTAGGTGTGACCGGTAGAGGGCAGGATAACAGCGCGCAGGTTGGTGCTCAGAGTGCCCTCAGCATCCAGCCAAGCGTAGCCGCAATCCTCACAGTACCAGTACTCGATGTTACCGTTCTCGGTGCAGGTGGCATCCTTAGCGGCGACGTGAGTCAGCTCCTTGTGAGCCATGGGCAGAACAACAGCCATCAGGTTGGTGTTCAGAGTGCAAGCCTCATCCAGCCAAGCCTGGCCGCAGTCGGCGCAGTACCAGTACTCGATGTTACCGTTCTCGAAGCAGGTGGGCTCAACAGCCTCAACGTGAGTAGCCTCGGCATGAGCCATGGGCAGCTTCACAGCCAGCAGGTTGGTGTTCAGAGTACCCTCGGCATCCAGCCAAGCATAACCGCAATCGTCGCAGGTCCAGTACTCGATGTTACCATCCTCGTAGCAGGTGGGATCCTTAGCCTCAACGTGGGTCAGCTCAGCGTGAGCCATGGGCAGAGTAACAGCCAGCAGGTTGGTGCTCTGGATACCCTCGGCATCCAGCCAAGCGTAGCCGCAATCCTCACAGGTCCAGTACTCGATGTTACCGTTCTCGAAGCAGGTGGGCTCAACAGCCTCAACGTGGGTCAGCTCAGCATGGCCCATGGGAACGATGACGCTCATCTGGTTCAGAGGCATGCCGGTGGCATTCTCGTTATCCCAGCAACCGCCGCAGTGCTCGCAGGTCCAGTACTCAATGTTGCCGTTCTCGAAGCAGGTGGCGGGCTGAGCAGCAACGTGGGTCAGGGAGTGGTTGGCCTCGGGGTTGGTGATCTCGTAGCAGATCTGGCAAACGGGATCGCAAGCATAGAAATAGGAGTGCTCAGCCTCGGGGCGGGTCTCCTCGCCGCACTTGGAGCAGTTCTTGGAGCAGTCGTACTCATACTCGTGCTCGCACTCGGCGGCAGTACCATTCACGGTGATGGTGATGGGCTCCATAGTCCAAGCCTCAGCATAGTTACCGTAGAACACGATGTTCTTATCGTTGTGATTGATCACTTCAATATTGTAGTCGCCGGAAACGGCATCGTCCTTCACGTGCAGGGTAGCAGTGTAGAACAGATTGGTCTTAACAGCCTGAGAGGCAGAGGCGGTAGCACGCAGGAACTGCACCAGGCAGCGCCCCATGTAACCGGTCTCCTCGTCGATGGGGGAGAACAGGATGTACTTATTGCTGGAGGCGCTGAACTTGGGGCCGACCTCGATGGGGGGCATCCAAGCCTCTTCGTCCTCGTCGTAATAAGTAACCAGCTCAAAGACGTCGGGGTCAAAGCCCAGCTCAATCTGGGCGCCGGTCAGGCCCACGCTCTCGTGGCCATACACGTAAACTTCTACCGCGATGTCTTCGCCAGCGTTAACTTCCTCTGCGTCGGCAACCAGCTCAATATAGTGGTCACCAGCAGCGGAAACGGTGGCGAAAGGAATCATGGAACACAGCAGAAGCATCGACAAAAGAATTGCTAACAGCTTTTTCATTGTGTATACACCTTTCTAATTTTTGTATTAAAGTAAGAGTATAATACTCTTTCTTCCATTAGGTATGGGGTTTGCTAGAAGGGAACGTATATCGCTTTAAAAAGCGGTAAATGTTCCTAGAAGTGGTTGAAGATTACCAGCCGCCCAGTTCGCCGTCATTGAAAACGGGGTTCTCATCTTCAACCGGGCCCAGAGTTACGTCGTAACCGGACAGATACAACTGCAGCGTACTGGCATCCAGCAGGGTGACCTCGCCGTCGCCGTCGGCATCACCATAGATGACGTCCTCAACGGGCTTCTCGGGCACTTCGCGGGTCTCGCCGCAGACGTTACAGTCGGCATCGTACTCGTCGTCGTACTCGTGCTCAGCATCGGCAGCATAGTCCATACCGCAGTTGACGCAAACGCCATCCTGGCAGGGGAACTCAGCATCGCTGACGCACTCACCGGCAATGCGGACGCTCATCATGTTGGTCTGACGGATCAGGTTGGCATCCAGCCAAGCGGTACCGCAGGACTCGCAGTACCAGTACTCGCGGTTACCGTACTCGACGCAGGAAACGGCTTCCTTAGCCTCGACGTGAATCACGTTGTGCTCGGCATCGGGGTTGGTCTCCTCGCCGCACTCCATGCAATACTTGTCGCACTCGTAGAAGTAGCTGTGGTCAGCCTCGGGACGGGACTCCTCGCCGCACAGAGAGCAAACCTTGGAGCAGTTGTACTCGTACTCGTGCTCGCAGGGAGCTTCGGTGATCTCAATGGAGATGTTATCGAAGGTACCATACTTCTCAGCGATCTCGTCATTCTCGCCACCCATCAGGGAGAACAGAATGGAGGTGTACTCGCCGGAGTTGAACACGGCGGTGAACTCGGTCCACTCGTCGCCGGCGTTCACACCAGCGATGGCCAGGTTAGCGCTGTCGCCGTTGTCCTTAACCAGCAGGCACATGTCGCTGGCGTTCTTAGCCCAAACAGTCACCTTGTACCAGGTGTTGGCCTCAACAGCGATGTCGGTCTGACGGACGTGTTTCCACTTGCCGGAAACAATGTTCAGAGCGTAGTCGCTGTCCTTACCACCCTCGACGATCTCGACGGTGGGGCAGGAACCCCACAGGTTATCCCAGGGGAAGACCTCGCCGGTCTCGAAATCGCCGTTGTAGATGTAGCCGTCGAAGGAAGGATCGATCAGCTCGACAACCTTGACGTCGTCGACGTAGATCTCTTCGTTAGCGCTGGTGCCACCACCGCAGATGTTGATGCGGCAGTTGGCAGCAGTAGCGGTGAACTCGAAGGTCAGCAGGGTCCACTCGGTCTTGTTGTACCAGGCGCTGGCAACAACAGAGCCGCCGTTCTGGATCTGAATGTTCTGACCCTGAGACAGAGCCTTGGCCCACATAGTAACCTCATAGGACTTGCCGATTTCGACAGAGAAATCCTGGAAAGCGGTGCCGCCCCAGCCGCCGGTGGGGTTCTTGATGTACAGACCGTAGTCGCCGTTCTTGGCAGCCTCAGCCGCCACGGCAGTGCCGGAGTACAGAGTCCAGGGAGCAGCCTTACCGGTCTCGAAGTCACCGTTCTTGATGAAACCGTCATCAGAGGGATCCTTCAGCTCGGCCAGCTTCACGTCGTCGACATAAATGTCTTCAGCAACGCCGTTACCGCCGCCGTTGAAGTTCAGGTAAATGCTGGTGTCGCCATTGGCGATGAAGGTCGTGGTCACCTGAGTCCAGGAAGTGGCGGTGACCCAGCCGCTGCCATAATTGGTACCGGACTGGTTGCCCTTCAGGCTCCAGTTGGTGCCGGAGGTGTTGGCCTTGTACCAGAAAGAGAACTCATAGGTCTTGCCATCCTCAACGTTGAGGGTCTGGTTCAGGAAGCCGCCCCAACCGCCGTTACCGATCAGGTTAGCACCGTAGGAACCGGTGTGGGCAGCAGCCTCGGTGATGGCAGTGGACTGCCAAGTTTCCCAACCGGTCTTGTCGCCGGTTTCGAAGTCACCGTTGGTGATCTGGCCGACAACAGCCTTGGGAGTAGCAGTCAGGGTGATGTCATCGATCAGGATAACACCGGGGTCGTTCACCTCGGCAGACAGCTTCAGCTTCAGGTTGGCTTCCTCGGCGGTGAACACCAGAGACTGCTCAACCCAGTCGGTGCTGGTGCTGTTCATCCAGTTGGTACCGGTGGCAGCGTGGTTGCTGTTGTCACCCTTCAGGATGAACATCAAGAAAGCGCCGGAGCCGCTCACACGCTGGGATTTCCAGCTCAGAGTGTACTCGGTGCCCACCTCGACAGCGATGTTGGCCATAGCGGCCTCGGACCACTGACCGCAGTTGTCGATCTGCAGAGCGCCGTCCACGACAGAAGCGGAAGAGTTCAGAGTCCAGCCCTCAGAGCCGTTCTCGAAATCGCCGTTGGCGACCACGCCAACCTCGATCTCCTCAGCCTTCTCAACGATCTTCAGATCGTCGATGTAGTAGATGGCAGCATCGGCAGCCGTAGAGTTGGAAGAGAACATCACGATGGCACTGGTCAGAGTAGCCATGTTGATGGTACCCTCGAACTCCTGCCACTCGGTGGTGACGTCCACGGTGAAGGCGGCCGCATCGGCGCCCCAGTTATCGTTGATCTTGAAGTTCATGGTAGTAGCTTTGTTAGCCTTAGCCTTGAAGGATACCACGTAATCAACGTTGGTCTGGAAACCGCCGATGTAGGCAAAAGTATTCTGCCAGTCGCCGGTGGTGGCGTCGAAGACCAGATAGCCATCCTCGTTAACAGAACGCTCAAAACCGCCGTTGGAGCCGTCATCGAAGTTGTAGTCAACAAGGACATCGCCGGGAGCGGCAAAAGCGCTCATCGGAACGACGGTGCACAGCATCAGGGCAGCAGCCAGGATGGCAACAATCTTGCGAAAGTTTTTCATGCTTTCATTTCCTCCTTACAGATTTGGGGTTTGTGCGGGATGTTGGGTCGGTGGTGATTACCAGCTACCGAACTCAGCATCGTTGTAGAGGTTACTACCACCATTAGACACAGCGGCAACAGCCTCCTCGGCGGTGAAGGCCAGAACCTTCAGCTCAGGTGCATTGTACTTTTTCATAGAGAGATCCTCCTTTCCATAAGATATTTTGCCGGGGAAATTTGCTTGGGTAAAAATGGTATATATAACCGCAATAATTATAAAACTTTTTCCAACCCGTGTCAATAGATATTAATAAATTATTAATAAATATATATATAATAAATTAACAATAAAAATTAAAAATTTAAACCAATTTGTTTTGCTGTAAAATTGACACGGTCGGAGCAGGGGAGATAGCATCAAAAGATACGCAATTTGCGACCGACAGAGCGTGTTTTCCTCCTTTTAACGCTGTAAAGCGGCTCTGCTTTACACGCAAAAAGAACCACCCTCCACCCCGACACGCGCCAAGCCTTCCCCTCAAGCGGCGCACTTCCCACAAAAGCCTTCCCATCGAGGTCGATTTCCCCCGATAGCGAGGGAAAATGTCTGCGAAGCAGACAAAAGAGGGGCTGTCTCGCGGCGAGCGAAAAGGTGCCGAGCGAATGCGAGGCGGATGAGGTGGTCGCAGAGCGCGAAAAGCCTCCCTTGTGTAAAGGGAGGTGGCATTTGCGGAGCAAATGACGGAGGGATTGTGCCGGAAACGGCTGGCGGCAGGTTGCCGCCCCTACGGACTCCATCCCACCTTGTTGCCACGCCGTAGGGGCGGGCGTCCTCGACCGCCCCCACAAAAGAGAAAACC
>JAZNSL010000049.1:0-20732 GCA_045591225.1 Acutalibacteraceae bacterium | reverse complement strand
GCTTGTGATCTGCCGATGCAGAGAGCGTTCGGATGGTGAAAGAACGTGAAGCGATTGCAAAATGCCCACCACCCCGGAGCGTGCGCCGAAACAAGGCGCGACGGCTGACCCCGTTATCGGTCGCCAAAGCGTTGTGCTCACGCACAGCGGAAATTGGGTGGAACCACGTAGCTTTTGCTTCGTCCCTTTGTGGACGAGGCTTTTTATTTTGTGGCAACAAGAGCAACCCGAATCGACCTCAAAAGCGGTGGATTTTGGTGCTTTTCACCCAATTTGTTTTTGCAAGGCACCAAGCCTTGCTTCACCCAAATTGAGCAAAAATCCCTCAAAATCTCCTCGCTTTGAGGCAGAATGCGGATTGCTCTTGTTACCACTGTTTATCATACTTTAAAGTTTGGAGGAATTGATATGTTGAACATTACGTTGCCCGGCGGCGTTATCCGCGAGGTGGAGGAGGGCACCACGCTGGATGCTCTGTGCCGCGACATCTCCATGGGCCTGTACCGCAACGCCTGCTGTGCCTATGTGAACGGCAAGGTGGCGGATCTGCGGGACGCTCTGACCGCCGACTGCGAGGTGGCTATTCTGACCTTTGACGACCTGGACGGTCGCAAGGCCTATTGGCACACCCTGTCCCACGTGATGGCTCAGGCGGTCAAGCGCCTGTACCCCGACGTGAAGCTGGCCATCGGCCCTTCCATCGACGAGGGCTTCTACTACGATTTTGACGTGGATTTCTCGGTCACTCCCGAGGTGCTGGAGCAGATCGAGGGCGAGATGAAGAAGATCATCAAAGAGGGCATCGAGATCACCCGTTTCACCCTGCCCCGGGAAGAGGCTCTGGCCAAGATGGCGGACGAGCCCTATAAGGTGGAGCTGATCAATGACCTGCCCGCCGACGCGGAGATTTCCTTCTACACCCAGGGCGATTTCACCGACCTGTGCGCCGGTCCTCACCTGACCGATACCGGCCGTCTGAAAGCCATTAAATTGCTGTCCGCCACCGGTGCCTATTGGCGTGGCGACTCTAACCGCAAGATGCTGACCCGTATCTACGGCATCGGCTTCCCCAAGGCCAGCCTGCTGGAGGAGCACCTGGTCCGTCTGGAGGAGGCCAAGAAGCGTGACCACAACAAGCTGGGCCGTGAGCTGGAGCTGTTCACCACCGTGGACGTCATTGGCCAGGGTCTGCCCATCCTGCTGCCCAAGGGCGCTCGGATGATTCAGCTGATGCAGCGCTGGATCGAGGACGAGGAGCAGAAGCGTGGTTATCTGCTGACCAAGACCCCCTTGATGGCCAAGCGGGATCTGTACAAGATCTCCGGTCACTGGGATCACTACCGTGACGGTATGTTCATTATGGGCGATCCCGATGACGAGGAGAAAGAATGCTTTGCTCTGCGCCCCATGACCTGTCCCTTCCAGTATCAGGCTTACCTGAACCGCGCCCGTTCTTACCGCGACCTGCCCATGCGCTTGGGTGAAACTTCCACCCTGTTCCGCAACGAGGACTCCGGTGAGATGCACGGCCTGATCCGTGTGCGCCAGTTCACCATTTCCGAGGGTCACCTGGTGCTCCGCCCCGATCAGCTGGAGGAGGAGTTCAAGGGCTGTCTGGAGCTGGCAAAATACTGCCTGGACACCGTGGGTATGCTGGAGGATTGCACCTTCCGCTTCTCCCAGTGGGATCCCGAGAACCCCAAGAATAAGTACGAGGGTACCGCCGAGCAGTGGAACGAGGCTCAGGACGTGATGAAGAAGATTCTGGACAACCTGGGCGTGGAGTATTCCATCGGTATCGACGAGGCCGCTTTCTACGGTCCCAAGCTGGATATCCAGTATAAGAATGTGTTTGGCAAAGAGGACACCATCGTTACCATCCAGATCGATATGTTGCTGGCTGAGAAGTTCGGTATGGAATATACCGACGCCGACGGTCAGAAGAAGACCCCCTACATCATCCACCGCACCTCTCTGGGTTGCTACGAGCGCACCCTGGCCTACCTCATCGAGCGGTTCGCCGGTGCTTTCCCGCTGTGGCTGGCTCCCGACCAGGTGGTGGTGCTGCCGGTTACCGACCGTGCCCACGAGTACGCCAAGAACGTGGAGGAACAGCTGAAGGCCGCCGGTCTCCGTGCCGAGGGCGACTACCGCTCCGAGAAGCTGGGCTACAAGATTCGCGAGCATCAGCTGAAGAAGGTTCCCTATATGCTGGTTGTTGGCGACCGGGATATGGAGAACGGCACCGTGTCCGTCCGCACCCGCGGCGGCGAGGACCTGGGCGCTATGACCGCCGACGAGTTCATTGCCAAGGCTCTGGTGGAGATCGCCACCAAAAAGCGGGATTAAGACCGAATAAAAAAGAAACCCGATGCACCGCATCGGGTTTCTTTTTTTGTTTTTACAGCCAGCCGAGGGCAACGCACAGCAGTACGATCGCACCCAGTGCGATACGATACCAACCAAAGGGTTTGAAACTGTGCTTTTTGATAAAGGCCATCAGACCGCGGATAACCAGCAGGGATACCACAAAGGATACCACCGTGGCCACCGCTAGAATCAGCCACTGCCAACCATTAAAGGTGTAGCCGTCCAGCAGGAAGCACTTAGCCATCTTCAGGCCGCTGGCGCCCAGCATTACCGGGATAGCCATAAAGAAGGAGAACTCAGCCGCCACCGTGCGGGAGGTGCCCAGCAGGGACGCACCCAGGATGGTGGAGCCGGAGCGGGAAGTGCCGGGGATCAGCGCCAGCATCTGGAAGGCGCCGATGCCGAAGGCGTGCTTAAAGCTCATTTCCTCCAAGGAGTTGACGGTGGTCTTGCGATTTTTTTGGCTCTCCATAATGATAAAGCCGATGCCGTACAGGATCAGGGTGGCGGCGATCACCACCGGGACGGACAGCACCTCGTCAATGAGGTCGTCCAGCAGCAGACCGGCAATGGCGGCGGGCACGCTGGCCACCGCCACCTTATACCACAGTCTCCAGGTGCTCTTGCGTTGCTCATAGGTCTTCTTACGGGAGAAGGGGTTGAGCTTGCGGAAATACAGCACCACCACCGCCATAATGGAGCCCAGCTGGATGATCACCTTGAACACGTCAAAGAATTCCTCGCCGAGAACACCCTGCATAGGCCAGACGGCGTCCAACAGCAGAATGTGACCGGTGCTGGACACCGGCAACCATTCGGTAATGCCCTGCACAATGCCCTGTGCAATGGCATACAGTATCGGGATCCAAAGCATAGTCAGCGCTCCTCGATTACAGATCCAGCTCGTTGAGCAGATCGCGCAGCAGGATAACCTCGTCGGCGGAAACGGTGACACCCTTACCCATCTTAGCGCGATCGGGAGCCCAGTCACGGATGTCGTATTTGGGGGCGCGATCGTTCCAGCTGATCAGGTTCAGCTCCTTGGTCCAGCCGGTGGGGGACTGGGACAGGACGCCACACTCTTTCACGATTTCATACTTCAGTTCTGCCATAATGATACACTCCTATAATAAAATTTTTTGGATACGTACTAAAAGAGGAAACCCTCTATTTCCAACAAATTAGCGGTGAAGCCAACCCTCCAGGCGGGCCATAAGACCGCGGCGGCGGGGTCGGGGCAGGGTGGACGTCACCCGGGTGGGGGGATTACCACCGCCCTTGTTCCTTTGAGGTTCCGGTGTGGTTACGGGCTCTTTCGGCTCCGGTGCCGGCTCCTCACAGGCGGGCGGGTTATCGAAAAAAGTGGTTGCCGGATACCGGGGCGGTGTCCGGGACTTTACCAAGCCAATCGCCAAAGGCGGCGGTCAGGCGGCTGTCGCTGTCCGCCTTGCACCGCTGGAGTGCCAGACGGCGTTGCTCCACGCTGCCCTGCAACTCGCCCAACTGGGCCAGCACGGCGGCCAACACCGCCTGTACGCTGTCCAGGGTCTCGTCGGCCTGTCTGTTGGACTGCTCGATGAAGGGGCGGACGATACCGCTGACCCGCTCACCGGCGGTCTCCACGTCTCCCAGCACCTGCTCGTACCGGGCGATGGCCTGTTGCATACTATCGATCTGGTCGCTCAGACGCCGGTTCTGCTGGTGGGATTCCTCCAGTTGCCGGGTCAGGGACTGGGTGTCGTTCTGCTGGCTTTTGGCGTCCGCCACGGCGGCAATGGCCTCGTCCCGCTGGTCGGTGACCGCCTGCACCTCGGCCTCTAACTGGGCCACCCGGCGCAGAGCCTCTTCCAGTTGCTCCCGCAGGCTCTCGGCGGCGGTGCGGTGGATGGACAATTCCGCGGTGGCATCGTACATCTGCTGCTGTGCCTCGGCCAGTTGGGTCTCCGCTACCTGAGCGCGCTGGTCAGCCTCTTTCGCCTTAACCATCGACTGCTGGGTCTGCTCCAGCAGCTTATCCCGTTGGTCAGCCGCCTCGGCGGCCTGCTGTTCCAGAGCGGTGCGCTCGGCATTCCAGGCACCGGTGATCTCGTCAATATATTGCAGGACGTCCTGCTTGTTAAATCCGCCCATAGCGGTGCGGAACATACCGCTTTGCGCCATACGGTCACAACCTCTCGCGAAAAAAGTCATAAAAAGGAATAATACCCTATAATCTTATTCATTGTAACATACTATCGTTAAAAATGCAAAACAATTCCGCAAAAAATACAAAAATTTATAAAAAAGAAAAAACCCCCGTGCAAACGGAGGTTTTTCCATATCTATTGAGTGAGCCTGTAAGCCGAGTTCTGTCGTGAACAGCCATCTATCTAGGCCGCCTGTTGCCAGACGGCTCAAGCCGCCCGTTGGAGCACATCGGGCCAATGTATCGCTCCGGTCGGCGTTGCTTCGGATAGGGTTTGCAGGGCCACGCTGTCTCCAACGTGCCGGTGAGCTCTTACCTCGCCTTTCCACCCTTACCTATGGGCACCGCAAAGCGGATTCGAGGCGCAAAGCCAAGCCATAGGCGGTATATCTCTGTTGCACTTTCCCTAGGGTCACCCCCGGCGGCCGTTAGCCGTTATCCTGCCCTGTGAAGCTCGGACTTTCCTCACACACGGCAAAGCCGTATGCGCGGCTGTTCAGCTCACTCGGTTTACCAGTTTACCGCAAAAATGTCGTTTTGTCAACCTTTTACGCACACACCCGGCGACCGGTGGCGGCGCGGCCCTTTTGCGCCAACGCCTGCTCAAAGGCGGCGCGGCTCTCCGCTACCTGACGGCGGCGCATCCGGCGGGCCCGCTTTTGGCGGGCGCACACCGCGTCACGATAGGCCATCAGCGACCCACAGGCCAGGATCACCACCTGCAGCGCCACCAGCGCAGCGGACAGCACCGGGGTGATGGTGGGGTCAAACTGCAACACCACCGAGCCGTCCAACACCGCCACCGCCAGCGGCACCAGTGCCGCCTGACGGGTCACGCCGTAATGCCCCTTGATCAACATATAACCGGCCAATACAGCCAGCAGAATATCCAACACAAATGCAAACATAATCATTCCTCCTTTTGGAACACGAACAACTGTTCCGAACAAGTGTTCTATCTCCATTATACAGCCTTTTTCCGGAAAATCAAGTGTTTTTTGCAAAAAATCGAAAAAATGTTCGATTTTTCTTTGGGGTGGCTGGCGGCGACGGTGTGGGTGGCGGATCGGTGGGTGTTTTGCTGTGATTACAGTATAGGGCTTTCGGTGGGTCATAATATGGACAATGCTTGGCCATAAACAAAAATTCCGTTGGTTTGGCCAAGTGTTCTTAAGGACACTTGGCCAGTTTTATTCGCCAAAGGCGAGTTATATTGCTTCGCAGTGATATTCGGCTAACGCCGAGTGGTATTGCCTTCGGCAGTTTTAGAGCGAATAAAATATCACTGAAACCGCAAGGTTTCAATATCACTTTTGATTTATCAAAAATATCACTGTGAGACCTGTCTCACAATATCACTTCTTTTGAGATGGGTAAAAGGGTTTTAGGTTCTCCTAACAGGTGACATTTGGGCGCCCAAATGTCCTGCTTGTTACGGCATGCGACAAAACGAAAAGGATGTGTAGAATTTCTACACATCCTTTTACTGTCCTTAGCAACCTTGCGCATTCCCAACGGAATTTTTGTCAGCTTGTGTGCTCCGGCAGGTTTTGGAGCAGGTCGTGGAAAGCGGCGGCATGTTGCCCTGCTTCTTCGGCACAGCGGTCGAACAGGGCGGACACGGCGGGGTCGGATACCTCGTTGGCGTACAGCTTGTAGTCCCGCACCGCTTCCATGGAGTTTTGCCAGGCCCGCATCACCCGATCCCGGGTGGAGATGTGAATGTCTTTATGGGGTTGCATCGTCATCCCTCCTTTGGGATTAGCATACCCCAAATCAGCGCAAAAAACCGACCCTGTTTGCACAGGGTCGGTCTAACGGGTTTAGGAATTACAGATACTCAGCGCAGGTGGCGGCGTTCACGTCGCCATAGACGGTCACTTGCTCGCCGTCCACTTCCACGATGAAATAGGGGCGGGCGTAAACGGTGCGCTCCAGAGAGCCGTCCGGGATGTTGATGATGCGGGTGGCAAAGGCGCAGGAATCCTCGTCTGCCTCCTGCAGGTAGACGGTGGGCACGTTCACCACGTCATAGTCGTTGACCGCGTCCAGGGTCAGGTCTGCGGCGGCGGTGTCGTTGTTGGTGATGATGGCACCCATACCCACCAGTTTGCAGTCGTTACCCAGATACTCGATGGTGGCGTTGGTCAAATCCATTACGTTGCGGGCGTTCTTCACCACACCCTTGGCGGTCAGCTCAAACCGATAAGCCAAGCCATTGCCGTTTTGGGTGTCCATCACGCTGTGGGTGACCTCGTTGGAGATGGGGTCCGCCGCATAGTGCCAGGTGGCGTTGAGGAGGGACTCGTTTCCTTCATCAATGCTAATGGATTCAGCCTGTTCTTTGGTTCCATCGTAATATACATCAGACAACCGATTACAGAATTCAAATGCCCCAAGAGCAATATAGGTAACACTTTCCGGAATGGTTAATGTGGTTAGGTTGGTACAACTCGAAAACGCACTATAAGAAATATAGGTAACGCCATCCAAAAGGGTCGCCGATGCCAGGTCGGTGCAACCCGCAAACGCAGACTCGCCAATATAGGAAACACTCTCCGGGATGGTCACCGAGGTTAAGTTGTCGCAATTGTAAAATGCGTAACCATCAATATAGGTGACGCCGTCCGGGATGGTCACTGTATTCATGTTGCAACCGGCAAAAGCGACGGTTCCAATCTTGGTTATACCCTCCGGTATAACCAAATCAGTGACCAGTTCGTTGTTCAAATACAAATTTTTAGCATAAATCAGCGGGTTGCTATAAAGAGAACTTTCTAAATCATCGTAAAAATTAAGATTACACCAAGCCTCTAGATCGGAAATATACACAGCCGTCAGATTTGTGCAATTCCCAAAGGAATTGCACATTTCTCTCACTGTAGAGGGAATGACGATCGATGTTAGTGCCGTGCAGCCTCCAAAAGCGCCTTTGGCGATAAAGGTTACTCCCTCAGGGATAACCACCGAGGTTACCGTATCGCATTCCTCGAAAGCACCGTGGTACCACCATTCGTCACTGCTATCATAGTTTGAGTCAATTCCAACCACCGGATAACCGCCTAACGTGGAGGGGATCACCAAGTCACCGCCATCTCCTAAATACTTGGTAATGATGGCTTCCCCATCACTAATCCGATACTCATAGTCGCAAGCGGGGCATTCGATTTCATATATGCCATAATAATCACAGACGTCGCAACCAACGCCGCTACATGTGCCGCACAAGGTCACAATATAGCCGGCGTCGTCACAATCGGCGCAGGAATTATCTTCTTCCCCATCATTGTCATTATTATCGCAAGACTCACAAGTATATTCTCTCTCGCCATAATAATCGCAATAAGAGCAACCATCGCCATCACATTCATAACACCAATCCCAATAATAACCGTCTCCGCCACACTCGCCGCAGTAGTAGGCGCTCACCGGTATGGCAAACACGCTGGTCAGCAACATTATCGTTACCAACAGGACGGATAATAGTTTTTTGCTGTTCATTTTGTTACCTCCTAAAATATACCAAATCGGTATATTTAAAAGTATACCATTATGGGATAATGAAGTCAAGAGGTGATGGTATGCGACTGAGAGAACTGCGAAAATCTCGTGGGATTTCCCAACTGAAACTGGCAATGGACCTAAACACCAATCAAAACACCATCAGCCGGTACGAGACCGGTGAGCGAGAACCCGGTATCGCCGAATTGATTACGTTGGCGGATTATTTCGACGTATCGGTGGATTATCTGTTGGAGCGCACCGACAACCCCAAAAGATATGAGTAAAAGCCTCGGAGATTGCTCCGAGGCTTGTTTTGTGTAAATTTGTAGAGGATGGGGGAGTGAGGTCGCACCCGAAAGGCTCCCTCGTTGAGGGAGCTGGCCGAGCGACAGCGAGGACTGAGGGAGTTATCTTTTCGACAGTGTGATAGAATGAACTCCCTCCGTCATTTGCTTCGCAAATGCCACCTCCCTCGGGGAGGGAGGCTTTACCAAACAAAAAACCGACCCTGTTTGCACAGGGTCGGTCTAATGGGTTTAGAAATTACTCCTCCACAGCCTCGGCGGCCTCCTCAGCGGGAGCCTCAGCCTCAGCAACCTCTTCCACAATCTCCTCGGCGGGAGCCTCGGGCTCCAGCAGAGCACGGATGGACAGGCTGATGCGCTTACGATCGTAGTCGATGGCGGTGATCTTAGCCTGGACCTCCTGACCCACGGTCAGCTCGTCCTGGGGCTTCTCTACGCGGTGGTTGGCCATCTGGCTGATGTGGATCAGACCGTCGATACCGGGCAGAATCTGAGCGAAAGCACCGAAGGTGGTCATGCCGACGACCTTAGCGGTGACGATGGAATCGATGGGATACTGGGCCTTGAAGATCTCCCAGGGGTTATCCTCAGACTTGCGATAGCCCAGAGAAATCTTGCGCTTCTCGGGATCCAGAGCCTTGATGAAGACGGTGACGGTGTCGCCCACGTTCATCACCTCGGAGGGATGCTTAATGCGGCTCCAGGACATCTCGGAGATGTGAACCATACCGTCCACACCGCCCAGGTCCACAAAAGCGCCGTAGGAAGTCAGAGATTTAACGGCACCGGTGTACTCCTGGCCAACCTCAGCCTGGGCCCAGAAGGCCTCCTCTTGCTCCTTGCGGGCGGCCTGAGCCACCAGACGGATGGAGCCGACGGCGTGACGGCGGCGGTCATTGACCTCCAGGATCTTCAGCTGGACTTCCTGACCCTTCAGGGGGCTCAGGTCCTCCATACGGCCCACGGAAGCGTGGGAAGCGGGAACGAACACGCGGACACCGTTGGTGACCACCAGAACGCCGCCCTTGATAACCTCGGTGACAACGCCGTCCAGGATGGCGCCCTCAGCCTCGGCATCCACGATCTTCTGCCAGCCCTTCAGAGCGTCAACGCGCTTCTTGGACAGCATGATGGTGCCTTCCTGATCGTTGGTGCGCATGATGAGCAGCAGCAGCTCGTCGCCCACCTTCACCAGATCGGCGGGGTTGGCGTTGGGGTCGTTGGACAGCTCGTCAGCGGGAATGTAGCCGGTCTGCTTACGGCCGATGACTTCGACCTGTACCTCGTTAGGCGCAATGCTAACGACCAGACCACGAACTTTATCGTCAGTCGGATTCTGCAGAGTCGCGTCCACAGCGGCGGCAAACTCTTCAGAGCTCATCTCCTCATAGTTTTTTTCCAGGATTTCGTTGTTGTTGATGATTTCAGACATGGTTGTGTGTACCTCCTTTATTATATCGGCAGGCGTGGATGCACCGGCGGTCAAGCCGACCGTCATACCGGGGGCAAACCGGTCACGGGGCAGCTCGTCTGCGGTCTCGACCCAGAGGGTGGGACCATAGGCGGCGCACACGTCACGCAGCTTGGCGGTATTGGAACTCTCCCGTCCACCGACAATAACTACCAAATCGCAATTTTGTGCGAGCGAGACGGCTTCATCCTGCCGTTTCGCAGTAGCGTTACATATTGTATCAAAAATTTTGAGATTTGTACAGAGTTTTTTTGCTTTTTTCTCACATTTTTTCCAGATATTTTTATTAAAGGTCGTTTGCACCACCATAATGCAGGGGTTTTCCGCCAGTTCCGGGTGGTTGGCAACCATCGTTTCCAGTTCTTCCTCCGACCGGAAAATGTAGGCCGCGCCGGTGGCGTGACCGCGGATTCCCAGCACCTCCGGGTGGTCCGGGTTGCCGGCGATCAGCACGGTGGCACCCTCGGCGGAGTGGGTGGCGACGATGCGGTGGATCTTCGCTACAAAGGGGCAGGTGGCATCGCAGTGGCGGATACCCTGCTCACGGATGGTGTCGTAGACGCTCCGGGGCACGCCGTGGGAGCGGATGACCAGCACCGCATCCGCAGGGGTATGGGCGGGGTCCTCCACGATGGTGACCCCGCGGGCTTCCAGCTCCTGCACCACCTGAGGGTTGTGGATGATGGGACCCAAGGTGCAGACCTTATCCCCCTTATCCAACAATTCGTGTACCCGGTTGACCGCTTGGTTGACGCCAAAGCAGAACCCGGCACTTTCGGCTAAATACACAGGCATAGCGGCACTCCTTAATTGGCTAATTTTTCCATAACCACCGCTTTGATGCGGGCAACCGACTGCTCCAGCGTATCCCCGCTGGTGTCCACCGCCACGGCATCCTCCGCCTGCTTGAGCGGGGCAATGGCCCGGTGGCTGTCGTCGTAGTCCCGCTTGATCATATCCGCCAGCACCTCTTCGTAGGTGGCGGGATCACCCTTTTCCTGCAACTCTGCAAAGCGGCGGGTGGCACGGGCCTCGGGGCTGGCGGTGAGGAAGATCTTCACCTTGGCATCCGGCAAAATGACGGTGCCGATGTCACGGCCGTCCATCACCACGTTGTTTTTGGCGGCGATGTCCCGCTGGGTGGCCAGCAGGAACGCCCGCACCGCCGGGATGGCGGACACGGCGGAGGCGGCCATAGAAATGGCGGGGGTACGGATGAGGTCGGACACGTCGGTGCCGTTCACAAACACCCGCTGGACACCCTCCACATATTTCAGCTCCACCTGCAATCCTTCCAGGGCGGCGGCGACACCCGCGGCGTCGTCGCTGGCGATGCCCAGGCTGGTGGTGTGGTAGCCCACCGCCCGATACAGGGCGCCGGTGTCCACGTAGATCAGTTCCAGCTCCTTGGCAAGGACCTTGGCGATGGTGCTTTTGCCCGCGCCGGCGGGACCGTCAATAGCGATAGCGTAGTTCATACTCGTTTACTCCTTTATTCCGCGTTACCGGCCACATAGCCGGTGGAGAACGCAATTTGCAAATTAAAGCCGCCGGTATAGGCGTCCACGTCCAGCACCTCACCGGCAAAATACAGGCCGGGAATCAGCTTGGATTCCATAGTTTTGGCGTTGACCTCTTTCACCGATACACCGCCGGCGGTGACGATGGCCTCAGACAGCGGGCGGAAGCCACTTACCTCCACCGCCATAGCCTTGATGCCCTGCACCAGGCGGGCCCGTTCCTCGCGGGTGACGGCGTTGCACTTTTTCACCGGTTTTACCTGGCACAGTTCCAGCATCACCGGTATCAGCAGACGGGGTAACAGTTTGCCCAGGGCGTTGGACAGGTCCATATTGCACCGCTCGGCGAAATCCCGCAGGATACGGGCGTCCAACTGCTCGGGGGTCAGCCCCGGCTTCCAGTCGATGATGAGGGTGTAGCGGCCCGCCTCCATTTGGCGCATATGGGCGCTGGCGGACAGCACCATAGGACCGCTGACACCGAAATGGGTAAACAGCATCTCTCCCAAATCGGAGTAGATGACCTTCTTTTTCACGTTGTCCCGCACCTGCAGACCGCAGTTTTTGAGGGAAAGCCCCTGCATATCCAGGCAGAACAGGTCCGGGGAATTCAGCGCCACCAGGCTGGGGCGGGGCTCGATGACGGTGTGCCCCGCCTGGCGGGCCAGGTCATAGCCGTCGCCGGTGGAACCGGTGCCGGGATAGGAACACCCGCCGGTGGCCACCACCACCCGCTGGGCGGACAGCGTCCGGCCGTCCTCCAGCTTGACGCCGGTGCAGACCCCGTCGGCAATTACCAGCTCGGTCACCCGACCTTCCACAAAACGGGCACCGCCGTCCTTGGCGTATTTCGTCAGGCCGTCCACGATGTCCACCGCCTTGTCGGATACCGGGAACACCCGGTTGCCGCGCTCGGTTTTCAGGGGGATGCCCATCCCCTCGAACAACCGCATGGTGTCTTGGGGGGTAAAGGCGTTGAGGGCGCTGTACAGAAACCGCCCGTTTTCCGGCACGTTCTGGATAAAGGTGTCGATGGAGCAGTTGTTGGTGACGTTGCACCGTCCTTTACCGGTGATCATCACCTTACGGGCGGGACGGGGGTTGCGTTCCACCACCGTCACGGTATGCCCCTGCCGTCCGGCGGCACCGGCGGCTATGAGTCCGGCGGCACCGCCGCCTACGATGATTACGTTCATTCCGCGTTCTCTCTTTCCTCCACCGATTGGTAGACGCCATAGCTGTGCCACAGCCGTTCCAGTTCCTCCAGCTTGGAGCGGGTACGGTCCATGGTCTGCAGGGACACCGCCACGATCAGCGCGTTGATCACGCTCAAGGGCGCCACCAGACTATCCACCACCGAGGTCATATCGCTGTGGGCGGTGAGCAGGTCTTGGGCGTAGGGCGCAATGGGGGAAAGGGCGCTGTCGGTGAGGGCGATCACGCCCGCGCCCTTGCTGTGGGCGTAGTGGAGGGTCTGCACGGATTTTTTGGAGTACCGGGGGAAACTGATGCCGATCACCACGTCCTCCGGGGACAGGTCCAGCATCTCCTCAAAGATTTCCGCCTGGCTGGTGGCCGGGATGCGGCGCGCCTGACCGCCCAGCAGCATTTGGAGATAGTGGGTGAGGAATCCCGCCAAGTGCTTGCAGCTGCCGGCGCCGAATACGTACACGTTACGGGCGGACACGATGCGTTCCACCGCCCGGCGGAACACCGCCTCGTCCAAGCCCTCGATGGTGTGGCGGATATTTTGAATATCGCTGGCCGCCACCTGACGGAGCACGTCCTGGCCCTGCATCCGGGCGCGGGTCACGTCCAACCGCTGGACGATGGTCAGCTTACTGCGGATGAGCTCCTGCAACGCCTTTTGCAGACCCGGGTATCCGGCGAAACCCAGCTCGGTGGCAAAGCGCACCACGGTGGATTCGCTGACCCCGACCTCTTCACCCAGGCGGGCGGCGGTCATAAAGGCCGCCTCGTCGTAATGGGCGGTGATGAAATCGGCGATGCGGCGCTGTCCCTTGGAAAAATGGGGTGAGCGCGTGGCGATGAGTTCAGTGAGGGTGGTATTCATATGCCCGTTCACTCCTTAATCTTGCAAAATATATCTTATATTGTACCTTATATAAATAAAAAATGCAAGATGCAAACCCGCATCTTGCAAATTTTTCTTATCATAGGCGAAACAGACGGCTGACCGTGGGGTGCAGGCGGCGCATGTACATCCCCACCAACCCGGTGAGGCAACGGTCGTACACCACAAACAGCAGGTTAGAAGCCACTACACCTACCGGAATCACCCACCAGGATAGATCCCAAAGGGAAACCTCGTCCATTAGGAAAAAGAAGGTGAAACCGCCGCCGATGCCAAAGGTAGCCCACAACAATAGAAACTTGGCTCCCCATTCCATAGTTCGGGGGAGATTTTTCTGCTCCAAATAGGCTTTCACAACGGTGTACCAGCCGAAAAAGAGGGTGTACAGCAGTTTGCCGTCGGTGGCGGGGACGATCAGCCACGCCAACACCGCCACGGCCACAAAATGGACAGCCCCTGCCTTGCGGCCCGATTCCACCACGATGGGAATTCCGCACAGGGCGGCCAGCGCCACCGTGCCGATGGTGGCCACGGGGGTAACGGTGAGCATCAGCAGTGCCACCGCCAGGGCGGACATCACCCCGCCCAAAGCCAGTTTTCCGGTCTTTTTCATAACGTTCTCCCTTAACAACAGCGGATGCAGTCGCCGCCCATACACTCGCAACAGCAGTCGGCGCAGTAGAGGGAGGTGCACACGTCGCAGGTGTTGCAGGTCTCGCCGTTCATATCGGTGGTGCGGTAGCCGCCGGTCTGGCGGTTTTGGTTCAGCCGTTCAAAGGCCTGACGGTATTCCATATTACCGGGGTCCATACGGCAGGCGGTGGCAAAATGGCTGTACGCCTCTTCCAGCCATCCCTTGCGGTACATCACGCTGCCTTTGAGGAAAAACCACTCCGCATCCCGGGCGTGACCGGGCACGCCGTCCAACAGCATCTCCGCATCCATAATGCGGTTTTCGCCGATCATCCGACGGATGTCGGCATAGCGGGAGGGCCCGCCGTTGGGGGCACGATAGCCACCATTTTGATAGCTAGAGCCACCGCCCTTGCGCATCTGCTGGATGGTGTCGTAGGCCTCGTTGATCTCCTGCATTTTCTCCTCTGCCAGGTCGGACAGCGGGTTGTCGCCATAGTTGTCCGGGTGGTATTTGCGCGCTAAATTGCGATAGGCGGTTTTTATCTCTTCGTCGGTGGCGTTTTGGCTGACGCCCAGCACTTCATAGGGATTCTTCATGTCGTTTATCCTCTCCGGCGATGACCCGCTTGGCGGTGTGGGGCATCCCCTGTTCCAATATGTTGCGCAGTATGCCGTCAAAACGGCGGATTTCCAGTAGATTATAGGCGGCGATACATTCCGCCAGACAGGCGTTGAGGGTCTCTGTGGCGTATTGCCGCGTTTCGGCGATCTGCTCCGGGGTGGTGATACCCCGGGACAGGATATAGGGGTTGTATCGCCCTTTTTTTAGGTCCTCTGTCAGGTCGTCCACCGCATCGGTGAGATACACCCATCGCCCCAGACAGTAGCCAAACCGCTCCAATATCCGCCGTCCGGTGTCGTCGGCGGCGATACCCCCCGCCAGTTGCCCCAACAACCGGGCAAAGGGTTCGGCGGCCCGGTCGATGGAGGCGGTGTTTTCTGCCTCTAGGGCGGTTTGCGCGGCGGTCATTTCCGCCGCCGCCCGGTCGATTTCGGGTTGGCGTTTTTTCGCCTTGTTCCGTGCCGCCGCCGCAAAGGGGAGCAGGCAATAGGCCCCCAGCCGTTTGTCAAATCCCTCGTCGGCCAGGGTGTCCTTTAACTTGTAATAGGTGAGGATGGTGCCGATGTCCGCCGCCCGGTCGATGGCGGTGAGGTGTTGGGCCTTCAGACACCGTTTGGTGGGGTTGAAACTGCACCGGGAGGGGCAGAAATCCGGGTTATTCTCGCCCAGTGCCATTTCCAGCACCGCCAAAAAGGTCATATCGTAGCTGAGGGTAAAGCGGGACAGAACCCCGTAGTGCTTGCCCAGCCGTTTGCACAGGGTACAGTAGATGCCCTTGTACTGCTCGTATTCCCCCATGGTGATGGTGGGCTTAAATAATCGCACGTATCCGAACATACTTAGTCACCTCTTTGTATCATCATAGCGAAAACGGCTAAGGATGTGTGAAGTAATTGTAAATTATTCCAGCACCCGTTTGAGGTATTGCCCGGTGTAACTGGCTTCGCAGTTGGCGATCTCCTCAGGGGTACCGCAGGCCACCAGGGTGCCGCCCTTGTCACCGCCCTCGGGACCCAGGTCCACGATGTGGTCGGCGGTCTTGATGACGTCCAGGTTGTGCTCGATGACGATCACCGTGTTGCCGCCCTCCACCAAGCGGTTGAGGACGGTCAGCAGACGGCTGACGTCGTCGGCGTGCAGGCCGGTGGTGGGCTCGTCCAGGATATACACCGTCCGCCCGGTGGCCCGCTTGGACAGTTCGGTGGCCAGCTTTACCCGTTGGGCTTCACCACCGGACAGGGTGGTGGCGGGCTGGCCGATTTTCACGTACCCAAGCCCCACATCCAGCAGGGTGCACAGTTTGCGGGCGATCTTGGGGATGGCGGAGAAGAATTCTACGCCCTCTTCCACCGTCATTTCCAGTACGTCGGCGATGGTCTTGCCTTTGTACCGCACCTCCAGCGTCTCCCGGTTGTACCGCTTGCCGGCACACACCTCGCAGGGGACGAACACGTCCGGCAGGAAGTTCATTTCGATCTTGATGATGCCGTCGCCCTGGCAGGCTTCGCACCGACCACCCTTGACGTTAAAAGAGAACCGCCCGGGACCGTAGCCCCGCATCTTGGCGTCCGCCGTGGAGGCGTACAGGTCGCGGATGTCGTTGAACACCCCGGTATAGGTGGCAGGGTTGGAGCGGGGTGTACGCCCGATGGGGGATTGGTCGATGTCGATCACCTTATCCAGGTGCTCCAGGCCCTCCACGCCGTCGTGTTTGCCGGGTCGGGCGTGGGCGCGGTTGAGGTCCCGCACCAGCCGTTTATACAGAATGCCGTTTACCAAACTGGATTTACCGCTGCCGGATACACCGGTGACGCAGTTAAATGCCCCCAGTTTAAAGGAAACGTCGATGTGCTTGAGGTTGTTTTCGGCGGCACCCTTGACGGTCAGCAGGTTGCCGTTGCCCGCCCGCCGGGTGGCGGGGACGGGGATCTGCCGCCGCCCGGAGAGGTATTGTCCGGTGAGGGAGTTTTCGCAGTTCAGTACCCCTTCCACCGTGCCGGAATACACGATCTCGCCGCCGTGGATGCCCGCGCCGGGACCCACGTCCACGATCCAGTCCGCCGCCCGCATGGTATCCTCGTCGTGCTCCACCACGATGAGGGTGTTGCCGATATCCCGCAGATGCTTGAGGGTAGCCAGCAGGCGGTCGTTATCCCGTTGGTGCAGACCGAGGCTGGGCCGGTCCACCACGTACAGTACCCCCATCAGGCAGGAGCCGATCTGGGTGGCCAGACGGATGCGCTGGCTTTCACCGCCGGATAGGGTGGCGGCGCCGCGGCCCAGGGTCAGGTAATCCAGACCCACGCTGCTGAGGAAGCCCAGGCGCTCCTTGATCTCTTTCAGGATGCGCTCACCGATGAAGCGTTCCCGTTCGGTTAGGTCCAGATTGCCGATAAACGCCAGCAGGTCGTCCACGGTTTTATCGCTCAGTTCCATGATATTCAGACCGCCCACCGTTACCGCCAGGCTTTCCGGCTTCAGCCGTCTGCCGTGGCATTCCGGGCAGTTGACCTGGCTCATATACTGCTCCAGTTCCTCCCGCATCCAATCGCTGCTGGTTTCGTTATACCGGCGCTGCATATTGTTCAGCACACCCTCAAAGGCGGTGTAGTGGGTGCCGGCGCCGTATTCCCGGGAATAGGCCATTTGGATCTTCTCGCCCTTGTTGCCGTACAGCAGGATGTCTTGGATCTCCTTGGGCAGGTCCTTGTAGGGGGTATCCAGCGAAAACCCGTAGTGCGCCGCCAGCCCGTCAAAATACATTTTGGCGATGGCACCGCTGTCGTAATTCCACCCACTGCCGGGGAAACATCCCTGACGGATGGACAGGCTCTTGTCCGGCACCACCCGGTCCGGGTCCATAGCCATAAAGATGCCCAGGCCGGTACATTTGGGGCAGGCGCCGAAGGGGTTGTTAAAGGAGAACATCCGGGGCTCCAGTTCCTCTACGCTGACCCCGTGGTCGGGGCAGGCGTAGTTGCGGGAGAAGGTCAGTTCCTCGCCGCCCACCACGTCCACGGTCAGCAGACCCTCTGCCAGACCGGTGGCGGTCTCCACCGAATCCGCCAGACGGCTGCGGATGTCCTCTTTCACCACCAGGCGGTCCACGATGATCTCAATGGTGTGTTTTTGGTTTTTGTTCAGGTCGATCTTCTCCATCAGGTCGTAGAGAATGCCGTCTACCCGTGCCCGGGCATAGCCGGATTTGCGGGCGGATTCCAGCTCCTTGACGTACTGACCCTTGCGTCCCCGGACGATGGGCGCCATCAGCTGGATGCGGGTACCCTCCGGCAATTCCAGAATGCGGTCCACGATCTCGTCCACCGTCTGTTGCTTGATCTCCCGCCCGCAGATGGGGCAGTGGGGCACGCCGATACGGGCGTACAGCAGACGGAGATGGTCGAAGATCTCGGTGACGGTGCCCACGGTGGAGCGGGGGTTTTTGGAGGTGGTCTTCTGGTCGATGGAGATGGCGGGGGACAGCCCCTCGATGAGGTCCACGTCCGGCTTTTCCATCTGACCCAGGAACTGACGAGCATAGCTGGACAGACTCTCCATATAGCGACGCTGACCCTCGGCGTAGATGGTGTCGAAGGCCAAAGAGGACTTGCCGCTTCCCGACAGGCCGGTGAATACGATCAGCCTGTCCCGGGGCAGTTCCACGTTGATGTTTTTCAGGTTATGGGCGCGGGCGCCCTTGATGATGAGCTTGTCGTTGGCCATAAGATGGTTCCTTTCGGCAGACGGTAGATAGGTCAAAGGCTCCCTCTTTGAGGGAGCTGTCAGCCGCAAGGCTGACTGAGGGAGTTAAGGTTCGCCAAACTCCCTCCGTCACGGCTAGCGCCGTGCCACCTCCCTCGGAGAGGGAGGCTTTTCGCTTATTTCATTTGTTGCAATTCTTTGATGCGATCTCGTAGTAGTGCGGCGTGCTCAAATTCAAGCAATTTCGAAGCGTGTTTCATTTCCTTGGTGAGCTGGGCGATGAGCTCCTGCCGCTCGGCTCTGGTCAGGCGGACACCCTCGGCGGATTTCCGCTTTTTCCCGCCGCCGGCGGAGATCTCCAGTACCTCCCGCACGTCCTTGCGGATGGTCTTCGGCACGATGCCGTGTTTCTCGTTGTACGCCGTCTGTATCTGGCGGCGGCGCTCGGTCTCCCGCAGGGCGGCCTCCATAGAAGGGGTCACGGAATCGGCGTACATGATCACCGCACCTTCTGCGTTACGGGCGGCACGGCCGATGGTCTGGATGAGGGCGGTCTCACTGCGGAGGAAGCCCTCCTTGTCGGCGTCCAGGATGGCTACCAGCGACACCTCGGGGATGTCCAAGCCCTCCCGGAGCAGGTTGATACCCACCAGCACGTCGAACTCGCCCAGCCGCAAGTCGCGGATGATCTGCATACGCTCCAGGGTGTCCACGTCGTGGTGCATATACCGCACCCGCACGCCGTGGGTGTCCAGATAGTTGGTCAGGTCCTCCGCCATTTTCTTAGTGAGGGTGGTGACCAGCACCCGTTCTTCTCGGGCGGTGCGCAGGCGGATCTCCTCCATCAGGTCGTCGATCTGCCCCTCCACCGGGCGCACCGAGATGAGGGGGTCCAGCAGACCGGTGGGGCGGATGACCTGCTCCACCGTCTGGGCGGATTTCTCCTTTTCCAGCGGGCCGGGGGTGGCGGACACAAACACCACCTGGTTGATGTGGTCGTAGAATTCGTCAAAGTTTAAGGGGCGGTTATCGTAGGCGCTGGGCAGACGGAAACCGTAGTCCACCAGGCTCTTTTTACGGGCATAGTCGCCGCCGAACATACCCCGCACCTGGGGCAGGGTGGCGTGACTCTCGTCCACAAACAGCAGGAAATCCTTAGGAAAATAATCCAACAGGGTGCAGGGGGTACTGCCGGCGGGTCTGCCGGACAGCACCCGGGAATAGTTCTCGATGCCCTTGCAGAAACCGATCTCCTGCAGCATTTCCATATCGTAGGTGGTGCGCTGGAGGATTCGTTGCGCCTCCAGCAGTTTGCCCTGTTCGGTGAACTCCTTATGCACCTGCTCCATCTCTTCCCGGATACGGGTCAGGGCATCTGCCATCTTTTCCGGTGGGATGATGTAGTGGCTGGCGGGGAAAAAGGCCACGTGGCTCACCACCGCCTTCACCTCGCCGGTGAGGGCGTGGATCTCGCTGATGCGGTCGATCTCATCCCCGAAAAACTCGATGCGGAACACCGTGTTTTCGGAATAGGCGGGGTACACCTCCACCACGTCGCCGCGGACCCGGAATTTGTTGCGGGTGAGGGATACGTCGTTGCGCTCGTATTGCAGGTCCACCAGTTTGCGCACCAGCTCGTCCCGGGGCTTTTCCATGCCCTGGCGCAGGGAGATGACCATACTGCGGTAGTCGATGGGGTCACCTAGGGTGTAGATGCAGGAGACGCTGGCCACGATGATGACGTCCCGCCGCTCGGACAGGGCGCTGGTGGCGGAGTGGCGCAGACGGTCGATCTCGTCGTTGATGGCGGAGTCCTTTTCGATGTAGGTGTCGGTGGTGGGGATGTAGGCCTGCGGCTGATAGTAGTCGTAGTAGGATACAAAATATTCCACCGCGTTTTCGGGGAAGAACTCTTTAAACTCACTACATAACTGTGCGGCAAGGGTTTTATTATGAGCGAGAACGAGGGTTGGACGGTTAACTTTTTCGATAATATTTGCCATTGTAAAGGTCTTACCCGAACCTGTAACGCCAAGCAAAACCTGCTCTTTTAAGCCTTTTTTGATACCTTCGGTCAATTTTTCGATAGCTTCGGGTTGGTCGCCTGTCGGCTGGTATTCTGAATGTAAAATAAACTTATCCGGCACGTTCTCACTCCTTTCACAAACTTGGTTGCCAATATAGCCTCCCTTGTAAAGGGAGGGGGGACCGCTTTAGCGGTGGAGGGATTTTTCAATCTCGCTATGGATCCACCCACAAACTGCACGAAAATTAGTGTTCACAGCATTGTTAGGAAACCTTAAGACGTGTAAGCCTTGGGTT
>JAZNSL010000048.1:0-15346 GCA_045591225.1 Acutalibacteraceae bacterium | reverse complement strand
AGGCCGCTCTCGCCCCCTGCCGCGACGCGTTTGATTACATATTCGTGGACTGCCCCCCTGCGCTGGGTCTGCTGACCCTTAATGCGCTGGTGGCGGCGGACACCTTCTTGATCCCCGCCCAGCCGGAGTATTACGCGCTGGAGGGTTTGTCCCAGCTGATCGCCACCGTGCGGCAGGTGAAACGGCTGTACAACCCCACCCTGGAGCTGGAGGGCGTGATGTTCACCATGTACGACGGGCGCACCAACCTGACCCAGCAGGTGGTGGCGGAGGTGAAGAAGTTCTTCCCCCGCAAGGTGTACGGCACGGTGATCCCCCGTACCGTCCGCTTGGCGGAGGCGCCCAGCTTCGGCCGTCCCATCCACTACTACGATAAGGCTGGTAAGGGCGCCCGCGCCTATACCGAACTGGCAAAAGAGATTCTGCAAAAGCAGTAAGGAGATAGAATTATGGCTAAAAAGATTGGCGGTCTGGGCAAGGGCCTGGATGTATTGTTTTCCCAGAACACTCTGGAGGACGGCAACGCAACCGTGACCCTGCCTCTGGACGAGATCATCCCCAACCGGGACCAGCCCCGTAAGCAGTTTGACGATGAGGCGCTGGCGGATCTGTCCGACTCCATTGCCCAGCACGGCGTGCTGCAGCCTCTGCTGGTGCGCCCCATGCCGGACGGCAGTTACCAGCTGGTGGCGGGCGAGCGCCGTTGGCGGGCGTCCCGTATGGCGGGTCTGACCGAGGTGCCGGTGGTGATTCGGGATATGAACGAGCAGGAAGCGGCGGAACTGGCGCTGATCGAGAACCTGCAGCGGGAGGACCTGAACCCGATGGAAGAGGCCATCGGCTACCGCACCCTGATGGAGAACTACGGTATGACCCAGGAGCAGGCCGCCCAGGTGGTGAACAAGTCCCGCCCGGCGGTGTCCAACGCCCTGCGTCTGTTGCAGTTGCCGGAGGAGGTCACCGCATTGGTGGCCGCCGGTACCCTGTCCGCCGGTCACGCCCGTACCGTGCTGGCCTTTGAGGGCGCCGAGGCCCAGATCGCCGTTGCCAAGCAGGCGGTGGCTAAGGGTCTGTCGGTGCGGGAACTGGAGCGGATGGCCAAAGCTGCCAAGCGGAAACTGACCCCGCCCAGAATTATCGAGCCCAAAGTCCGCGACAGTTTCTACGACGAGGTGGAGCTGGCCCTGCGGGAGAATCTGGGTCGCCAGGTCAAGGTGACCGCCACCCCCAAGGGCGGTATTCTTCAGGTGGAGTTCTTCGACCCCGAAGACCTCCGCGCCCTGGCCAACAAGCTGGCGGATAAGGAATAAAAATGAATCGCCTGTACATTCGGGAGGTGCTGTTGCGACAGCCTCCTGCGGAGGGTTCGTATCTTCGTGCCATTCCCGTGATTCAGCGGATGATGGAGGGACAATCCATTCGGCTGACCGCCCCGGTCACCTTTTTGGTGGGGGAGAACGGCATCGGAAAATCCACCTTGATTGAGGGAATTGCCGTTGCCAGTGGGTTTAACCCGGAGGGCGGTACGCGTTATTTTACTTTCTCTACCTCCGATTCTCATTCGGAGTTACACTCCTTGATGACCGTAGCGAAAGAAGCCTATCCGAAAGACGGCTTTTTTCTCCGGGCAGAGAGTTTCTATAATGCTATCAGTTACATTGATTCGGTGCGAGCCGTTGGCAACTATGGCGGAAAGTCGCTGCACAGTATGTCCCACGGCGAGGGCGTTTTGACCTTAGTGCAGAATCGGTTTTGGGGCAACGGTCTATATATTATGGACGAGCCGGAAGCGGCGTTATCGCCCTCTCGATTGCTGTCCTTGTTGGTAGAGATGCATCGGTTGGCGCAACAAGGCTCCCAGTTTATTGTTGCTACCCACTCGCCGATTTTGTTGGCATACCCCGGTGCTTGTGTGCTGGAATTGTCTGAGGAGGGCATCCGGCAGGTGGATTACCGAGATACCGAGCATTATCAGATTACCCGACGTTTCTTGCAAGACCCAGATAGAATGCTGGCTGCTTTGCTGAATGAGGGCGAGTGACATAGGATAGTTGCAGAACCTTGCCTTGCCTCCCCTTGTCAGGGGAGGTGGCAAAAATCTTTGATTTTTGACGGAGGGGTAGTTTTGCTTTGCGCAACGGCTACTTATACGGAGAGTATATTATGGAACGGATTATACCAAAAGAATACAATATGCCCATAAAAGTGGCCTCCTATGACGTGGGGGCCAACGGCAAGATGCGGCTGTCCGCCGTCCTGCGGTATCAGCAGGAGGCAGGGGAACAGCACCTGGTGGGTGCGGGTCTCGGCTGGCAGGATATGCTGAAGATGGGGATGGTGTTCGTCACCTCCCGCTGGCACACGGTGATCCACCGCCTGCCCGGGATGGAAGAGCGGGTTACCCTCACCACCTGGCACCGGGATCGGAGAGGTCCTCGGTTTTTCCGATGCTATGAGTGGCGGGACACCGACGGCCATCTGTTGGTGGAGGGCGTGATGCAGTTTGCCTTGGTGTCGGTAGAGTCCCACCGCCTGCTTCGTGGCGACGAATTTATGGAGGTGGCGCCGCTACCGGAAAGTCCCCGCCAGGTTGCCTGTGCCGATCCGGGTCGGTTTGCCACCATAGGCACTCAGCCGGCAGGCGCTTATATCGTGCGCTGGTCGGACACCGACCGCAACGGACACCTGAACAACACCCATTACGCCGATTTGATGTTGGATTATCTGCCCGCCGGTCGGCTAGAGCAGGACCCCGTTGAGGTGGACCTGCACTTTGTCGGGGAATGTCGGCGGGGTGACGTCCTCACTTTGGCGGTGGCAGAGGACGAAAACACCGCCACCGTCACCGGCGATACCGCGAGAGGCCGGAGCTTTGGAGCCCGGATTCGCTATGGAGTTTAACGAGGCCTGCGCCCGGATGCGCCAAGGGGATATCCGCCCCGGTGGCATCGGGATTTTGCAAGAAAAACCCCTCCACGCCACCCTCAAATGGTGGCTGGACGACAACCCGGAGCATCACGAGGTCACCCTGCCCTGCGGGCGGGTGGCGGACGTGTATGACGGAGAGCGGGTGTACGAGATACAGACCGGGGGCTTTTCGCCGCTGCGAAAAAAGCTGGAAACCCTGCTGGACACCTATCCGGTGGCGGTGGTGCATCCCATCCCCCGGCGGAAATACTTGTCCTGGATCACCCCCGAGACCGGGGAGATCACCCCACCCCGCAAAAGCCCCAAGGTGGGGCAGTTTATCCAGGGTTGCCCCCAACTGATTTATCTTCTGCCTTTGCTGGGTCACCCCAACCTGACGGTGCAGTTTGTGCTGATGGATATGGAGGAACAGCGGCTGGCGGACGGCTGGGGCAACGAGGGCAAGCGGGGCAGCCACCGGGCGGTGCTGTTGCCCCTGACTCTGGAGGACACCCTCACCCTCACCTGCGCCGCCGATTATCGGGATTTACTGCCCGCCGATCTGCCGGAGACGTTCACCGCCGCCGGCTTTGGCAAGGCGGCCCGCCTGCAAGGGCGGAAACGCAGCGCCGCGCTGAAGGTCCTGCTGGACCGGGGCGTGCTCACCCGGGAAAAGGTGGGCCGAGAATACCTCTATCGGTGCGTGGACAAACACCTATAACCGACCACACCGCCGCGCCTCCCTTTACACAAGGGAGGCATTGCCCCCTACGTTTGACATCGCGTATAACGGGAAATCCCGTTTACGATAAACCTGTGGGCGACAGCCATCGTCCGGTCAGTTCGAAACCATCCTGACCTAAAACAAAACTAAGGAGAGATATTTATGAAAAAGAAAAACGGGCGGTCGAGGACGACCCCAAACCGTGCAAGCGAAAAGATTCGCTTTTTGGCGGTGGCCGGTCTGATTGCCGGTCTGTACACTGCCCTGACCTTGGTGCTGGCGCCGTTCTCGTTCGGCACGGTCCAGTGTCGGGTGTCCGAGGCGCTGACCATATTGGCGGCCTTTTCGCCGGCGGCGGTCACCGGGCTGACGGTGGGCTGTGCCATCTCCAACCTCATCGGCCTCACGATGGGCGCCAACGTGGCGGGTGCGCTGGATATTCTGCTGGGCACCGCCGCCACCGGCTTGGCGGCGTGGCTGTCCTACCGCCTGCGGGGTATCCGCTGGGGCGGTCTGCCGGTGCTGTCCACCTTACCCCCGGTGGTGATCAACGCCCTTATCATCGGCTCGGAGCTCACCGTGGCGGTGGGTCCCCGCACCCTTTCCGGGTGGCTTTTGTGGGCCGGCTCGGTGGGTCTGGGTCAGCTTGTCGCCTGCGTGGGCGGCGGTCTGCTGGTGGCCAAAACCATCCAAAAAACCGGATTTGACGCGGTTTTAAGCCGCAATTACTATACAGACAGATAAATTCTTATCAAATTATACTAACAGTAAAGGAAAATTCCTATGAAATCCACCTTGCGACATTATGGACCGGTGGCGATAATGCTGGCGGTAATAGGGGCGGTGTGCCTTTGCCTATCTCTGGTTATGGGGGGTAGGGCAGAAGACGACCGACCCCGGGTGCTGGTCACCACCTACCCGCTGTACGTGGCGGCCCGGAACGTTCTGGGAGACACCGACGGGGTGGAGCTGACCCTGCTGTCCGGCGTGGGCGCAGGCTGTCTGCACGATTATCAGCTGACCCCCGCCGACCGTCTGGCTATCGAGCGGGCGGACGCGGTGATTGTCAACGGCGCCGGTGCGGAGCCGTTTTTGGAGGGCTTGGTGGAGGAGAGCCGTCTGGTGGATACCTCGGCGGGGATGACCCTCTTGGAGTCTGACGGCCACCACCACGACCATCACGACCACCACGAGGCCTGCTACAACGAGCACGTGTGGGTCAGCCCCGCCCGGTACTATGTCCAGGTGTTGGCGATCCTGTCGGCGATGGAGGAGATCGACCCCGCCAACGGCGATAGCTATCTGGAGAACGCCGCCGCCTACGCAGACCGTATGCAAGCGGTGGGTGACCGATTCCCCGTTTCTTTGGACCGTCCCTGCGTGCTGTTCCACGATTCCCTGTCCTATTTGGCGGAATACGTGGGGCTGGACGTGAAACTGACCCTCTCTGCCGAGGGGGAAAGCGGCCTTTCCGCCACCGACCTGGCGACGGTGGAGGTTCTGGCGAAAGAGTACCCCGACCTGGTGCTGTTGTACGACACCCAATACCCCATCCGCTACACCGCCATCGACGATTTGGTGCCAGCCAACCAGGTGATTGCCCTGGAAACGGCGGTGGTGGGCGACGGCAAGGCCAGCGACTGGCTGGATGCCATGGAGCGCAACAGCGAGAAACTGCAAAAACTAACGGGAGGTGATGCGCCGTGAACCACGCCCATTGCGGACTGCATTGTCTGAAAATCAACCACATCACCGTCCGCGCCGGGGGACAGACCCTGGTGGAGGACGTGAGCCTCCACGCCCATTGCGGCGAGATCACCGCCCTCATCGGGCGCAACGGCGCGGGAAAGAGCACCCTGTTCAAAGCGTTGCTGGGGGAGATACCCCATCAGGGCGAGGTGGTGTTCACCGGTCACGACGGCATCCCCGCCCACCGCCGACCCCGTATCGGCTACGTGCCCCAAAGCCTGAACATCGACCCCGGCTCTCCCGCCACCGTGCTGGATATGGCGGTGGCGTACACCTCCCGGTGGCCGGCGTTTTTGCCGGTTCCCCGAAAACTGCGGCGGGAACTGGAAGGGCACTTTGCCCGGTTTGATGCCGCCCAGCTGTTGGACAAGCCGGCGGGACGGCTGTCCGGCGGTGAGTGGCAACGGGTGCTGTTGGCGATGGCCACCCGCCCGCATCCGGATATGCTGGTGCTGGACGAGCCGGTCTCCGGCGTGGACGAGGCGGGTCTGGTGCAGTTTTACGCCCTGCTGGAACAGCTTCGTCAGCAGGATATGGTGATTCTGCTGATCTCCCACGACCTGCAGTTTGTCCGTCAGCACGCCGACCGGGTGGTGCTGCTGGACCGCCGGGTGCTGGCCAAGGGTTCGCCCGCCGAGGTGTTCTCCTCGGAGGCGTTCGGTCAGGCCTTCCCGAAGGGAGGTGCCGCCGATGTTTGATTGGTTGCAGTACGAGTTTATGCGTACCGCCCTGTGGGCGGTGTTGCTGATGATTCCGCTGAGTGCCCTGCTGGGCACCTTGGTGGTGAATAATCGGATGTCCTTTTTCTCCGACGCCTTGGGTCATTCGGCGTTGACCGGTGTGGCCATCGGCGTGTTGGCGGGGGTATCCGACTACCGCTGGATACTGATGCTGTTCGGGGTGGCCTTCGCCCTGCTAATGAACCGCATCCGCCGCAGTCGCATCTCCTCCACCGACACGGTCATCGGGGTGTTTTCCTCGGTGGGTGTGGCGCTGGGTCTGGCGCTGCTCTCCGCCAAGGGTAACCTGAGTAACTACCAGAGCCTGCTGGTGGGTGACATTCTCAGCATCACCCGTGAGGAATTGTGGGTGCTGGGTGTGGCGCTGGCGGTGACGGCGGCGCTGTGGCTGTGCTGTTTCAACGGCTTTTTCGCCGTGTCGGTCAGCCCCTCGGTGGCTAAGAGCAAGGGATTCCATACCCGTCTGCTGGACAACCTGTTTGTGGTGCTGGTAGCGGTGGTGGTGATGCTGTCCATCCGCTGGGTGGGTCTGCTGCTCATCAACGCCTTGCTGATCTTGCCCGCCGCCTCGGCCCGCAACGTGGCCCGCAGTATGCGGTCCTACCACCTGTTGGCGGTGGTGTTCGGGTTGTTCTCGGGTGTGATGGGTCTGGCGGTGTCCTATTACGGCGGCATCGCCACCGGCCCAGCCATTATTCTGGTGATGGCGGCGGTGTTCTTCGGCACGTTTATGTTGAGGAAGAAATGATGGAGGGATTCCCCAAATATCTGTGAGGAATAAACCCTATGTAAAAAACGAAAAAGAGGATGCAAAAATGAAAAAGTGGTTGTCTTTGTTGTTGGTCGGTTTGCTGTTGGTAACCGTTGCCGCCTGTGGCGGTCGGGAGGAAAAACCAAAAGCCACCCTTCAAATGGAAGCGTTGATAGCCGACGGCAAATACGAGGAAGCCTATTTGTATATGGAAACTTTAGATGAGGACGAGGCCAAGGCGTGGGAGAACAAACTGGTGTATCTCCCTGTGGAGACCGTGCCCCTAGATACGAACGACACGGAGCGCAAAACCTACACCTACAAGGATGGCTTGGTGACCGGAATTCTGTTTGAGACTTCGTATAAGGCCTACGCCCACACCTATACGTGGGACGAAAATCGGAATTTGATTCGGAAAGAGTGCAGTTATGACTATGAGCCCGGACAAATCGCCCTAACGAAGGAAGGTGTTCTCCTCTGTGAAGGCGAAAAGAAACTGGAAAAGGTATACGAATACACCTATAATCAGCAGGGTCAGCTGATTTGCGAGAAGATGGAGAACCTGGATGGTGAAGTGGAAATCAACAACTACACCCATGACGATAAGGGCAATTTGTTGAAGGAAGAATTCCTTCGCAATGACGGGGAAACCAGCGTCGAGTCCTCCTACGACTACATTTACACCTATGACGAGCAGGGCAGAAAAACCTCTGAGCAAGTCGATGGTTTTGCGGAAAAATTCACGTGGGCTTACGACGATGCCGGTAATGTGACGGAATACACCTATGCCGATGGTGAAGTCCAGCGTCGGCAAACCACCAGCTACAACGAGGCCGGCGATCCTGTGGAAAAGGTGTATGTGGACGGTCTGGGTGTGGTCCACACCACCCACTATACCTATAACGAGAAGGGTCTGCCGGTGTTGGAAGAGCTTTCTGAGAGCGACGGCTATACCGAGCGCACCACCTATACGTACGATGAGCAAAACCGGATGTTGAGCTATACGGTGGAGGATGCCCAGCGGGAGATTGAAAAAGAGGAATACACGTACAATGAGGCGGGCAAGCAGACCTCGGTCGTGCGCACCTATTACAATTCCGGTCACGAGGCGTATTTCTCCACCGAGAATCACTACACCTACAACGGGCAGGGTCAGCAACTGACCAGACGGTATAAAGACCGCAATAATGTGTGGTACGAATATACCAAGACCTACGATACGTCGCTGTTTGAGCAGAGCGACCCGCTGTACGGATTGGGACGGCTGACCGGCGAAACCATGAGCAACGGCTACGAATCCACCAGTGAAACCACCTACAAATACGAGGGCGACGTATCTGCCCATACCGCTGACCATTTGGGTTATCGGTCCTTTGTCGAATACATCGACTATAACGAGGGCGAGGAGTATATGAGAAACGAAACCCACGTTCTGTTCTATTATCCCGAGGGTATGCCCCAACGGATGGCGGAAGAGATGGACCTGGTGGATACGGAGGAAACCGACCCCATGAAGTGGTTGGCGGAGCAATATCTGCACGAGGATTTTGATGAATAACGTTAACGGAACCGTTCTCCGGCAGAATAGAGCAAACCGTTATCGGCGAGAAAAAGAGGCGATACTTATGCAAAAAATCAAGGAATTTTTCAAACGTAAGGACGTGCGGCCCTCTGCAAAACTGTATTTTGTGGATGCTATGGGCAGTATGGCGCTGGGTCTGTTTGCCACCCTGCTCATTGGCACCATTTTCGAGACTCTGGGTCAGTACACCGGCTGGGCGCTGCTGACCGAGATTGCCGGCTACGCCAAGGCCTGCACCGGCGCGGCGCTGGGCGTGGCCATCGGCCACCGGCTGAAAGCGCCGCCCCTGGTGCTGCTCTCCGGCGCAGTGGCGGGTATGATCGGCAACGGTATGGGCGCCGTGTTTATGCTGGATGGAGCGGAGAAATCCCTTACCGCCGGTCCGGCGGGCGCCTTTGTGGTGTGCATTATCGCCATCGAGTTGGGCAAGCTGGTGTCCAAGGAGACCCCCGTGGACATTCTGACCACCCCGGTGACCACCATTCTGTCGGCGGCGCTGGTGGCGAAATTGTGCTGTCCCGCCATTGCCTACGGTATGTACTGGCTGGGCACCTTTATCAACACCGCCACCGAAATGCAACCCCTGCTGATGGGCATCATCGTCAGCGTGGTGGTGGGCGTGATCCTCACCCTGCCCATTTCCTCTGCCGCCATTTGTGCTATGATCGGCATCGCCGGTCTGGCGGGCGGTGCCGCTACCGCCGGGTGTTGCGCCCAGATGGTGGGCTTTGCGGTGATCTCTTTCCGGGAGAACAAGTGGGGCGGTCTGGTGGCCCAGGGTCTGGGCACCAGTATGCTCCAGATGGGCAACATCGTGAAAAATCCCCGCATTTGGATTCCCGCTACGTTGGCCTCCGCCATCACCGGCCCGATGGCCACCTTGTGGTTTAAGCTGGAATGCACCGGCGTGTCCGCCGGTATGGGCACCTGCGGTCTGGTGGGTCCCTTGGGAATCCTCACCGCCATGGGCACCGACAACTGGTACGCCTGGATGGGCATCGTGACGGTGTGTTTGGTGGCACCGGCGGTGCTGTCGCTGGTGTTTGCCGAGATTCTGCGGATGCTGGGCTGGATCAAAGACGGCGATATGAAGCTGGAACTGTAATAAAAAGCCGGAGCGTAGGCTCCGGCTTTTTTTACAATAAGTTACAATGTTGTCATAAATATAGCCTTTTCCGGGATTTGGGGGTATAATCGTTCCCAGTACGATGGAAAGGGATGTCATTATGGACATAATTCGTGAATTTTTCGGCATCGGCGGATACCGGCGTATCCCCGAGGGCGCCTATTCCTGGCAACACCTGACCTTTGTGGGTTGCCTTATGCTGGCGATGGTGGGTTTGGCGGTGTGGCTGGGTCTGCGCAACCGCAGCCGGGACGACCGGGCGAAAAACCGGGTGCTGTGCTGGGCGGCGGTGCTCATCGACGGCCTGGAACTGATTAAGATCGGCATCGCCTGCTGGTCCCAGACCCAGAGCGGGTATCCCTGGTACCACGGCGTATTGTATAATCTGCCCTTGTTCCTCTGCTCTATCCAGCTCATCACCATCCCGCTGGCGGCCTTTTCTGCCGGCCGGCTGAAAGAGGCGGCCTTGGACTTTGTTTCCATCTTCGGTCTGTTGGGTGCGGTGCTGGGCACCGTGGGTGCGGCCCAAAACTACGGCTCTTACCCGGTGCTGGGCTTTGACAATATGGTGTCCGGGTTCACCCACTGCATCTCCGGCTTTGCGGCGCTGTATATCCTCATCTCCGGTATGGCCAGCATGCGGCGGAAAAACGTGCCGCTGACCTTTGCCATCCTGCTGAGTTTTGCCGGCGGCGCATTTGTGGCCAACGCGGGGATTGACTATAACTATATGTTCCTGCGCCAGGGCGACGGTACGCCCTACGATATTCTGTATAACCTGGTGGGCGGCCATCCCGTGTGGTACCCGGTGGGGGTCATCCTGCTGTTCGTGGTGTATATTCTGCTGTTTTACGGCGGGTATTGCCTGTGTACCAAAACCAAAAACGCCAAAGAGTCTGTCACTATGTGACAGGCTCTTGCTTTTTGCGGGGAAATGTGCTATAATGCCCCATATTGCTATTTTCGGAGGTAGACGATGAAAAAATGGACCTGCCTTTTGCTGACGGTGCTGCTGCTGACCGCCACCGGTTGTGATAACGGGGAAAAACCCGCCGAGCCTGCCGCCACCACCGCGGCTCCCTCGGATGAAACGGAAATTAAAGTGGAAGACATTGACTGGGAGCTGACCACCCAAAAGGATGGCAAAAACACCTATCTGGCCATCACCTACACCAACCATTCCGCCTTCACCCTCACGTCCTTTAAGATGAAGTTTAAGGAGAAGGCTGACCTGACCCAAGAACAGAGGGACGCCTATTGGACCGCTCTGGAAAAGAGCCAGGGCGAGGACGCCGAGACCACCCTGCAGGATATGCGGGCGATGCTGGAGATGGAGGGCAGTCTGGGGCTGATCGTGTACGCCAAGGACACGAACCCGGTCAAGCCCGGTGCCACCGCCACCGTGCGCTGTCTGCTCAACGACCGGCTGGAGAGTCGTAACGTGGCCTTCCCGGAGTTGTACGACCCCTACATTATGGAGATGGAGTACGAAAGCGGCGGAGAAACGGTGAAGATTCAGTATAACTACGTCAGCGACCGCTACGTGGTGCTGTAAATGGCCCTTTTTGTGAAAAAAGGTTGCAATATGTCGAACCCTGTGGTATAATGCATAGGATTTTACAAAAAAGGAGAGTTTCCCTCGTGTTGATACCCTTAGAAATTGCTATGGACGGAGCACTGACCAAGATCGGTCTTGTTTTGGCCGGTATTTTTGTGTTGGCGGTCATTGCCGGTTTGACCATCCCGGTGGTTCAAGCATTCAAATCGGATTTGAAATACATCAATATGGAGATTAACCGTACCGACGGACGGGAGCAGGCCCACTGGAAACGCCGCAAGCGGCAACTGTGGCTGTCGCTGATTCCTTTTTACCGTCCCCGCCGCCGGCATCACCACCACGACGATTAATAGAAACGGAGAAAGATTTTGTAATCTTTCTCCGTTTTTTGTTTTTGTCGGTGTATTTTCGCCGTTCTCGCACACAATGAAACCGATACGAATGTAAAGGAGCGGGTTTTGTGGCGGCGCTGATCGAGATGCAGGGCATTTGCAAGGATTACCGCATAGGCGGACAGGCGGTGCGGGCGTTGAACCAAGTGGATTTTGCGGTGAAAGCCGGGGAGATGGTGGCGATTCTGGGGCCGTCGGGGTCGGGGAAATCCACCCTGATGAATCTGCTGGGTTGTCTGGATACCCCCACCGCCGGGCGGTACCGACTGGCGGGGCAGGCGGTGGAGGGTATGACCGAGGGTCAGCTTTCCCGGGTGCGGTGCCGCACGGTGGGGTTTGTGTTTCAGAATTTTCAGTTGTTGCCGGGGCTGACTGCCCGGGAAAACGTGGAACTGCCCCTGATTTATCGGGGTGTCCCGGAAAAGACCCGGCGGAAATTGGCGCAGGAGAGCCTGCGGCGGGTGGGGTTATCCGCGCGGATGGACCACCGCCCGGGGCAGCTGTCCGGCGGCCAGCAGCAGAGGGTGGCCATCGCCCGGGCCATTGCCGGGCGTCCGCCGGTGCTGTTGGCGGACGAGCCCACCGGCAACCTGGATACCGCCGCCGGCGGCGAGATTATGGACCTGCTCCGTGACCTTCACGGCGGCGGGCATACGGTGGTGATCATCACCCCCGACCCCGCCATCGGCGCGGCCTGTCCCCGCCGGGTGGTGATGCGGGACGGAAAATTGACGGAAGGGTGAGAATGCACCCCTGTCGATTTTAGACCACGCACCGACCGAATAAGCCTCCCTTGTAAAGGGGGGGGACCGCCGAACGGCGGTGGAGGGATTGTCGGGAGGAACAAATCCAACACAACCCCTCAGTCCTCGCATTTGCTCGGACAGCTCCCCTTGCACAGGGGAGCCTTTTCGTATTACAAAAAAGACACCACCGGATGGTGGTGTCTCTTTTTTGGTGACCCGTCGGGGACTCAGAACCCTGATTTTGCGCCGAGCTTGTGCAGGTCGCAGTTCCTACAAGCGCAAAATCTTGTGCAATCCCTGTGGGATTGCGGGGGTTCGGTCATCGCACAAGCTACAAGCAAAACGGCCGACACCAAAAGGTGTCGGCTGTTTCGCTGGTGACCCGTCGGGGACTCAGAACCCTGCATCTCGGCTACGCCGATCTGCCTATAGTTTGCTTCGTTACACTACGCAAACTAGCGGATTTCTCGGCACCCAAACAGAGCACAAAAAAAGACACCACCGGATGGTGGTGTCTCTTTTTTGGTGACCCGTCGGGGACTCGAACCCCGGGCCCTTTGATTAAAAGTCAAATGCTCTACCAACTGAGCTAACGGGTCGTGCACATAAATTGCTAACCTATTATACCCACCGGCGGGGGAAAAGTCAAGCAAAATCTTGATTTTTTCCAATTCTGTGGGGTTTTCCGCAAAACCTACCCAAAATTTACAATTTGTCTTTACCTTTCTCCGGGAATTTGGTACAATGGGTTTAGAGAAACACCCATGACCGAAAGGAGTGGTTTTAATTATGAAAACCGTAGCCGATTATGTCCGCACCATCCCGGATTTCCCCGAGGAGGGCATCCTGTTTCGGGACGTGACCAGCGTGTTGCAGTCCGCCGAGGGACTCCGTTTGGCGGTGGACGAACTGCAAAAGCGGTTGGAGGGGCTGGATTTTGACGTGATCGCCGGTGCCGAGAGCCGCGGCTTTATCTTCGGTATGCCGCTGGCGTACAATCTGGGCAAGCCCTTCGTGCCCATCCGTAAGGCGGGCAAACTGCCCTGCGCGGTGGTGCAGAAGGAATACGCCCTGGAATACGGCACCGCCAAGATCGAGATACACAAAGACGCCATCACCCCGGGTATGAAGGTGGTGCTGCTGGATGACCTCATCGCCACCGGCGGCACCATCAAGGCCGCCGCCGAACTGGTGGAGGAGCTGGGCGGCGAGGTTGTGAAAATTCTGTTTTTGCTGGAGCTGAAAGGCCTGGAAGGGCGCAAGGTGCTCCGAGGCTACGACGTGGAATCGGTGGTGGCCTACGATGGAAAATAAGTATATGCCGGTCAACATCTTCCCGCTGGACGACAACACCCTGCAACAGTATCAGGCCTTTTCCAAGCTGATGGCCTACTATCGGTGCGCCATGATGGAGATCGAGACCAAGCTCAACGTTTTGAACGTGGAATATTCCCTGCGGTACGACCGCAACCCCATCAACAGCATCAAGACCCGCCTGAAATCCCCGGTGAGCATCCGGGAGAAGCTGACCCGCCGGGGTATCGACGTGACGGTGGAGAATATTGAGCAGACCCTCAACGACGTGGCGGGCGTGCGGGTGGTGTGCTCCTTCCCGGAGGACGTGCAGACCATCGCCACCGCCCTGCTCAAGCAGGACGACGTGCAGCTCATCGAGAAAAAGGACTACGTCCTCAATCCCAAGCCCAACGGCTACCGCAGTCTGCACCTGATCGTGGCAGTGCCCATCTACCTGGCCCACGAAAAACGGAAAATGCGGGTGGAGGTGCAGCTGCGCACCATCGCTATGGACTTCTGGGCCAGTCTGGAGCACCAGCTGCGGTATAAAAAGGACGTCAACTTCACCGAGGATATGGCCAAGGAGCTGAAATTCTGCGCCGACCTATCGGCGGAACTGGACCGCCGCATGGACGCGCTGAGAGAGCAGGTAAAATGATGGGAAATAAACTGGAACGACTGATTAGCCGCCGGCGGTGGATACCGGTGGTGTTTATGGCACTGCTTTGGTTTTTGCTTTTGTTGCTGGGTGCCCAGGAGTATTGGTCCTGGTCGATCTTGATTCCGATGACCGTTTGTATGCTGCTGTCCATGCTGTTTGGCTCGGCAGCCACCATGCGGCTGATGGACCCCGCCGTGAAAATCCTGCAGGACCAATGCGACCCCTATCCGCTGTTGGAGGAGACCTCTTATCAGCTGGGGTACGTGAAAAACCGCAGTGACCGCACCCTGCTGACCCTCAACCGGGCATCCGGTTTAATAGCGGCGGGCTACCACCACCAGGCGCTGGAAGAGATGGAAGCGCTGGACATTCACAACCCTGCCGTGCCTGCGGGGTGGCGGTATACCTACTATCATAATTTGGTGGCGGCATCTATTCGGTGCGGGTATAAAGAAAAGGCGGAGGTCTATTATCAGACCGCCATACAGCAAATGTTCGATGTCAAGGGAAAGGAGCAGAAGCAACTGTCTTCGTGTCGGATGCATTTGTCGGCGGATTTTTGCATACTGCAAGGCAATTATACGCAGGCCTGTGACCTGTTGTTTAAGATGGTGCCCAATAATCTGTACGAGCAGGTCTCGTTGGCCTATAGCCTGGCGCAGATCGCGGTGGCCCAGGGTCAGCCGGATGTTGCCCGGGTGCATTTGGATTTTGTGCTGACCTACGGCAACCGTCTCTATACGGTGACCAAAGCGCAAAGCCTGTTGGAAGAACTTAATGCGAGAACCCCCTCGGAATGAGGGGGTTTTCCTTTTGGATGACGGAACGGCATTTTCTACAACCGCGCACCCACTTCGACAGCCTTCCCCTTGAGGGTAGCGAAGCGACACGAGCGGGAGTGAATGACAGTCCGGTGGACTGTCAGAGCCGCGAGTGGACCGAGCCACAGCGAGACAGGGGGACCGCCGAACGGCGGTAGATGAGGTGGTCGCGGAGCGCAACGGAACGGATAAATCCGTTTCCTACGCACCAACCTTTATAGGACAAGGCTCCCTCTTGAGGGAGCTGTCGTGCCGTTTACGGCACACGACTGAGGGAGTTTCCCACAGCAAAA
>JAZNSL010000047.1:0-32463 GCA_045591225.1 Acutalibacteraceae bacterium | reverse complement strand
GATCCGACTTCTGCTGTCGGCGGTTTTTTTGGCTAAATCTCCGGTAATTGGCGGTAAAACCAACTTTTTTGCAATTACCTCTTGCATTTTGAAATGGTATGTGGTATAGTTTATCAGTAAATTTACGACTAAGCGAAAGAGGTGACAAGAATGAAAGAGAGCATCCATCCCAATTACGAGCAGACCACCATCACCTGCGCCTGCGGTAATGTGATCGCTACCGGTTCTACCAAGAAGGATATCCGCGTGGAAATCTGTTCCAAGTGCCATCCCTTCTTCACCGGCAAGCAGAAGCTGAACGATGCCGGCGGCCGTGTTGACCGCTTCAACAAGCGTTTCGGTCTGGGCAAATAAGTGTATGGCTTATGGTGGCAGTGCGTACGATGGTACGCACTGCCATTTCTCATTTTAGGTTGAAAGGCGGTGCCTTTGGTGGCGCAAAAGAACTATCTCACGGTTGCCAAAGAGGCAACGGACGAATTTGTGGAGAAGCGCTCCCGCTTTATGGGGTTTATCAAGCCGGTAACCAGCGAGGAGGAAGCCCAGGCATTCATCCGCGAAAAACAGAAAAAATACTGGGATGCCACCCACAACGTGTACGCCTACGTGTTGGAGGGCGGTAATCTGTGCCGTTTTTCGGACGATGGCGAGCCCCAGGGTACCGCCGGCATCCCGGTGCTGGACGTACTGCGCAAGGAGGGGCTCACCGACTGCGTGGTGGTGGTGACCCGTTACTTTGGCGGCATTTTGCTGGGTGCCGGCGGTCTGGTCCGTGCCTATTCCCACGGCGCCAAAATAGCGGTGGATGCCGCCGGCGTGGTGGAGATGCGCCTGTGCCTCCACGGAGAGGTCACCTGCGATTACAGCCAGTATGGCTGGGTGCCCGCCTTTTTGGCGGAGCAGGGCGCCGTGGTCACCGACACCGCCTTTGGCGAAGCGGTGACGGTGTATTTCTCCATCCCCCAAGAGGGCAGGGAGCATCTGGAGACCACCCTCATTGACCGCAGCAACGGGCGGCTTTCCGCCGTTTTCACCGACGAGGAGTTTGCCCCTTTCCCGGTGGAGAGAAATAAATCCTAAAAGTTGCAAAAAGAAACAGGATTTTTCCGTTTTTGCGCGTATAACAGTATGTAAGACGAAAAAGGAGGACCGGCTATGGCAAAAACTTGGGCAGAAATTGAAAAAGAGATATTGTCCCCTTATGCGGCGCTGTCCGCCGACAGCCGCGGGCGGCAACGCCCGGAGCCGGACAGCCCCTACCGTACCGCCTATCAGCGGGATCGGGATCGGGTGTTGCATTGCAAGTCCTTCCGTCGGCTCAAACATAAAACGCAGGTGTTTTTGTCCCCGGAGGGGGATCACTACCGCACCCGTCTGACCCACACCCTGGAGGTGGCGCAGATCGCCCGTACCATCGCCCGCGCCCTGCGGCTGAACGAGGACCTGACCGAGGCGGTGGCGCTGGCCCACGATTTGGGGCATACCCCCTTCGGTCACGCCGGAGAGCGGTGTCTGGACAAGTGTGTGGAGGGCGGTTTCCGCCATTATGAGCAGAGCGTCCGTGTGGTAGAGAAACTGGAAAACACCGGTATGGGTCTTAACCTGACCTGGGAGGTGCGGGACGGTATGCTGCACCACACCGGCGGGGAAGAGGCCGCTACCCTGGAGGGGCGTATTGTGCGCTGGGCGGATAAAATCGCCTACGTCAACCACGATATGGACGACGCCATCCGCGCCGGCGTACTGCGGGAGGCGGACGTGCCGCTGGAACTGCATCTGCACCTGGGCAGTGACACCAAGAGCCGTATCGACACGCTGGTAACCGCGATGATTACCGGCAGCGGCGACGGCAAGGTGGGTATGGACCCGGCCATCGAACCCCATTTCTGGGATATGCATACCTATATGTACGATTACCTCTATCTTAACTCGGAGGCCAAGGTGGAAGAGGCCAAGGTGGACGGTATGGTGTCCGCCCTGTTTGACTATTACCGCAAAAACCCGGACAAACTGCCGGAGGAATACGCCTTGGTGCGGGAGCAGGACGGCACCGACCGGGCGGTGGCAGACTACGTGGCGGGTATGACCGATAACTATGCCCTGGAGATGTACCACGAATTGTACATCCCCCGTGGCTGGACCATTAAATATTGATTTAAAACCATAGGAAAGGAGGCGGGAATATGGCCCTGCCGGATAGTTTTATACAGGAACTGTTGTCCAAAAACGATATTGAGAGCGTGGCATCGTCCTACGTGGCGTTTAAGCGGCGGGGTCGTAACCTGGTGGGGCTGTGCCCCTTCCACGGGGAGAAGACCGCCTCCTTTAACCTCTATCCCGAAACCAATTCTTTCTACTGTTTTGGTTGCGGTGCCGGCGGCGACGTCATCACCTTTGTCAAGCGGATAGAGAATCTGGATTACATCGATGCCATTAAATTCTTGGCGGACCGCAGCGGTATGAAAATGCCGGAAAACCGTCAGGAGAACGACCAGACCTCCCGTCTGCGGATGCGGATATTGGAGGCCAACCGGGAGGCGGCGCGTATTTACCACGCCGCCCTGTATCGGCCGGAGGGCAAGGTGGCGCTGGACTATTACCACGACCGCGGTTACACCGATGCCACCATCAAGCACTTTGGCTTGGGCTTTGCCCCGCCCGGCTGGGATTATCTGCGGGACGCCTTGCGTGCCAAAGGCTTCCGGGACGAGGAGCTGGTGGCGGCCTTTTTGACCGCCAAGGGGCGCAACGGCGGCACCTACGACGTGTTCCGCAATCGGGTGATGATACCCATCATCGACATTCGGGGTAACGTGGTGGGCTTCGGCGGCCGTGTGCTGGACGATTCCAAGCCCAAGTACATCAACACTGAGGGTACGCTGGCCTTTTCCAAGAGCCGCAATTTGTTTGCCCTGAACTTTGCCAAGAATACCGGGCGGGAACTGAACCTGTGCGAGGGCTATATGGACGTCATCGCCATGCACCAGGCCGGTTTCACCAATACGGTGGCGGCGCTGGGCACCTCCTTCCCGGAGGAGCAGATGCAACTGATTGCCCGCTACGCCGACCGCATCAACCTCATTTTCGATGCCGACGGCGCCGGGCAAAAGGCTACCCGTCGCGCCATTGACAATTTGCGGCGCACCGGTCTGGACGTGCGGGTGGTCACCATCCCGGACGGCAAGGACCCGGACGAGTTTATCAAGAAAAACGGCGCTTCCGCATTCAAACTGTTGCTGGAACGGTCCGCCAATGCAGTGGAGCACCGCCTGCTGGAGATCGGCAAGACCCATAACGTGCAGACCTCGGAGGGTAAGTTGGCGTATTACCAGGAGGCCGCCAAGGTGTTGGCGGCGCTGGACAGCCCGGTGGAGCGGGATCTGTACGCCGGGCGGCTGTCCGACCTGCTGAAGGTGTCCAAGGACGCCATCCTGCAGGAGGTGGAGCAGAGCCGTAAGAAGAAACAGCGGCAGGAGATACGCTATCAACTGCCCAACCTCATTCGGCGAGAAGAAAAGGAGATGCGGCAGGTGAACCCCGAGGCGATCAAAAACGCCCGGGCGGCTTCGGCGGAGGAAAACCTGCTGGGCACTCTGATCCTGCACCCGGATTACATCAAGCTGGTGCGGCAGACCCTGTTCCCGGAGCAGATGGTGACTTCTTTCAATCGGGAACTGTACACCCGTCTGCTGGACCGCGACCGTCAAGGGCTGTTGGTGGAGCTGGCTTTTCTGGCCGCCGACTACGACCAGGACGGTATGGCCTACATCACCCGGATGGTGCGGGACGTGGGCGAGCGTCAGATGACCCCCGACGAGGTTTCCCGCTACGCCGCCATTATCCGGGAGGAGCATTCTCTGTTGCAGATGGAGAACCCCACCGATGCCTCGGACGAGGACATTCTCAAAATGATGGATACCCTGCGTAACCGCAAGTAATAATCGCTGTATATAATTCCAAAAGAAAGGATTGATGCAATATGACCAATCAGAACGACACCATTCTGGACCCCACCCTGCAGGAGGAGAACACCGCCGTCGAAAACGAGGACGCGGTCATCCGCTTTGACGAAAACGGTGTGCCGATGAAAAAGGACCCCTCCACCGTTATTGCCGACCTGGTGGAGCTGGGCCGTAGCAAGGGCAAGCTGACCGCTCAGGAGATTATGGACTCCATGGAGCTGTTCGACTTTGACCCGGAGCAGATGGACAAGCTGTACGAGCAGCTGGAGGCCCATAACGTGGAAGTGGTGGACGATTTCGCCAACGTGAATCTGGAGGAGCTGGACTTTAACGAGGCTCCTCAGGAGACCACCGAGGAGACCGAAGAGCCCACCGTCACCGTCACCGAGCAGGTGGCTATCGATGACCCGGTCAAGGTGTACCTGAAGGAGATCGGCCGCGTACCCCTGCTGACCCCCGAAGAGGAGACCGCCCTGGCTATGCGTATCATCGAGGGTGATGACACCGCCAAAAAGCGTCTGTCCGAGGCCAACCTGCGTCTGGTGGTCAGCATCGCCAAGCGTTATGTCGGCCGTGGTATGCAGTTCCTGGATCTGATTCAGGAGGGTAACCTGGGTCTGATCAAGGCGGTGGAGAAGTTCGACTACACCAAGGGCTTTAAGTTCTCCACCTACGCCACCTGGTGGATCCGCCAGGCCATCACCCGCGCCATCGCCGACCAGGCCCGTACCATCCGTATCCCGGTGCATATGGTGGAGACCATCAACAAGGTGAAGAAGGTGTCCAGCCAGCTGTTGCACAAGAACGGTCACGAGCCCACCGCCGAGGAGATCGCGGAGGAACTGGCGATGCCGGTGGATAAGGTCCGTGAGATCATGCGTGTGGCGCAGGAGCCGGTTTCTCTGGAGACCCCCATCGGTGAGGAGGAGGACAGCCATCTGGGCGACTTCATCCCCGATGACGATGCTCCCGCCCCGGCGGATGCCGCCTCCCACACCCTGCTGAAAGAGCAGTTGGAGGAGGTGCTCCAGTCCCTCACCGAGCGCGAGGCTAAGGTACTGCGTCTGCGTTTCGGTCTGGAGGACGGCCGTCCCCGCACGCTGGAAGAGGTGGGCAAGGAGTTTGACGTGACCCGTGAGCGTATCCGTCAGATCGAGGCCAAGGCCCTGCGGAAGCTCCGCCACCCCAGCCGCAGCAAGAAGCTAAAGGATTTCTTGGATTAATGCAATAAAAAAGCCGAGGCGTCAGCCTCGGCTTTTTTGCGTTTCTTTATTGTGCCACCAAAATCAGTAGCGGTAAATGGGGCGGGTTGTTCACCCGCCAGGGAATGGAGCTGTTGCCCAGTCCCCGGCTGACCACCATACGGGTGGGGCCTTCCTCGTAAATGCCGTGGGTGTATTTGGGAAAAAAGCCCTGGTCCGGGGCAAACAGCGATGCCCGTCCCACCCGGGCGTGACCGCCGTGGGCGTGGCCGCAGATGACGATGTCCCAACCGGCCTCTTTGTAGTAGGGCATATATTCCGGGCGGTGGGCCAGCACGATACCCGGCTGACCGGACACCTCCAGGGGTCGGGGGCGTTTGCGCCCCATACCGAACAGACGGAGGGTGTCGCCGCCCCGATGCCAGTTGGCGTAACTGTCGCAGAGATAGTGTACCCCGCAATCGGTGAGGATCTGCCGATACTGCGGTTCCCGTCCCAGCCGCCATTCGTGGTTGCCGGGGGTGGCAAAGCAGGGGGCAATTTTTACCAGCTCGGTGGCCAAGCGGCGCAGGCCCGTACCGTCAAAGTCGGTATAGCTGTTGGTCAGGTCGCCGGGCAGGAAGATGGCGTCCGGCTTTTGCATTTTCAGGCAAGCCAACAGGCGATTTTGGGACACCAGCAGATCGGGGAGGTGGACGTCCGCCACCACCGCCACCCGTGCCAGATGAAAGGCCTTGGGCAGGCCGGGGCAGGGCAGGGGAACCGCCTCTACCTGTATGGAATGACCGGAGAAATCCAGCGCCAGCAGGTTGTGGAGCAACCGCTTGGCGGGATGGGGCCTTTGGTGCATAGGGACACCACCTTTCTGCGTGTGTTGCCCCTATTTTACCACACAACATCCCCGGTTGGCAAGATTTATAATTTTGGGTTGTTTTTTGAAAATACCCGTGCTATAATGAATGTGTATGTGGGCTTGGTTGCCCTTAGAATGATGCAGGAGGGATTACTATGGAGATTATGAAGAATTACGAGCTGTGGTGCGCCCGTGCCACCGAGGACAGCGACGTTGTTGCCGAACTCAACGCGGTAAAGGGCCAAGAGGCGGAGATCCGCGACCGGTTTTACCGTGAGCTGGCCTTCGGTACCGGCGGTCTGCGCGGCGTCATCGGCGCCGGTTCTAACCGTATGAACATCTACACCGTCCGTAAGGCCACCCAGGGTCTGGCGGACTATCTGAACGCCCGTTACGACAGCGCCACCGTGGCGGTGTCCTTCGATTCCCGTATCAAGTCCGATCTGTTCGCCCGGGAGGCCGCCTGCGTGCTGGCCGCCAACGGCATCGCCGTTCACCTGTTCCCTCAGCTGGAGCCCACCCCGGTGCTGAGCTATGCAGTGCGGTATTACGGCTGTGAGGCCGGTATTATGGTCACCGCCAGCCACAACCCCGCCAAGTACAACGGCTATAAGGTGTACGGCCCCGACGGATGCCAGATGACCGACGCCGATGCCGGTGACGTGCTGGGCTATATCAATAAGGTGGACCTGTTTGACGACGTCAAGGTGATGTCTTACGACGAGGCTGTGGCCGCCGGCAAGATTCAGCTGATTCCCGATTCCGTGCTGGACAGCTACACCGAAAAGGTGCTGGAACAGCAGGTCAACCCCGGCATCATCGCCGAGAGCGGTCTGCGTCTGGTGTATACTCCCCTCAACGGCACCGGTAACCTGCCGGTCCGAGAGATGCTCCGCCGTGTGGGCATCCAGGATTTGACCATCGTTAAGGAGCAGGAACTGCCGGACGGCAATTTCCCCACCGCTCCGTTCCCGAACCCCGAGATTCGTCAGGCCTTCGAGTGCGCCCTGGCCACCGCCAAGGCTCTGCCCCAGCCCGCCGACCTGCTGCTGGCCACCGACCCGGACTGCGACCGTGTGGGTATCGCCGTGTGGGATGGCTCCGATTATACCCTGATGTCCGGTAACGAGGTGGGTTGCCTGTTGCTGGATTACGTGGTTTCCTGCCGTAAGCAGAACGGCACCCTGCCGGAGAACCCCGTGGTCATCAAGACCATCGTCACCACCAATATGGCTAAGTCCATCGCCCAGAAGTACGATTGCGAGCTGCGTGACCTGCTGACCGGCTTTAAGTATATCGGCGAGCAGATCGGTATGCTGGAGAAGGATGGCGAGGAGCACCGCTACGTCATCGGCTTTGAGGAGAGCTACGGCTATCTGGCCGGCGGCTACGTCCGGGATAAGGACGCCGTGGTGGCCTCTATGCTGATCGTGGAGATGGCCTCCTACTACCGCAAGCAGGGCCTGTCCCTGTTGCAGCGGATGGAGCAGCTGTATCTGGAGCACGGCTTCTACCGCAACGCCCTGGTCAACGTGGCCTTTGAGGGCGAGCAGGGTATGCACGATATGCAGAAGCTGATGGCCGGTCTGCGGGAGTGCCCGCCCAAGGCCATTGCCGGTATCCCGGTGATTGCCTGTGCCGACTATGGCGAGCGTGTGGCTACCGACTTCGTCACCGGCGAGAAGACCCCTCTGACCCTGCCTAAGTCTGACGTGCTGGCCTACACCCTGGAGGGTGGCCTGGGCTTTATCGTCCGTCCCTCCGGCACCGAGCCCAAGGTCAAGGCGTACATCACCGCCATCGGTGAGACCCCTGCCGCCGCCGCCGAGGTGGAGCAGAAACTCTGCGCTGAGGCTGAAAAAATTCTGACCGTGTAAGATTTTTTTAGAAATCAAAAAATTTTTTAGAGCAAAAAAGTGGCTGATTCCCGGTGAATCAGCCACTTTTCTCTATATATAATTAGGTATAATAGAAAGGCGGCGAATTTGCCTTCGCCGCCCGAACAAGACCATTATAGCACACTTTTGAGCCAAGGTGTTAGTAAAAGTTTTGGCCTTTTTGTTGGTTATTTTGCCCATAGACAAAAGGGGGTTGCATGGGCTATACTGTAGCCAGAGGGAAGACCTAGAACAAATAACCGTGAAGAAGACGGGAAAGAAAGGACTGATTCCAATGGCATTTGGTGATACCCCGCCCAACTACCAAAACCGAATTGATGCAGAAAGGAATGAGTCCCAAGATTTAGTTAATTAAGAAACCTCGACCAAAATAAACGTAAAGGACTGAGTCCAAAAACTTAGTTAATTTCGGAGCGATGACTCCATCAAAATAAATTCACAAAAAGGAAACGGTACAATCCGATGCACTAGAATTTAACGTGCCTTATATGTAAGTATATAAACCGTGTGACTTAAAGGTGAATTCCAATGTACTAGATAAATCTTGTAAGCCATAAACCTGTGACCTATAAGGTGAATTCCAATGTACAAGTAGATTTTTCGCCGGCAAAAACCGGTGACATAGTGAATCGATAACTGACCTGCCGACAGCCCCCTGTCGGCAGGTTTTCTGTTTGTGGCATTTGTATTATTTTGTTGAAATAATTAATTTGATTTGATATAATACAAGGGAGGTGGTACAATAATGAGAGTGGAGACTATAAATTGTCCGTATTGCGGAGCGTCTTTAGAGGTGGATATCCAAGATAGAGAAAGTGTTTTCTGCAACTATTGTGGCAAACAAATACTTTTATATGACGATAGTGTCAAAACAAAAAACGTTAATGTGAAGAAAGAAATAAATATCCAAAAAAGAATCGTAAATGATGCAGAGGTTATCCGCGCTAGAGCAGAAGAAAAAGAGAACAAAAACGCTATGGTTGTTCTTGCTATTGTATTTGGTGTTTTGTTGTTGATATCGGCTCTAGGTATAGGTATTCCGTCACTTATAAATGCTACTAATAAAAGTGCAGGAAATTTGAATGCTGGGTATTATAAAGATTTAATTGGTGAAGATTACAAGTCTGTCCAGGCTCATTTTGAGTCGGCGGGTTTTACGAATATTGAATTAATTGATTTAAATGATTCAGGATTAGCCTTTTGGAAAGACGGAGAAGTTGAAATCATTTCGGTTGGTGGGAACACGACTTTCGAGTCGCTAGATTGGTTTGCGCCTGATACGAAAGTAGTTATTTCTTATCATTGATCAAAAGAGAGTTGTAACCCCAACAAAAAACCGCTACCCGGGTGGGTAGCGGTTTTTCTTGTGTAGTGGTATTCCGTGTGGCACACGGAGTGGTATTTTCCCTGTGGGGAAAGTGTTATTGCCGTTTAAAAACGGCAGTGGTATTGTATGCGCCCTCAACTGCCGCATACAACTTTTGATGCCTACGGCATCAAACAGCGCCCTGGGCCAGCATGGCCTCGGCAACCTTCTCGAAGCCGGCGATGTTGGCGCCGGACACCAGATCACCCTTCATGCCGTACTTCTCGGCGGCCTTGTAGGAGTTCCAGTAGATGTTGTACATAATCTGCTTGAGCTTTTGATCCACTTCCTCAGCGGTCCAGCTGTAACGCATGGAGTTCTGGCTCATCTCCAGACCGGACACCGCCACGCCGCCGGCGTTAACCGCCTTGGAGGGAGCAACGACGACGCCGTTCTTCTTCAGATAGGCCACCGCCTCGTTGGTGGTGGGCATATTGGACACCTCAACGTAGTACTTGATGGCGTTGGCGACGATCGCCTCGGCCTCTGCCAAACCGACCTCGTTCTGGGTGGCGCAGGGCATCAGGATGTCGGCCTTGACGCCCCAGGGCTTCTGACCCTCGAAGTAGGGCACACCGAACTTGTCGGCGTAATCCTTGACCTTGTCGCGGCCGGAGACACGCATCTCCACCATAAAGTCGAACTTCTCCTGGGTGGTGACACCCTCTTCGTCGTAGACGTAGCCGTCGGGGCCGGAGATGGTAACCACCTTACCGCCCAGCTCGGCAACCTTCATAGCGGTACCCCAGGCCACGTTGCCGAAGCCGGAGATGGCAAAGGTCTTGCCCTTGATGGTGTCGCCGAAGGATTTCAGCATCTCGTCGGTGTAGTACACGGCACCGAAGCCGGTGGCCTCGGGACGGATCAGGGAGCCGCCGTAGGACAGGCCCTTGCCGGTCAGCACGCCCTCATAGCGGTTGACCAGGCGCTTGTACTGGCCGAACATATAGCCCACCTCACGGGCACCCACGCCGATGTCGCCGGCGGGCACGTCGGTGTCGGGACCGATGTGACGGAACAATTCGGTGATGAAGGACTGGCAGAACCGCATAATCTCGTTATCCGACTTACCCCGGGGGTCAAAGTCGGAGCCGCCCTTACCGCCGCCCATGGGCAGGCTGGTCAGGGAGTTCTTAAAGGTCTGCTCAAAGCCCAGGAACTTGATGATGCTCAGGTTCACAGAGGGATGGAAGCGCAGGCCGCCCTTGTAGGGGCCGATGGCGCTGTTGAACTGCACACGATAGCCACGGTTGACCTGGATCTTGCCCTGGTCGTCGATCCACGGCACCCGGAAGATGATGGCGCGCTCCGGCTCCACCAGGCGCTCCAGCAGGGACGCGGCCTCATACTTGGGGTTGGCATCGATAACGGGGCGCAGGCTCTCCAGCACCTCTTCGGCGGTCTGCAGGAACTCGGGCTGGTCTTTATACCGAGCCTTCAGATCGTCCAGAACACGAGTAACGTAAGACATAAAAAAACACTCCTTTAGATTGGGTAATCACTGCTTAAATCTTGTTCGTCATTCTCGGCGGCTGTTTTTCCGCCACCATCGACCAAAATGCTCGGCAATACATACAGTATTACCTACGCTTTTGGCCTTCCTTGGCAAAAAAACATCTCACCGATCATCACAAACCGCTTTAATCAGCGATTACCGGATTGGTTGTGCCGAAAAACAACTGTTTTTTCAGCGATGGTAACATTATAGCAGAAAAATAAGGATATGCAAGAAGTAATTGGCAAAATTTCATATTTTTTTGCAAAAACCCGACAAGAAAATAAAAATGCTTGCAAAATTGACGGCTATCAGCCGGCAAAATTGCAAACGTAGCGATTGCATTTTGCAGGAGAATATGGTATGCTAGTAGGACGAAAGAGAGGGATACACCTATGAAAAAGAGTAATAACATCTTGTTGCTGGTGGGGATAATTTCTTGTGCGGTCTATTTTTTGTGGTCGATAATTTACTCTTTGATTGAGATGTTCGGTTCACAGGAGGAGAATTGGATAATATTTGTGCGGGCTAACGTGTTTATACCTGCTTTGTTCTGGTTGTTGTTGCTGGTACCCCCCGTTTTGTTGCTGATATTCAACCTTAAAGGTAAAGATGGAAAAACGATGCCCATTCTTTCGATGACGGTGTGCGCTATTATCCTAGTGGTGTGGCTGTTTACTGCCCTCACACCGGCGATACCTCAATACTTGGTATTCAGCAAAGTGGGTTTGCTAGATACCTATTTCGTCCATGTGCTAAAATTTATGGGTGAGGGTGGATGGCTATTGTTTGTCGGATATGTATGTGTGCTTATCGGCAGTATTCTATCGTTATCTAAGCGAAACAAGAAAGAAGAGGGATAACCCTATGAAAATTATGGCTGTGGATTTGGGAAAGGCCCGCACCGGCATTGCCATCAGTGATATCGGCGAGCGGTTGGCATCCCCTGTGGGCACCATCACCGAATACGTGGACGAGCGCCTGCTGCCCAAGATTGCCGAGGCCGCAAAGGAGCAGCGGGCCGAGATGATCGTGGTGGGTCACCCTAAGAATATGGACGGCACCCGTGGCGAGAGCGCCCGCCGTGCCGAGGATTTGGCAGAGAAGTTGGGTGAGATGACCGGCCTGCCGGTCAAATTGTGGGACGAGCGAATGACCACCGTTTCCGCCATCGGCTATCTCAATCAAAACGACGTTCGTGGCAAAAAGCGCAAGCAGGTGGTGGATACCGTCGCCGCCACCATTATCCTGCAGGACTATTTGGATAGTCGGGGTGGCTCTAAGTAAGTGCAGACCGCTAGAGTCGTTGCCACCCCCACGAGAATGGCGCTATGCGCCATTCTCCCACACCGGCACTCCGTAATGCGATCAAAAAAGCACCCGAAAGGGTGCTTTTTTTCTTGCCCGGAAAAGGGTGGAAGTGGTGCACAAAACTATTGCAATATAATGTATTATATAGTATACTATATTCTGTATAATTAGACTTAGTTTGGAGGGATATACGTTGTCGCAGGTGTATTTGGATAACAGCGCCACCACCCGGGTATGCCGGGAGGCGGCAGACGCCGCCTATCGGGTGATGACCGAGGTGTACGGCAACCCCAGTTCCCTCCACACCCTGGGCTTTCAGGCGGAGCAGGAATTGACCGCCGCCCGCAAGGCGGTGGCACGGATGATAGGCGCCCAGCCGGAGCAGATAACCTTTACCTCCGGCGGCACCGAGGCCAACAACCTGGCGATTTTCGGTGCGGTGTCCGCCCACGCCCGGGAGGGCAAGCACATCGTTACCACCGGGGTGGAGCATCCCTCGGTGGCAGGGGCCATCGACCAACTGGAACAGCAGGGGTACGCGGTCACCCGCCTGATCCCCGACCACAGCGGCTTTGTGGATGCCCCCACCATCGTTGGTGCCTGCCGACCGGACACCGTGCTGGTGGCGGTGATGCTGGTGAACAACGAGACCGGCGCCCGTTTCCCGTTGGAAGAGGCGGTGCCCGGTATCCGTAGAATCTGTCCCCGGGCCCATATCCACTGCGATGCGGTGCAGGCGGCGGGCAAACTGCCCTTGTACGCCGAGCGGTGGGGGTTTGATTCGATGACGGTCAGCGCTCACAAGATCCACGGGCCCAAGGGCGTTGGCACCCTGTATCTGCGCCGTGGCAGTCGGCTGATTCCCCGCACCTTTGGCGGTAAGCAGGAGGGCGGCTTGCGCCCCGGCACCGAGGCGGTGCCGCTGATTGCCGGGTTTGGTGCGGCGGCAGAGCGGTTGCCTATGCCCCATCAGCAGATGAGCCAGTATGCCGCCCTGCGCCAGCGATTGCTGGAACGGCTGGGGGATAACCCCGCCATCCGCTTCCACATCCCCAAGGTGGGTGTGCCCTACATCATTCACCTGTCGGTGCCGGGGTATAAGAGCGAGACTATGCTGCATTTCCTGGCGCAAAAGGAAATCTACGTTTCCAGCGGTTCCGCCTGCTCCAAGGGCGCCCAAAGCCCGGTGCTCACCGCGCTGGGATTGCCGGTGGCGGAGATCGACAGCGCCCTGCGGATCAGCCTGTGTATGGACAACACGGCAGAGGATATGGACCGCTTTGCCGACGCCCTGTTGGAAGCAATGGAGAAACTGGCTAAACGATAAGCATACAGATTCGGAAAGGAATTACGGATATGGCTGATAAAAATATAAAAAAACCGAAAGGCGTCAATTCTTCGGATTGGCGTGCATATTTGCAGGCTCTGGACGAAATCGAAAACCGTCCCGTTGTGGATGAGGTGGAGGAGGTTATGGCCGCCCACCGCAAGGAACGGGAGGAATCCGGCGCCCTGTTTACGGGGGACTGGAGTGAGAACCCCAACGCCACCGATTTGGGGTCGCTGTTGATCGTGCCCAATGACGGGGAAGAGGAAAATCAAGACGATGCCCACCACCTGGTTTCCATGCTGCTGTCCAATCAGCCCCAGGATGAGAATGGGGATAGCCTGCCTGCGGCGCCGGTTGACCAGCGCAACCCCCTGGCTGTGTTGGCGGCGGTGATATTCCCCCGCCGTGGGGACAGCGGCGCCGCCATCGCCGTTAAGTCCGGCCTTCTGCTGACCGCCGTGGCGGTGTTGGCCGCCTTGGCTCTGTTGGTGAACCAGATGGTGCTGCTGCCCTACGCCAACCGCCAGCTGAATTACGAGCTGTTTGAGCTGTACGACCCGGAGAACACCATGACCGTGGCGGATACCACCCGGTACCCGGCGGGTATGCTGGCCTCGTTTAAGGAACTGTATCTGCGCAACCAGGATGTACGGGGATGGCTGAGCTTTCATTCCTCCGGCGATTCCGACCTAATCAACATGGAATACCCGGTGGTGCAGACCGATAACAACAAGGATTATATGTCCTTGGATTTTGATAAAAAGGATAATCAAAACGGCACCCTGTTCTTTGACCAAAAGTGCCGCATTGCGGGTGTGCAGGACACCTCCCGGGTGCTGATGCTGTACGGCAACAGCACCGGCAACGGGCAGATGCTGTCCGGGCTGACCAACCTGATGGGCAGTGTGAACAATGCCCGTGCCGCCTCGGTGTTCACCCTCAGCACCTTGTATGAAAAGGCCGACTACTACGTGATGGCGGTGGTGCTCATCGACGGCGATAACACCAGTCTGGATTATAAGCGGACGCTGTTTGCCGACGAGCAGGATTTCTTTGATCACGTGCAGGCTTTCCGCGACCGCTCCCTGTTCAACTATGCCATCGACCTACAGGAAGGGGACCAACTGGCCATCATCGGTACCAACGTCAGCGAGGCGACCGGCAATATGCCGGACGGTCGGCTGTTGGTGCTGGGCCGCCGTCAGCGCCCCGGTGAAACCGCCACCGACCTGTCCAACGTCACCAAGAACGAGGACGTGATCATGCCTTACCGCTGGTACGTTGCCCAGGGCCGCACACCTCACGACTACTATTTCCGGAGCGATTCCGACACGACCGCTACCCAAGGCACCGAGGACACCGCCTTAACCGAGACGGGTGACACCAACGCCACTACGGAGGCGACGGCGGAGGGTGACGCCACCACCGGCGAGAGTTCTGCTACTGCCGATGACGACACCACCGGTACGGGTACCGCCGGCGAGGACACCACCGCCGCTACCGACAAAAACGGCTCCACCACCACCATCAACAAAAACACCTATACCACCAGCCATACCTATACCGAAGAGCCCACCACCACCACTTCCCGCTCGGTGCCCACCGGTATGATCGTGACCAAGGTGCCGGTGTCCACCGAGTCTACCGAAAAGACGGATGCCGAAGACACCACCACAACCGAAACCACAAAACCGCAAGAGTGAGGTTCATTATGCAAGACTATACTCCCCGTGAAATATTACTGATTAAAAACGGTGAACTGGCCCTGAAAGGGCTCAACCGCCGCACCTTTGAAGAAGCGCTGATGTCTAATCTGCGCTACCGTCTGCGTCACTACGGCGATTTTCTCATCCGTCGGGCCCAGTCCACCATCTATATCGAGCCCAAAAACGACTTTGCGGATATGGAGGGTGCCTCCGACGCCGTTTCCCGGGTGTTTGGCATTGCCGCCTATTCCCGGGCGCGGGTCACCGAGAAAAACCTGGATAAGATTTGTGAGGCCGCGGTGGAATACCTGGGGTCTCGGCTGGCTGAGGCCAAAACCTTTAAGGTAGAGGCCAAGCGGGCGGACAAGGCCTTTCCCTACACCTCGCCCGAAATCAGCCGTGAGGTGGGTGGCTACGTGCTGTCCCGCTACCACCACCTGAAGGTGGACGTCCGCAATCCCGAGGTGCTGATTATGGTGGAAATCCGTGATTTCGGCGCCTATATCCACGCCCAGCAGCTGCCGGGTGCCGGCGGTATGCCGGTGGGCACCGGCGGCAAGGCCGCCATTATGATTTCCGGCGGCATCGATTCCCCGGTGGCGGCCTATATGATGGCCAAGCGGGGCATCCAGCTCACCGGCATTCACTTTGCCTCTCCGCCCTACACCAGCGAGCGTGCGGAGCAAAAGGTGATTTCCCTGATGGAGCGGGTGGGCCGCTATGCCGGCAATATGAAACTGCACATCGTGCCCTTTACCCGGATTCAAGAGGAGATTCAGAAGAACTGCCCCGAGGAGTTCTTCACCCTGATTATGCGCCGCTTTATGATGCGTCTGGCCCAGCGTGTGGCCCGGGATGCGGAGTGCGGCGCCCTGATTACCGGCGAGAGCCTGGGCCAGGTGGCCAGCCAGACCATCCCTGCTATGGCGGTGGTGGACACCCTGGCGACCATGCCGGTGTTCCGCCCGCTGATCGGTATGGATAAGGAGGAGATCGTGGTGATCTCCCGCAAGATCGATACCTTTGATCTGTCTATTCAGCCCTACGAGGATTGCTGCACCGTATTTACCCCCCGCCATCCCTGCACCCGTCCTAAATTGCGGAAGGTGGAGGAGGCCGAGGCGGTGCTGGACGTGGACGCGCTGGTTGAGGAAGCCCTCACCGGCATCCGCACCCTGCAGGTATGATTTTTGAGAAAGGAGAGTGACCTCTATGACCAGAGAACTACGTATATACGGCCTGCCCGAGGAGCTCCTGCGGGAGCGGCTGGGCGACCTGACGGAGCGTGCCGATATGGCGGTCACTCTGTCGTATAACGAGGGTCACGGCACGGTGGCCGTCACCGCTGACGGAGACCTGTTGGAAGAGACCGTGGCGGAGATAGCCCTTCGTTTGGGCGGCTACGTTTACAGCTGTGAGGGCGAGAGCCTGGCCACCGTGGTGGTGCAGTTGCTGGCCGACCACAACTTGACCGTTTCCACCGCCGAGAGCTGTACCGGCGGTATGGTTGCCGCCGCCCTTACCGACGTGCCGGGTGCATCCCGGGTGTTCGGTACCGGGGTGGTGAGCTACTCCAACCGGTGTAAAGAGCGTCTGCTGACGGTGTCCGATGCCACCATCACCGTAATGGGCGCGGTCAGCGCCGAAACCGCCGGGCAGATGGCCCGGGGCGTTCGCCAGACCGGGGATGCCTCGGTGGGTGTTGCGGTCACCGGCGAGGCGGGTCCCACCCCGTCGGAGGATCTGCCGGTGGGCACCGTGTTTGTGGCGCTGTCGGATAAAAAGCGCACTTGGGTGGAGGAACTCCATCTGGATGGCGCGGATCGGGCAACCATCCGCCGTCAGGCCACCGACAGCGTGCTGTGGCTGTTGTGGCGGTATCTGTCCGCCTATCCGGCGGTGATGGCCGGCGGCGAGAACAACTACGTGGCTCAACAGCGCACCATCCCCCGCACCGAGGGTGCGGGGCAACCCCGCTTGCTGTCCAAATTGTTGCCCTGGAAGGGCGACAGCCGCCGCCGTCTGATTATCAAAAGCGTGGCTTGGCTGTTGGCGGTGGCGGTGCTGCTGAGTGCTTTGATAGGCGGCTATCAGTATTTCATTCAGCCCCATCGCAACCAGGAATTGCAGGAGAGTCTGGGTGATCTGTATTGGGAGGGTGCCATCGACCTGACCGCCGACCCAAGCGAGATCGACACCTACCCGTTGGGTATGTTGCCGGTGTTCCGCGGCCTTTACGATATGAATCCGGATGTGGGCGGTTGGTTGCATATCCCCGGCACCGAGATCGATTACCCGGTCATGCAGTATGCCGACGGCTATTATGAGACCCACAGTTTCCTGAAAGAATATTCCATTTACGGACAGCCGTATTTCGGCAGTCCTTCCACGCGTTTTATCAGTATGGTATACGGCCAAAACACCGGCGACGGCCAGATGTTCTCCGAACTGCTCAATTACCGTCGCGTGGCCTATCTGCAGGAGCACAGCGTCATTGAGTGCAACACCATCTACGCCAACAAAAAATGGCAGATATTCGCAGTGGTGGTTCTGGACGACAACAATCCGGAGGAGTTTGCCCTGCCCACCGAAGAGTTTGAAACCGAAGAGGATTACGTGGCCTACGTCACCCGGGTACAGGAGCGGTCGCTGTTTTTGAGCGATGTCGTCTTTACCGGGCAGGAAAACCTGCTGGTGTTGTCCACCGAGGCTCAGGAGGAATACGGCTTTTCCGGTGCGCGGTTGGCGGTGTTCGCCCGCTTGATACAGGGTGACGTGCCAGGCCTTACTTATCGGGTAAACAATCTGGCAAAGATGCCGTCGGCGATGTATCGGAACACCACCACCCGTCCCACCACCACCACCGACGCGCAGGAAGGCGCCTCCTCTGAGGAGGAGAGCACCACCGCTGTCAGCGGCGCCACCACCGAAACCACCGTCCCCACCACCGAAACGATGGATGCGGACGCCACCACCAACGGTAGCGGTTTGAAAACGGAGTCTACCGTAGCCAGCGGTGCACCCACCACGACGGATACCGAGGATACCATGCAGACGGTTGAAAGCACCACCGGCACAACCCAGAAAACCAACTCCACCACAGGCAGCACCACCGGCACCACCCAGAAAACCGACGGTAGCGGTTCCACCACGGGGAGCACCACCCAAAACCCCACCGGTGATGCCCCCACCACGGGCAACCCCACCGGCGCAGACCCCTCGATGACCACCGGCACAGAAACCCCTGTGGTCTCCACCGAGCCCACCGCCACCGAGTCCGGCTTCGGCACCACCAACACGGCGACGGATGCCAGCGACTCCGGAGCCACTACCGAAAGCACGTCGGCAACGATGTCCACCGAGCTTTCTACCAACAACACCACCGATACCACGGCGGTGCCCACCCACCCCACCGCCTCGACAAAGGTAGCAGAGGACGACTAAACGGGAGAAGAAACGTATGCTAATACTGGGTATTGACCCCGGCTACGCCATCATCGGCTGGGGGGTCATCCGCTATGAACGGGGCAAGTTTATCCCGGTGGATTTTGGGGCGATCACCACCCCCGCCGGGATGCCCTTTAACCGCCGCCTGGAGGTCATCTACGACCAGCTGACCGAGCTGCTGTCCCGGCACACGCCGGATGCGGTGGCGGTGGAAAAACTGTATTTTCAGACCAACGCCAAGACCGCCATCGACGTGGCCCAGGCCCGTGGCGTGACTATGCTGGCCATCCACAAGAGCGGTGTGCCGGTGTTTGAGTATACCCCCCTGCAGGTGAAGAGCGCCGTCACCGGCTTCGGTCAGGCACAAAAGCCACAGGTGATGGAGATGACCAAGCGGCTGCTGCGGTTAAAGGCGGTGCCCAAACCGGACGATACTGCCGATGCTCTGGCCATCGCCATTTGCCACGCCCAATACGGCGGAACGGCGCTGAAACAAGCCCTTTTGAGAGGTGAAGTATAATGCTGTATAGTGTAAAAGGTGAGCTCATCCACCTGGAGCCCAAGATGGCGGTGGTGTGCTGCGGCGGCGTAGGCTTCCGCCTGCAAATCACCATGAACACCGCCCGTCAGTTGCCCGCCATCGGTGGCGAGGCGATGCTGTATACCTATATGAACGTCCGTGAGGATGCCATCGAGCTGTTCGGCTTTGCCGACCAGGGGGAACTGAATTGCTTTAAGATGCTTACCGCCATTTCTGGTGTGGGACCCAAGGCGGGTCTGTCCATTCTGTCCGAGCTGACCCCGGAACGGGTGGCTCTGGCGGTGGCCTCCGGGGACTACAAGGCGCTGACCAAGGCCGCCGGTGTGGGTCCCAAGCTGGCCCAGCGCATCGTGCTGGAGCTGAAGGATAAGGTGGGCGGCGGTCTGACCGCCTCTGCCACCGGCATCGACCTGCCCGCGTCGGTGACCGTGTCTGCCGCTTCTAACGCCACCCAGGCCGTAGAGGCCTTGACTGTGTTGGGCTTCTCCGCCGGCGAGGCATCGGCGGCGGTGGGCAAACTGGACAGCGCCCAGCCGGTAGAGGTGTTGGTGCGGGATGCCCTCAAGATGTTGGCAAGGAGAGGCTAATATGCAGTACGACCTCATTATCGTGGGTGGCGGTGCCGCCGGTCTGGCGGCCGCCGTCTTTGTGACCAAAGAAAAACCCGGTTGTCGGGTGCTGGTTTTGGAGAAGAATCCCCGGGTGGGCAAGAAATTGATGGCCACCGGCAACGGCACCTGCAACCTGACCAATATCACCGCCACCGCGGCGGACTATCACGGCGCACCGCGGCTGGCAGAACAGGCATTGAAAGCGCTTACAATCCCGCAAACCCTAGCCTTTTTCACCTCCATCGGCGTGGACTGCGTCACCCGGGAGGACGGCAAGGTGTACCCCGCCTCGGAGCAGGCCGGGTCGGTGCTGGATGCCCTGCGGCTCACCGCCGAGGCAGGCGGTGTCACCATCCTGTGCGAGAAAAAGGCGGACCGCCTGGCAAAAACCAAGGCCGGTTGGTCGGTACGGGCAGGGGAGGAGTGCTTTTTCGCGCCCTACGTGCTGATTACGGTGGGCGGTGCGGCGGCACCCGCCTTGGGCGGCAGTGCCGAGGGCTATCGCCTGCTCACCGACCAAGGCTGTGAAAAAACGCCGCTGTTCCCCTCCATTGTTCAGGTGCGTACCGCCACCGATTTTGTGCGGTCGGTAAAGGGTATTCGGGTGGACGCCACCCTGTCCCTGAGCCTGAACGGTAAGGAACTGGCCCGCAACACCGGCGAGGTGCTGTTCACCGATTACGGTCTGTCCGGCCCGGCGGTGATGCAGATCTCCCGCCCGGTGGGTAACTGGGAGCGGCAGAAAAAAGGGGAAATGACCGCCTGTTTGGATCTGCTTCCCTCTTGGAATAAACAGGATTTGACCGCCCGCATTATGGAGCGGAGCGGTCTGCCCGGACGGACGCTGGAAGACCTGCTGACCGGCCTTGTGCACAAGCGGGTGGGCCAGACGGTGCTCCGGGTGGCGGGGGTATTACCCCTGACCCGCCCGTCGGACACCCTCACCCACACCGAGGCGGTGTCTGTTGCAGACACCCTCAAGGGATGGTGCCTGTCGGTGACCGGCACCCAGGGCTTTGGCGGCGCCCAGGTCACCGCCGGTGGCATCGCCGCCACCGAGGTGAATGGGGATGCTTTGGAGCTGAAGCGTCTGCCGGGGGTGTATGCCGCCGGTGAGGTGCTGGACGTGGACGGCAACTGCGGCGGCTACAATCTGCAATTTGCCTGGTCCAGCGCGTATATGGTGGCAAAAGCCATCGTCAGTAGATTATAAGGAGGTGGCGGTATGCTGCGGATAACCGGGGTGAAATTACCCCTGTCGTATACAGAAACGGACCTGTCCCGGCGTGCTGCCGACCTATTGGGCGTGCCGGTGCTGACCTGCTCTCTGCGGCGTCGGTCGGTGGACGCCCGTAAGAAAGAGAACGTTCACTTCACCGCCACCCTGGACGTGACGGTGGAGAATGAAGATAAGGCTCTGCGCCGTGCGAAGGGTAACGTGACCCGGGTGGAGGAGACCCCCTACGTGGTGTCTGCTCCCGCCGCCAAGCCGACCATACCCCCGGTGGTGGTGGGTAGCGGTCCTGCCGGTCTGTTCGCCGCCCTGACCCTGGCACAGGCGGGGGTCTGCCCCGTCCTGCTGGAACGGGGCTCAGACGTGGACAGCCGTCGGGCGGCGGTGGACGCGTTCCACCGCACCGGCGTGTTGGACACCGCCTCCAACGTGCAGTTCGGTGAGGGCGGTGCCGGTACCTTTTCGGACGGCAAGCTCAATTCCGGCATCAAGGACCCCCGTTGTCGTCGGGTGCTGGAAACCTTTGTAGAGGCGGGCGCGCCAAGGGAGATTCTGTGGCAGGCCAAGCCCCACATCGGCACCGATAAATTGCAGGACACCGTCCGTGGCCTGCGCAACGAGATCATCCGCTTGGGCGGACAGGTACACTTTTTCCATCAGGTGACCGACCTGATACTGTCTGATGACGTACTGACCGGGTTACTGGTAAACACACCGGATGGGGAAAAAGAGATTCCCTGCGGTCAGGTGATTCTGGCCATCGGCCATTCTGCCCGGGATACGGCTCAGATGCTGTACCGCCGGGGTCTGCCTATGGAGCAGAAACCCTTTGCGGTGGGTGTCCGTGTGGAGCATCCCCGCGTGATGATTGATAAGAGCCAATATGGTCCTGCTGCCGGACATCCGGCGTTGGGTGCCGCCGATTATAAGTTGAGTTGCCGTCCTGCCGGCGGCAGAGGTGTGTATTCCTTCTGCATGTGTCCCGGTGGCACGGTGGTGGCCGCTGCATCCGAAGAGGGGATGGTGGCGGTCAATGGTATGAGCGCGTTTGCCCGAGATGCCGTCAACTCCAACAGCGCCCTGCTGGTGGGTGTTGAGCCGGGAGATTTCGGTTCCGACCATCCCTTGGCGGGATTTGAGTTTCAGCGCAAGATGGAGCGGGCGGCTTACGTCTTGGGCGGTGGCGGTTATCACGCTCCGGCACAGCTGGTGGGAGATTTCCTAGCCGACCGGACTTCCACCGGTATGGGAGAGGTGGTTCCCTCCTATCAGCCCGGTGTTACCTGGTGCGACCTGCGGGAGTGCCTACCTACTTTTGTGGCGGGGTCACTGAAACAGGCGTTGCCCATGTTCGGACGGCAGATTGCCGGGTTTGACCGCCACGACGCGGTGCTCACCGGTGTAGAGAGTCGTTCTTCCTCCCCGGTGCGGTTGCTCCGGGACAGCCACGGCCGTTCGTCGGTGGCGGGGGTGTACCCCTGCGGCGAAGGCGCCGGCTATGCCGGTGGCATTCTGTCTGCCGCGGTGGGCGGCATCCGCTGTGCCGAATGGGTACTGCAAGATATGTAATAAAGAAGCCCGCTGACAAAAGTCAGGGGTCTTCTTTTTGCGTTTATTCCACTTTCAGCCGTTCGCATAGCGCCTGGTCGGGGTTGACGTAGGCGGTGCGGTTGTCGGTGTAAATCACCATACCCGGCTTGGCGCCGGAGGGCTTTTTCACGTATTTTGCCAGGGCGTAATCCACTGGCACCTGCACGCTGTCGGCGGCCTTGGAGTGGGTGGCGGCTAAGATAGCCGCCTGCTCCAGGGTGCGGTCCGGGGGTGTAACCCCCTCGCACACCACGATGACGTGGCTGCCGGGGATGTTCTTGGTGTGGAACCAGTAGTCACTACCCTTGGCGGTGCGCAGAGTCAGCCGATCGTTTTCCAGGTTGTTCCGTCCCACATAGATGGTGAATCCGTCATCCGAGCGGAAGGTCAGCGGTTTCATCGCCGGAGGGGGTTTCTGCTTGCCCTTCTGGCGACGGAGATACCCTTCGGCTTCCAATTCGGTGCGCAGTTCTTCCAGCTCTCGGGTGGTTTGCGCCCGGGAAAGGCTGTCGAACACCGACTCCAGATACACCAGTTCCTGTTCGCCGGCAGCGATGCGGTCGGTGAGCATCCGCTGGGCGGTCTGGGCCCGGCGATAGTCCTTGTAATATTTCTGGGCGTTGGCGGCGGCGGACAGGGAGGAGTCCAACGGCACCGTCAGCGGTGCGCAGTTTTCGTCGTAATAGTTGATCAGCTGAGCCGCAGAAGCACCGGGGGTAATGAGGTGCATATTGGCATTGATGAGGTCGCCGTACAACCGCAGGGTTTCCCGGTTTTCGGCGGCGGTCAGCTCCTGCCGTTGGACGTTCAGCTTACGGTTGACCCGTTCGGTGGCGCTGGTCAGCACCCGCAACAGGTCGTGTCCTTTGGCCCGCATCCGCTCGGCAATGGCCCGCTTGTAATAGAAGGTGTCCAACAGGTGGGAGAAGGTGTCCATCTCCTGTCCCACCGCATCCAGACCATACTGGATAATGGGCTGAAAACTGAATTCCAGCGGTGTGCCGTCCGGCTTGGTTACTAGGTATGGCACCCGCCGCTGACCGGTCAGCACCGCCTGTTTGGTGCGTTCCAGACAATCCGCCAGTTTCTCCCACTCCCGGAGGGAAAGGGCGCTGACGGCGGTGTCCATACCGGCGGTGGCGCGATGGGCCATCTCCCGGCAGGATAAGGGGGAAAGTCCGGTGGTGATGCTTTGCAACGCCTTGGACAGCGGCCCGTCCTTGCCATCGCGGATGGCGGCGACGATCTCCTGGGTGGTGTGGCGGGTCAGGTCAAAGCGACCGGCCGGTGCCGGGGGCACCTCGTACCGCAGGCCGGGCAGAATGGGGCGCACCGAGGACATGGCCGGGTCCACCCGCTTGATGGAATCGATGATGACACCGTCCGGGCCGATGAGGATGATGTTGCTGTGACGGCCCATGATCTCCACCGCCAGGGTCAGACGTACCGGCTCACCCAATTCGCTGATGCAGTCGAAATCCAGATATAGCGCCCGCTCCAACCCTTCTTGGCGGATGTCCGCCAGCCGTCCGCCGGTGAGCCGTTTGCGCAGCAGCATACAGAACATCGGGGGTTGGGCCGGGTTTTCCGGGGCGGTTTCGGTGAAATGGATGCGGGGGGAATTGGCACCGGCAGAGAGGTACAGCTTGCGGTTGCCGCCCTTAAAACGCAGGGCGATCAGCAGTTCTTCCCGTCCCGGCTGGTGGATCTTGTCGATCCGCGCCTCCGGGAGTGCCTCTAGGAGCTCTTGTTTAAGACAAGACAGAAATGCACCGTCCAATGCCATGGCCATTCACCTCGCTTTCTGAATCGTTTGTTTTACTTAACTACGTCATAGGGGTTGCCGTCCCGGTACACGGTGACGGTCAGCTGAGGAAATGCTTCCTGAAGCCATCCGGCCAGGGTGTCCACCACCGGCACTTCGGTGGCGTAGTGCCCCGCCTCGACGACGTTGATGCGGCGGGCATTTTCCAGCCATTCGTGGTGCTTCACCTCGCCGGTGACGTAGGCGTCCGCCAGCCCCACACAATCGGCGATAAAATCGCCACCGCCACCGCCGCATACGCCAACAGTGGTCACCGGCTTATCCCCGGCATACCGCACCGGGGCATCCAGAACCTCTGCCACGTGGGCGGCAAAATCCCGGGCGGTCATAGGCTCTTGCAGGGTGCCGATGCGGGTATAGCCGTCCTCCGCCACCGTCACGTCGGTGAGACCCAGCAGCGAGGCCAGGGTGTCGTTGACACCGCCCGCGGCCTTGTCCAGGTTGGTGTGGGCGGCGATGAGGGCGATGTCCTCTGCCGCCAAGCGGTAGGGGATGCTGTCCCCTTTCAGCCGTTTCAGGGGCGCAAAAATCACCGGGTGGTGGGTGACCATCAGGTCGGCACCCACCGCCTTGGCGGTGTCCAGGGCACCGGCGGTGGCATCCAGGGCCACCAACACCCGGGCCACCTCCCGATGGGGGTCACCTACCAGCAGACCGGGGTTATCCCACTCCTCTGCCTGGGCAAAGGGGGCACGGCTGTTGAGAAAATCAAAAATCTGTTGTACGTTCATCGGTTGTTCCTCCCGATTTAGACCGCTCCCACGGGAGCGTTTTTCAGTTCGTAGAATATCTTGACCATCTGGATGAATTTCATCACCAGACGGCGGTCCTCCGGCACACAGCGGTAGATGGTGGCACCGTGTTGCACCTCCAGGTGCTTGCCGGGGCTAAAAGGCAGGGTGGGGATGCCCGCGATGGGCACCGTCAGCTCCACCGGCTTGCCGTGGATAGTGCCGGTGATGAGAAAGCGGTCTTGGTTCAGGTGCAGGTGACCGCTACCCACCTCCACGAATTGGTTTTGGCTTTCGTCGATCATACGGATGGTGACGGCGGAGGATAGGGTGGTGTCCATCCCGTTTTGTATGCGTTCTTTCAGGCGGTTATGTATCCGACGGCTCCAATCCGACACGTAGCGGATCTCCTCGCCTAACCCTTTGCGGTTGTGGAGGATGCCGTGCTCGTCGCTGACCTGCTCATAGCCGCAGGCGGTACACCGCAGGGTATCTCCCACCGCCTGCATTACGTATTCCTTGCCGCAATGGGGGCAGAGGTACAATACGTTTTCCAGCCCTTCCACGTGGCGGTTGTGACGGCTGGGGGTGGGCATGGCTTCCTGTTCCCGATAGGCGTCAAACAACAGTGCCTCTTCGGCACGTTGGCGGATGGCCGCTTCGTCCATTTCTGCCAGTTCCTCTTTGCTGAACAGTTGGTACACGTCCATATAGGTCCGCGCGGGGTGCATACCGCCTTTCCATTTCGGCATCACAAAATAGCTGCCTACGGTCTTGGCCATATACACGTCCACGCCCAGCCATTTCAGGAATTTGTAGGTGGCGGAGGGGATGGGGGTGGACAGGCCGTCCTCGCACATCAGACCGGCGGGATAGATCACCACCGGTTGACCGGCTTCGATCACCGACCGCATAGCTTTGAGGTCGCTGACGGCGGTCTGGAATTGCTGTTTGGGGATGACCCCCATCTTTTCCATAAACCCTTTGATAGGCAGGGTGGAGAAAAAGGATTTGCTGATGACAAAGGTCATCCGGCGGCGGGTGGCACCGATGAGGTTGACAAAGTCCAGCGCCGCCTGGTGGTTGGCAATCACCACAAAGGGGCCTTTTTTGCCCTTGATTTCGTTGCGGAGGAATCGCCGACGGAACACAAAGGTAGCCAACAGCCAGGCGGCTCCTTGAGCCACCCGATAGTGCAAAAAGCTGGGCTTTTTATAGGCCATTTTCATTCCTCCCCGTTAAACGGTCTGGGATCAGATCATCAGTTTCACGATTTCCTGGTCGGTGGGCTGCATACCCACACGGCCGATGTGTCCCACGTCCTTGATGGTGTCGCCGGTGTCCTCCCGCAGGATGCCGGTGCCCTGGGAATAGGCTTTGCCTCTCATAGCCAGGGCGTGGGCGAACAGCGCCGCATCCAGGGCGGAAGAAATTTTGGCGGCGCAGGAAGTCTTGGCACCGTCGCAGATGATGCCGGGGATATCCGCCAGGGTGTTGTCGATGGTGTCCTTGATCTGGGTCAGGTCGCCGCCCACCAGATAGGTGATGGCGGCACCGGCGGCGGTGGCGGCGGAAACCACGCCGCAGAAAGCGGACAATTTGCCGATGTATTCTTTCTGATACACCGTCATCAGGCTGGAGAATACCAGCGCCCGCATCATTTTGTCTTCGGGGATCTGGCGCTCCCGGGCGTACACGATCACCGGCACGGTGGAGGTGATGCCCTGGTTACCGCTGCCGGAGGTGATGATCACCGGCATATCGCAGCCGTCCATACGGGCTTCGCTGGCGGCAGAGGCATAGGCCCGCACCTTGGTGTACACGCTGTGGGCATAGGTGTCCAACAGCGCCTTGCCGATGCCGATGCCGTAGTCCCCCTGCATACCCCGCTTGGCGATGGCCATATTGCAGGCAATCTGCTGGTCGGTGTAAGGGCGGATGAGGTCCAGTTCCACTTCGTTGGCGAAATCGTAGATATTCTCAATGCTCAGGGCGGAGCGGTCGGCCTGCTCGATGACGTCCACCTTGTCCTCTACCTCGAACACCACGTCGGCGTTTTTCTGGATGCGGACGATGTTGCGGTGGCTGTGGCGCACCTCTACCTCTACCCGGTCGTGGCCGGCGAACAATTCGATGATGAAATGGAGCGGGATATCCGACTCCAAAAACTCCACCGAGCAGGTGCCTTTTTTGAGAAAGGCGGCGGTGGCAGCCTGTCCCTCGGGGGTGACCCCCTCCAGCACCTCCATCACCCGGTCGGCGTCGCCGGCGATGGCGCCCAGAGCGCAGGCGGCCTCGATGCCGGTCATCCCGCCGGAATTGGGGATGCGGACGCACCGCACGTTTTTGATGATGTTGCCGCTGCAACGGGCCAGGATACCCTCGGGGTCACAGCCCAGCACCTTACGGCCCCGGGCGGCGGCATAGGCCAGGGCGATGGGCTCGGTACAGCCCATGGCCGGCACCAGTTCTTCTTCCAAAATCGCTAAAAAATCCCGTTTGATCTTCTCGTTCATTCTCATTCCTCGCTCTCAAAGAAGCTTAATCAATTTATTATAACAAATAATTACCTAAATGTAAAGAAAAAGAGGTGCTCTTTCGAACACCTCTTTTCGCAATTCAAAAATTCTAGTCGTCGTTAGGGAGATACCATCCATGTTCACGATGTGCAGGGTAACCAGTTTCACTGTTAGATGTGTTTCGTTTTCTTAACTCCTTGTCAAATCTCTCTAACTCGCCTTCTGCGGACTCATCACCGGAGCACCAGCGTTGTCGAACTTTTTCTCGTTCCTCTTCCAATTCATCGTCTGATGCAGAGTGTAACCAAGAATCAGTATGCTCTTCTGTTGAAAGCAGGTCAAACAAAAAATCTAAAAATCCCACAAATTACACCCTCTCTTTCACTATCTTACAAATTATAATACTTATCAAACTCGGCGGGGTGAGGGATGGCGGCCAACTGGCGGCACTCTTCCCGTTTGGTGGCGATAAAGTTTTTCAGCAGCTCCTCTGGAAATACGCCGTCGGCGGTCAGATAATCGTGGTCCGCCTCCAGGGCGTCCAAGGCATCCTCCAGGCAGGTGGGCAGACCCTGCAGTTTGGCCTTCTCCTCCTCCGGCAGGTGGTACAGATTCATATCGTAGGGGCCCCAGCCGTTTTCGTGGGGGTCGATCTGATTCTTGATACCGTCCAGGCCGGCCATCAGGATGGCGGCGTAGCAGAAATAGGGGTTGCAGGTGGCGTCCGGGTTGCGCAGCTCAAAGCGGCGCTTGTCCGGGCTCTTGGCGTAGGCCGGGATGCGGATGACCGCACTGCGGTTACTGGTGGCGTAGCCCACGGTGACGGGAGCCTCAAAGCCGGGCACCAGGCGCTTGAAGGAGTTGGTGCTGGGGTTGGTCTGGGCGCAGAGGGAGGCGATGTGCTTGAGCAGACCGCCCATAAACCAGTGGGCCTCTTTACTCAGATGAGAATAGCCGTTGTCGTCGGAGAATACCGGCTGACCGTCCTTTTTCAGCAGCATATGCACGTGCATACCGCTGCCGGCCTCGCCGTAGATGGGCTTGGGCATAAAGGTGGCGGTGAGCCCGTGCTTAAGGGCGGTGTTGGGGATGATGTATTTGATCATGATAGAAGCATCCGCCATATGCACCACCTCGCCCAGCTGGGGCTCGATCTCAAACTGACCGGAGGCGGCCACCTCGGGGTGGTGGTAGTTGATGTCGATACCGGCCTCTTTCATCAGCAGGCACATCTCGCTGCGGCACTCGTAGGAGATGTCAAAGGGCTTGGCGATGTGGTAGTTTTTCTGCTTGGGCACCACCACGCCTTTGCCTTCCACGGCGCTGTTCCAGTAGGACTGCTTGGCGTCCACGCTGGCGCAGATGGTGCCGTCGGACAGGTTCCAGGTCACGTCGTCGAACAGATAGAACTCAAACTCCGGCAGAATCAGCATCTCGTCGGCGATGCCGCTGTCCTGCATGGCCTTGACCGCCGCACGGATGATATTCCGGGGATACTGGGGCAGGGGGCGGTTGGCCGGGGTATCGATGATCATAGCGTTGCCGGTCATAGACAGGGTGGGAATCTCGCAGAAGGGGTCGATCAGCGCGGTGTCCGGGTCGGGGATAAACACCATATCGCTCTTCTCCACCACCGCATAGCCGTAGTTGGAGGCATCAAAGCCGATGCCGGCGGTCATGGTCTCCTCCGAGAAGTTGCAGGCGGGGATGGTGACGTGGCGGTATTGGCCGTTGATGTCCACCATCTTAAAGTCCACCATCTTAATATCGTGGTCCTTGATCAGTTTCAGAATATCTTTTACAGTTTTTGCCATAAAAAGCACCTCCATAGGTTTGTTCCACCCTATGATACACCAAATTCCCATAAAACACAATAGAAAATTCGCCAACCTGCGCAAAAAAGCCGGGATACTGCATGTATCCCGGCTTTGGTTATGCGATTATTCGTAGTCCATCACGTTGGCCCAGGAAAGCAGGAATTCCCGCTCCTGAGCATTTCCCTTGACCGATTGCGAGGCGGCCACGATGGGCATCCATTTCTGCACGTACTGGCGGGCGGTGTCGCTCTTCTGGCAGAACAGAGCCAGATAGCGGTCGGCTACGGCGGTGTCCCCTGCCAGGCAGAACAGCAGATAGGTACGGGCGGCATCCGCCGAGGCGTTGCCCTGGGTGGCGTGGGCCCAATCCAGAATGTAGGGGACGCCCTCCGGGGTGAGGATGACGTTGGCGGGGTTGAAATCGCCGTGGCACACCTTGTTGTGCTTGGGCATACCCTCCAGGCGGGTGTGCAGTTCGTAACGGGTGGTGGCATCCAGTGTGGTCTGGCTGATCTTGCGGTTCATTTTATCCTTCAGCTTGGTCAGCAGAGGACAGGTCTTGGACTGGGCTTCGATCTGCAGATCCACCAGCAGGTTCAAGTACTCCTCCTGTTTATCGGGGTTTTCCTTCATCAGTTGAGCCAGGGTCTTACCCTCGATATAATCGCACACGATGGCCCATTTCCCCTCCACCATAGTGACTTCCCGAAGGGCGGGGATGTGCAGACCGGTCTCCTCGATGCGTGCCTGGTTCAGAGCCTCGTTCAGCACGTCTGCTTTGGAATAATTCTCATTGAACACTTTGATGCAACGGTCACCGTCACGGTAGATGACCTTGTTGTTGTGGTTGTAAATAACCGTATCCAGTTTCATCACAATAGCTCCTTTCGCGGTCAATTCTCGGTAAGGGGATTGCCGTAATAGGCATTCAGATACATCTGTTTAAGCTCGCTCATCAGGGGATAGCGGGGGTTGGCACCGGTGCACTGGTCGTCAAAGGCCTGCTCCACCATATCGTCCAGACGGGTGAGGAAATCCTGCTCGTCAATGCCGTAATCCCGGATGGTGGCCTTGATGCCCACCTTCGCCTTCAGGTCGTTGATGGCGGCGATCAGTGCCTCCATCTTCTCTTGGTCGGTGTTACCGCCCAGACCCAGCGCATCGGCAATCTCAGCGTAGCGGGCCAGGGTGTGGGGATGGTCGTACTGGGAGAAGGTGCCCATCTTGGTGGGGGCTTCGCTGGCGTTAAAGCGGATCACCTGCTCGATCATCAGGGCGTTGGCCACGCCGTGGGGCAGATGGTGGAAAGCCCCCAGCTTGTGGGCCATAGAATGGCAGATACCCAGGAAGGCGTTGGCGAAAGCCATACCGGCGATGGTGGCGGCATTAGCCATCTTCTCGCGGGCTTCCACATCGGTCTGACCGTTCTCATAGGCACGGGGCAGGTACTTGAAGATGCTCTTCAGCGCCTGCAGAGCCAGGCCGTCGGTGTAGTCGGTAGCCAGCATAGCGGCGTAGGCCTCTACGGCGTGGGTGACGGCGTCGATGCCGGAGGCGGCGGTCAGACCCTTGGGAGCGCTCATATGGAAATCGGTGTCGATGATCGCCATATTGGGCAGCAGCTCATAGTCCGCCAGGGGATATTTCACACCGGTCTGCTCGTCGGTGATGACCGCAAAGGGGGTCACCTCGGAGCCGGTACCGGCAGAGGTGGGAACGGCGATGAAATAGGCCTTCTCACCCATCTTGGGGAAGGTGTACACACGCTTACGGATATCGATGAAGCGCATAGCCATATCCATAAAGTCTGCCTCGGGATGCTCGTACAGCACCCACATGATCTTGGCGGCGTCCATAGCGGAGCCACCGCCCAGGGCGATGATGGTATCCGGCTTGAAAGCGGACATCTGAGCGGCACCGTCCTTGGCATTCTTCAGGGTGGGGTCAGGCTGGACGTCAAAGAAGGTGGCGTGGGCGATACCCATCTCGTCCAGTTTGTCGGTGATGGGTTTGGTATAGCCGTTTTCATACAGGAAGGTGTCGGTGACGATAAAGGCACGCTTGGCACCGCGGACGGTCTTCAGCTCGTCCAAAGCCACCGGCAGACAGCCTTTCTTGATGTAGATCTTCTCAGGAGCACGGAACCACAGCATATTTTCCCTTCTTTCAGCCACAGTTTTGATGTTTAAGAGGTGCTTGACACCCACGTTGTCGGATACGGAGTTGCCACCCCAGGAGCCACAACCCAAGGTCAGGGACGGAGCCAGCTTGAAGTTGTACAGGTCGCCGATACCGCCGTGGGAGGAGGGGGTGTTTACCAGAATACGGCAGGTCTTCATACGGGCGGCAAAAGCGTTCAATTTCTCTCTCTCGGTGATCTCATTCAGGTACACGGAGGAGGTGTGACCGAAGCCGCCATCCTCCACCAGCCGCTCGGCTTTGTCCAAAGCCTCTTCAAAGGTTTTTGCCTTGTACATTGCCAGCACGGGGGACAGTTTCTCGTGGGCGAACTCCTCGGTTAGTTCCACGCTTTCCACCTCACCAATGAGGATCTTGACGGTTTCCGGCACCGAAACACCGGACAGCGCGGCGATCTTGGCGGCGGGCTGACCCACGATCTTGGCGTTCAGGGCACCGTTGATGAGGATGGTCTTGCGCACCTTCTCGGTCTCGTCCGGATTCAGGAAATAGCAACCGCGGGCGGTAAATTCCGCCTTGACCGCCTCATAGATGCTCTCCAGCACGATGACCGACTGTTCGGAGGCGCAGATCATACCGTTATCGAAGGTTTTGGAATGGATGATGGAGCTGACCGCCAGCAAGATGTCGGCAGAGTCGTCGATGATGGCGGGGGTGTTGCCGGCGCCTACGCCCAGAGCGGGCTTGCCGCTGGAATAGGCGGCCTTCACCATGCCGGGGCCGCCGGTGGCCAGGATGATGTCGGCCTCTTTCATCACCGTGTTGGTCATATCCAGGCTGGGTACGTCGATCCAGTCGATGATGCCTTCGGGAGCACCGGCCGCCA
>JAZNSL010000046.1:0-25109 GCA_045591225.1 Acutalibacteraceae bacterium | reverse complement strand
AAAATAAAAAAGGGGCGCATTTGTGCACACCACACCTTTCGTTATCGATTGTCTTCTCTTATGAATGGCTCGTTAATTTCTTTATTCAGTAGCGCTCCGTACAATTCCGGGCGGCGTTCAGGGTGTTCATGCCATCACCTCGTAGATATCCGCAATGCTGTCCACCGCCCAGGTGGGTTTTATCTCGCTGTCAGCCCATACCTCACGGGTGGTTTCACCGCTGAATACCAGCACCGTGTCGATGCCGGCGTTGACGCCGCAGGCCACGTCGGTGTAGATGCGGTCGCCGATCATCACGGTCTCCTCCGGCTGGGCGCCGCACTTTGCCATAGCCAACCGGGCCATAGCCGGTTCCGGCTTGCCGATGAAATAGGGGCGCTTGCCGGTGGCGCGCCACAGCATCTCGCACACACTGCCGCAGTCCGGCACGTAGCCGTAGGCGGTGGGGCAGACCCAGTCCGGGTTGGTGGCCAGATAGGTGATGTCCTTTTTCAGCAGAATACAGGCATCCTCCAGCTTCTGAAAGGTCAGTTCGCTGTCGTTGCCCATCAACAGGCAGTCCACGTCCTCCTCCAAGCGGTCGGTGACGGGGAATCCCGCCTCTGCCAGTTCCTGACGGAAGGCGGCGGTGCCGGAGGCGTAGATTTTGTTGCCGCGGTAATGCTCACGCAGGTACACACAAGCGGCCATGGTGGAGGTGAAGAAGTCCTCCTCGGTGGCGGGGATACCCAGCCGCGCCAGTTTCTCGATATACACCTTTACGCTTTTAGAGGAATTGTTGGTGAGGAACAGATACCGTCCGCCGTTTTCCTTGATGGCGGTGAGGAAGGGGATGGTGGCCGGGAACAGATCGTCGTCCAGATACAGCGTCCCGTCCATATCCAACAGAAACAGTTTCTTTTGTTTTAGGCGGTTCATAGCATCGCCTCCTTTGGGGATAGTATAGCACATTTCCTGCACAGGTGCAAGCAAAAACGCCATCCATCGGGATGGCGTTTTGAGTTATCGTTTTAGTTTCATTAGTCCGTGCTGATTGCAATAGGCGTATAGAATGCCGTGTCCTCGGAGCTGCAACCGGGTTTCCGCGTTGCCCTCCGGATAGAACTTGACCAGTGCCGTTATCATATATAAGGATAGAAAATAGCGCAACCTACGGTTCGTGGAAAAACACACAAAAGAAAAGAACGATCCCGGATGAGAGGAATAGAGAGACTCTGAACTCTGGTTTTGCGCCGAGTTTCTGCTAATCGTTAGTTGCTACACGCAAAACCTTGTGCATTCCTGACGGAATGCGAGAGTTCGAATATACAACCTATCTACAAAACAAAAAGGACACCCAAACGGGTGTCCTTTTTGTTTGGCGGAGAAGGAGGGATTCGAACCCTCGAACCGCTTTTAACGGTTACACGATTTCCAATCGTGCGCGCTCGACCAGCTACGCGACTTCTCCAGGTCAAGTTGGCGTTCCTCAGAACGCTAGGCTATTATAACGAATTTGTAGACGCTTGTCAAGGTGGAAATGACAACTTTTTTAAGTTTTTTAAAAATAGTCGTTTTTCTTGCGCCTTTTGACTTGACAAACCACGATTACAATGCTAAAATAGTTTGCGTTGACTGCAAGGAGAGGTGTCCGAGCGGTTTAAGGAGCTGGTCTTGAAAACCAGTGACTCGAAAGAGCCAAGGGTTCGAATCCCTTCCTCTCCGCCACTTCTTTTTTGACAATTTCATCGGCTTATATCGGTTGTCACCATCAACCGGTTTTGCGACATACGGAGTAGTACTCAAGTTGGTGACGAGGCGCCCCTGCTAAGGGCGTAGGTCGGGTAACCGGCGCGAGAGTTCGAGTCTCTCCTACTCCGCCAAGAAAAATCCCACCCCAGAATGGGGTGGGATTTTTCTTTGTTGAATAGCCGATGCGACAAACTCTCGCATTCCGTCAGGAATGCACAAGGTTTTGCGTGTAGCAACTAACGATTAGCAGAAACTTGGCGCAAAACCAGGGTTCAGAATCCCTCCATTCCATCCCATCCGGGATGGTTCTTTTCCGTAGACCGCCTATGCCTTTCGGTAGAATTCCATTCTACCCACAGGAGAGTGCCAAAACCGCACGGTAGGTGGACGAAACCGTCTGCAAATGGTACGCTGAAAGCATCATGTGAAAGGTGGAATTACCATTATGCGTACTGTTAAAATCGTAGCCGATTCGGCGGCGGATGTCATCAGCTTGAGCGGAGCCGACTTTGCTTTTGCTCCGCTGAAAATCCGTACCACCGAACAGGAGTTTGTGGACGATGCCGACCTGGATGTTGCCGCTATGCTGCGGCATTTCGATACCTACAAGGGCCGTTCGTTTACCTCTTGCCCCAATCCCGGTGATTGGCTGGAGGCATTCGGCGGGGCGGAGGACGTGTTCTGCGTCACCATCACCAGCGGCCTGTCCGGCAGTTACAATGCCGCCTGTACCGCCAAGGAGATGTACGAGGCAGAGCATCCCGGTCGGCGGGTTTACGTACTGGACAGCCTGTCTGCCGGCGCGGAAATGACCCTGCTGGTGCACAAGCTGGAGGAGTACGTGTCTGCCGGTATGCCGGCGGAGGAGATCGACACCGCCATCCGTGCCTATGCCGCCAACACCGGTCTGCTGTTTATGCTGGAATCCCTGAAAAACTTTGCCGCCAACGGCCGTGTGCCTATGGCGGTGGCTCGTTTGGCGGGTGTACTGGGCATCCGTGTGGTGGGCCGTGCCAGCGACAAAGGTCAGCTGGAACCCCTGCACAAATGCCGCGGCGAGGCCAACGCCTTTACCGCCATTGTCAATGAACTGCGGGATGCCGGTCTGTCCAAAGGCTGTGTACAGATTGCCCATTGTTGCAACGAATCGGCGGCCAACGCCCTGAAATCGAAGATCCTGACCGTGTTCCCTCAGGCCAAGGTGACGATTTCCGCCTTGCGGGGTCTGTGCTGTTACTACGCCGAAAAGGGCGGCTTGCTCATTGGCTTTGAGAAACAATAACCCTTGCCATTCCCACAAGGGATGTGTTACAATATCCCCAAAGGGGGAATGACGATGAAACACAAATGGCTCACGCTGTTGCTGGGCTTGTTCACCGCCTTGCTGGTGATCGCCGGCTCTATTGCGTTCCCCATCTACTTCCGTCCTTTTTACTATTGGCAGGTGGATGCCTTGGGCATTCCCGCCGCCACCGGTTATGACCGGGATACGGTGATTGCAGCCTACGACCAGGTGCTGGACTATCTCACCCTGCCGGGTGCGGAATTCGGCACCGGTGTGTTTCCTCACACCGCGGCGGGGGAGAGCCATTTTGCGGATTGCAGGGCGCTGTTCACCCTGAATACTTCGGTGTTGCTGGTGTCCTTGGCGATGGTGGTGCTGTTGTCCGTCCTTTGCCGTCGGGGTGGTTTTCGGCTGTGGTATCCCCGGGGTCGGCATATCGCCTTGTGGACCGGCGGGGGAGTACTGACCGTTTTTGCCACTCTGGGCTTGTTGGTGGCGCTGGATTTTGATCGCGCCTTTGTGGTGTTCCACAGCGTGTGCTTCCCCGGCAAAGACAACTGGATCTTCGACGTCCGGGCTGATGCCATCATCAATGCGTTGCCCACCGAATTTTTCGTTAACTGCGGCGGGCTGATTTTGAGCGGAATTGTGGCAACCTCCGTGGTTTTGATAATATACGGATTATACAAGAGTGCAAAGAGATGACCGTCTTTTTGCACTCTTGCTTTTTCGATATAACGGAAAAGGTTACAACATTGTAACTGGATTTTTATATGGGCTTGTGATAGAATCAAAGCAACACGAACAACGTGTACTATTTTATCATAAAAGGGGCGAAAATGATGAAGGAATGGGTTTCCTGGCTGTTGAGCCAAAACAACTCTTCTCTGACCATCGGTCTGTTTGATGTGTGGCATTTTCTGTATTTGTTTGTGATCTTTGGCGGTTCCGTGTTGCTGGCGGTATTGTATAAGGATAAGTCGGCAGAATCCAAAGAGAAACTGATGCGCCTGTTTGCGTATATCACCATCGGTTTGTACGTGGCGGACTTTTTCCTGATGCCCCTGTCCGACAGCTACGACCGCATTTCCATTGATAAACTGCCCTTCCACGTGTGTACCCTGATGGGTGTGATGGCGCCCTTCGTCCAGTTTAATCCCCGGTTTGCACCGGTGCGCTCGGCGGTGGTGACCTTGTCGGTGGCCTCCTCACTGATGTGGATGTGCTATCCCGGCTCGGCCCTGGGCGGTCAGCCTCCCTTCAGTTACATCATTTTTCAGACCTTTATGTACCACGGTGTGCTGTTCTGCTGGGGTTTCCTGAATTTGGCCCTGGGCGCTGTCACCCTGCGGTGGCGGGAGATTTGGAAAGAGTTTGTGGGTGTCATGATCATCTTGGCGTGGTCGGGCATCGGCAACACCCTGTACGACGACCAAAATTGGTTTTTCACCAACTGGAGCATTTTCCCGTTCCTTACCGATGAGATGATGCCGCCTGTGGTGGTGTTCTGTGTGTTCGGCACCTGCTTTTTGGTGTATTGCGGCTACTTCGGTATCCGCGCCCTGTTACAGAAATCCCACAAGCCCGAACCGATTACTGTTAACTAAAAAACAAGCCGTGTCATCCGACACGGCTTGTTTTTTTACGCTTTCTTTCCGATTTTACACCAGTACTTAAAAGTCATGGGCCATACCGCACCGGCAAAGGCGGTGAGCAGGAAGTACCGCACTCCGTCGGCTACGTAGACGTCACCGATGAGGCTCTGTAACGGGGTTTTCAGCAGGCTCTTGATGAGCAGCACAGGAATCAGTCCCACCACCAATTTCAGCGCCTGCACCCACCATACCGCCCGGGTATCGAAGTGGGTGTACCCGGCATCCACCTCATAGGTCAGCCACAGCGCCGCCAGACATCCCAGCATTTTCCAGGCGTTTTTCATACCGCTCTCGTAGTTGTGGGGGTCAATGTCCGCCGGGAAGGGATACACGTACACAAACACCAGGAATCCGACGGTGGCGGCGCACAAAGCACCCATCAAAATCCGCATGGTGGCTTTGCTGTTCATGGCCTTGTTCATCAGGGGATAGAGGCCCAGCACCAGCACCGCGGCTACCAGAGCGGAAACCCCCACGTCAGCGGGGGTATGGACGCCCAACCACATACGGGACAGGGGCACCAGCAGGCACACCGCCAGACAGGCGATCCGCACCCAAATTTGTTTGTTCCACCGGGCGATACTGCCGAAGGTGCCCAGGGCGGATTGGGTGTGGCCGCTGGGGAAGGAATAGCCGGTGGCTTCGGCCCGGGCGGATTCCACAATGGTGAAGTCGGGGTCTCTCACCCACGGGCGGGGGATACGGAACCACAGTTTTAGGAACTGGTTGATGACCGTACCCACCAAGCCGACGGTGAGCATATAATAGCCTTCCCGCTTGTTAATGCACCAAAAGAACAGCAATCCCAACAGGATAAACACCGTCTCTTCACCCAGATGGGTGATCAGGGAGAACAGCGTATCGCAGACGGGGTTACGTAAATTTTCCAGAAAATACAAAAACTCCATAGCTTAAGGTAACGCGAATAATCCGCATCTGTTTTGAAAAGGCGGATTACCGCTCCTCCTTCGTTAAAATATTCGCGAATACATACAGCCTTGCTAGATGAAATCGGGTGAAAAGCACCGAGATATACCGTTTTGAGGCAGATTCGGATTACTTGCGTCACGTTACCCTCACTTTTTTTTACGGCTGTACCGGCTGAATTTGTCTTTCTTTGGTTTCCCGCCGGGTCGATGGACACCCACCGGAGTACGGTTGGCCGCCGGCTTGTCCGGCGCCACCAAACAGTTTGGTCCGGTGCCGATGAGGTCGTACCGTCCCGCTTTTTTCAGGGCCTCCAGCACGGTTTTGCGGTTTTCGGGACGATAGTACTGGAGCAGGGCCCGTTGCTCGGCTTTTTCCTTGGGGGTGCGGGGCACGTACACCGGGTTCAGCGTCTGGGGATCCAACCCGGTGTAGAACATACAGGTGGAAACGGTGCCGGGGGTGGGATAGAAATCCTGCACCTGCTCCGGGTGTAAGCCTTCTTTTTTGAGGAAACGGGCCAGCTTGATGGCGTCGTCGATGGTACTGCCCGGGTGGGAGGACATCAGATACGGCACCAGATACTGCTTTTTCCCTTCGCTTTTGGTCAGCTCGTAGAAACGGTCCTTGAACCGTTCGTACACCTTAAAAGAGGGCTTGCCCATATATTTCAGCACCCGGTCGGATACGTGTTCGGGTGCCACCTTCAGCTGACCGCTGACGTGATGGCGGATCAGTTCCTTGAAGAACCGCTCGTCCTTGTCCGCTACCACGTAGTCAAAGCGGATACCGGAGCGGATGAACACCTTTTTCACGCCGGGGATCTGGCGCAGGCGGCGGAGCAGGGTCAGGTAATCGTCGTGGCTGACCTTGACCGCCGGACAGAGAGTGGGTGCCATACACTTTTTATCCTTACAGGCACCGCGCTTGAGTTGCCCGTCGCAGGCGGGCTGACGGAAGTTGGCGGTGGGACCGCCTACGTCGTGGATATAGCCCTTGAAATCCGGCATTTTGGTAATCTTCTGCACCTCATCCACCACCGAGTCGTGGCTGCGGGAGGCGATGATGCGTCCTTGGTGATAGGCCAGGGCGCAGAAGTTGCAGGCGCCGATACAACCCCGATTGTGGATGACCGAGAATTTCACCTCTTCGATGCCGGGGACACCGCCCAGCGGCGCGTAGCTGGGGTGGTAATCCCGCATATAGGGCAGGGCGTACGTGGCGTCCATCTCCTGGGTGGAGAGGGGTAGCGGCGGGGGATTCTGCACCAGGATCTTGTTGCCGTGGCGCTGGATGACCGTCTTTCCCCGTACCGGGTCGTGTTCCTCCTGCTGGATGCGGGTGGAGATGGCGTACTGCCGCTTTCCGCTGTCGGTGGGCTCCTTCACCAGTTCATAGGCGGGGCATTCCGCGGCGGCAGAGGGGATGTAATCCGCCGCATCCACCGCATAGCAGGTGCCCCGAATATCGGTCAGCGCGGCGATGGGTTCGCCGTCATTGAGGCGGTTGGCGATCTCCACGATATGCCGTTCGCCCATACCGTACATTAATAGATCGGCGCCGCTGTCCAGCAGGATGGAGGGACGCACTTTGTCGTCCCAGTAATCGTAGTGGGCGAAACGGCGCAGAGACGCCTCCAGACCGCCGATAGCGACGGGAACGTCATCCCATACACGGCGGATGGCCTTGCAATAGGTGATGGTGGCGCGGTCGGGGCGCAGACCCGCCTTACCGCCGGGGGAATAGGCATCCTGACTGCGCTTTTTCTTGGCGGCGGTATAGTGGGCCACCATGGGGTCGATGTTGCCGCCGTTGACCAGAAAGGCCAAGCGGGGTCTGCCGAATCGGCGATAGTCCTCATCGGTTTGGGGTTGGGACAGAATGCACACCCGATACCCGTGGCTTTCCAGCACCCGGGAGATGATGGCGGTGCCGAAACTGGGGTGATCCACGTAAGCGTCACCGGTCACCAGCACAAAATCGGCCCGGTCCCAGCCGCGCTCCTGCATATCCGCCGCACTAATCGGTAAAAACGGCATATTCGGCACCTCCTAACTTTAATGAGTATCATTATACCATATCGTTGACGGCACTTCAATCGTTTTGTGCGAAAACTATCGTAGACAAGACAAAAATCCTGTGATATAATTGGTTTATAACAGAAAAGGAGTGATTCCTATGACCCAAAAAGTACGCTATCAGAAACTGGATAGCCGGGCGGTGGAACCGAAATACGGCAGTGCCGCTGCCGCCGGCGCGGATCTGTACGCGGTGATGGATGCGCCGCTGACCTTGGCCGCCGGTGAGACCGCCTTGGTGCACACCGGCCTGGCGGTGGAGATTCCCGCCGGGTTCGTGGGTCTGGTGTGTGCCCGTAGCGGTCTGGCCACCAAGCGGGGTCTGGCCCCGGCCAACAAGGTGGGGGTCATCGACGCCGACTACCGCGGCGAGATTATGGTGGCTCTGCACAACCATAGTGCCGCGCCCCAGACCATTGACCACGGCGAGCGGGTGGCCCAGCTGGTGTTAGTACCATACCTCACCGCCGACTATGAGCAGACGGAGTCTCTCAGCGATACCGACCGTGGAGCGGGTGGCTTCGGCTCCACTGGTACAAAATAATAGGATAAATATTCAGAAAAAGGAGTGATCGTATGTTGCGTTATCAAATCGACGGTGGCAACCTGCCGGTGGTTACCTGTTACCCCGAGGTAGGGCAGACCCTGTGCGCCGAGGGTGGCGCTATGAGCTGGATGTCCCCCAATATGCATATGGAGACCAAGGGTGGCGGCTTTAAAAAGGTGCTGGGTCGGATGTTTTCCGGCGAATCGCTGTTCCTCAACGAGTATACCCCCCAGGGCGGTGCCGGTGAGATCGCCTTTTCCTCCAATTTCCCCGGCTCGGTCATTCCTTTTGAACTGCACTTTGGCGCCGGGCTGATCGTCCAAAAAGCCAGCTTTTTGGCTATGGAAAAGGGCATTGACCTGTCCATATATTTCCAGAAGCGTTTCAGTAAGGGCTTGTTCGGCGGTGAGGGCTTCATTATGCAGCGCGCCACCGGCGAGGGACTGCTGTTCTTGGAGGTTGACGGCTACTGCAAAGAGGTTGAACTGGGTGTGGGTCAGTCCATACTGGTCAGCACCGGACACTTGGCGGCTATGACCGAATCCTGCACCATGGATATCGAGATGATTCAGGGTGCCAAGAACATTTTCCTGGGCGGCGAGGGTCTGTTCCATACCCGCATCACCGGCCCGGGCAAGGTGTATCTCCAGTCTATGCCCATTGCCGATGTAGCGGCACGCATCAGTGCCTATCTGCCCAGCAGCGGCTCTTCGGACAGCGGCGGCATCAACATCCGTCTCGGCGACTAAAAAACATAAAGGGAGCAACCGCTGTGGTTGCTCCCTTTTTCTTTTAATCTTCGTCAAAATCAAAATACTCCAACATCCCGTTATAAATGCCTTGGGCAAATCCCCAGGGGTCTTCGGTCATTTTCTTCACGTCATCGGCGTTGGTGATATACCCTAACTCCACCAAGATGGCGGGCATGGTGGTGCGGCGCAGTACGTACAGCGCAGGGTTGACCCGTACCCCGTTGTCCCGGGTGTCCATCCGCTCCACGATTCCCTCCAGCACGTCCTCCGCCAGTTCCGCCGCCGTGGAGGGCTCCCGATAGACGTACACCTCGGTGCCGTTTTGGGCTGGGTTGGTGCTGGCGTTGGCGTGGATGCTGATGAAGTAATCCGCCGGCCAGCTGTTGGCGGCGTTGACACGGGCGGCCAGGCTGGTGGCGTTGCTGGTGCCCAGAGAATCGGTGGGGGAATTGCGGGAGGTTCTCACCTCAAACCGCCCGTCCCGGCGGAGCAGTTCCGCCAATCGGGTGCCCACCGCATAGTTGATGTCCTGCTCCCGGAAACCGAACCCTTCCGCGCCGGCATTGACCCCCTCCGGGTTATGCCCTTGGTCGATAAACACTTTGATAGCCATAAAAACAGCCCCTTTCCCTCTATATTATGAGGAAAGGGGCTGTCCCATTACAGTTGTTTTTTGAGGAATTCCACCGATTGGCGCACACCGTTGCCGTCCTTGATGGGGACGGTGATATCGGCATACTTCTCGTACAGCGGCACCCGCTCGTTGTACAGGTCCATCAGGGTGGAGCCGGGGGCAATGGCCACACCCCGGGCGTGGAGGTCTCCCAACCGCCGTTCCATTTCCTCAAAGCTCAGCTGGAGATACACCACCCGGCCCATGGCTTTCAGATGGGCCATGGCTTTTTCGGAATACACCACGCTACCGCCGGTGGCGATGACGGTGTTCTCCGCCTGCACGGTGCAGACCGAGGCCTCTTCTACGCGGATAAAGCCGTCCACGCCTTGGGCATCAAGAATGTCCCGCAGAGGGCATCCGTTTTGACGGATGATCACCTCGTCGGTGTCGATAAAATCGTAGTTCAGTTCTTTAGCCAAAATCCGTCCCAGGGTGCTTTTGCCGCAGGAGGGCATACCGACCAAAATGATGTTGTTCATGGTTCTTCATCCTTTGCTTTGAAAATAGCGCCCGATGGCTTCGGCGGCCGGTCGGGTCATTCCTTTGACGGTGAGCAGTTCCTCGGTGGTGGCGTTCTGCACCCCGCGTAAAGAGCCGAATTGCCGCAGCAGAGCCTTGGCGCGGGTGGGTCCGATGCCCTCAATCTCCAACAGAGAGGTGGCAAGGCTTCCCGCTTTACGGCGCTGGCGGTGGTAGCGGATGGCACTGCGGTGTACTTCCTCTTGTATCGTACCCAACAGCGTGAACGCCGCCCGCTTGCGGTGGATGGCGATCTCACCGCCCTCCCGGGCGATGGCGCGGGTGCGGTGGCGGTCGTCTTTCACCAGACCGTACAGCGGGATGGAAAGACCGTGCTTTGCCAGTATCGGGGTTACGGCGGCCACCTGACCGGCGCCGCCGTCCAGTAGAATCAGGTCGGGCTTGCGACCGAATCCGGTACCCTCGTTTTGGTGCCGGAGGTATTCCTCCAACCGGCGGGACAGCACCTCCGCCATAGCGGCGGGGTCATCACCGCCCTGGGCTTCCTGGATGCGGAATTTCCGATAGGCACTGCGTAGAGGCTGTCCGTTTTCAAACACCACCATGGCCGCCACCGGGTTGGTGCCGGCGGTGTGGGATATATCGTAACATTCGATGTAAGCGGGGGTCTGCTCCAACCCCAGCAGTTGGCGCAATTCCTCCAGGGCGGTGGCATCCCGCCCGGTCATACCTACCTGCTGGGCGATTCGTTCGGCGGCGTTGCTTTTGCACATATCCACCAGCCGCGCCTGTTCGCCGATCTGGGGTGCCACGATATGCACCCGCCGTCCGGCTTTTTCGGTGAGCCATTGTTCCAGTAATTCTTTGTCTTCAGGCTGGTCTGCCACCGTGATCTGGGGCGGTACCCGATCCCGCAGGGTGTAGTACCGCTCCAAAAATTCCCGATAGGCCTCGGCGGGGTTTTCTTGTTCCTCCAACAGAAACTGCTCTCGGTCGGTGAGCTGACCGCCGGTGAAACGGAACACCTCAAAACAAGCCTTGCCGGACCCTTGGGCAAGGGCGATAACGTCCTGCTCCGGGATACGGGACAGCACCACCTTTTGCTTTTCGCCCATCCGCTTGATGGCGTTGATGCGGTCTCGGAGTCGGGCGGCCTGTTCAAAATCCAGTCGTTCGGCGGCTTCTTCCATTCGCTGTTGCAGGGTGGCCATGGTGCGGGCACTGCCTTGGGTGAGGAATTCCACCGCCTCATCCACCCGTTCTTGATAGGCTTTCGGGTCTACCTTACCTGTGCAGGGGGCACAGCATTGGCCGATATGGTGGTTCAGACAGGGGCGTTCACCCCCGCGTTTGCCATAGGTGAGGGCGCGGGAACAGGTGGGCAGGGAATAGATCTTGTTGGCCTCGTCCACCGCCTGTTTGATGGCGTAACTGCTCATATACGGGCCGATGTACCGGGCACCGTCCTGGACGGTCTGCTTGGCTTCGCTGAGGCGGGAATAGGGCGGGGGAGATACCCGGATATAATGGTATCCCTTGTCGTCTTTTAAGAGGATGTTGTATTTGGGGGTGTGCTGTTTGATGAGGGCGCATTCCAGCACCAGCGCTTCAAACTCACTGCCCACCACGATGTATTCAAAGGTGTCCACCCGGCTGACCATTTGCCGCACCTTTTCGGTGTGGTTTTGGTCAGAGCCGAAATACTGGCTCACCCGATTCTTCAGTTTTTTGGCCTTGCCGATGTAGATGATGTTGCCGGTGGTGTCTTTCATAATATACACACCGGGCTCCAACGGCAGAGCCATGGCCTTTTGGCGCAGTTCGGACAATGTACTCATAGGTTCTGCCTCGCTTGCCAGTATTTGCGGTCCAAACTGCGGTACTGGATGGCCTCGGCAATATGGGGTGTATCGATGACGTCACTGCCGTCCAGGTCGGCGATGGTGCGGGCCACCTTCAGCAGCCGGTCATAGGCGCGGGCGGACAGCCCCATCCGATCAAAGGCACCTTTCAGCAGGGCGTTGGCGGCATCGGTCAGGGGGCAGAACTCCTTGAGTTTGCTGGTGGGGATGCGGGCGTTGCTGACGATGTCGGTGCCGGCAAACCGCGCCTGTTGACGGGCGCGGGTGGCGTTGACCCGCTGACGGATGGCGGCGGAGGATTCCGCTTTTTGCTTGGCAGAAAGCTGGTCAAACTCCACCGGTGGCACTTCGATATGTAGGTCGATACGGTCCAGCAGAGGACCGGAAACCTTGCTCAGATACCGTCCCACCGCCTGCTGAGAGCAGGAGCAGGAACGGGTGGGATGGCCGTAATACCCACAGGGGCAGGGATTCATAGCCGCTACCAGCATTATAGAGCAGGGATAGGCCAACGAGGCGCTGACGCGGGAGATGGTGACCTTGCCATCCTCCAGGGGTTGGCGCAGACACTCCATAGCCTGACGGGAGAACTCCGGCAGCTCATCCAGAAACAGCACGCCGTTGTGGGCCAGAGAAACCTCGCCGGGACGGGGGGTGATACCGCCGCCCGCCAGTCCCTGAGGGGAAATGTTGTGGTGAGGAGAACGGAAAGGACGATAGGGAAGCAGACCCGCACCACCGGCCAGCGTGCCGGCAATAGAGTGGATCTTGGTGCATTCCAGCGCCTCTTCCCGGGTCATATCCGGCAGGATGGTGGGTAGGCGTTTGGCCAGCATACTTTTGCCCGAGCCGGGAGGTCCGATGAGCAGGACGTTGTGGCTACCGGCGGCGGCGATCTCCATAGCCCGGCGGGCGGCCTCCTGGCCCATCACGTCTGCAAAATCCACCAAGGCGTCGGCGGCGGTGGGCGCAAAGGCGTGGGGCTCCAACGGGGCCAGTTCTTTCCCGCCCTGGAGATGCTCCAGCAGTTCGGTGATGTTGCTGATGGGGTAGACGGCGATGCCCTCCACCACGGCGGCTTCCGTTCCGTTTTCGGCGGGAACGTACACCTCGGCGATGCCCGCTTCACGGGCGGCGATCACCATCGGCAGCACACCCCGCACAGGGCGCACCGCCCCTTGTAGGGAGAGTTCTCCCACAAAGGCCCGGTGTTTCATATTGGCCCGCAGCTGTCCGCTGGCGCACAGTAGTCCCAACAGCAGAGGCAGGTCGTATACAGATCCTTCCTTTTTCACGTCGGCGGGCGCCAGGTTGACCGTGATGCGGCTGACGGGGTAGGTGAACCCGGCGTTTTTCATCGCCGCCCGTACACGGTCGCGGGATTCCCGCACCGCCGCATCCGGCAGACCCACCACATCAAAGCCGGGCAGACCTTGGGACAGGTCCGCCTCTACCTCTACGATAAAGCCGTCGATTCCACGAAGGCCCATACTTTTCAGACTGGCAAACATAAACACAGTCCTTTCTGTTACTTACGTTTGTTGAGAAGATAACGAATACCCTTATACACTTCTACCGCTACCAACGGCACCAGGGACAGCCCCGCCACGGTCAGCCAGGCCGCCGTAGGCATAGGCACCAGCGAGAACACGGTCTGTACCCCGGGGATCAGCAGCACCGCCAATAACAGCAGCAGCGAAACGGCGGAAGCACCCAGCATGGTCGGGTTGGTGTGGACACCCACCTTAAACAGGGAGTGGGAGGAGCGCATATTAAAGGCGTGTACCAACTGCCCCAATGCCAGAGTGGCAAAGGCCATGGTACAGCCCAAAGGCTCGTTGGCAAAGGCGTTGGTGCCGATAAAATAGGCAACCAGAGTGATGACCGCAAACAGGATGCCGTGGCAGATGGCCTGAATACCCAAGCCGCCGGAGAACAGACTCTCACTGCGCTTGCGGGGCGGACGGCTCATAATGTCTTTTTCCGGAGCCTCCACACCCAGCGCCAGGGCGGGCAGACTGTCGGTCACCAGATTGATCCACAATAGCTGGATAGGGAGCAGGGGACTCTTGTGGGCCACCAGCACCGCCACAAACACGGTGAGGATCTCGCCTAAGTTGCAGGACAGCAGATACCCGATGGCCTTGCGGATGTTGTCGTAGATGCCACGGCCTTCCCGGGCGGCGTCCACGATGGTGGCAAAGTTATCGTCGGTGAGGGTCATATCTGCGGCACTCTTGGCTACGTCGGTGCCGGTGATACCCATAGCGCAACCGATGTCCGCGGCCTTCAGCGCCGGGGCATCGTTGACGCCGTCACCGGTCATAGCCACCACGTCACCGCGGCTCTGCCATGCCTTGACGATGCGGATCTTATCCGCGGGAGTTACCCGGGCATACACTCGGTAGTTGGCGATGTTCTCGTTGAGTTCCTCGTCGGACAGGGCTTCCAGTTGCTGTCCGGTGATGGCCTCTTCACCCTCGTGGAGAATACCCAGTTCCCGGGCAATGGCGGCGGCGGTGACCACGTTGTCGCCGGTGATCATCACGGTGCGTATGCCGGCGGTGTTGCAGTCGGCAATGGAATTCTTCACTTCGGAGCGGGGTGGGTCGATCATACCCACCAGACCGGCCAGGGTCAGGTCACATTCCAGAGTTTCCGGGTCGTACACGCCCGGCGCGGTGTCCAGTATCTTGAATGCCACCGCCAGCACCCGCAGGGCGTCATCCGCCATAGCGGTGTTGGCCTCGGCGGCCTTGTCGGTGTTGCCCTTGGTGCACATAGCCAGCACCATTTCGGGTGCGCCCTTGACAATGACGATGGTCTGCTCGCCCGCCACGTGGATGGTGGTCATGCATTTGCGCTCGGAGTCAAAGGGGATCTCGCCGATACGGGGCATATCCTGCAACAGTTCGGCCTTGTCGTAGCCGATCTTCCGCAAATAGGAGAGGATGGCGGTCTCGGTGGGGTCACCCACTAACTTTTCGGCGCCGTTTTCGGTGACGATTTCCGCGTCGGTGCAGAGAGAGGCCAGCCGAATGAGCTGTTCCAGACCGGGCACCTGCTTAACGCCGTCCAGTTCCACGAACTGGTTACCTACGTAGGCGCGGCGCAGGGTCATGCGGTTTTGGGTCAGGGTGCCGGTCTTGTCTGAGCAGATGACCGAGGCACTGCCCAGGGTCTCCACCGCCGGAAGACGGCGGATGATGGCGTGTTTCTTCACCAGCCGTTGCACACCCAACGCCAACACCACCGTGACGATGGCGGGCATACCCTCCGGGATGGCCGCCACAGCCAAGGACACCGCGGTCATAAAGATTTCCAGAGCCTGCATAAAGAACAGGCCGACAACAAAGATGATCACACAGATAGCCAACGCCAGAATACCCAGCAGTTTACCCAGCTGTGCCATTTTGTGCTGGAGAGGTGTAGCGTTCTCTTCTTCACCGTCCAGCAGAGTGGCGATGTGTCCCATTTCGGACTGCATACCGGTGGCTACCACCACCGCCACCGCCCGACCGGAGGTGATACCGCAGCTGGCGTACAGCATGTTGGTGCGCTCCGCCAGGGGGGTGATGTCCTCAAAGTCGCCCTCCACCATTTTCTCGGTGGGGATGGATTCGCCGGTAAGGGCGGATTCGTTACTGCGCAGGCTGTACGCCTCCAGAATACGGCAGTCTGCCGGTACCAGGTCGCCGGCCTCCAGCTCCACAATGTCACCGGGCACCAGCTCGTGGGAGGATACGGTGGCCACCTTGCCATCCCGCCGCACCCGGGCGATGGGGGCGGTGAGATTTTTCAGCGCCGCCAGTGCGGCCTCAGCCCGGCTCTCTTGGATAACGCCCAAAACGGCGTTGAGTATCACGATGGCCACGATCACAATGGGTTCGGCCCATTCGCCGTGGGCTTTTTGGAAAAACTCCTCATAGATGCACACCACCAATGAGATGGCGGCGGCAATCATCAGGATGATCACCATCGTGTCTTTCAACTGTTTGCCTAACCGCTGGAAAAAGGTGAGCGGCTTTTTCTCCAGCAGACGGTTTTCACCGTATTCTTTCAGCCGTTTTTCGGCAATTTCGGAAGAAAGGCCAACCTGAGGGTCCACCTGTAATTCGTTGAGTACCGCCTGGCGGTCGTTGCTGTGCCAAATCATATCCAAAAACTCCTTTCGGAAGTGAGATCAATACAATAATACTACAATTAGAATTAGTATACCACATTGCTTCCAAAATTCCAATACTAAAATGCACAAAAATGCGAAGAAAAACCATCTCGGCGTCGGAGTGGCCGAGATGGCTCAATAGGGCGTTTACAGAACGAATGCAAGAATAAAAACAAAGTGCAAAAGACTTCCTGCCACCACAAACAGGTGAAACACGGAATGCATATACCGCACCTTCTTGCCAAGCCCGTACAGCACTGCCCCTAAAGTGTAGACAATACCGCCGGCCAACAGCCACGCCAGTTGATGGGTGGGGAAGAGGGCCAGCATAGGCTTGGCGGCGAGCAGAATACACCAGCCCATACCGATGTAGCATCCCATAGACAGCACGGTGTATTTCTTAAGGTCGATGGCGGTGAAGACCGTGGCGGTGGCCGCCAAACCCCAGACGATGCCGAAGATGGTCCAGGCCCAACCGGGGGAAACGGTACGGAGAGAGCATAATAAAATGGGGGTGTAGGTGCCGCCGATAAGCAGATAGATGGCGCAGTGGTCGATGACCTGCATCACCTTTTTGGCAAGGGGGTGGTGCAATCCGTGGTAGACGCTGGACACGGTATAGAGGATCATCATAGACCCACCGTAGATGGCGCTTCCCACCACCCCCCAAACGTTTCCTTTAAGGGCTGTCATCAGTACACAGGACAGCAGGACGATTACACCCAGCCCGCCTCCCACGATATGGGAAATGGTATTGAATAACTCCTCACCGCGGGTGTAATCCGGGAGAATACGGTCACACAGCTTAGTACGGGTCATAGAAAAAACTCCTTTTCTTGATTTATTTGATGCGTTCAGTATATCCCTTGGGCGGACGGAATACAACCTACACCGAATCGGCCGGTTTCTCTGTTCATAAGCCGGGCGGTAGAGAGGGGTCTACCGGCCCTCTACCGCCGGTAGAGTCTTGTGTAGAGCAGTGGAGAGGGGACAGGGACTTGGTTGTGAAAAAATTGTCTAATTTTTCGCTGTAGGGTATTGCAAAACACAAAATTTTGATTATAATATATCTGTACGATTATGTGTTTCGACACGTACAGTAAAAACCGAAAGGAGTTCCAACTATGAACTATACTCATGAAGTTGAGCAAATGTGCGTTGTGGCTAAGGGTCCTCACCACGGTCCCGCCCCGATCCCGGAAGAGGGTCTGTGGGTAAAAGCCAAGGAGATCGGTGACATTTCCGGTCTGACCCACGGTGTGGGCTGGTGTGCCCCCCAGCAGGGCGCTTGCAAGCTGACCCTGAACATCAAGAAGGGCATTGTCGAAGAGGCTCTGGTAGAGACTCTGGGCTGCTCCGGTATGACCCACTCCGCCGCTATGGCTGCTGAGATCCTGCCCGGTAAGACCATTCTGGAGTGCCTGAACACCGACCTGGTGTGCGATGCCATCAACACCGCTATGCGTGAATTGTTCCTGCAGATCGTCTACGGCCGTAGCCAGTCTGCTTTCTCCGAGGACGGTCTGTCCATCGGCGCCGGCCTGGAGGACCTGGGTAAGGGTCTGCGTTCCCAGATCGGTACTATGTATTCCACCAACGTTAAGGGCGTTCGTTATCTGGAGATGGCCGAGGGCTACGTCACCAAGATCGCTCTGGACGAGAACGGCGAGGTTACCGGCTATCAGTTCGTGAAGCTGGGCAAGATGATGGAGGACATCCGTCACGGCGTGAACCCCACCGAGGCTTACGAGAACAACATCGGTCAGTATGGTCGCTTTGATAACGCGGCTAAGTACATTGACCCCCGTGAAGAATAATAAAGGAGGAATGTACAGATGGCTAACAATGTAAAGTTTGAAGGTAAAGACCGCCGTATGCCCGGTATTGAGAAATTCCTGGCTGAGAATGGTCTGGGCTCTCTGGAGGAGTGCCGTGATCTGTGCCTGTCCAAGGGCATTGACGTAGATGCGATCGTTAAGGGCGTACAGCCCATCGCTTTTGAGAACGCCGTGTGGGCTTACACCATGGGTGTGGCTCTGGCTCTGAAGCGCGGTGTCACCGACGCCGCCGAGGCCGCCGCCGTCATCGGCGAGGGTCTGCAGGCTTTCTGCGTGCCCGGCTCTGTTGCCGACCAGCGTAAGGTTGGTCTGGGCCACGGTAACCTGGGTAAGATGCTGCTGAGCGAGGAGACCAACTGCTTCGCTTTCTTGGCCGGTCACGAGTCTTTCGCCGCCGCCGAGGGTGCTATCGGTATCGCCCGTACCGCCAACAAGGTGCGTAAGAACCCCCTGCGCGTTATCCTGAACGGTCTGGGTAAGGATGCCGCTTATATCATCAGCCGTATCAACGGCTTCACCTATGTGGAGACCGATTACGACTTCTACACCAGCGATCTGAAGGTTGTCCGCGAGGTGGCCTTCTCCGACGGTGAGCGTTCCAAGGTTAAGTGCTATGGTTGTAACGACGTTAACGAGGGCGTTGCCATCATGCAGAAGGAGTCCGTTGAGGTTTCCATCACCGGTAACTCCACCAACCCCACCCGCTTCCAGCATCCCGTGGCCGGCACTTATAAGAAGTGGGCCATCGAGAACGGCAAGAAGTACTTCTCCGTCGCTTCCGGCGGTGGTACCGGCCGTACCCTGCACCCCGACAATATGGCCGCCGGCCCTGCCTCCTACGGCTTGACCGATACCATGGGTCGTATGCACGGTGATGCTCAGTTCGCCGGTTCTTCTTCCGTGCCCGCTCACGTGGAGATGATGGGTCTGATCGGTGCCGGTAACAACCCCATGGTCGGTATGACCGTGGCTTGCGCCGTTGCCGTTTCCGAGGCGAAGTAATCAGCGCTTTATAAGCAAACTAAAACGGACACATCCACCTGGATGTGTCCGTTTTTCTGTTGTGCGAATAGAAATTCCTTTCGTAGGGAACGGATTTATCCGTTTCGTTGCATCATTCTGCAACGAAAAAACAGTCTTCTTGCCATTTTGCTGGATTGGTGTGGATATAATTCCATATCCGCTGATAATCTGCTTCGTTCCGTATGATATGATCGTGAAAAGAGGTTTGCCATATTTTTGCGGAATGCATAAATGCATTCCCTACGGAACGAGAAACAGCGGCCTTGTATTTTCCTACGACATTGGAAAGATCATATTTCTTCGTAGGGAACGGATTTATCCGTTCCGTTATTTGAATGACTATGTGAATATGGTTCGGCATAATAACAAATTTATCAATTCTGACATTGTCATAATGCTTTTCCACATTCAACAATTCCGTCTTTACGATTTCTCCAATTGCGGACAACTTCATTTGCGGGATGTCGTATACGCCATCCCCTACGATTTCACCGAAAAATTTTTGCTTGTCTTTGGCACAGATGGTCACGAAATAATATCCGTTTTGGCTGTAATCGTGCTCTTTCAGCCGTGTGGCTTTGCGTTTAGCTAATTCCATATCATCCCGTGTTTATCCTATCACAACCATTTCGCTTGGCAACAGCAAAAGGGAGCGGCTTTTGCCGCTCCCTTTCATTAAACGATTAGTAGGTTTTCGCCGTCAAAGCTTTGCCGGTGGATTTGATGACCTTGCCGTCCACCTTGGTGTAGGCAACCACCTTGAAATAATAGGTTTTTTCGCCTTTGAGTTTGGTAACGTTGTAGGAGTTGGTTTTGGTGGAATTCACTTTTACCCAACTGCCGTTTTTAGAGGTGCGGCGATAGACGATATAGCCGGTGGCGTTGCTGTCCTTGCTCCAGGTCAGCTTGATGGACTTGTCGGTCTTGGATTTCACCTTGGCGGTCACCGGCTTGAGGGTGGTGACGCTGGTGGTCATAGAGGTGTGGTTGCCGGACTTGGTGACAGCGGTCACCTTAAAGGTGTACTTCGTACCCTCTTTCAGACCGGTGACGGTCTTGGCGTGCTTGGTGGTGGTGACAGACTTCCAGCTCTTGTCGCCGGAGGCCTTATAGCTTACCTTATACTTGGTGGCACCCTTTACGGAGTTCCAGTTCAGATAAGCAGAGGTGTTGGACTTCAAATATTCCTCAATGAAATACACGGCTTTGCCCTTGTCGGATTGGCTGGTATAGGCATAGGGCTTTTCGATCTTAGCCAGATCAAAGGTAGCGGTCTTTTTGTCCTTGGACAGAGAACCGTTGGTGTTGGTGATGAGATAGGGCATGGTGATGCGCAGCTTAAGAATGATGGAATCCTCGTACATCTCCAGGCTGTCCTTAGTGCCCTCGATGAGAGCGGCGGAGAACCCGGTCTTTGCCACTGTGAATCTGGAGAACAGGCCGATCTCTTCACTCTTCATATAGGTGTTGGCCTTTTTGTAGGTAGAGAATTTCTTGGTTTCTTCCTCGACGTAACACTCTTCGCCGTTGACCGTTTTGATCACCATATCGTCCATATCGTCTTCCGTATACTCGCCGGAGGCCAGCATCTCCTCCATGGTTTCCACGGGGATGGCCAGCATAATGGAGACGGAGCAGGAGCCGTCTTTGTTGACCTTTACCTTCATCTCCTGGGTACAACCGCAGAACATGGTGGCCATCAGGACGATCGCTAATACCAAAGATACTACTTTTTTCATAATGATAAATCTCCTTTCAAGATAGTTCCTAAGAACAGTATACCTACATTTGTACTCACTTGTCAAGGGGAAATGACGCGGTTTGTAACTCCTTTCATTCGGTTTGCTCGGTGTATTTCCCCAAAATTAAAAAAGTGTGTGCAACGAAAAGGTTGCACACACCGAAAAATGCAACAGCTCCTCATTGCTACCACACAACATTTTCGGCTAATACTAAAGTATGCGAAAATAGAGCCTGCATTTTTACCAAAAAGATAAAAACGCACACTTGTAGTATGAGCCATATTCAAATGTTGTGTGGTACTTTAAGTCTATCACAAATATTACCAAAAAGCAAGGAGTTTATTCGGGAAAAAGAAAATCGCCGCTTCAGGTGTCCTCGGCGGCGGTTTGCTTAACTCTTTTTCAGTTTGTTAATTAGCAGCAGCGGCAGGTACATCACCAGCATTACCACCGGCAACAGGATGGGGAATCCCCACAGGTGACTGCCCAGCAACTGCTCAAACAACTCCAGCGGATTGCCTTTATCCGGCTCCATCAGGAACATAAAGTTGGTGTCAAAAGCCAGATTAACAAAGTAGACGGGGATAGCGAGGCCGATCAGCAGCAGGATGCACTTGGGCATGGTCTTCAGATCCGGCTTTACCTCACCGCCGGCCACCAGCATAACGGGGTACATCACCAATAGCCCGTGGATAAGGAAACTATGTATGCAGGAGAAATTCCAGCAGGGTAGGGCGGTCCAGTTGGGGAATACCAGCGCCAGCGTGGCACCGGCGATGCAGAAATAATACAGGAAATTCCGCACGATGTTGCTCTGCTTGAACAGATCAAAGCCGATCAGCAGAATGTTGATTCCGCACAGGTGGAGCGGGAGATACCCGACGCCGAACTCTCCCAAAATGGCGTGGTGGATATCCTTGGCAATCTCCAGCAGCAGAATGGCGGATGCCACAACGATACGCATTACGCGGCGTTTTTTCTCGTCCAACCGTGTGTAGAGGACTGCCGCCGCCACGATGCAGGCGACTGTGCAGAACAGCCAGATCAAATGCATCGGCCCGAAGGTGCTGAAACCAACGCCCTCCGGGATGTTACTTTTGGATACAAAAAACATAATTCATCACCTGCGCGTATTATAGCACTTTTTGTCGAAAATGTCACGCAAAAATTTAGAAAAGCCGGAAATGGCCTTTTCTATTGACTTTTCCCAACTTTTTCCGTATACTGGAAACAAATTGAGGAGGAGGTGTTTTGAAATGGCCGTGCAACTGCGTTGTTCCAATTGCGACAAACTGTGTAGCGAAGACGAGAAGTATTGTCCTTATTGCCACGAGCCGTTAAATGCGGTGGTTGTCAACGACGCAAAAGAGCTGGACGGTTTCCCAATTGACCGTTGGGAGGCGTTTATCGGCCCCAAAGCAGAAGAGTATTTAAAGGTGTTTACCAAGCACACGGACAAAAAGTGGTTTCGGGCATCTCATCTGTGGGCCATCCTCTTCTCGATTGAATGGCTGATGTACCGGAAAATGTATTGGCAGGCGGCGATTGCCTTTGCGGTCTCCTCGCTGTTCGTGTTGGGTGTGTCTGTTTCTTGGTATCTCAGTCCGCCCTTTACCTTGTTCTTCTATCCGTTCTTGATTGTGGCGGCAAAGATCGTTTTTGGTTTTTATGCCCACGCCATTTATAAGATGCATTGCTCGCGCCAACTGGCAAAGGGCTTGTCCGCCACGGCGAACGGCGGTGTTTCTGTGGCGAGCGTGATTGTGTATGAGATATTGGGTGGTGTGTTTGCCAACTATGTGATAGAGCCCCTTGCGATTGCGCTTGTAATGAATTTGACTTAATTTTAGGAGGTTAATAATAATGGCTTTTGACAAACTGGTATTTGAGGAGCACTTTGACGGTGATTCTCTGAATCGCGACATCTGGGATTACGAGATCGGTTTTATCCGTAACCACGAGCCCCAGTACTACACCGACCGCCCCTGCAACATCTTTGTTAAGGACAGTATGCTGCACATCGTCACTCTGCGCGAGGACTATGAGGGTGCCAAGTACACTTCTGCTTCCATTAACACCATGGGCAAGTATTCCTGCCTGTACGGCCGTGTGGAGATGCGCGCCAAGTTGCCCTACTCCAAGGGTCTGTGGCCGGCCTTCTGGATGATGGGCGAGAACTATCCCGTGGTCAACTGGCCCCGTTGCGGCGAGATCGACATTATGGAGATGATCGGCAAAGAGGACGACCCCGGCTCCAACGGTGAGCAGACCATGAGCCTGCACTACTTCTCCAAGGAGGCAAACGACATTCACTCCTCCATCGAGCGTTATCGCTCTCCCTACGAGTGCTTCGGTGACGATTTCCACACCTGGGCTATCGAGTGGGAGGAGAACGAGATTCGTTGGTACTTCGACGACGTGATGACCCGCAAGGCGCCTCTGACCGAGGATATGCTGGGCTGCTTCAACAAGCCCCAGTTCATTCTGGTGAACACCGCCCTGTCCGACTGGAACGACAACGAGCGTCCCGACGACGAGCACACCCAGTTGCCCCAGGAGTACCTCATCGACTACATCCGCGTCTATCAGTAATCCATACAACCGCCTCTGCGTTTGCAGGGGCGGTTTTTCTTTTGCCGTTCGATAGCAATATTTCACGATTCCCATATACAATTTCAATGAATTTTACCAAATATGGTGGTATGACCCGGGGAATACCCCAAAATCTATTGACATACCCGGCGGATTTTTTTATACTCTATACGTGCCTGTCTGCGCCGTGCAGAGGGAAATATTCCGTAGAAAAAGGAGAATGCATTATGGCTTTTGATAAGTTGATTTGGGAAGACCATTTTGACGGCGATACCATCGACCGCGATAAGTGGGGTTTTGAGATCGGTTTTATCCGTAACCACGAGCCCCAGTACTATACCGACCGTCCTTGCAACGCTTACGTTGAGGACAGTATGCTGCACATCGTCACCCTGCGTGAGGATTATGAGGGTGCCAAGTACACCTCTGCCAGCCTGAACACCGAGGGCAAGTTCTCCTGCACCTACGGTCGTATCGAGATGCGCGCGAAACTGCCCTGGTCTAAGGGTATTTGGCCCGCTTTCTGGACCTTGGGCGAGAACATCTCCGTGGTGGATTGGCCCCATTGCGGCGAGATCGACATTATGGAGTCCACCGTGAACTCTGACCCCGAGTCCAACGGCGAGATGCGTTCCACCCTGCACTTCCAGACCAAGTCCACCGATGAGCACAACTGCATCACCGGTTGGTTCCATCTGCCCCAGGGTGAGAAGTTTGCTGACGATTTCCACGTCTACGCCGTAGAGTGGGAGGAGAAGGAGTGCCGTTTCTACTTTGACGACAACTGCTTCCACACCCAGCCCATCACCGAGGATATGAAGGATTGCTTCTTCAAACCCCACTTCATCCTCATCAACACCGCTCTGTCCGACTGGAACGAGGACGAGCGTCCCAACGACGTGGATACCGTTTTGCCCCAGCACTACATCATCGACTATATCCGCGTCTATCAGTAAGAACGCTGATCCCGCCTTTTCCGTTGGAATCGGCGGGATTTTTTCGTTGACCTTGCCGGAAATGTATGGTAAAATAAAAAGGATGGCGGGCTACCGCTAAAACCACGAATGAGGTGTTGTATTATGAGTAACATTTTGAAATTATCTCCGTCTTTCAAGGACTACATTTGGGGCGGTAACAAACTGATGGCCCAGTATGGTGTCAAGGATATGGACCGCGTGGCGGAGGCCTGGGTTCTGTCCGCTCATCCCGACGGCCCCAGCTATCTGCCGGATGGCACCACCTTTGCGGATAAATTGGCCCAGTTGGGTCCCGATGCCGTAGGTAAGAACTGCGCCGGTTTCAAGGATTTCCCCCAACTGATTAAGCTGATCGACGCCCAGAGCGACCTGTCTGTTCAGGTGCATCCCAGCGATGAGTACGCCCTGGCTAACGAGGGTCAGTACGGCAAGACCGAGATGTGGTACATCCTGGACGCTGAAGAGGGTGCCGGCATCTACTACGGCTTCCAGAAGGACGTCACCCGTGCCGAGATGGAAGAGGCCATCCGCACCAACACCCTGACCGATATTCTGCGTTTCGTGCCGGTACAGCCGGGCGAGAGCTATTTCATTCCCTCCGGCACCATCCACGCCATCGGTAAGGGTCTGCTGATCGCTGAGATCCAGCAGAACTCCAACGTGACCTACCGTGTGTACGACTACGGTCGCAAGGATGCCCAGGGCAACACCCGTCCTCTCCACGTGGAGAAGGCGCTGGGGGGGGGCGGCCAAGGCGGGGCGTAGCCATGTCGGTCTGT
>JAZNSL010000045.1:0-34322 GCA_045591225.1 Acutalibacteraceae bacterium | reverse complement strand
GACACCGTTTGGTGTCGGGCGTTTTGTGGTTTTGTTACCCCGCCGTGTCGTAATGCTGTTTGCATAACCTGCTACTAGATAGAAGCAGGTGGGCATCGCCCGTCCCTTTCCGGCTCCCTTCATCCGCCGTGGCGGGAGGTCTGCACTCCGGAGGCGGAGCAGTATTCCCATATTCAAAGTGTAGTAGGGTTAAAAAACAGCAGTCCACGGGCACAGCAGGAAAATGGATTAGCTCAAGGTCTCGTTAGAAGCCTCAACCTCGTTGATCTCGTAGTACTCCTCCAAGCGCTCCTGGAAGATTTCGGCGATATTCTCAAAAACCTCGTCGTTATCAATGGGAACCAGCAGGTCGTCGCCCTCGTCGTTCACCACTTCCAGAATTACCAGTTCACCGTCATCCTCCAGGGCCAGCTCGGCCTCGGTGTAGACGGGCAGCAGAGCTACATAGCGACCCTCGTCGGTCTCGATGGCATCCAGCAGTTCAAACTGGTGTTCGTTACCCTCGTCATCCAGTACGGTGACCAGGCTGTTGCCGTATTCTTCAGACATAGTTATCACTCCTTTATTGGTCTGTGGATATGATACCGCATATTACCCGTTTCGTCAAGATGGTTTTTGTTACCGCCCGCCCGCAATCTGCATACATTGGTGATAGGACAGTGGGATGGGAGGAAAGAAGAATGGGCAATCATTATATCCACGTCGGCTCCATTACTAACGCTATGCGGGGAAAAAATCTGTTGGAGGCGGAGGGCATCCGCGCGTTTATGCACCGCACCTCTCAGCCCGGTAATGAGGACGGTTGCGGTTATCGGCTGTTGGTAACCGGCGACGTAATCCGCGCCGAGAAGATACTGCGTAATCGCGGCGTGCGGGTTATACGCGTAACAGAGGCTATGTAAGGGGGTGAAACAATGCTATATTGGGACAATGCCGCCACCACGTGGCCAAAGCCGGTGGCGGTGTCACAGTCGGTGGGACAGGCTCTGACACGCTATGGTGCCAACCCAGGAAGAGCCGGACACACACGGGCGATGGAAACGGCGGAGCAGGTGTTCGCCTGTCGGCAGGAGGTGGCGGATTTCTTTGGGTTATCCGATCCTGCCGGGGTGATATTCACACAGAACTGCACCACGGCGCTGAATATGGTGATAACGGGGATACTATCGCAAGGCGGTCACGCCGTGTGCTCCGATTTGGAGCATAACGCGGTGGTACGCCCTTTGTCCGCCTTACCGTCCGGGATTTGCCGCTACGACGTAGCGGCCTGGTCGCCCGACCCGGAGGAAACTGTGGAGCATTTTCGGCGGGCCATACGTCCGGACACCAAGCTGCTGATTTGCACCCACAGCTCCAACGTGTTTGGGGTGACCTTTCCCATTGCAAAACTGGGGAAACTGGCCCACGACAACGGCCTGCTGTTTTGCGTGGACGCCGCCCAAACGGCAGGGGTGCTGTCGATCGATATGGAGCGGGATAACATCGACTACTTGTGCATAGCACCCCATAAGGGCTTGTACGCCCCAATGGGCACAGGGATGCTACTCTGTCGGGAGACGGACCGAATCCCGCCTTTTGTGCGCGGGGGCACCGGCAGTTATTCGATGTTGACCGACCAGCCCCGTGACCTGCCGGAGCGTCTGGAAAGCGGCACACCCAACGTGCCGGGGATCTGTGGCATACGCGGGGGTCTTCGGTTTGTGAAAGGGCGTGGGAGAGAGGCGATCCACACCCACGAAATCGCCTGTTTGCAGAGGGTGTACGAGCGGTTGGCGGGGTGCGGTCGGATACGCTTTTACACACCGTTCCCGACCCACAACGGTACGGCTCCGGTCTTGTCGCTGAACGTGGAGGGAATCCCCAGCGAAAAGACGGCGGAATGGCTGAACAGCCGCGGTGTCGCCGTACGGGCAGGCCTACACTGTGCCCCTTGGGCGCACCGTCGATTCGGTACTTTGCCGGAGGGAACGGTGCGCTTGGCACCCTCCGCTTTTTCCACCACCGACGAGGCGGAAAAAATCAGCAAACTTTTTTTGGAAATTGCTGAAAAATCGTTGCACTAAATTTTATTTGTGTTATAATGAAATAAATATGGGCAGGCATACGTGTTTTGCCCATAAAATCGGTAACGGGCGGCATGCCGCCTGACACGGGAGGACGGAAGAATGGTCGCCTTTTTCGAGACGATATGGCACAATATAGCCGGATTCTTTATCACATTTAACTGGATTTCAGACACCTTGGATATACTGACGGTGGCGCTGTTTGTGTACTTCGTTATCCGTTTGGTGCGGGATTCCCGTGCCGAGCAGTTTGTCCGCGGTATCGTGGTGCTGGTGGTTATGTACGTCGTGGCATTGGCTCTCCAGTTGACTACGGTGCTGTTTCTGCTGAATGCACTGTTTGAGAACGGCTTACTTCTGTTGATCGTGGTGTTTCAGCCGGAGGTCCGCCGTGCCTTAGAGCAGGCCGGTCATTCCCGTAGCGGTATCAGCCGGTTCCTGATGGGCTTTGGCTCGGTGGACAATGCCGCCCACATCAATCAGTGGAACAAGGCGATCAAAGCCGTTTCCGAGGCGATGGAAAACCTGCAGGAGCAGAAGATGGGCGCACTTATCGTGTTGGAGCGCACCACCCGCTTGGGCGAGATCGTCCGTTCCGGTACCATTATGGAATCCGAGCCGTCCGCGGCGCTGATTTCCTCCGTGTTCTTTGACAAAGCCCCTCTGCACGATGGCGCGATGATCATCCGCGACGGTAAGGTGTATGCGGCGGCCTGCATCCTGCCCCTGTCGGAAAATCTGCAGATCAGCCGTCAGCTGGGTACACGTCACCGGGCCGGTGTGGGTATGAGCGAGAACTCCGATGCGGTGGTGGTCATCCTGTCTGAGGAGACCGGTATGATCTCGGTTGCCGAGGGCGGTGAATTGCAGCGAAACTTCACCAAAGAAACCTTGGCAAAGACGCTGGAAGACCGCATCTTGTGGAATGAAGAAAGTAAGAAAAAGAAAATAATTCGCAAGAGAAAGAGCAAAAAGGAGGAAGCGGTATGAAACGGAAATATACGTTAAATCGTTTCCTTCACAACGATAAATGGATGATGCTGGTTTCTCTGGTGATTGCATTTATTATTTGGATGATGGTGGTGTATGGCCCCGGCACCCAAGAGGAACGGGTCATCTCCGGTGTGCCTATCACCATCACGCTGAACGATTATGTGGTTGAAGAATATAACCTACGGATCGTGGATGGTGCCAACGCCACCGCTTCTGTAAAGGTTACCGGCACTCGCTCGGAGATTGCTAGCCTTACTGCCCAGGATATCACCGTAACGGCGGATGCCGGCCAGATCAGTAAAGAGGGACAATACGTCCTTCCTTTGCGTGCGTCTTCCTCCGGCGATTATTCCATTGTCAGTGTCACCGGTGACGACGGTGTGAACAATACGGTTACCATCACCTGCGACGTGTGGCGTGAACAGAATTTCTCCGTTAAGATTATGATGCCGAAATTGTCGGTCAGCGACCCGGAAAAATTCCAGTTTGGCACCCCCGCACTGAGCGGAGCTGCCGTCACCGGGAACACTGTGGTGGTGGCCGGTCCTCGCACGGATATTAACAGCATAGTCCGGGTGGAGGCGATCATCAACGAGGAACAGGCACTTTCGGAGACGACGGTGCTGGAGGCGGATCTGGTAGCCTATGATGAAAGCGATACACCGGTAGAAACGGTTTCCTTCCTGCAGGCGGAAGACAGTAAGGTGAACGTAACCGTTCCGGTGCTGGTGTTTAAGAAACTAGAGCTTACCCCCACGTTGAAGCACGTCCCCAGTGGCTACAAGTCCAAAAAGGATCTGGTGATCCTGTCCCCGGCAACCATTGATCTCTGGTGCTTGCCGACGGAGGAAGAGGATTACGTTAAGAATGTCAAGGAACTGCTGGTATGGGACTTTGACCGTATCTCTCCGGAAAATATGACCAAAGAGGTGGTCATTGGTGGAGAGGACGGTGTTCGGCTGTCCAATGGCACCGAAAAGGTAACCATGAAGCTGAACGTGGACAACGTTTATATGCGGACGCTGGATGTTCCTTTAACTGCCGAAAATTTGCGGGTAACGAATCTGCCCAAAGGCTATGTGTGCAAACCGATTCAAAAACAGTTAGGAGAAGTAAAACTGTGTGGTCCTGCAGAGGTGTTGGCCCGCATTAAGGTGGAAGAGATTCTGCTGGATATCGAGCTGGAAAACAGTTCTGCCGGCAAACAGAGTGTGGTTGCTCGGCTGAGCTTGCCGGAAGATACCGCATGGGTTTACTACGGAGTCGGCACCGGCTTCGAGATGCAGGTTTCTGTGGAGAAGGAGGAGAAAACCTCCACTACTCAGAAAACTGAAAAGGCCGATGCAGCAACGGCAGCTACCGGAACTCAATAATTTTAATAAAAAATAAGCAGTCTGCTTTGCAGGCTGCTTATTTTTTTAGAATGGTCAGCACGCGTTGTCCGGTATCGGTCATAAGCGTATAATCCCAAAAGGTCGTGTTTTGATCTGTTAAGTATCGGTTGACGTACTGGGCGGTCAGTTCGCTGTTTTTGAGGAACAGCAGACCGTTTTCGTACTTGCCTTGGGCAAAGGAGAGTTGAATGACCTCGTCGTCTTTGCTGACGCGTGTGGCGATGACCTCGGCAATCTTCTGCCGCTCATAGGTGTCGATGTACGTGCCGTTTCGAACAAAATAGTTATCCTTGGTGGCGGTGCATTCCGGCAACCAGGTTTGGCTCTCGTCAATCTGATGTGTGCCGGAGAGCTGTGCGGTGGTAAGATTGAAATAGGTGTGCAAATTCCCGTTCAGGGTATCGTTCCAGGTAGAGTCCAGATGATAATAGTTTCCGCCGATCTGCACCAGATTCCACATGTGGGATTCGCTGTTATCTTTGGATTTGCCGGTGACCAGCGTACAGGGGATACCGGCTCTTTGCAGTAGCAACTGCATTGCCTTAGAATAGCCCTCGCACACGGCGATCCGCTCCACCAGAGCGCCAAAGGCGGTGTAGGCGGCAGGGTCAGCTTCAGCCGTTGTGGTGGCCGCTTGGGTATCGTAGGTACAGTTGTCGGTTAATTGGTCGTGTAAATAGCGCTCGATCTCATAATCGCCGGTTTGGGGGCAATCCTGCATCATTTCTCGGATAACCACCTCCAGTTGCGCCGAGAAAGTGGAGCGCTGGTTTTGATTCATAGAATACCTAAGGACAATGGCGTTGTAGGCGGTTTCTTGGTTGTTGCGGTTGTGCCCCTCCAGCTGATAGGTGCGGTCCAGATAAAAGAATTGGGGATTATCCCGGAAAAAGGCTTCGTACACCGCGATGATTTCCTCCCGTGTCATTTCCGCTTTAGGGAATCGCACCCGCACACCCGGGATCTGCTCCGCCGTTTCCCCGTCAGAGAGGGAAACCAAGGAATCGGTTTGGGCGGTTTCGGTGACGGCGGTGTACAGACTGCCGTAATACGACTTGCGCTGTTGGTCTAAGAGGGAATACTGCCATTTGTTTTCGTATTCCTTCAGATACAGGCTGTCGATGTACACGTCAGTCGTGTCCTGCGGTTGCAGAAAGGGGAGATACTGACAGCCGCTCAGAAACAACAGACACGCCAACAGGAATGCCAGACTATTCTGTTTTTTCATAAGCGGCTCCTTTCGATGGTTTAGTTGGGAATAAATTTTTCTTTTTTGGTGGTGCCCTTCAGCTTGTCGATCCGGCATACGTCTCCGTAATTGCCTTGGGCGATCTGGGTCAATGCGGTGTGGTAGGCATTGAAATTATCGATGCGCAGGTCGGTAACGGCGTCGTTAGCCAGCAAGCCGAAATAGGCTTTTAACGGCAGTTCGCTGTTCATGTGTTGATTAAACAGGGCGCACAGCAGGTCAGCGGCAACGGTGCTTTGGTTGTTAGCGTTGTCCCAATCATTGTATCGCAGAATTTCCTTCACCTGACTACCGGTGAGGTTATACTCTTTGGCATCAAGATGGATGCGGCTATCGTTTTCGTCGGTGTAACGGATGCTTTCCGGCAGGGTGTAGGTGATACCGTCTTCAAATTGGTTAATGAAATTTTCGATACCCTTGGCCTCCAAGGTAATATAATGGGATATCGGCAGATTCAAAACCTCTGCCACCGACTGAACCGCACGGGGAGAGCCGTGCTTCTTAAACAGCGCATGTAGCGTAGAGTCTTCTACCGCCAAATTCCCGGGGATATGCTTAATGGTGATTTGGGGTGTGGCCGGGTCGGTTTGCACAAGCAGAAAATGCTGGGTATCGTCCAGATCCAATATTACCAAACAGCGGCCGATATCGGTGACGATTTCGGCCTGGGAGGATGTGGTGGTTTCTTGTTCTTGGCTGGGGGCGGGTGCGTTTTGATGATAGCCGATCATCAGCCAGGCGACCAGCACTGCGATAGCCAAAGCCAGGGTCAAAAACGCCAAAACAAACTGTACGGGACGGCTGGGCGGCCAGCGCCGCCGCCGGTTAAAATACAGAGCCATTATGCATCCTCCTTTCGTGTTACTCCTTGCTGTTACTGGGTTTCTTCGCCGTAAAGCTCATCCGCTTTACAGTCTAAAATACGGACGTTTACCACGTCTCCGCTGGCTTTGTCGGTCTTGACCCGTACGGTGAGGTAGGTGTCGGTGTGACCGTCCACCGTTTTATCGGGATAAGGGGTTTCCAACAGCACCGGAACGGTGGTGTTTATGTAGGTTTGGGCATAAGCCTGTGCCGATTGGCGGCACACCTCCATCATACGCTTACTGCGCCGTGCTTTTTCTTGGTTATCCACCTGTCCCGGCAGGCGGTCTGCCACGGTGCCGGGACGGCGGGAATAGGCAAACACGTGCACCCGAGAAAAGGCGATCTCCTCCACAAAACGGCAGGAGGCCTCAAATTCCTCTTCCGTTTCTCCGGGGAATCCCACCATCACGTCGGTGGTGAGGGCACAGCCGGGGAAGTGCTGCCGCAAACGACGGCATAAGTCGGCGTACTCGGCGGTGGTGTAGTGGCGATTCATCCGTTTCAGGGTGGCATTGCATCCGCTTTGCAGAGCCAGGTGGAACTGGGGACACAGTTTCGGTTGCGCCTTCATTCTGGCGATGGTCTCGTCGGTGATAAAATCCGGCTCCAGAGAGCCCAAGCGCACGCGGCGGATGCCCTCTACGGAGCAGGCGACATCCACCGCATCGGCGATGGTCAGCCCGTTATCCTGTCCATAGGCGGTCAGGTTGATACCCACCATAACCACCTCTTTGAATCCCTTGTTAGCCAGCCGTTGCAGTTCCGCCCGGATATCCTCCGGTCGGCGGGAACGAACCCGACCGCGGGCATAGGGGATGATGCAGTAGGAACAAAAACGGTTACAGCCGTCCTGGATTTTGATAAAAGCCCGGGTACGGCCCTGGAAATCGTCGATATCCAACGGCTCATAGGTTTTCTCGTGAGGGGGAACGTCCACAATGCGTTGGTGGTGGGCCAAGTATTCCTGAATCCGGGGGAGAATATCCCGCCGGGCGGCGTTACCCAGCACGATATCCGCTTCCAACAGTGCGGCGGCTTTGTCGGGGTATGCCTGGGGCATACAACCGGTCAGCACCAGCACCCCGTCCGGCACCAGACGGCGGCACCGCCGCAGAAACTGACGGAGTTTGCGGTCACTTTCACCGGTAACGGTGCAGGAGTTGATTACCAGAATGTCGGCGGATGTTTCTTTCCCGTCGAAATCGGTGGTGGTAAACCCGGCCTCTTCCAGAATGCGGCGCATAGCCTGGGTCTCGTATTGGTTCACTTTGCATCCCAAAGTGTGAAAGGCAATTTGCATAATAGTAACCTCTGAACACAATTAATCACATTACATTATATCTGTCTGTAAAAGAAAATGCAATCCATTCCCGCAAATTCCAATAATTTTTTGTAAAATTCCCATTTCTTTTGGTTGCTTTTTGTATTCAAAACTGGTAAACTGGTGTTTACGATTTCTGAATGAAGTAAAGGAAAGGTGCAATTTATGGGTTTTTCTTTTTTTGCGATGCTGTCCCGTATGAAAAACATCCGCCGGTGGGCGTTGATGCGCAACACCCGTTCGGAGAATATTTGCGAGCATTCTCACGAGGTGGCGGTGGTGGCCCATGCTTTGGCACTGATGACCAACCGCCATTACGGCGGTGCGGTGGACGTAAACCGCTGTGTGCTGTTGGCTGTCTATCACGACGTGCCGGAGATCCTCACAGGCGATATGCCTACCCCGGTGAAATACTATAACCCCGCTATCCGTGAGGCGTACCGCCAGGTGGAGCGTTCCGCCTGCGATAAACTGCTGGAGATGCTCCCGGAGGATTTACGGGGGGATTACGGCACGCTACTGTTGTCCGAGGACGAATCCACGGAATGGCGCATCGTAAAGGCGGCGGATAAAATTTCGGCGCTGATCAAGTGCATCGAGGAATTGAGCCAAGGAAACCGGGAATTTGCCAGTGCTCGACGGGCCACCGAACAGGCCATCCGTGAGATGGGTTTACCGGCGGCGGATGAGTTCTTGGAGAAATACATCCCGGCTTACGAGTTGCCTTTGGATGACCAGTAAACGTACGTTTTCTCCACATCTTATGTGAACGTTCGGTGCCGTTATGTTTTTGCAACCGAAACGTTGCTTTTCAATGACGATTTCAGAAAAGAGTTGACCATATTGTTCGAGATCCTGAAAAAAGAGAATCTATGTCCGTCGGTGGTTCGTCTGGTGATTGCCGCACCTTTGGTGGCGGCAAAAGCCCAGCCGGGCCAGTTCGTCATTCTGCGGGTTTCTGCCGATGGCGAGCGGATTCCGCTTACCATTGCCGACTACGATCGCGTTGCCGGTACGGTGACGGTGATTTTCCATACCGTTGGTGTCACCACCATGGCTCTCGGTCAAAAGGAAGTGGGGGACTGCTTGCAGGATTTTGTGGGTCCCCTAGGGCGGGCTACCGACACCGAGGGACTGAAAAAGGTGGCGGTTATCGGTGGCGGTGTGGGTACTGCCATCGCCCTGCCGGTGGCTAAAAAACTCTTTGAGCTGGGCACACAGGTGCATTGTATCAACGGCTTCCGCAATGGGGATTTTGTGATTCTGCAGGATGAGTTTGCCGCAAACAGTCACAAACTGATTACCTTGACCGACGACGGCTCTTTCGGCGAACAGGGACTGGTTACGGATGCGTTGCGCCGTTTGATTGATTCCGGTGAGCACTACGATAGGGTGATTGCCATCGGCCCTATCCCGATGATGAAATTTGTCAGCCGGCTTACCGCGGATTACGGCATCAAGACGGTGGTGAGTATGAACCCCATTATGATCGACGGCACCGGTATGTGCGGCGGCTGTCGGTTGACGGTGGGTGGTGAAATGAAGTTTGCCTGTGTGGATGGCCCGGAATTTGACGGCCATTTGGTGGACTTTGACGAGATTCTCCAGCGTAGCCGTCTGTATCAGGACCAGGAGCGGCACGCTTACGAACACGCCTGCAACCTGTTTCAAAAGGAGGTGCGGTGATGCCGAATATGTGTCCCAACAAAACTCCCATGCCCACTCGTGACCCCGCCGTGAGAAGCCGGGATTTCGGCGAAGTGACCCTGGGCTATTCCGCCCAACAGGCGATGGAAGAGGCACAGCGTTGCCTGAATTGCAAGCATAGACCCTGCACCGCCGGTTGCCCGGTACAGGTGGATATTCCCGAATTCATCCGGTTGGTTGCCGAGGGGGATTTTGTCGGTGCTTACGCGGTGATTTCCCGGTCCAGTTCTTTGCCGGCGGTGTGCGGACGCGTTTGCCCCCAAGAGAATCAGTGCGAAAAGCATTGTGTCCGTGGCGTAAAAGGTGAGCCGGTGGCTATCGGTCGTCTGGAGCGCTTTGTGGCGGACTGGTACAATAGCCAGCCCCGGCAACCGGATGTGCCGTCGACCGCCGACGGACATAAGGTGGCGGTGGTGGGCTCCGGTCCTGCCGGTTTGGCCTGTGCCGGCGAATTGCTGAAAATGGGGTACGCTGTGACACTGTTTGAGGCGTTGCATACCCCCGGTGGCGTGCTGGTGTACGGCATACCCGAATTCCGCCTGCCCAAGAGCATTGTGGCCCAGGAAATTGAACAACTCAAGAGCCGCGGCTTGAACGTGATGACCAATATGGTGATCGGCAAGGTGCTATCGGTGGACGAGTTGCTGGATAAAGAGGGCTTTGCGGCGGTGTTTGTCGGCACCGGTGCCGGATTGCCTCGCTTTATGAATATTCCGGGCGAGAATCTGGGCGGCGTGTATTCCGCTAATGAATTCCTGACCCGTGTGAATCTGATGAAGGCCTATCTTCCCGAGAGTGCCACCCCCATCCGTCGCGGAAAGCGGGTGGTGGTGGTTGGCGGCGGCAACGTGGCAATGGATGCGGCCCGCTGTGCTCTTCGCTTGGGCGCGGAGGAGGTATCCATCGTTTACCGCCGTTCTGCCGAGGAGTTGCCCGCACGGGCAGAAGAGGTAGAACACGCCCGGGAGGAGGGGATTCGTTTCTGTTTCCTCACCAACCCGGTGGAGATCATCGGTGACGAAAACCGCTGTGTGGCGGGTATCCGTTGCGTGGAAATGGAGCTGGGCGAACCGGACTCTTCCGGGCGTCGCCGTCCTGTGGAGAAAGCAGACAGTGATTTTGCGATTCCTGCCGATACCATCATTATGGCCATCGGCACCTCTCCCAATCCGCTCATTAAATCCACCACCACCGGCCTGGAAACCCAGAGGTGGGGCGGTATTGTGGCGGACGAATGGGGTGCTACTTCCCGTCCCGGCGTGTTTGCCGGCGGCGATGCGGTGACCGGTGCCGCCACCGTGATTTTGGCTATGGGCGCCGGTAAAACGGCGGCAGAGGCCATCCACAAATACATTCAGGAAAATCACTAACCGAAAAAGCACAAACGTCTTTGGATGTTTGTGCTTTTTATTTTAATTATTACTTGAATTATACAAGATGTTGTGGTATAATGAACTTATATTGGGCCTTTGTATATTTTTCTCCGTCCACCCCATACTAGCATGGGGTGATAGTGGATGAGTAATCAAAAGAACACAACAAACAAAGAACTGAGCACCATTGAAGAAACCGGATCGGTGGTAACTTATAACGGGCGGCACCGCATCCATTGTATGACCATTGTGGGTCAGATCGAGGGGCATTACGTGCTGTCCCCGGAATCCAAGGCCACCAAATACGAGCATATGATACCGCAGTTGGTGGCGGTGGATGAAGACCCGGAGATCGAGGGGCTGCTGATTTTGCTGAACACGGTTGGCGGCGATATCGAGGCGGGACTTGCCTTGGCAGAGCTGATTGCCGGTATGCAAAAGCCCACCGTTTCTTTGGTGCTGGGCGGCGGTCATTCCATCGGTGTACCCTTGGCGGTGGCGGCAGATGCTTCGTTTATCGTGCCTTCCGCGACCATGACCATCCACCCGGTGCGCATCAACGGCTTGGTGCTGGGTGTGCCTCAAGCATTTACCCACTTTCAGCGTATGCAGGAGCGCATTATCGATTTTGTCTGCGCCCATTCCCGGATGACCGCCGAGCGGTTCCGCCACCTGTGTATGAACACCGGCGAGCTTGCCACCGACATCGGCACGGTGCTGGATGGGGAAGAGGCGGTAAACGAAGGACTGATCGACCGCTTAGGCTCGCTTCACGAGGCGCTGGAAACCTTGTACGAACGTATTGAAGATCAAAATACCACGCCCTGATCGGGCGGTACATATCTTGAAAATGGGAGGAACTACATAATGGCAACCAAAAAGAAAGTTACCGGCCAAAAGAAAGCATCCCACGCAAAACGGGTGGAGAATACCGGTGCTCGTCGGCAGATGTACGCCATCATTCTGCTGGCCTGCGCGGTATTGGCTTTCTGTTTTGCCATCATAGAGGGCGAGAATCTGTGGACCTGGATACACAACGTGCTGCTGGGTCTGTTCAGTTTCAGCGCCTACCTGTTACCGCTGTTGTTGGCGGCGGTGTCCATCGTGCTGGCGCTGGATAAGGACGAATCTACCTTGACCACCCGGGTGTGGCAGAGCGGCGTATTTACTATGCTTCTAAATAGCACCGTGTGCGCTTTTGTGGTGGATACCTCTGAGATGAATTTCTGGGAGGCGATTGCCTACACCTTCACCGAGGGCGTTTCTCTCCGCGGTAGCGGTGTGTTTGGTGTGTTGCTGGGCTGGCCCGTGGAGTGGTTGTTTGGCGACGTAGGTGCCAAAATCGTTTTGATTCTGCTGACCGTCGTGTTCCTGATGCTGGTGACCGGCATCACCATTCTGAAGATCATCCGCGCTATGCGTAAGCCGGTGGAAAAGACCAAAGAGAGCCTGGGCACCGCCATTTCCCAGACCGCCGAGCGGATGACCGCCCGTGAGAAAGCCCCCAACATTGACGTGGATTTGGGCGAGGGTTATGCCGGTAAAAAGACCCGCAAGCGCAAAATCGACGTGGCTTTGTCCGAGGATGAGGTCCCCATGCCGGAGGTTGCCCCGGTGGATAAGAACGCCCTTGCTTCGGATAAATTCGATGCGCTGAAAAAGGCGGACGTGGCCTTGTCCGCAGACCCGAATAAGAAATCGGATGAGGAAGAGATGATGAGCGCCGAAGAGGCGGAAAAGGAACTGCAGGAGGACTTGAAAGCCAGTGAACAGGCGGAGCAGGAGACCATGTATCGCTATCCGCCGCTCACCTTGCTGGACGGCGGTTCTGCCGGTGAAAACGCCCGGATGCAGACCGGAGACCGTCAGGCGGTGGGCACGTTGTTGGTAAACACCCTCAAGGATTTTGGTATCAACACCGAACTGGGTGACGTGACCTGCGGACCTTCCGTGACCCGCTATGAGCTGGTTCCCAGTGCGGGTGTCAAGATCAGCCGTATCACCGGCCTTTCGGACGATATTGCCCTGCGCCTTGCCACCACCGGTGTCCGTATTGAGGCGCCCATCCCCAACAAGGCGGCGGTGGGCATCGAGGTGCCCAATAAATCCCGCCGTACGGTGCGGTTGCGTTCTTTGTTGGATACCTCCGAATACCGCTCTGCCAAGGGCAAACTGACGGTGGCGTTGGGCCAGGATATTGAGGGCCGCACCGTGCTCACCGATTTGGCGAAGATGCCCCATCTGCTGATTGCCGGTACCACCGGCTCCGGTAAATCGGTGTGTACCAATTCCATGATCCAGTCGGTGCTGTTCCGCGCCCGCCCGGACGAGGTCAAGATGATTTTGATTGACCCCAAAAAGGTGGAGTTTGGCGTGTATAACGGCATTCCTCATCTGCTGATTCCCGTGGTGACCGATCCTCGCAAGGCATCGGCGGCTCTGGGCTGGGCGGTGAACGAAATGCTCAAGCGTTACCAGATGTTTGCCGAGAGTAAAGCCCGTGATATCGGCGACTATAACGAGATTGCCCGACGCGAGGGCAAATTCCCGCCCTTGCCGCTGATTTTGATCGTGATCGACGAGCTGGCTGATCTGATGATGGCCGCCGGAAATGAGGTGGAAGATTCCATCTGTCGTTTGGCTCAGATGGCTCGTGCCGCCGGTATGCACATGGTGATTGCCACCCAGCGTCCGTCGGTGGACGTTATCACCGGCTTGATTAAGGGTAACATCCCCAGCCGTTTGGCGTTGACCGTAGCCAGTGGCGTGGATAGCCGCACCATTCTGGACAGCGTGGGTGCCGAAAAACTGCTGGGTAACGGCGATATGCTGTTTATGCCTTTGGGACAGTCCAAGCCCCAGCGTGTGCAGGGTTGTTACGTCACCAACCAAGAGGTAGAACGGGTGGTGGAATTCCTCAAGGATGGCGAAAAAGAGCAGGAATACGACCAGGCCGTTATTGAGGAGATCGAGAAACAGGCGGCCGCCGGTGCCGGCAAGAATGCCGGACGTGACGACGACGGTGACGACGAGTGGGATGAGGCGTTGCCCCAGGCCATCGAGATCGCGGTGGAGGCCGGCAGCATTTCCACCTCTATGCTTCAGCGGAAAATGCGGTTTGGCTATGCCCGTGCGGGCCGTATCATCGACCAGATGGAACAGCGGGGTATCGTAGGCCCCAGTATGGGTAGCAAACCCCGTGAGGTGCTGATTACCCGTCAGCAGTGGATCGAAATGAATATGAACACCACCGAAGAGGAATAAGAGGTGCTATGCGCGTTTTTAAAAAGAACAAGAAAAACCTGATCAAACTTTCCGTTGCCGTTTTGGTGGCTCTGGTTTGCTTCGCTGTTGAAGTCCTTGGTGACTGGAACGAAATAGGGGATAAAATGGGCCTTTCTCAGCCGTCCGTAACGGCGGAGGGAGAATTGGAGGTTCATTTTATCGACGTGGGCAATGCGGATTGCATTTTAATTCGTCAGGACGATAAGGCGATGTTAATCGACGCCGGAGAGCGCAAGAGCAAGTCTGTTTTACAGCATTATTTCGATACATACGAGGTAGAAAAGTTCGACTTGGTGATTGCCACCCATCCCCACGCCGACCACATCGGCGGAATGGCCTACGTTCTGGATAATTACCCGGTGGAGCGGTTTGTGATGTCCTATATGGACGAACAGCATACCCCCACCACCTCCAGCTACGAGAATATGCTGGAGGCCTTGCTGGAAAAGGACATCCCCGTGGACGAAGCGGTACCCGGTGCTGTGTATGAACTGGGCACCGCCCGCTTGCAGATTCTGGCTCCTTATGAGTCCGGCGATGACGCCAACAACGTTTCGGTGGTTACCCGATTAACTTTTGGTGACAAGGCCTTTTTGTTCACCGGCGATGCAGAGAAAACGGTGGAGGAGCAGATACTTGCCGGTGCGTATTCCGTCAAAGCAGACGTGCTGAAACTGGGGCATCACGGCAGCAACACCTCCAATTCCACCGCATTTTTGCGGCAGGTGGCTCCGGATTTTGCGGTCATCACCTGCGGCAGCGACAATAGTTATGGGCATCCCCATCAAGAGGTGATCGATCGGGTGAGCCGTCAGAAGATAGAGACGTACCGATCGGACGTGGACGGACATATCGTCTTTACCACCGACGGTGAGAGCCTGTCCGTTTCTACCCGTAAGGAGGATTAATATGTGTCAAACAGAATGGTTCAGCGTTGACCGCCTGGTAGGCGCTGTGGCGGTGCTGGAGGACCGGGAGGGCAATACCCACGACGTACCTTTGGCGCAGCTTCCGGAGGGAGTCACCGAAGGCGCACGGTTGCGTCTTGTCGAGGGTGTTTATCGGGTTGACGAACAAGAAACGAATTCCCGCCGTCAAAAAATCTTAGACCTTCAAAATCGTCTGCGAAGCAAAAACAACACATAATAAACAGAGTGGCAGGATCTTCCGTTGGAAGGTCCTGCCTTTTTATTAAATAATACTTATATTCCTTGACTTTGTTGCGTAAAAATGCTATACTGTACGATGTATAAAAATAGGCGAGTATCGTCTTTTGCAGATAGGAGAGCGCTATGGTACGCAGTATGACCGGCTATGGCCGGAGCCAAGAAATTATTGACGGTTTGTCCGTGGTGGTGGAACTGAAATCGGTAAACCACCGTTATTTCGAATATTCTTCCCGCCTGCCTCGTGGCTACGGCTTTTTGGACGACAAGATCAAGACCTTGTTACAGCAACGCATCAGCCGCGGTAAGGTAGATGTGTTCGTGCAGATCCACACCCTGGAGACCGCCGGCAGCGAGGTGGTGGTGGACCACGGCTTGGCTGAGAGTTATTTACAGGCTCTGCGGGAATTGTCCGACCGCTACGAACTGCGGGATGACGTATCCGCTGCAGCCCTGTCCCGTTACCCCGAGGTGCTGACCGTCCGTCAGGCCGAGGTGGACGAGGATGCTGTGTGGGCGGCGGTACAGACGGTGACCGAATCGGCGGTGGCCCGTTTTGTGGCTATGCGCGAGGTAGAGGGTGCCCGTATGCGGGAGGATGTGCTGTCCCGCGCTGACACCATCCGCAAGGCAGTGTCCGTGGTGGAGGAGAAGTCTCCCGACACGGTCCGCGTGCATATGGAAAAGGTAGAGGCCCGTATTCGGGAATTGCTGGATGGCGTTCCGGTGGATGAGGCCCGTTTGCTGAACGAAGCGGCGGTGTTCGCGGATAAGGTGGCGGTGGCGGAAGAAACCGTCCGCCTGAACAGCCACCTGGACCAGCTGGAGCAGTTGCTGAACAGCGACGAGGCGGTGGGCCGCAAACTGGACTTCTTGGTACAGGAGATCAACCGCGAGACCAACACCATTGGCTCCAAGTGTAGCGACCTGAATCTCACCCGTATCGTGGTGGATATCAAGGCCGAGATCGAAAAGATCCGTGAGCAGATTCAGAATATCGAGTAATCTGTGATGGAGGAACGCAAGGTATGAAACTGATCAACATAGGTTTTGGTAATATGGTGGCGGCGGGCCGTCTGGTGGCTATCGTCAGCCCGGAATCGGCCCCTATCAAACGCATCATCCAAGACGCCAAAGAACGTGGCACGCTGATCGATGCCACCTATGGCCGCCGCACTCGCGCGGTGCTGGTGATGGACAGCGAACACGTGATTCTGTCCTCTGTCCAGCCCGAGACGGTGGCGGGCCGTATGCTGAGTGAGGAGGTAGAGGACGATGGCGAATAATCAGGGTTTGCTGATGGTGCTGTCCGGCCCTTCCGGCAGTGGTAAGGGCACCATCGTAAAGGAACTGCTTGCTCGGTACGAGCAGATGGTGCTGTCGGTGTCTATGACCACCCGTGACCCCCGCCCGGGTGAGATTGACGGCGTGCATTATCATTTTGTCACCCGTGAAGAGTTTGAGGCGACCATCGCCGCCGACGGCTTTTTGGAATATGCCGAATACAGCGGCAATTACTACGGCACGCCGGTTGCCCCGGTGGAGAAATGGCTGGAAGAGGGCAAATGCGTTATTCTGGAGATTGAGGTCCAGGGTGGCGAAAAGGTAATGGATAAGTGGCCGGATCCGGTAACGGTGTTTATCGACGTACCCTCTCTTGAGGAACTGGAGCGTCGTCTCCGCGGTCGCGGCACCGAGCCGGAAGAGGTGATACAGAAGCGGCTGAAAGCCGCCCTGTACGAGCTCAGCCGGATGTTCCGTTATCAGTATGTTGTGCTTAACGATGAGGTGGCGGCGGCCTGTGACCGTATCAAAACCATTGTCGATGCAGAAAGTTTGCGGTATCACCGCGTAAAAGAATAATTTTTGGAGGTATACGATTATGTTAGCACCGAAGGATATTGAAGAATTGCAGGGCAAGAACAGCCGTTACGCGGTGGTGGTGGGCGTTGCTAAGCGCGCCCGTCAGATCGCCGAAGAGGCCGAGGCGGATAAGGAGATCTTGATCGACAAGACCGTCAGTTTGGCCATCAAGGATTTCAAAGAGGGCAATTGCACTCTGTTTGTTTCCAACGACGAGGAGTAATTTCTAAAAACGCTTGAAAGGGAGGGGAAAGGATGTCTGTCGCTGTGGTGAAAATTGCTGTGGATCAGGCCACCTTTTCCTTTGACAAGCTGTATTCTTATCTGTGGCCTGCTGATTTGGGTCAGCCGCAGGTGGGTGTGCGGGTGCTTGTTCCCTTTGGCGGCGGTAACCGTACCCGACAGGGTCTGGTGATGGAATGGGAAGAAATGTCCGACATTGCCGGGCTGAAATCGGTGCTGTCCGTTATGGATAAGTCGCCGCTTCTCAGTCCGGAAATGGTGGAATTGGCCCGTTTTATGCAGGAGCGTACCTTCTGTACGTTGTTTGATGCGGTACGGGCGATGCTTCCCACCGGCCTGTATATGCAGGTCAAGGCGGTGCTCCGCCCGGCGGCAGACATACCGCCTGAGGTGTTGGACACCCTAACCCCAAACCAGCGGCAGATACTGGCTTTTGTATCCAAATGCCCCGGTGGTGCCGACAAGGACAGCCTTCTGTCCCGGTTGGGTATCGATGCCGACAGCCCGTCCCTGGACCACTTGCTGGAACTGGGGGTGTTGGTGCGGTCGGAGGAGGGATTCCGCCATACCGGCGATGCCACCGTTCGTACCGTGCGGCTACTACCTCGTGACCCGGATGCCGCTTCGCCGAAACTCACCGATAAGCAAAAGTCGGTGTTGTCCTTACTGGAGGATGTGGGTGCCGCCTCGGTAAAAGAGGTCTGCTATTTCTGTGGGGTCACCCCGGCGGTGATAACCGCCCTTGCCCGCAAGGAATTGGTGGAGCTTTATGATGCCGAGGTGTTGCGCAAACCCTACGATACGGCGGACACTCAAGCGGAATCCGCATCCCAAGAACTGAATAAAGAACAACAGGCGGCGTACGACCGCTTGGTAGCCTTGTATGAGAGCGGTAAACCGGCAGGTGCGCTGCTCCACGGGGTTACCGGTAGCGGTAAAACCGCCGTGTATATGCAACTGATCGATCGGGTTTTGGATGGCGGCCGCCAAGTGATTGTGCTGGTGCCGGAAATTTCCCTGACCCCGCAGATGATGCGCTTGTTCTTGCAGAAATACAAGGAAAAGGTGGCGGTGCTGCACAGCGGCCTGGCCATCGGCGAGCGTATGGACGAGTGGAAGCGCATCAAGAGGGGAGAGGCCCGTATCGTGGTAGGCACCCGTTCGGCGGTGTTTGCCCCGTGCGATAACGTGGGCCTTATCGTGTTGGATGAGGAACAGGAACACACCTACAAGTCCGAGTCTAATCCCCGTTACCACGCCCGGGATATCGCCCGGTTCCGTTCCGCCTATCACGGGGCGCTGATGCTGTTGGCCTCGGCAACCCCTTCCATTGAGAGTTACCACGCGGCTCTGTCCGGTCGGTATACGTTGGTTGAGCTGACCCGTCGTTACGGCGACGTGCAACTGCCTCGGGTCGAGGTGGTGGATATGCGCCAAGAGGCGGTGGGGGATTCTATGCTCAGTCCCACCTTGCTTCAGCGTATGCAGACCTGTTTGGAGCAAGATAAGCAGGTGATTCTGCTGTTAAATCGCCGTGGCTTTCATACCCACGTGACCTGCCGCAGTTGCGGAAAGGCGATTACCTGCCCTTCCTGCAGCATTTCCTTGACCTATCACCGGGCAAACAACCGGCTGATGTGTCATTACTGCGGACATAGCCAAAAGGCTCCCACCACCTGCCCTTACTGCAACTCAGAAAAGCTGGGTTACAGCGGTCTGGGTACCCAGCTGGTGGAGGAGGAATTGGCGGAGTTGTTCCCGGACGCTCCGGTGTTGCGTATGGATACCGACACCACCATGGCGCGTTCCGCCTATGAGGAAAAATTCAAAGCGTTTGCTGAGGGAAAATACCGCATTATGGTGGGCACCCAGATGGTGGCAAAGGGTTTGGATTTCCCCAAGGTGGGTTTGGTGGGCGTTTTGTCCGCCGACCAGTCGCTGTACAGCGACGACTACCGCAGCTACGAAACCACATTTTCACTGTTGACGCAGGTGATCGGTCGTGCCGGTCGCCGTCAGGAACAGGGCTTGGCTGTGGTGCAGACCTATACCCCGGATAACGCCGTCATCGCTTTGGCTGCCGGACAGGATTATCGTCATTTCTTTGAACTTGATGATTTTTCCCGCAAAACCTTGCAGTATCCGCCCTATTCAGACCTGTTTCTGTTCGGGTTTACCGGTCTGCAGGAGCAGAAGGTACGCTTGGCGGCCAATAAAATGCTGCAGTTACTCCGCACTGCCGTTACCGAGGAATACACCGATCTACCGGTGATAGCCCTGGATCCCACCCCGGCTACTATCCTGCGTGTGGCGGGCAAATACCGCTATAAGATGCTGGTAAAAGCGCGGAACACCAAACGTATGCGGGATATGGTGCGGCAGCTGATTCATACCCTTCACAACGATGCCTCTGTGCGCGGTGTGACGGCTTACGTAGACATTAACCCGGCATCCATGCTGTGATGCCGTTTTCAAGAGAGGAGTTCTCGATATGGCAATTCGAACCATTTTGACCGATGACGAGCCGATATTGCATAAAGTGTGCAAACCGGTGGAAAAATTCGATGAGAGACTGTGGCTGCTTTTGGACGATATGAAGGATACCCTGATCAAATCCGGCGGTGTGGGCTTGGCGGCACCCCAGGTGGGCGTTCAGCGCCGCCTGTTCATTATGGATGTGGGCGATGGCCTCAAGGAGTGCATCAATCCTACCATTTTGGAGCGCCGCGGTGAGCAGGAATGCGTAGAGGGTTGCCTTTCCAGCCCCGGCGAATACGGTATGATTCACCGTCCCGAGGTGGTGAAGTTGCAGGCCCAGAATCGCAACGGCAAATTCTTTATCATCACGGTGGAGGGCTTGGCGGCCCAGTGCGCGGATCACGAGTGCGATCATCTGGACGGTGTCTTGTTCAAGTCTAAGGTGGACAGAATGCTGGCACCGGATGAAATTGCTCAGTAATTCGTTAAGGAGGGTACGGTTATGAAACTGATATTTATGGGTACACCGGATTTTGCCGTGCCCAGTTTAGAGCGGTTGCTGGGGGATGGACACACGGTGTCCTTGGTGGTGACCCAGCCGGACAAACCGGTGGGTCGCAAACAGATTCTTACCCCGCCGGCGGTTAAAGTGTGCGCTGAAGCGCATGGCCTGCCGGTGTATCAGCCCACCTCTATGCGCACCCAGGAGGCCTATGACCGCTTGGCAGAGGAACAGGCGGATGCCATTATCGTGGTGGCCTATGGCAAAATCCTGCCCAAATCCATTCTGGAACTGACACCCGGTGGATGCATCAACGTCCACGGCTCGTTGCTTCCCCGGTATCGGGGTGCCGCTCCGGTCCAGTGGGCGGTGATCAACGGCGACGCCGAGGCGGGTGTCACCACTATGCTGTTGGATGAGGGCGTGGATACCGGTGCTATGCTGCTGAAACTCAGCCGTCCTTTGGACGATACCATTACCGGTGGCGAGTTGTTTGATTTGTTGGCGGCGGACGGCGCTGAATTACTGAGCCAAACCTTGGCACAGCTGCAGGCCGGAACGCTGACCCCCACACCACAGCCTGAGGAGGGCGCTTGCTACGCCTCGATGCTGGACAAGAGTATGTGTCCTCTGGATTGGCAAAAGCCGGCACGCACCCTGCATAACCAGGTGAGGGGAATGCATCCCTGGCCGGTGGCAACCTGCCGCGTGGACGGCAAAACTATGAAGATTCACGTCACCCACGTGGGTGAGCCTACCGATAAACCCGCCGGTACGGTGCTGGCGGTTGCGCCGCTCACGGTTGCTTGCGGCGACGGCAATACGCTGGTTTTGGATGAAATCCAGGCAGAAGGTTCCCGTCGGATGATGGCGGCGGATTATTTACGGGGTCATCCCATTGCGGTGGGTACGATTTTCGAATGATGACAGAAAGGATGCTTTTTGATGCCTTTTTTCTATATGGACTACTGGTATTTGGTGTTGGTGTTGCCCGCCTTACTGGTGTCTTTGTGGGCGCAGTTTAAGGTGAAATCCACCTTTTCCAAATACAGCAATAAAATGGTGGGTAGCCGTATGACCGGTGCCGGCGTATCCCGGTACATTCAGCAGGTGAACGGCATCCACACCAATATCGAGGCGGTGGCCGGCGAACTCAGTGACCATTACGATCCTCGTAGCAATGTGATTCGCTTGTCTCAGCCGGTGTACGATCGCTCAACGGTGGCGGCTATCGGCGTGGCGGCCCACGAGACCGGTCACGCCTTACAGCACGCCGAGGGCTACGTCCCGGTGAAGATCCGTACCAAGATGGTGCCGGTGACCAATTTTGCCTCCAGTATTTCTCCGATTCTCATTTTGTTAGGCGTTGTAATGAGTATGGAGCCCTTGGCCTATGCCGGCATTGCTCTGTTCAGTGTGGCTACTTTGTTTCAGCTGGTGACCCTGCCGGTGGAGTTCAACGCCTCTAATCGGGCGGTGGCGGCACTGGAGACCAGCGGCCAGTTCACCGAAGAAGAGCTGAAAGGCGTTAAAAAGGTGCTGACTGCGGCGGCGCTGACCTATGTGGCGGCGCTATTGGTGTCGGTGATGAACCTGCTTCGTTTGATCCTGTTGGTGGGTGGCAACAGCCGCCGTCGGGATTGATGTCCGCCCGGGATGTGGCGGTCAGGGCACTTCTGACCGTACAAGAGCAGGGCGGCTATTCCAACATTGTGTTGGATGAGATGTTGCAATCGGCAGAGCTTTCTGCCAGTGACCGCAGCCTAGCATCGCGGTTGCTGTACGGCGTTACCGAAAGACGGCTGACGCTGGACTACTTACTGAATAAAACGGCATCCACACCGGTGAAAATGATGACCCCCGCGGTCCGAGAGATATTACGGGTGGGTGTGTATCAACTGGTGTATATGGATAAGACTCCGGCCTTTGCCGCTATAGACGAGGCGGTGGAGCAGACCCGCCGTTTCGGTTGCGGTCGGCTTTCCGGTTTTGTGAATGGCGTGCTCCGTCAGGTGCAGCGGGATTATGCTCACTTGCTGGAGGAATTGCCTCATACCGACAAAGGGCTGGAGATACGGTATTCTATGCCCCGTGCGTGGATACGTGCCTGGCGGAATGCCTATGGGGAGGAGGGGCTAACCACCCTCTTATCCCACATTAATGAGGCTCCTCCCGCTTACATTCGGGTTAACACCTGTGCCACGACGGTTACGGCCTTCTGTGAACGGCTGACTCGGTACGGCGTTGCCTATCGTCCGGTTCCCGGCTTGCCGGAGGCCCTGGAGATTACCACGGCATCGGCATTGCGCGACCTGCCTGAGGAATGCGCAACCCACTACTATTTCCAGGATGTGGCTTCCCAGTGGTGCTGTAAGGCGTTGGGCGCTGCACCCGGAGAACGGATTGCCGATCTGTGTGCCGCTCCCGGCGGTAAAACCATGACGATTGCCCAGTATATGGAGAATACCGGCATTATCGTTGCCGGCGACATCCACGAACATAAGTGCCGCGGGCTATGCGACCGTGTAAAGCGATATGGCTTTACAGGGATAACGGTCAAGCAGTGGGATGCCTCTGCCGACCCGGAAGAGGCCTTGCTGGGGTCCTTTGACCGGGTGGTGTGCGACGTGCCCTGCTCCGGTATGGGCGTGGTCCGGCGTAAGCCGGAGATTCGGTATAAATCCCCGGAGGACTTTGTCGATCTACCGGATTTGCAGTTGCGGATCTTACAACAGGGTGCAAAACTGGTACGCCCGGGCGGCGTACTGCAGTATTCCACCTGTACTCTGCGGCCGGAGGAGAACGAGGCCGTGGTTTCTCGCTTTTTGGCGGAAAACCCGGAGTTTGCTCCGCGGCAATTACCCATACCCCTTTGCTTTGAGATGGCCGGTCTGCCGGTTTCTCATCAGATTACGTTATCCCCTTCCATTCACGGCTCTGACGGCTTTTTTGTGGCCGGATTTGTGAGAAAGGATTAAAAAACGAGGTGACAGCTTGGCTATCATGGATTTGCGTTCTCTGCCACCGGAGGAATTGACCGAACAGCTGGTTTCTAGCGGTTTTCCCGCCTTTCGGGCCAAGCAGATTCGTCAATGGCTGGACCGGGGCGTTACGGACTTTGAACAGATGGCCAACCTGCCTAAGGACTTGCGGGCGGTGTTGGCGGAACTCTATACCATCCCCGGTGTTACCATCCTCCGTAAATTGGTGTCCGCCATCGACGGCACGGTAAAATACCTGTTCCGTCTGGATGACGGCGAAACGGTGGAGTCGGTGCTGATGCAGTATAAGCACGGCTGGAGCCAGTGCCTGTCCACCCAGGTTGGCTGTAAAATGGGTTGTACCTTTTGCGCCACCGGTATGGGCGGATTTATCCGCAATCTTTCCGCGGCGGAAATGGTGGCACAGATCGAGGCCGCCCAGCAGGATACCGGCGTACGGGTGTCCTCTATTGTGCTGATGGGTATGGGCGAGCCGCTGGATAACTACGACCAGGTGGTACGCTTCCTCCGTATGCTGGGGGAAGAGGGCGGCGTCCATATCGGTATGCGCCATATTTCCCTATCCACCTGCGGTCTGGTGCCGGGCATCTACCGCTTGATGGAGGAACAGATACCGCTGACGTTGTCCATTTCCCTTCACGCACCCAACGACGCCATCCGTTCCCGGTCGATGCCGGTGAATAAGCGATGGCCGATGGAGGAATTGTTAAAGGCTTGTCGGGATTACATCGACACCACCGGTCGCCGTATTTCCTTTGAATACGCGATGATCGACGGCGTTAACGATTCCGATGCCTGTGCAGAGGAATTGGCAGGACGCCTGCGCGGTATGCTGTGCCACGTTAACCTGATACCGGTCAATGCGGTAGAGGGTAAACAGCAAAAACGCAGTTCCAAGGAACGGATCCGTTCTTTTATGGATATTTTAGAAAAACGGGGCATCAACGTCACGGTCAGACGGACGTTGGGCTCGGACATCAACGCATCCTGCGGACAGCTTCGCCGTCAGCAGGCAGATAAACAATAAATTTGATCTCTGTAGAGATGGAAAGGAGGCATTGCTTATGAAAGTGTTTGGTCGAACACACATCGGTTTGGTGCGGGAAAACAACCAAGATGCGCTGGAATACGGCACGATAGGTACCACAGCCCAATACGCGGTGGTGTGCGACGGCATGGGTGGTGCCAATGGCGGTAATATCGCCAGCAAAATAGCGGTGGAGGTAATCGGTTCCCGAATACGGGATGGCTTTTCGGAAGGGATGGCCGTCGGTTCTGTGGAACGATTACTGGAAAGCGCGATGGCCACAGCCAACAGCGGGGTATACGAGCGTGCATTGCAACAGCCGGAATTGGCCGGTATGGGCACCACGGTGGTGGCGGTCATCACCTGTGGCAACACGGCGTACGTTTCTCACGTGGGCGACAGCCGACTGTATTTATGGCGGAATAAACAACTGATTCCGGTAACTCGGGACCACTCGGTGGTACAGGAATTGGTGGAATCCGGTCAGATCACGGCAGAGGATGCCCGTTCCCACCCTCGAAAGAACTACATCACCCGTGCACTGGGCGTCATTGCCGAGGAATCCGGCGAATACGACGAGTTAAAGCTGTTGCCCGGTGACCGACTGCTGTTGTGTACCGACGGCTTAACCAACGAGGTAACGGTTGCAGACATCGGTGGCATTCTAAATTGGGATATGGAAACTGCCGTAGAGAAGTTGGTGCGTGCCGCCTTGGATGGCGGAGGTTCGGACAACATTACGGTTGTTTTGATAGATATTGACTGACCGCGTGGTCATTGAACATACTGAAGAAAGTTGAGGACTAAACGATTATGGATAAGTATTTGGGTAAACGTTTGGATGGCCGCTATGAAATGCGGGAACTGATTGGTGTGGGCGGTATGGCCTATGTGTATAAGGCGTACGATGCCGTGGATGACCGCGTTGTGGCAGTCAAGATTCTGCGTGAGGAATACCTGACCAATGAGGAGTTTGTACGCCGTTTCCGCAACGAGTCTAAGGCGATTGCCATTCTGAATCACCCCAACATCGTTAAGGTGCTGGACGTGGGCTTTGGCGAGCGCCTGCAGTATATCGTTATGGAACATATCGACGGCATCACGCTGAAAGAGTATTTGGACCAGCGCAAAGACCTGCGCTGGAAAGAGGCCGTGCATTTCACCATCCAGATTCTCCGCGCTCTGCAGCACGCCCACGATAAGGGTATCGTTCACCGGGATATCAAGCCCCAAAACATTATGCTGTTGTCTGACGGCACCATTAAGGTAACCGATTTTGGCATTGCCCGCTTGACCCGTAGCGAGATGCGTTCGGTTTCCTCCGGGGATAAGGCCATCGGCTCGGTGCATTACATCAGCCCCGAGCAGGCCCGTGCCGAGATCACCGATGAAAAGGCAGACCTGTATTCGGTGGGTATTATGATGTACGAGATGCTGACCGGCCGTCTGCCTTTCGAGGCGGATAATGCGGTCTCGGTGGCCATTATGCAGATGCAGTCGGATGCCACCATCCCTCATCTCATTAACGAGGATATTCCCGAGGGCCTGGAGCAGATCACGCTGAAGGCTATGCAGAAGGATACCGCCAAACGGTATCAGTCTGCTGCGGAAATGCTCAGCGACATCGACGAGTTTAAGCGGAATCCTTCCATCAAATTTGAGTATACCTATTTTGAGGATGAGACCCCCACCCGTTACGTGGATGCCATTACCCGCATTCGCGGCAATTCCGACGAGGAGGAAGAAGCAGGGGAGGAAATCGGCAACGGCAAGAACAAGGGCAATATGATGCTGATTATTTTGGGCATCGTGGCCGCTTTGGTTGTGTTTGGCGCCGCCTTGTTTATGTTTTTGTATTTCGGTAATGGTCTGTTTAGCGAGAAAAAGGAAGAGATCCGTGTTGATGACTTCATCGGTATGGATTACGAGGAAGAGGTCAAACTGCACGAGAATATCGGCAATTATGAAATCACCCTGGAGCAGGAATATAACGGCGACTATGATGCCGGCGTGATTTTTAAGCAAGATCCTACCCCCGGCTCCAAGATTAAAAAGTGGGGCCGATTGACTCTGTACGTCAGTAAGGGCTCTAAGTTGGCTGAGATTCCCGAAATGAATCCCGGCGAGAGCGTCAATATGATTAGAAGCCGTTTGGTAAAAGAGGGCTTTGAGGTGGAAGAGGTAGAGGAAAGCAGCACCGAGTTTAAGAAGGGCCTGGCGATCCGTATTTCCCCCGAATCCGGCGAAAAGGTACAGTATGGCTCCTTGATCACGCTGTATGTCAGCTCCGGTCCTCCCAAGTCGGAGCCTATTGAGATGCCCAACGTTGAGGGCGCCGAAAAGGGCGATGCTATCGATATGCTGGTAGATGCCGGCTTTGAACGCAGCAAGATCAAGATTGAAGAAGTCAACGATTCCACCAAGGCAGGTACGGTTGTGTCCGTAACCCCCGACCACGAGGAAAAGCAGCTTCCGGATACCAAGATCACGCTGTATGTCAGCACCGGTTTTGCAGATGTGGAAATCGAGATGGAATTGCCCGACGTGAATTATGCCATCGATCTGAAATTCTACATCGGCGGCAAAGAGAATACCAAGCTGTCCAAAGAATTTTCCGGAATCAAGCCCAAGGAGTTTGCTAAAAACGGCAAAATCACCTTTACCGTCAGCGAGGCGGATGAAGAGTATAAGGTCAGTGTTAGCATTGCCAAGGCCGGTGCCGATGCCTTCAAGAATTATGCTGTGTTCAAGGTGTTTGGTGAAAAGGGTAAATATAAATTGGAGGATAAGTTCGATTTTGTGACTACCCAAAAGACTCAGAGCACAACCACGACAGAGAAACCCACCACAACAACCAAACCTACGAAAACGGAGGGTAGCACCACGGCCGATACGGAGAAAACCACCACGACCACCGAGTCCACGACGGCATCCACCACCGCCGGAGAGGATACCACCACGACCACTACGACCGGGTCTACCGAAAAAACGACGAAGGCTACTGCCACTGAGCCGGATGCTACAACCGACGATACGGCGACTACCGAGTCGTCTGCCGATACCGAGGATACCACCGCTTTGACGGATGCTACGGGTTCCAATGCTCAGGATGCAGAACCGACCAATGCGGATCCCGGTTTGAATCAAGCGGAAATCGGCGGAAGTGTGCAGGAGTAACGGAACATATGGTAACGTTACAAGGAATTGTTTTGCAATCTGTCGGCGGCTTCTACTATGTAGAGGCCGCCGATACGGTCTATACGTGCCGGGGAAGAGGCGCTCTGCGTCGGCAGAAGATTACCCCCGTGGCCGGTGACCGGGTGGTCATCTCGGTTGATGAGGACCAAACCGGCGCGCTGGAAGAGATCTTGGAACGGCGCAACAGCCTGGTCCGCCCGCCGGTTGCCAACGTGGATTTGTTGGTGCTGGTGGCATCGGTGTGCCAGCCTCGCACCAATACGTTGGTGCTGGATAAAATGATTGCGGTGGCGGAGAAAAAGAACATTACGCCGATCGTGGTGATCAATAAGAGCGATCTGGGCGATCCTGGTGAGCTGGAGAGCATTTACCACACCACTGGATTGGAATGCTTTACCGTATCCGCCACCGACCCGGATAGCCTGATCCCGCTTCGTAAGCGATTGGCGGGCCAGATCAGCGTGTTTGCCGGCAACTCCGGGGTGGGGAAGAGCAGTATTCTCAATGCCATTGATCCCACCTTGCAGCTATCCACCGGGGAGATCAGTCAAAAACTGGGTCGTGGTCGTCACACTACCCGCACCGCCACGCTGTATCATCTGGCGGATGGCTTCCTGGTGGATACTCCCGGCTTTTCTTCCTTGGATTTGGAACAGGTGGAGCCCATTTATAAAGAGGACTTGTCTTTTTGCTTCCGTGAATTTGAGGAGTATGAGGCCACCTGCCGTTTTGCCGGTTGCGCCCACTATAAAGAGCCGGGGTGCAGCGTCCGTCAGGCGGTGGAAGAGGGTAAGATTGCCCAAAGCCGCTACGATAGTTACGTGACCATGTACGAGGCTGTCAAGGACATTAAGGAGTGGGAAAAGGTATGAATCGCTGTGTAATCGTTTGCGCCGGGCCTTTTCGGGATCCGCTGACTTTGGCCGGTCATCTACAGCCTACGGATTACGTGATGGCTGCCGACGGCGGATGGCAGTTAGCCTCCTTGATGGGTGTTACCCCTACGGTCTTGGTGGCGGACTTTGACTCTATGCCGATCCCGGCGATGCCTGATGATGTAAAGGTGATTACCTTGCCGGTGGAAAAGGACGTAACCGACACCGCCAAAGCGTTGGAGACAGCCTATGAAGCGGGATATCGTGAGTTTTTGCTGTTAGGCTGTACCGGTGGGCGCTTAGACCATTATCAGGCAACCTTGACGGCGGCGGCGGAATACGCCGGCAAAGGGTGTGAGATTACCCTCGCTGACGAACAGAATGAGATTCGTTTGCTAACTCCCGGTGATTACATTTTCCCGGTCTGCCCGGAGGAGAAGGTTTCTCTGTTCGCCTTTGGCGGCGACGTGACCGGTTTATTTGTGGAGGGGATGAAATACCCGTTGGCGGATTTCGCCCTATCGCCGTTTGATCCCCTTTGCGTCAGTAATGAATGTTTGGAAGAGGATGCTTGCATTTCTTTTAAGAGCGGAACGCTATTGCTGTTTTTCTCAAAGGATTGACACCTGTTTGCGCCTTCCTGCATAGTCTGTAATAGACACAGAGTAGGAGGGAGGAATGGGGATGCGTTGCCGAAGAAACGGGTTAGCCCTATATTTGGTGGCTTTCGGCGCCGGATTGTTGGCATACTTGATTTTGCCCACCCGTATGATGGTGTTTATCTTGGTGACCGCACTCATTCTTTGCGGCCTTTCCTGTGGACGATGATGAGAGGCGGGATTATGGATGCGTGTTGTGGTGGTCAAGAGTCCTCGTTTGTTTGGCGGTTTGCTCCGCTGCTTGTTTGGCATCAAAAAGGATACGTTTACTTACTGAAAAAAGCCGTGCTGTTTACCAGCACGGCTTTTTGTGTTATGAGTCAGGTGTTATTGTGAACGATTTTCCGGAACAGTTCACATAAGTGAATGCTTTCTTTTTCGAAGTCGTTGTCCTCTAGATTGTCGGGCGGTGACGTTTTCAGAGATAGCACACCGGTATAACCAATCTCATTCACAGTCATTATAAAATCGCCCCAATCGATGATTCCTTTTGTTGGGTAGTGGTGGGAATCGTGGTTACCCATTCGGTAAAGAACGAAACGTTCAAATCCCAAGTGCTTTCTGCTTCTCCACTTTCCAAATCTTGCGTACCGAAGGGCATAATCGGATGGATAACCAGATGCTGGCAACCCAGTAGGGAAGAGATAAGCACAGCTCGTTTCGTTTTCTCTAGCCGTTCTTGGCGGTTTTCTTCCGTATCGTCTGTGGGAGGCCAATGCCACGGCCTGTGTACTTGGGAAATGGTAATGCCCGCCGCCTTGGTAGCCACTTTTTCGGCCTGGATTTTCGCTTCTAACTCTTGCTTGTTCAAACGATATAGCTCGCTATCCGTATCGGCAAGATTGTAATCCACCGCATCGTAACCGTGTTGTTTTAACTTTGCAAACTTTTCAATTCCATACCGTCCGTATGAGTTGCCGTATGGACTAAAACTTATCCCGATTTTCATTGATTCACCCCATAAGGCGCAGTAATTGTTGCAAATTCATTATAGTTGTATTTGTGTGCTATTGCAAGATGTCTTCTGCGTTTCCACGCCGACTACCCTCAAAACTTCGATAATATACCGGTAAAAACGAAAACACCTCGAAACCAGTAGGTTTCAAGGTGTTTTCGTTGGTGGAGATAAGCGGGATCGAACCGCTGACCTCTTGAATGCCATTCAAGCGCTCTCCCAGCTGAGCTATACCCCCATTTGGTAGTGTTCCTCGGAACAGGCACTATAATAGCAAAACTGAAAGCAATTGTCAACCCTTTTTTTGAAAAAAGTTTTAGAAATTTAAATTTTCTAATTTTTATGTTTGGGGTTGCAAAAATGTGAAGATATTTATATAATTAAATGTAAGATATTAAAAAGAAAGTAGGTGATTCTATATGGAGAACAATCCCGTTCCTCCTCGATTGTGTATGCCGCAAACAGCGCTCTGTATAGGTCACCGATTATGTGTAATGGATTGACTTGTGCAGACCGCCTGACGAATTTGACAGGAGGTCTTTTATTATGTCTGAAGAACAGAAAGTGCCGGTTACTCCTCAGGAGATGCCGGACTATACCGAAGAACTAACCAATCTGCTCCTATCCCGCAGACCCATAACGGAGTTGCGGCTGGAGCTGGAAGACTACCACGACGGTGACCTGGCTGATCTGCTGGAACAGTTAGAGGCCACTGACCGCCGCCGGCTGTACCGTATATTGGGCAAGGACCGGATGAGTGACGTGTTCGCTTATTTGGAAGACGTCGGCACGTACATCGACGAACTGGATGCGGAACTGGCGGCGGATGTTATCGAGGGTATGGATGCCGACGATGCGGTGGATGTACTGGACGAGCTGGACGAGGATAAGCGCCGGGAACTGATGGAGCTGATCGACCCGGAGGCGGCGGAGGACATCCAACTGATTGAATCCTACGATGAGGATCAGATCGGTAGCCGTATGACCACCAACTACGTGGCCGTTTCCCGAAAGTTTACCATCAAGCAGGCTATGCGCGCTTTGGTGCGGGAGGCCGCTGAGAATGACAACATTTCCACCATCTACGCCTTGGAAGAGGATGAAACCTTCTATGGTGCCATTGACCTGAAAGATTTGATCGTGGCGCGCACCGACAAGGTGTTGGAGGATTTGATTGCCACGTCCTATCCGTACGTCTATGCATCCCAGTCTGTGGATTCCTGTATTGAGGAACTGAAAGACTATTCCGAGGACTCCATCCCGGTCTTGTCCGCTGACAACCGACTGCTGGGTGTCATCACCTCCCAGGACATCGTTGAGGTGGTGGACGAGGAGATGGGTGAGGACTATGCCCGTTTGGCCGGTCTGACCGCCGAGGAAGACCTGAATGAGCCGTTGTTCCAGAGTATGAGTAAACGGATTCCTTGGCTGGTTGTGTTGCTGTTCTTGGGCCTTGGCGTATCCGCTGTGGTGGGTATGTTTGAGACGGTGGTCCGTGACCTGACCTTTATCGTCTGTTTCCAGTCGCTGATTTTGTCGATGGCCGGCAATGTGGGAACCCAGTCCCTGGCGGTTACCATCCGCGTGCTGATGGACGAACAGCTGGATGGTCGCCAAAGCCTTTCTCTGGTACTCAAGGAGTTACGGGTCGGTTTCTTCAACGGCGCGGTTTTGGGCGTGCTGTCCGCCGTGCTGATTGGTTTGTATCTGTGGCTTCTGAAGGAACCCAGCCTGCCGATGGCCTTTGCCACGTCGGGCTGTATCGGCCTGTCGATGCTGGCGGCGATGTCGGTTTCCAGCCTGACCGGTACGCTGATACCCATGCTGTTCAAAAAACTGCAGGTAGACCCTGCGGTGGCTTCCGGCCCGCTGATTACCACCATCAATGACTTGGTGGCGGTGGTGGCCTACTATGGCTTGGCATGGTGGTTGCTGATTTCTACTTGGAATATGATTGGTTAGATTAGGAGGATTATGTTATGAATGTTGTTGTTGCGCAGTCCGGCGGTCCTACCGCGGTTATCAACGCCTCTCTGCTGGGCGTGTATCGTGCCGCTCGCAAATGGGAAGCGGTGGATGTGGTTTATGGTTCTTTAAACGGTATTGAGGGAATTCTCAATGAACGTCTGGTAAATCTTAACGAGCAACTGGACAGTGAGGAACAGCAGGCATTGCTCCGCCAAACTCCTTCGGCGGCTCTGCGTTCCTGCCGCTTTAAACTGCCTACGGTTGAAAAAGCTCCTGAGGTGTACGAGCAGATTCGCAAAACGCTGGAGAAACACGATATCGGTGCTTTCTTTTACATTGGCGGCAACGATTCTATGGATACGGTGGATAAGCTGTCCGCTTACTTTGCTTCGGTGAACAGCCCTATCCGCGTGATGGGTGTACCCAAGACCATCGATAACGACCTGTGCCTGATGGACCATACCCCCGGCTATGGTTCGGCGGCCAAGTTTGTGGCTACCAGTATGTGGGAGATGATTCGGGACTGCACGGTGTATGAACTGGACAGCGTGCTGATCGTGGAGATCATGGGTCGGGATACCGGCTGGCTCACCGCTTCGGCGGCGTTGCCGCGTTTGTTTGGCTGTGATGCGCCGCATTTGGTCTATTTGCCGGAGGTGGAGTTCACTGCCGATCGGTTCGTCAAGGACGTGCAGGAGGCTCAGAAAACCTCCCGTACCGTTATTGTGGCGGTGTCCGAGGGCGTGGAATTGGACGGCTTGGACGATTTCCAGTCCGGCAAAGTGGACAACTTTGGTCATAAGTATCTGTCCGGTATCGGCAAGTGCTTGGAGGAACTGGTGCGCGACCGCATTGGCTGTAAGGTGCGTTCGGTAGAACTGAACATCCTTCAGCGTTGCGCCGCCCACATTGCATCTGAGACCGATTTGGTCGAGGCTGAGGAATTGGGTTGCGTGTCCGTCCGTGCCGCCGCGGCAGGGGAGACCGGTCGCGTCAGCGCCATCGTGGAGCGTGGTATTGATGGTTATGCGCCTTCTTACGGCACCGTCCCCGTCTGCGATGTGGCGAACAAGGTGAAATACGTTCCCCGTGAATGGATCAACGAAGCGGGCAACGACGTGTTGTCGGCTGCGCTGGAATACATTCAGCCGTTGATTGTAGGCGAGCCTGCTATCCTAACTAAGAACGGTTTGGCCCAGCATTTTATAATTAAAGAATAAATGAATCACACCGCCCGAGTACGGACGGTGTGATTTTTTGTAATGATTACAAACTTTTTCAAAAAAGCTATTGACAAATCGAAAAACATCGTGTATTATGCAATTGTAATCATTACAAACTAAAAACGATTACAAAAAGGAGGGCGCGTATGACACAGAAACGGATGGCGACGCTGATGAGCGAGCGGGGGATACGTCCCACGGCACAGCGATTGGCGGTATACGACTACCTGTACCAGCATCGTACCCATCCTTCGGCTGAGACGGTGTACGATGCGCTGGTGAAAAAGCATCCCACCTTTTCCCGTACCACGGTGTACAATTCCTTGCACGCGTTGGTACAGGCGGGGCTGGTGCTGGAACTGGCTATGGACACCGGCGAGCGCCATTATGATGCCGATACGACCCTGCACGGACATTTTCATTGTCGTGGGTGTGGCGGTATCGCCGACTTTGCTTTGGATGAAAAGCTGGTCAACAGCCTGATTCCCGACGGTTTTACCGTTCAGGGGCAGGGCATTTATTTCAGCGGGTTGTGTCCCGCTTGCACAAACAAAAAATCTTAAATTTATTTTGGAGGTAATGAAAAATGAAAAAGTTTGTCTGTTCTGTTTGCGGTTATGTTCACAATGGTGATCAGGCTCCTCACGTTTGCCCGGTTTGCGGTGTCACCGCCGAGAAGTTTAACGAGCAGTCCGGCCCCAAGACCTGGGCGGCTGAGCACGTTGTCGGTGTGGCTCAGGGTGTTGATCCCGAGATCATCGAGGGCCTGCGTGCCAACTTTGCCGGTGAGTGCTCTGAGGTGGGTATGTATCTGGCGATGGCCCGCGTGGCTCATCGTGAGGGTTATCCCGAGATCGGTCTGTATTGGGAAAAGGCCGCTTACGAAGAGGCTGAGCACGCCGCCAAGTTTG
>JAZNSL010000044.1:0-10843 GCA_045591225.1 Acutalibacteraceae bacterium | reverse complement strand
CTCCTTGGCTCACAGAACGACATGGCTACGATCCGACTTCGGCCTTTCGTTTATTTTTTCTTTCTTTGATTCAATCCTACCAACAAAAATATCAGGGCGATACCCAAGAAAACCAACAGCGTAACACAATGGGTATTGCCGCTTGCATAGTGTTGCCAATCCGAAAAATCCACCTCGTAGAAATTGTCTTGCACGTCAAACAGACAGCCCACCACAAAACCGAGGAAGTAATAAATCAGGATGGTAAACGCGCTTCCCATTGCCGCTCGAATAAACGTGTTGATACGAAGAAAGCCTATGGCCCCGCAGAAAAACATCGGCAAGAAAGCATAGGCCGTAATCAGCCAAGCGGAAAGCAAAGGGAATACCGCATACGCGCGAATCAGCGCCAGCAGAAGCAGTATTAGCAGAAACAACACCCCAAAAGTAACCGAGAAGCAGGCCCGCCGCCACTGAGTTTTATACAGCAGAATGGGCAAAAACACCGCCACATAGCCCATCAGCGTGCCTACACAGGCGGTGGGCACCCAAAAGGGTTTGCCCACAAACAGACCGCAGGTCAACAGCAACAGACCAATGGACAAATAACTGCTGACGGTGAACACCAACAGTTTATGTTTGGGAACAAGCGGAGTCAGCGTAGGGATAAACGTATAGGCACACACCAGAGAAGCCAGTACCACGAAAAACCAAGACAGGGTGTGGTTCACCGCCAAATTGCAGATAAAGCAGGTAAGCAGAGCCACAGCGTAAGAAACGGTGGGAATCCAGAACCAAGCGCCGCGGATACGGCGAAAGGACCGGGCCTCCTGTTGCAGTTTGCGGGCGGCCGTATCGGTGGAGGCGGTGACAAACTCGTGCTCGGAAATATCCAGCACCCGGCAGATATCCGCAATCAGCGTAATGTCGGGATAGGAGGAGCCGCGCTCCCATTTGCTCACCGCACCCTCGGTAATGTATAAAAGTTCCGCCAATTCCTTTTGGGAATAGTTCTTTTCCATTCGTTTTTGTTTGATGAACAAACCAAAGCTCTTTTTATCGGTCATCAGCCAATCACCTCTGCCGATAGTATAGCAAAACTGCCACAAATCGTCAATGGACTGTCAAGACACCCCGGGTTTTACCCGGCAGACGACATCGTACAAGGTCACCATACCGGCGGAAAGCAACCCGCCGCCGATAATATCCGTGAGCCAATGCACCCCCGCCAACAGCCGACCGCCCACCATAAACACCATAAACAGGACACAGACCGTCTGCACCACCCGATAGAACAGTGGGTTGCGGATCCGGCGGCGCAGTTGCCACAGAGTGGTGGGCATCACGCACAGGGTCAGCAATGTGGTGGACGAGGGATAGGATACCTCCCGGTAGCCGCCGATGAGAATGGGGCGGTAGTTGACAACCACCGACTCAAACAGCAGATATACCGCCAGCATCAGCAGGTAAAAAACGCCCAGCATCAAAATGCTGAAATCCACTTTTAAGACGTGTCTGCGCCGAATCCATTGGCACAGACCTAAACCCGCAAAGGCAAAGCCGATGAAAACCGGCACCAGACCCAGCCAATCGGTGATGGTGTAGACAGGCATACACACCCCGGTGAGATTATGGACAAAGCTGTTGAGGGTGGCAAAGCCCACCGCCGTGCCCTCCGGGCCGATGGGTTGCACGTCCACCACGTAAAGCAGAGCGGTCCACAGGGTGAAAGCGGTCAATAGGCTGATGGGTAATAAAAAGCGTTTTGTATTCATAATAAAAACCTCCCGTTACGTGATTTGGCTTGCGCCAACACCACATTAACAGGAGGTTTTCGTTTTTACAAGAAACGGAACGTCACGGCGGCGATACCCTTTGTGTCGGTTACTTTTTCAGCAGTAACACCGTCTTGATAATGGTGAACAGAAACAGAAACACCGCCGGGTACGGCTGGGAGCCGAGAATCAGCAACAGCACCCCTACCCCGCCGAAAATCAAAGAGAGAAGACTCTTGCTCCGTTGCCAAAGGGGAACAGCCGTATGGGGAATCGCCAGGGTCAGCAAGCCCACCAGCACGGTCACCGCCACCAGCGCCAAATACACCGCCTGCATAACGGGGTTTACGGCGGTGAGGCCCAGTAGAGAGACCTCCTGCAGTGCGCCGTTGACCATCTGCCGAAACAGGGGCAAAAACAGAAACAATGCGGTGCTCACATCCAGCAGACCGTACACCAGATCCCGGGTGTGGGTGGTCTTTTGCCGGCTGTCCTCCTGAGCGATGGTCAGCAGTTGGTCGGTGGACAGCAGGTCATCCACCGACACCGAAAAATAGGCGGCGATGGCCTTGAGAGAGTCGATGTTGGGATAGCCCCGCCCGGATTCCCATTTGGAAACGGCGGTGCGGGAAACATAGAGATGCCCAGCCAGTTCCTCTTGGGTAAGACCGCTCTGTTTGCGCAGTTCTTGTAGTTTTTCGCAAAATTCCATAGTCACACCTTCTTTGTGGGTTTGGGTTTATTATAGCATATCCCCCGTTTATGGCAAGACACGATTCGTCACGTAAGAGAAAAGCCACCGTCCGCAGACGGTGGCTTTAGGGATTGATTTAGTTGACAGGGGTAACCACCACGTCGGGGGTATAGGGTGCAGAGGTGTCTTCGGCCTTGTCGCGGTTGGCGAAGAACTTGGGGGCTACCTGGGGGAACATAGCGTAGGTCAGCACGTCCTCCTCCTGCTTAACGTAGGGAGCAGCCTCGGCCTTCAGCTTATCCAGCTCCGGCTCGAGAGTGTCCGCAAAACGGCAGGTGATGGGCTCGTCGTCACCCAAAATCTTTTTGGAGAACTCGGGAGAGATGGGAGCCGGAGTCTTACCATAATCGCCGTGAACCATACCACGGAACTCCTTGGTGACCATCTTATACCGCTCGCCCATAATCACGTTGAACACCGCCTGGGTGCCCACGATCTGGCTGGTGGGGGTCACCAGAGGGGGATAACCGGAATCCTCACGCACGCGGGGAATCTCCGCCAGCACCTCCTCCAGTTTGTCCTCCTTGCCGGCCTCTTTCAGCTGGCCCAGCATATTGGAGAACATACCGCCGGGAACCTGATACAGCAGGGTGTTGGCGTCCACGCCCATGGACTTATGGGAGATCTGACCGCCGGTGACGTACTTATCCCGCAACTGGGCAAAGTGCGCACGCACCACGTTGAGCTGGTTGAGATCCAGGCCGGTATCGTACTCGGTACCCTGCAAAGCCGCCACCAGCGACTCGGTGGGCATATGGGAAGTACCCACGGACAGAGGACTCATAGCGGTATCGATGATGTCGGCGCCCGCCTCAATACCCTTCATAATGGACATAGAGGCCAGACCGGCGGTGTAGTGGCTGTGGATATCCACCGGGATGCTCACCGTCTCCTTCAGGCGGGAGACCAGGTCGTAGCAAGCATAGGGGGTCAGCAGACCGGCCATATCCTTGATACAGATGGAATCGGCACCCATACCCTCCAGGGTCTTGGCGTACTCGGCGTAATACTCGTTGTTATGCACCGGGCTCAGGGTGTAGCTGATACAGCCCTGAACGTGAGCCTTTTCCTTGTTGGCGGCCTTGATGGCGGTCTGCAGGTTACGGGCATCGTTCAGCGCATCAAAGATACGGATCACGTCGATGCCGTTGGCCACAGACTTCTGCACGAAATACTCCACCACGTCGTCGGCGTAAGGACGGTAGCCCAGCATATTCTGGCCGCGGAACAGCATCTGCAGTTTCTGATGGGGCATCTCCTGGCGCATAATGCGCAGGCGCTCCCAGGGGTCCTCATTCAGGAAACGGATACAGGAATCGAAGGTGGCACCACCCCAGCACTCAACGGAGAAGTACGGAATCTTGTCCATCTCGGCCAAAATGGGACGCATCTCGTCCATGGTCATACGGGTGGCCAGCAAAGACTGGTGCGCATCGCGCAGGACCACCTCGGTAATCTTAATCGGCTTTGCCATAGCGGTCACCTCGCAATTAGTTCAGGCTCATCAGCACAGAACCGGAATCCACGCTATCGCCCTTGTTCACGTTGATAGAGGCAACGGTGCCGGCGCAGGGAGCCACGATCTCGTTCTCCATCTTCATGGCCTCGAACACCACCAGAACCTGGCCCTCGGCCACGGCGTCACCGGCATTCACCTTGATATCAATGATGGTGCCGGGCATGGGGCAAGCGATCACCACGCCGCCGGCAGGAGCAGCAGCGGGAGCAGGAGCGGCAGCGGCCACGGGAGCGGCGGCCACGGGAGCGGCGGCGCCGATCTCCTCAACGTCCACCTCGTAGGCGGTGCCGTTTACGGTAATGTGGAACTTTTTCATAAGTCAATCCATCCTTTCTGAAGAGGCTTTTCTCAAAAAGCCCATATTTCCCAATTTGACATTATTATAGCGCAAAAATAAAAAAATGGCAAGAGATTTTGCCATTTTTTCATCCAAAAATTCATTTTATTGGCACTTGCATTCGCCGTACAGGAAATTCTGTATGGAAACGGTGTAAACACCCTCGGTCTCCACAAATTCCAACCGTTTTAAAATCGGTGCCAGAGCGGTATCGCGGCAGATGCCGGTAACCGCGCCGCGGCAATCCCCGGTGTTGAGCACCGAGCGGATAAGGCCCTCGGTCATTAAGGGTTCTTCGGTATGTACCGACAGCACCTCAACCGTATCCCCCACCACCCGGAACAGAGCGTAGCCGAACACGGAGCCGTCGCTGTCACGAAGCACCATAGCGTCGGTATCGGCAGGAGCGGACACACTGTCCAAAAACGCCTTATCGGCGGGCTGTATGGTAATCACGGTCAGGCTCCTTTCCGTATTTGATGTAGCCGGCGGCAATCTTTTTGGTGACGCCGGTGGCCATCACCAGATTCTTCACCTCATCCGGGGTGAGATACCGCCAGTTGCCCACCGGCAGCATACCCAGCTTTACCTTGCCCACGGCATTGCGGCGCAGACGGGATACCTCCAGCCCCAGCGCCTCGCACATACGGCGGATCTGGCGGTTGCGCCCCTCAAACAGGGTGATCTCCACCACACAGCGGTCGGCGGCAGAGGACACGATATTTACCTGTGCCGGGGCAGTACGGCGACCGTCCAGCAGGATGCCCTCTTCAAACTTAATCTTTTGTTCCTCGGTCATAGGCTGACGCAGAGTAACCCGGTACAATTTCGGCACGTGGTGGGTGGGATGCATAATGGCGTTGGAAAAATCGCCGTCGTTGGTCATCAAAAGCAGACCCTCGGAATCCTTATCCAAGCGGCCCACGGGGTACACCGGCACACCGACGCTGCGCACCAACTCCTCTACGCATTTGCGACCCCGCTCATCCGCCATGGTGGTGATGTAGCCGCGGGGCTTATGCAACGCAATATACACCGACTGGGGCGCCGCGCCCAGCTTTTTCCCCCGCACGTGAATCACGTCACGGCGGTCGTCCACCTTATCGCCCACCTTTGCAGGACGACCGTTCACCTTTACATGTCCGGCGGCAATCAACTCCTCTGCCTTACGGCGAGAGGCCACGCCACGCTCGGACAGCACCTTTTGCAGGCGCACCATAGCCATAGGGGTTTCCTCCTTTACAGGGCATCACTCCGCCGTTTCTTTAGCCTCGGCGGCATTTTTCTTCTTTGCAGACACTTTATCGAACAGGTCCGGCACCATAGAGATCAACCGATCCATACCATCCGGCTTGGACACCACCGGCAGAATGTTGACGTTGCCGTCCTTAATGGTCAGGAACGCCACCGGCACCACGTTGATACCGGCACCGGCACCGCCGCCGAACAGATCGGCACCGCCCTTATTGGCCGGCAGGTCGGAACCGCCGGAGGCAAAGCCGTAAGAAATCTTGGAAACGGGAATCAAAATGAGGCCGTCACCCATAGCCATGGGAGAACCCACCACCATATTGGCATCCACCATTTCCCGTACCTTCTCGATGGAAACGCCCATCAAGCCCTCTACATTGTTAGCCATAAACAAAAACCTCCCTATATTCTCGGTTGTTATTTTTCTCCTAATTGGTCAATACCTTTAACCACGGCATACACCGCCATAATCAAGCGGGGTAAGGTCAGCCGCAGGCGCATATCCATACGCACGGCGGTACGCTCGGACAAAAAGTCCGGCTCGACCCGCACCTCGCGACGGCGCACCCGCATCACCTGTTCCATCCGCGCCAACAGCGGGAACAGCACCCCGCAGACCCGGCCGTACAGCTGGGCGGTCTCCGCCGCCTCAGAGCCGCAGATCCGCGCCTGCAACCGCAGACGGGTCACGGTAATCTTGGTCAGCAGTTTACCGCTCTCGGTGTGCAACAGCCGCAGCAGTTCCGTAATGGCGGCCAGGGTGGAAAGAATGCCGCCGGATTTCATCTCGGCAACCAGTTCCTTCACCTTACCCTTGGCACGCTGTTGCGGTTGCCCGTCCGTCTGTTCTCCGTCGGGCTTGTCCTCTTCCCCGCCGGGATAGGTCCACACCGGGCATCCCAGCACCGTCACCGTCACGTTGGTTTCTTCCTCAAAATCGGCAACCAACCGTATAGGCAACAGATACCACAGACGAACCTGAAGCCGCCCGTCGTAGATGACCCACAGGGTTACCGGTATCAGCAACAGCGCCAGCAACAGACCCAACAGCCCCAGCAGGATATATACTGCCCACACGGCTTATTCCTCCTCGGTCAGAATCGGGTCTTCAACGTCCTCTTCCGGACCGAACACGTTCTCCGGTACACTCTGCTGTTCCATCAGCACCTCGTCCAGCGTGGTCTCGCGCATGGTGTTGTCCTCCTTCTGAGGCAGAGGGGGTAACTGGTCCAGAGAAGCGATGCCGAAGCAACGCAGGAAGTTGGCGGAAGTGCCGTAAAGCAGGGGTCTGCCCGGCAGGTCCATACGTCCCTTTTCCTCGATGAGACCCTTCTGCTGAAGGCCCTGGATAACCGCGCTGCAGTCCACGCCGCGGACCTGCTCCACAAAGGGACGGGTCACCGGCTGGTTGTAGGCGATGATGGCCAGCACCTCCATAGCCGCCTGGGACAGCGGGGTATTGCGGCGGATATCCATCGCCTTACGCACGTAGCCGGCATAGGCCTTACTGCTGCACAGCTGATAGCTGTCGTCCAATTTTAAGGCGGTGATACCGCCGGCGCGGGTGTTGACGTCTTGTGCCCAGTCCTCCGCAATGCGGCGGGTGGCATCCTCGTCCAGCTCCAACGCCAACGCCAAACGGGATACCGGCACCGGCTCTCCGCTGGCAAACAAAATGGCCTCAATGGCGGCCTGATACTGTTTAATTTCCATACTCACGTTCCTCCGTGGGGTTTTCGTCAAATTCCTCCGGCACGGTGGTATCCCACTCCTCCGGCGGACGCATATGCACCTGCTGGCTCTCGCCCTCGCCGTCTACGCTGATACGCTTGGACTTGATCAGCTCCAACAGCGCCAAGAAGGTAGCTACCAGATCGGATTTGCTCTCCGCTTTTTTAAACAGAGATTGGTAAGAGACCTTGCCCTGGGTGTACAGCTTGCGCAGGACGTAGGTGATCTTGGTGGATACCGGCACGATCTTGCGGGCCACAATGGCGTGGAAGGCCAGGGCGGGCGGCGGCAGACGCCGCTTACCACGTCCGGCGGCGGACAGAAACGCATCCAGCATCTCCTCCGGCTTATGTACCCGGCGATAGGTCATATCCGGCTCTACCTCTTCGGCATCCCGGATAAACAGATCGCCGCCCACGTAATCCACCGCCAAGCGACGGGCCATCTGCTGGCACAGCTGGTATTCGATCAACTGACCGGTCAGCTCCCGCTTGAGTTCGTCGGTTTCTTCCTCATACCGAGGCAGCAGCATCACCGATTTGATGTGCACCAACCGCGCCGCCATCTCCAGAAATTCGCTGGCTACGTCCATATTGTAGTCCTGCATCTGTTTGATGGCCTCCAGGTACTGTTCCAGCACCTGGGCGATGGGAATGTCGTAGATATTCAGTTTGTTCTTCTGCACCAGAAAGAGAAGCAGGTCCAAAGGACCTTCAAAGTCCGGTAATTTATAGGATATGGCTTCCATATCGTACTCCTACTTATGCGAAAAATTAAAACAGACCTATAATCCAGTTGATCGGCAGGAACAGCACCCCGGCAATCACGTCCAGGAAAAAGGCCGCATACGCCTGTAACACGTACAGCGGGCGGTCCAGCACACCCGAAAACAGCAACACGAACAGTCCCATCGTGATGTAGCGGCTGTACTGCTCCAGCGTATACGCCCAGCGCCCGGGCAACAGGGAACTCCACAGGCGGCTGCCGTCCAGCGGCGGAATGGGCAACAGATTAAACACCATCAGGGAAATATTGACCGAAATGATGATGTCTAAAATCAGTATCACGATGCCCCAGCCGCACATAAAGCACACACGGCGCAGAATGGTGGCCACCAGCGCCATCAGGAAGTTGGACAGAGGGCCTGCCAGCGCCACCAGAACCATATCCCGCTTGTATTTGCGGAAGTTCCGGGGATTCACCGGCACCGGCTTAGCGTAGCCGATGCCCACCGTCAGAATCATCAGCGTGCCCCACAAATCCAGATGACGCAGAGGATTCAGGCTCAGGCGGCCGTGCCACTTGGCGGTATCATCACCGCACCAATGGGCCATCAGGCCGTGGGCCAGCTCATGCACCGGCAGGGTGAGAAACAAAATCACGGCATACGCCAGCATCATATACAGGATGCCCCACACATCCATAGAATCTCGATTGGATAAAAAATATAAAAACATAGGTTTCCTCTTTTCGCAATACTACACCAGATTACATTTAGAGTATTCTACCAAATAATAGAGAAAAATACAAGGGTTTCTGTCAACAAACTTACAGAAATAAAGTTTTTTTGCAAAACCGCAAAAAAAGACTTGATTTTTTCGTCATTATCTGCTAAACTAGTTCCGTTGCTTTGCGGGGGTTATTATGCCCCGGCATAAACTATGACTCGAATCGGCTATCCGCCGATGTTACAAAAGGAGGTGCAGAACAATGGCAAAGTGTGATTACTGCGGCAAGAGCGTGACTTTCGGTATTCGTGTGTCCCACTCTCACAGACGGTCCAACCGTTGCTGGAAGCCCAACATCCGCCGTGTCAAGGCGATCGTTGACGGTTCCCCCAAGCGTGTGTACGCCTGCACCCGCTGCCTGCGTTCCGGAAAGGTCACCCGTGCGGTGTAATCCAAAACGTAAACAAAAAAGCCTTCGGCTCTGCCGAAGGCTTTTTGTTTTGCCCCACCGCGTATGAACCTCCCCCATCCCGTCCATACTCATTCCGAAAGGATGGGATGGATATGTACAACAAGGTGGAAATCTGCGGTGTCAACACCGCCACCCTCACCGTGCTCACCGAGGCGGAGAAAATCCAACTACTGCGAAAAATGCAGGAGGGCGACAGCCGCGCCAGAAGCCAGCTGGTGCAGGGGAATCTCCGGCTGGTGCCCAGCGTGGTGCAACGGTTTGCCGGACGGGGTGAAAACCCCGATGACCTGTTTCAGGTGGGATGCATCGGGCTGATCAAGTCCATTGACAACTTCGATCTGTCCCAAAACGTGCGGTTCTCCACCTATGCGGTGCCCATGATCATCGGAGAGATCCGCCGGTATCTTCGCGATAACAACGCCATCCGCATCAGCCGCTCCACCCGGGACACCGCCTATCGGGCTATGCAGGCCAAGGAGCAGCTGCTCACCGAACTGCACCGGGAACCCACCGTAGAGGAGATCGCCCGTCGGCTGGACATTCCCCGGGAGGACGTGGTGCTGGCGCTGGAGGCCATCGTGGACCCGGTAAGCCTGTACGAGCCGGTGTACAACGACGGCGGTGACGCCATCTACGTGCTGGATCAGGTAGGCGACAAAAACGACGACAGCAACTGGCTCAACGAAATCGCCCTCAAGGATGCCATCGCCGCCCTGTCCGACCGCGAAAAAAGGATACTCTCTCTACGGTTTTTCAAGGGAATGACCCAGGTGGAGGTGTCCGCCGAGATCGGTATTTCCCAAGCCCAGGTCAGCCGCCTGGAAAAAGGCGCTCTCAGCAAAATCAAAAAAGAACTGTGAGAAACCCCTTGATTTTACTGGGTTTTTCGGCTGTAAAGGGAAAGGCCTGCACACCATGTGCAGGCCTTGGTTATTCACCTTTGTACTTTCTCTTGGTGGCCTGACCGCCCCGAATATGCCGCTGGGCTTTGTTGACCTCCAATACGTGCCTCACCTCGCCGTACAGCTGCGGATTGACCATCTGCAGACGCTCGGACACGTCCTTATGTACGGTGGATTTGCTGATGTGAAACCGCTTTGCGGTGGCTCGAACGGTGGCGCCGGTATCCAGTATGTATTCCCCCAGCGCTACCGCCCGCTCCAATACCATTTCCCTCATACCATCACTCCTAACCTCTGCCTAATAGTATGAGAGAGTGGGCGGAAATATGTCTTGTTCTGGGACAAAGAAAAATCCCTCGGCCGAATGAGCAGGGTTACTAAGAACAGTTATCTGTAAAACGATTGGAATTTGCCGTATAAATCCCCTACTTGCTATGCTATAAGACAAAAACCACCCGAAGAAGAGAAGAACATAAACTCTTTTTCGGGTAGTGATTTTTTACAGTGATATTCTGCGCTGAAAGCACAGAGTGGTATTTTCCTTTCGGAAAGTGATATTGAAACCTCACGGTTTCAGTGATATTTTATTCGCAAAAAACTGCCGGAGGCAATAACACTTGTCGTAAGACAAATATCACTGCGAAGCAATATAACTCGCCGAAAGGCGAATAAAAC
>JAZNSL010000043.1:0-3448 GCA_045591225.1 Acutalibacteraceae bacterium | reverse complement strand
ATTTCTTTTTACTATGGATAATTTCTCTTCCTTGCTACGCATTGTATATTTTCTGGGCATACATCCACCTCCCGTTCCTTATGATAGCATAAAAAATAATGGTAGGCACTTTCGTGTCTACCATTATTTTATCACTTCACCAACCGGGTAGCGGCTTTCGCTATTCTATCTTAGTTCTCGCTGTAGATAACAGTCACGTCGGGGTGCAGCTGCAGGATGGAGGCAGGCACCTGGGGATCGATGGGGCCGAAGAAAGCCTTCTCCACGATGGCCTTTTTAGCGGCGCCGTTGGCCACCAGCAGCACCTTCTTGGCCTGCATGATGGACAGCATACCCATGGTGACGGCGGTGGTGGGCACCTCGTCCTTGCTGGCGAAGAAACGGGCGTTGGCTTCGATGGTGGACTCGTCCAGCTTCACCTCGTGGGTGGGGCCGGTGAAATAGGCATCCGGCTCGTTAAAGCCAATGTGGCCGTCCAGACCGATGCCCAGCAGCTGCAGGTCGATGCCGCCCAGCTCCTTGATCATGGCGTCATAGGCCTCGCCCTCGGCGGCCAGGTCGGCGGCACAGCCGTTGGGGACAAAGGTCTTGGCCTTGTCGATGTTTACGTGGTTGAACAGGTTATCGTTCATAAAATAGCGGTAGCTCTGGTCGTTGGAGCCGTCCAGGCCCACGTACTCGTCCAGGTTGACGCTGGTGACGGTGGAGAAATCGATCTTACCGGCCTTGTTGTCCTCGATGAGGCGCTTGTAGGTGCCCACGGGGGAAGAACCGGGGGCCAGACCCAGCACGCAGTGGGGCTTTACCAGAATCTGGGCGGCGATCAGGTCAGCCGCTTTATTGCTCAGCTCGTCATAGGTGTTTACAACAATGTATTTCATCACACATTTTCCTTTCTCTCAACAACAGTATTGGTGGCTTTGACAATGCAACCGGCGGGATACACACCCCGCAGGGAGGTTAGGGGATAGATGGTGGTGCCTTTGCCGATGACCGTGCCGGGGTTGATGACACAGCCACAGCCGGCGTCGGCGCCGTCTGCCAGGATGCCGCCGATCTTCCGCAGACCGGTGACGTAGTCCTGGTCGCCGTGGATGACCACAGGCTTGCCGTCGGACTTCAGGTTGGAGCAGATGGTGCCGGCACCCATGTGGGCCTTGTTACCCAGCACGGAATCGCCCACGTAGTTGTAGTGGGGCACCTGCACCTTGTCCAGCAGGATGCAGTTCTTAAACTCGCTGGAGTTGCCCATCACACAGCCGCTGCCGGTGATGACACTGCCGCGGATATAGGCGCCGGGACGGATCTCGGTGCCGTGACCGATGATGGCGGGTGCCTCGATGGTCACGTAATCGGCGATCTTCACGTCCTTGCCTACCCAGACACCGGGCTTCAGCTCGGTGAACTCGGGCAGACCGGCCTCAATGAGACCCAGGATCCACTCTTTGATCTTGGGCAACATCTCCCAGGGATATTCGCAGGACTCGAACAAATCTTTGAGGTAGGGGACCTGACAATCGTACAGGTCAGCGGTCTTCACCAGTTTATTCAACACAATGACCCCTTTCCACAATCACGTCGGCGATCATAGCGGCGTATTTCTCGCACAGCTCGGGGGTTTCTGCCTCTACCATCACGCGGATGACCGGCTCGGTACCGCTCTGGCGCAGCAGGGTGCGGCCGTTACCGGCGATCAGCTTTTCGGCCTCGGCCTGGGCATCCAGCACCGCCTGGTCGTTCATAACGGCGTCCTTGCTCTTGACCCGCAGATTCTTCAGATACTGGGGATACAGGGTTACCGGCTCAGCCAGTTTAGACAGGCTGAGCTTACGGTCGCACATCTCCTCGGCGATCATAATAGCGGTCAGAATACCGTCACCGGTGGTGGCGTATTTCTTCATAATGATGTGACCGGACTGCTCGCCGCCCAGACTGAAATCGTTTTTCTGCATGGACTCGTACACAAAACGGTCGCCCACGGCGGTCTGGTCCACGTCCATACCGGCCTTTTTCAGGCTGGCAAAGAAACCGCTGTTGGACATTACGGTGGCCACCACGGTGTCCTTGTTCAGCATACCGCGGTTCTTCAGGCGCATACCCAGAATGTACATCATGGCATCGCCGTCCACCACGTTGCCGTTTTCGTCCACCGCCAGACAGCGGTCGGCATCGCCGTCAAAGGCAAAGCCCACGTCCAGCTTCTGCTCTTTCACCAGAGCCTGCAGCTTCTCCATGTGGGTGGAACCGCAACCGCTGTTGCAGTTCAGACCATCGGGCTGGTCGCCGATGATGACGGTCTGAGCGCCCAGGGCGTCAAACACAGCCTTGGCGATCATCCAGGAGGCGCCGTTGGCACAGTCCAGACCGATGCGCAGTTTCTTATAGGAATTGGAAGCGATGGAGATCAGGTAGCCCACGTAGCGGTTACGGCCGGCCACGTAGTCGATGATGCAGCCGATCTTCTCCCGTTTGGCCAGGGGCAGGTCGTCGCCCTCCACACCCAGTGCACCCAGATTGCCGTCGATATAGGCCTCGATGAGGGCGGTGGTGGCGTCATCCAGCTTCTCACCGCTCTTGTTGATGACCTTGATGCCATTGTCGTAGAAGGGGTTGTGGCTGGCGGTGATCATAATGCCGCAGTCAAACTCGTCGGTGCGGGTCACGTAGGACACGCTGGGGGTGGTGGTCACGTGCAGCATGTGGGCATCGGCACCGCTGGCGGTGATACCCGCCACGATGGAATACTCCAGCATATAGCTGCTGCGGCGGGTGTCCTTACCGATGACGATGCGGGGACGATAATTCTCGTCCTTGCATCCGGACAGGGGGCTGGAGAAATACCAACCCAGGAACCGGCCCACCTTATAGGCCTGCATAGAGGTCAGGTTGCAGTTGGCCTCGCCGCGGAAGCCGTCGGTGCCGAAATATTTCAGTTTGGGGGCGGTGCCGGCAGGGGCACGGTCCACCACCTTGTCATCGTCCAGCAGGACGTCGGCAGAGACCGTAAACAGTTTACAGATCTGCATCACTTTATCAATTTGGGGTTGAGCCTGGTCTGCTTCCCACTTGGAAACAGACTGACGGGATACCGACAGATTATCTGCCAGAGCATCCTGGGACATACCGGCGGCGTTGCGCAGCGCGGTAATCTTTTCACCGATCGTCATAAAAAGCCTCCTAGATATATTATACAACATTATATATGATGGCGTTTTTGCCAACGAGTACATCATACACCTATTGTTTTCAAAAATCAAGAGGAAAATCCTGTTTTTGCAACTAAAAGTTGCGAAATTTTGCGAATTTTTGTGTTTGTTTCGAAATTGTAAACGGGATTTCGACAAAAATGGAAAGTTTTATTGACAATGCCCGTGGAAAGGTGGAAAAGTCAGCGGTATACAGAATAGAATATGCCTTCCCCTCGAGCGGACCGAGCCGCAGCGAGACA
>JAZNSL010000042.1:0-31481 GCA_045591225.1 Acutalibacteraceae bacterium | reverse complement strand
GAATTTTTGTTATTTCTGTTCCGCAATGATCCGCTTACGGTCGATCTTGCCGTTGAAGGTGCGGGGGATCTCGTCAATAGCCACAATGTACTTCGGCACCTTGTAGGCCTCCAGCTTGTCCTCCAGGTATTCTGCCAGTATGGTGGCATCCAGCTCGTAGCCCTCAGCCACCTTTACCAGCATCTTAACCACCTTGCCAAACATCTTATCCTCATAGGGGATGCAGACGCACTCGTCCACCATAGGGTGGCGCATCGCCACGTCCTCTACCTCGGTGGGGGCAATCTTCAGGCCGCCCACGTTGATAACGTCGTCACGGCGACCCACCAGATACAGATAGCCGTTCTCGATATAACCCAGGTCGGTCATATAGATAACACCATCCTGAATGGTGTTGGCGGTCATCTCCGGCTCATTCCAATAGCCGGCGGTGACGGTGTTGGAACGGATGGCGATGATACCGGGGTTCTCCTTGGTGGCGTTCTCCATCCGGTTGTATTGCTCGTCCACGATATAGATGTCCACACCGGGATTGGCCTTACCTACGCACTTGGTGTCGTCAGATACGGCATTGTAGTCGATGTAGCACACCGCGCCCACCTCGGAGCCGCCGTAGGCGTCAAACTTACGCACGTCGGGAAGCAGAGAAATCAGCTTTTCTTTATCGCCGCCGGGCAGAGCAGAGGAGCTGGAATACAGGAAATCCAGCTGGTCGTTGTATTTCGCCAATTCCTTGGCGCCCAGCATCAGCACGTAGTGCACGCCCGCCGGGGGCAGATAAATGGAGGTGACGTGATGGTTCTTGATGTTGTCAAAGAAATTCTTCAGATTGGTGAAGCCCGCCATCAGCAACACGGTGCTGCCCCGGACCATCGACATATGGGTCTTACGCAGACCGGCGGCGTGGTTCATGGGGGTGGGGATCAGCCACACGTTGTCGATGCTGTAATTCAGCACCGCATTCTGGCTCTCGCACATATTCATCTGACCGTAGTGGGTGATCATAACGCCCTTGGATTTGCCGGTGGTACCAGTGGTGAACAGGATCTCCTGCAGCATATCCTCGGTGGGGAACTCCGGCACCGGGCCGTCGTAGGCGGCCAGCTCGTCCAGCGTGATACCACACTGCTCCAGAGGATGCTCACCGGTAAAAATCATACTGGGAGTGATCTCCTCAGCGATAGCGGACACGCGGTCGGCGGGAGCGGCGTGCTCCACCGGAACGTGAACACCGCCCGCCAGATGAATGCCGTAGCACATCACCAAAAACTCCACCGTGTGGTTGGCCTCCAGAATGACCCGCTGACCCTTTTCTAAGCCTTTCTCTTTCAGCAGAGCGGCCATACCAGCCACCATCTTCCACAAAGTGGCGTAATCCACCGTGCGGTCAGGGGCGATCAGCGCGGTCTTGTTCGGCTGAGCAAGGCTGTGGTTATAAATGCTCTTTACAATGGAACGCATACTAACGACTCCTTACAGATTACTTGTCACGGCGCTTGTTAAAGCGCTCCCACACCTCAGCGGCCGTCGCCGGGTCCATCTCCTGGTTCTTCACCTTGACACACTGGCTGCGGCTCATCTTGCGCAGAGCCATAAACATATCAAAGCGGCCGGTCACCTTGGCAGGGATGCCGGAGGCAACGGAATTCTCAGGGATGTCGGAAGTGACCACACTGCCGGCGGTCACGATGGTATCCTTACCGATGCGGACATCCGGCATCACGGTCACGTTCATAGCGATGTACACGTTATCCTGCATATCCACACAGCCCAGCTTCTCGCCGTGGCCGAAGTCGTCGTCGGGATTGCGGGTCTTGAGATACCGGTTGAGCATATCGTGGGTAACGATCTTGGCGGTCTTGTGGACGTGAACATTGTTGCCCAGACGGATCAGCTCCGGGTACAACGGCACCAACCAAGGACCCCATTTGCAGTTGTCGCCGATGGCACCCAGAATATGGTGCTTTTTCAAATAGGCTGCGCGCTTTGCCGGTCTGCGGCAGAGCAACAGACGGATGCTGTGATACATTCGATTCGCTTTCATACAGTCACCTATCAGCCTTTCAGACGCTCGACCATGGCGACCATAGCGGCAACGGAATTGAAGTTCTCGGGAACGATCTCCTCAAAGCCGATCTCCACCTCAAAGGTCTCGCTGAGCAGGGTGATCAGGCTCATCAGCTCAAAAGAATCTAGATAGCCGCCCTCAATGATGTCCTCGATAGCGGTCAGATCACGGGTGGGTTTTACCTCGTTCAGAATGGCAATCACTTTTTCCTGAATCATAACTTATTCCTCCGTTTTCTCTTTAGTTGCTTTGGATTTTTTCTTAAATTTCTTGCGAATAATCTTTATGATCAATGCCCGATAGCGATAGGCAACGACCAGCGCCGCCGCGCCCAAAACACCGATGACGCCCAGACGCAGCCACAGGTGGTCATACAAATAATAGCTGACCGCCATCACGCCCAAGAGCAGGGCCAGCACGGCAACAAAGGCTTTGAAATTTACGTATTTGCCCAGCCCGGCACGGCGCACCAGAACGTAGTTGATAACAAACAGCGCGGCAAAAGCGGCAATGTTGATGTACGGCAGGATCAACACGCCGTTTCCGGGGTTTAGGGCGTCGTACCAAGGGAGCAAGAAATACTTGGCCAACACGCACAGCACCGCCACGATGCCTGTCCACACCGCCGTACCCACCACTTTCTTCTGGTAGGTGAGCATAATGGTGAAGATGGTGGTGACAGACTGTACCAGCACCGCCACCACAAATCCGGGCATCAGCACGGTGGATTCGGGGTACTTGCCGCTGCCGAGGATATGTACCACCTCGGGAGCCAGCAGGATGACCCCCACCGCCAGCACCGAAATACCGGCCACGTAGGCTAACGTGCCCCGGCGGGTCGCCTTGACGTTCTCTTGGTTCAGGTTATCCATCAGCCAGGTGGTCACTGCACCGGAAACCGCCAACAGCAGGGTGGTCATAATGTGGTTGGCAGAGGCAGCCGTGGATACCACCGCGTTGGCCTCTTCGCCCAGCCGCATGGTGGTAACGATGGAGTTGGAGGAGGACAGCAGCTGAGCCGTCAGGTAGTGGAGCATCAGCGGGAAGGACAAAGCCAAACCGTATTTGATGTATTTCCAGCCGAACCCTTTGCCCCGGGCGATCAGCACCAAGGCGCAACCGACACCGATCAGGGCCGAGGGGACGTAAAAGCCGTAAATGCGGGCACCCAGCTTTTGCATCTCGGGGGCCAGCATCACCAGCGCCACCGCAATCAGGGTGGGTATCAAGGCGTTAAGGGCCGAGATGACCGCCACCGCCTTGTACCGGTACAAGGTTCTCTCGCGGGCCATAAAAATCTGTTTACAGCCCTGGAACAGCAGCATAAAGAACAATACATGAATATACTGTTTCGGAATAGAGGTAGCAGCCTCAAACCAGTCGCCGCACAGCAGGGCGACACCGTACAGACCCAAGGTGACGCCGCAACTGGCCAGCGTAACCGAGGAAACGTATTTATTAAAATCTTCCTTAAAATCGTAATAGGCGCGGGCCACGGTGTTCTGCATCTCCAAACTGGTGATGATCAGCAACAACGTCTCCCAACTGGCAAAGTTGGAAAAAGCGCCCAGATCCTCTTTGGACAATAAGCCGGCAAAGATGGGATGGGTGATAAAGGAAAGACTCTTTACCAAAAATGTGCTGAGCACATACCAGAAACCGGCTTTTAGCGCCAGGCCGGCATCGCCCCGCTTGATCGCCTGGGGTTCTTTGCTCATCGGCTTATTCACCTCCTGCGCCGGCCCGTTTCCCTTTCGAAAAAAGACCGGAGAAAAAATCGGACCATTTATTTTTAATGACCCACTTATCCTTTTTCTCGTCGTAGCCCTCCATCAGGATGAGCACGTAGAAAAGCATATAGAACGCCGCGTGGGTGTGCAACGTCACGAAGGACAGCCCCAACAGCATTGCAGCTATCCAGAAACGGGCGTCCTTTAACCGGAAGAGGCACTGGACGTAGAAGCCGTAGGACAACAGCATACCGATGATGCCCTGAGTGTAGATGGAGTAGAAGAAGCCGGACATATTCCAGCTGTGCACACCGCCCCAGTTCTGTTTGCCGAAGAAGAACTCACTGCCCTTTAAGAGGGACAGGGCCTCTAAACCGGAGTTGATGCGCCCTTGAATGGCGTTTCTGCCGGTGCTGTCAGAGGGGATGAAAATGCGGTTGATGCTGGACCGAAACACCGGGACGGCGAAATAGGCCACCAGGAAAACCGCTATTATAATGCCGTAAAGGAGCAATGCTCTGGGCTTTACCAGACTTTTGATCTTTTCGGAGAAGGTGCCCTGACCCATCAGCAGACGGAGCAGGCACAAGCCCCACAGGCCAAACACCATCACGATACCCATACCGGAGGTGGTCAGCAAGATGCCCAGACTCAGAAAAGCGGCCAGAGGCCATTTCCGACGGAGGGGTTGCCCATTCAGCAACGCCAGCGCCACGGAGGGGAAACAGTACAGCGCAAAATGAGAAGGCTCTAAGAAAAAAGCCGAGGGTCTGTAGAAAGACATCAGGCGGCCGCTGACGCTGATGCGCCCGGTCCGGACCAGCCAGGCCCACTGGCGGGCATTCTCCTTAAACCATTCCGGCACGGCCAACTGCAGGTGGAATCCTAACAGGTAATAGCATACATATTGCACCATAATCAGCGCCGTGGCGATGGCCGCGATCCATATCACCGTGCGGGAAAAGGTTTTCAGGTCGATCACCCGACTGGCCGCCGCCACGTAATACGCCATCAGCAAGGCCTCCCGGGCAAGCTCGGATACGCCGACGCCGTGATTGAACAATTCGTATACCGAAAAGGCCAAAAGCGGCAGCATGGTCATAAAATGCCACTCTTTCGTCTGCAACAAGCGTATGCCGAAATACACGAACAGCACCAGCATGGTTACCGTTGCCGCCTCTTGGAAAAAGCTGCGATAGTACTGCAACAGCGGCAACAACGCCAACAGCATAGTCGCAATCTGATCCGCCACCGTACGGCCGTTGGATCTATCAAGAGGGGTCATACCCTTATTTTGTAAAAACGATATTGCTTTCACACCGATACTCCTCATCTTCTGCAACTTTTACGTATAACGGAAAGAAACAACACCCATCACGCCCGATAACGGGGGAAGAAACCGCCCTCCGGCAAATCCTCGCGCAGGGCTACCAGCTCATCGTATTTCTCTTGGTTGAAGATCTTTTTACCAATATGGAAGCGGTACAGGTCCTCGCCGCGGTAAAACGCCCGCTTAAACTTAAATAGGCTGTCCTCGCCGCTGCCGACACCACCGCCCAGATACAGGCTCTTACAGCCGTTGGCGCAACCCCACAGGGCGGCCTCGTACAGCAGCAGGTTGCTGGGGGCTAAGTTGGCGTACTCCCGCAACGAGCCGGACAGGTGGTAGTTCATACGCCCGTTACAGGCCAGCATAATGGAGGCGGCGATGATCTTATCCTCCCACACGGCGTAAAACACCTGGGCATTCTGGGGCAGATCGTTCAGCACGCTCTCGTAAAACTCCGGAGAGAAATAATAATAGGCGGTGGCATTATCCTTGTCCATCGTGCCGTTGTAGATCTCCCGGAAGGTCTTGTAAATCTCCGGATACCGGCCGTTGTAGATGACGATGCCGTTTTTCTGGGCTTTGCGGATCATATTGCGGTTTTTGCTGATGATGTTGGTCCAGATCACCTCCGGGGAGGTCAGGTCCATGGTCACGGTCTCGCCCAGAGGGATCACCTCGTAGTGCTCGGCCACCTGTCGATGATTTTCCAGCACCGGGTGGAACCGCACGAACTCGCTGACGATGCCGTTTTTACGGCACCAGGACGCATACGCACCCATCAGGCCGTCTACGTCCTCGCCCTCGATCAGCCAACCGCCGTAGCCATAGGGGCAGGCCAGGTCAAACACCTGCCCCTCCTCGATACGGCCCTTGAAATGCTCAACACAGGCCACGTCCCGTTTCATCGCCACCGAGATACCGCGGGTCTCTCCCTTTTCGTAATGGAAGAGAAGCGGCTCGCCGTCGCCGTGAAGCTGAAACGCTTTTACGTAACCGCTGAGATAATACGTATCGTATTTTTCAAAGGTGCGGACAATGGCATCCCACTGTTCCGCTTGTTCTAACGTGTATACAGTTAACAATATATTCAACCCTTCCAAAACGTTTTAACCGTCTGCGCCAGCCGTTCCATATCCTCCGGGGTGTAACGCTGGTCGCAGACCAAACTCAGTTCGGACTGATAAATGGCCCTGGTTTTATCATCCGGCGCGTGGCAATCCGCCAAGGGCCAATGAACCGGGCAATACATCTCATTTTCTATCAAATGCCGCCGCAGGGCGTCTCTACGCTCCGGCGGTACCATCACCGGCACAAACAGGGGGCAATCCGCCGGGCCCAATTCCGGGAACAGGGCGATGTCCGCAAAATGCGCCAGCAGGCAGGCGGCATTCTCCCGACGGCGGCAGCGCATCTCCGCCACGTCCAATACGGCGGCCTTTGCCACGTCGGCGTTGGCGGCACCCGCCACGGGGAAACGCTCCAGCAGCTCTTCCGCCTCGCCGAACAAGGCCAAGTACGCCTTGTTCTCAGTGTCGCCGCCGATGTAAGCGGCCTTTTGGCGCATCGCCTGTTGCCGCATCGCCACGTAGGCCGCGTCTGTATCCGTGGGTTGGCCGGGGAAGCCCCAGCCGTAACCGCCGGTATAAAATCCCGCCCATTTCCGCAAACTGCCGAAGCTGTAAGAGGAACGGTCACGGGGAGAAGAAAACAGGCCGTGGGTCAGATCGTGAATGCTGACCCCATCGAAATCCGCGCGGTTCTCACCGGCGGCATAGCCGAAATAATCCATACGGAACAGCAGTTCGCACCCCTCGATACCGGAAAGGTCCTGATAAAATCTGCCGTTTTCGGTATAGACGGGGTAAAAGCGCACCTCGATTCCCGCCCGGATAAAGGGGACAACCATACTGTCGCAACACCAGGCGGGCATCGCCACCCGACGTACCGGGCCGCGCGCTTGTATGTCGGCGATTATGTAGGATAACGCACTGCGCCCCGAAAGAAACCAGCGGGTGTCATCCGGGAACAGACGGTTTGGCACGGCGGCTGTGGGTACCTCCCAAAACTCGCTGCCAATCTCTTTGCGCACCCCGTTCATCACAGTAACCGCCGGGTGTCAAAGGGCATCAGGGTCATATCCTCGCCCTCGGTGTTCAACACCTTCATATTCTCCTGCACAAAATGGATGCGCTGGATGACCTCGTCCAGGGTCTTGGCGGAGAATTTTACCATCAGCGCCTTCTGGCGGTTGGTGCCGTCCTCCACGATCACCGTGCCGGGCTGACGCAAAATGCAAACGTCGTCGATCCAGTCGGCATCGGCCAACCCATCGTAAGAAACGGTGCCCACCGTGCCGCTGTGCAGATACATACACAGCGTACAGCTGTAGGTGTCAAAGCAGGGGTCGTCCTTGCTCAGGTCGTCGCCCATATCCCCGGTGAGGGAATAGGAAACCAGCATCTTCAGGAAATCAATGCCGTTGTTTTTGCGGATCACCTTGAAATCGTCGTTGCCGTTGACCCGGTAACCCATCTCGAACACCCGGATGCCGTTTTCGCCCACGATCATCTGGAAATTGGCTACGCCGTTCTCGGCGCCGATATCCTGCAACAAGGCGCGGATGCCGGCATCCACCGTCTCCATATACAGGTCGTAATGCTTGGAGGGGGTCAATACCAGATCACACAGGCGGGAAGTGCCGCCCTGGTCTTCGGAATTGTATTTATCGTTCAGGCAGGACAGGCTGATCTCGCCCTTGGACATGGTGTACACCGCGCTCAGCTCGGTGCCGGTAACGTACTCCTCCACCACCACCTGACCGGTGCGGGAATAGTCCAGGGCATAGGCGATAGCCTCGTCCAGTTCAGCCTCCGACCGGCAAACGGAAATGCCTTTTCGTCCGCCGTTGTCCGCGGATTTCACAATCACCGGGTACACGATGGCGTCCCGCTGCTGTTGGGTCAGCGGCAATTGGAAGCAATAGTCGGCGGGCACCGGCACGTTATGCTTGATGCACAGGTCCTTAAACAGCCGCTTATTGCGGGTGATGTTGATCTGCTCCTCGGTGGCGTAGAAAGGCGCACCGATGGCCTTGGAAATGCGGCAGGCGGCGGTCACGCGGTCCTCGCCGTAGCCGGCGATCACACCGTCGATACCCACCTCGCGGCACTTGGCGGCGATCTCATCCACCTTGGAATAGTCGATATCCCAGGCTTCATCCGCCATCTTTTTGGCAGGGCTTACCTCCCAGTCGGCATAGCGGTCACAGCACACCACGTAGGCGCCCAGTTCCTTGGCGGCCTGCACAAACACAAGATCGTTACTGTCACTGGTGACCACCAGCAATTTCTTTCCGGTTAATGGCTTCATAACACTTTACCTTTCTTCGTTTCCTGTGCGGTAACGGTTTAGGTATCCTTCACCATATCCGCCCGCACAATATGCAGACTGGCAGTCTCCTGGTCATCCTGGATAATGTCGCTCCGCTTGATTACCTTGATGACGGTCATATACAGCACCTTAATATCCATCCGGAGGGAAATGTTCTCCACGTATTCCACGTCCATACGGAACTTATCGTCCCAGGAAACGGCGTTGCGGCCGTTGACCTGTGCCAGGCCGGTCAGACCGGGGCGCACCGAATGGCGCAACCGCTCCTCCTCCCGGAAATAGGGCAGGTATTTCACCGGCATGGGACGGGGACCCACAAAGCTGAGGTCACCCTTAAAGATGTTCCAGATGGCGGGGATCTCGTCCAGGCTGGTGCTGCGCAGCAGACGGCCGAACTTGGTCAGGCGCTGAGGGCCGGGCAACAGCACTCCGTTTTCGTCGGTTTCGTTGGTCATGCTTCTGAACTTGTAGTTTTTATACGGCTTTTCATCCTTGCCGATGCGCTGGGCACCGTAAAACACGGGACTGCCCATCTTGATGCGCACGATCAGCATCAGCACCAGATACAGCCAGCCAAAAGCCAACAGCACCGTGGCGGAAAGCAGAATGTCCAGCGCCCGTTTTCCCACGGTGGCGTAAAATCCTTTATTCTTGGATTTATTCATAGTTCTCACCTTATTCACTCGTTTTATTTATCGAAGCAAGCCCGAATGGTCGCAATGACGATGTCCTGGTCCTCAGGGGTCATCTTGATATCGCTGGGCAGGCACAGACCGCGATGGAAAATGTCCGAACCCACGTTGTCAATGGCGTGCTTCTTATCGCCCTTATACAGACCCTTGGCGGTCACAAAAGCATTGTCTTTGTAGAGGGGCTGCATGTGCATAGGCTTCCAGATGGGACGGCCCTCGGCGTTGATGGCCGCCAACTTCTCTAAAATCTCGGTGGGACAGCTCTTGCCCGGCTCGTCGGAGTAGGCGGCCACGCAGGAACGCCGTTTCTGGAAGCACATAGCCTCCTCGTCGATCAGCATACAGGACAGCCAGAAGTTGGGCTCCATCTCCCCCTCGACGTAGGGGTTGAGGGTGATGGGCAAGCCTTTCAGCCCCTCTTTGTAGCGCTCGTAAATCGCCTTTTTGCGGGCCACGTGCTCCTCCAAGTAAGGCAGCTGGCCGCGGACCACACCGGCGATGACGTTGCTCATACGATAGTTATAGCCCCGCTCCTCATGCTGGTACCAGGGAGCCTCTTCACGGCTCTGGGTAGACCACTTACGCACCTTAGAGGCGGCCTCGTCGCTGTCGGTGAGCAGCATACCGCCGGAGGAACCGGTGATGATCTTATTACCGTTAAAGGAGATGGCGTTGAAATCGCCGAAGGAGCCGGTCTGCGCACCCTTATAGGTGGCGCCCAAGCTCTCGGCGGCATCCTCGATCAACACGGCGCCGTGGGCATCGCAAACAGCGCGCAGCTCATCCAGCTTGGCAGGGGTGCCGTACAGGTGCACCGCCACCACCACCTTAACCTCGGGGAACAGCTCAAAAGCCTTTTCCAGGGCCACGGGGTCCATATTCCAGGTCTCCCGCTCGCAGTCGATAAACACCGGCTCGCCGCCCTCGTAGGCCACCGGGTTAACGGTGGCGGCAAAGGTCATATCGGTGCAAAACACCTTGTGGCCCGGCTTGACACCCGCCAGCTTGACCGCCATATGCAGGGCGGCGGTGCCGGCAGACAAGCCAATGGCATGCTTGACGCCTACCTTTTCACAGACAACGCGCTCCGCCTCGTTGATGTTCTCACCAATGGTGGACATCCAGTTGGACTCGTAGGCTTCCTGCACATATTTCAATTCCTCACCGTGCATAGTGGGGGTTGCCAACCATACGCGACTCTTAAAAGCTTCCATATTCTCATCCTCTTTTCGGATCGGGTTGTTATTCTACGAACGAGCATATACATACGCAGTTTAATGTTAGCATATTCCGCTTGTTTTTGCAAGCCCTATTTTATTATACTTATATAATTGATATGGTTGCCTACTTTTTATACACCACGCAAACAAGTTTTATGCAATAAAAACAGAAAATTGCGATAGCAACCCAAATTTGCGTGTGTAGATTACCAATTGCATTTTGCCGAAAGGTATGCTATACTGTGTCGGTAAACAAGGAGTTCGCTTGGGCGGATTCCTGCGAAAGGAGAACTTGGATTATGAAGAAAATCATTTGCAAGGTTGAGTACGATACCGAGACCGCTCAGCTCATCGGCAAGGTTACCAACGGCCAGTTCGGCGATCCCGCCGGCTACGAGGAGAGCCTGTACGTGACCGAGGGTGGCAAATACTTCATCTACGTCAACGGCGGCGCCGAGTCCATCTATCCCAAAGAGGACATCAAGCGTCTGGCCAAGGACAAGGTGAATGCCTGGAAAGCCGAAAAGGGCATCTGATGCACAAAAAACACCGCACCGATTGCTCGGTGCGGTGTTTTTTTATTTTTCGAGCATTGTTTTCGCCCGCTGTAACACCGGCAATTCCCGGTTGGCCAGCAGACGGCCTAAGGGGGATTCGGCGGCGTTTTCATAGGCGCAAACCGCCTGTTCATAAGTCAGTTTTAGGGTGGACAAGCGGAACCGCTCCGTTTCCTCTTTGGTCAGTTTTGTTTCACCGAAAGCGGTGGCTTTGCACAGAAAATAGTGGGTGACGTTGTGGCGGCAAATGAGGTTGTAGTGGTCCTCCACCACCCCGATCTTACCCAGGATTTCGACGGTAGCACCCAGCTCCTCTTTCAGTTCCCGGAGCAGGGCGACGGGCAGGTCCTCCCCCGCCTCTACCCCGCCGCCGGCGGTCTCGATAAAGGTGCCCGTGCCGAATTCATCCTCCCGGTCCACCCGGACGAAATAGTAGTTCTCCTCCCCGTCAACCACCACGCCCCGAACGATCTGCCGGGTATGATGGGGGCCGGTTTTCGGCCATTGGGTATCCTCAAAACGCAGGCGGATTTCCGCCGATTTCTGGTTCATAATTTCTCCTTTTCCCGAAAGAGTAAGACGCCAGAAAGCCCACTGTTTTCAAGGGGTTTCAGGTGTTTTTTGTTTCCCGGACAGGTCAACGGCAACACCGCCGCAGAATCCTCCGAGAAACGCCGGCGAAGGCATCCGCGTTGACCATCCGGATGCAGACCTTAGCAAAGAAAGTTCCCGCCGGCAACCGGGTCGATTTCGCCGTCGCGCCTCTCATTTGGGTTTTAAAAACCGTTCCGCCAAATTTTCCCTTGCGGGTTAAATTGATAGATATCTTGGTCATTATAACATAATTTCCGGCGAAAACCAACCATTTCTTAGAAAAGATAAAACCGCAAGCCCCCGGCCTAGCCGGGGGTTTGCGTTTACAGCCTAAGCTTATTCCGGAATCTGTGCGTGGGAAACGCCGCCCGTTGTTCCGGTAACCGTTTCATTGCCGGTCATAGTGGTGCTGTTGCCGGGCACCGCTTCCGCATCGGCATTTTCGGTGGGAGTGACGGAGGCAATGACGTAGTTTTGCACGGCAGTCAGATCGGCATCGGGATTCAGGATCACGTAGTAATGGGTGGTGGTTATGGCCTCACCCTGATCGATAAACTTCAAGGCAACTGCCACATCCTCCGAGATGCCCTCCAGTGCGTAGACCTCTGCCTGGAGGTCTTCGGTAGAGAGCCATTCTTCAGCGCGGTTCTTCCATCCGGCGGTTACAGCCACCCGGCCGATCTTGTCCCCAACCTTTTCTTCGGCAATGACTTTCCCTTCGATATACGTGGAAAACCTGCCCTCGCCGATGCCGTACGCATAGCGTTTTTCAAAGGCGTTATCGCCGCCCTCGTTTGCGGGGGCCGTGGTGGCGGGTGGCAACGGGGGCACGATATTCTTTTCAATCTGCATACCCGGCAGGATACTTACCGCGCCCAAAAGGAGCAACGCGAAGCAGGCCGCCAAAGAACCCCATTTAAGCCACGGGGCAGTCTGGGCTTTCTTTTTGTTTTCTGCCGCGGCGGCAATGAGGTCGCCGTCAATATGCCCCGCAGCATTTACAACTCTTGGTATTTTCATAGCGCAACACCCTCCTTAATGAGATGTTCTTTTAGTTTGTTTCTGGTGTAGAACAGCATATTTTTGACCTTACTCTCGGTAAAGCCGAAACGCTCTGCAATATCGCCGATGGTATCGAAGAAGAAATACTTTCGAATGAAAACGTTTCGTGCCTCTTCTTTTTGATCACGCAAGAACCCGCTGATCAGTTTGCCCACATCCTCATCACTCACACCCGGAGCATACCGCTCATCCGGCAATACAGCCGCCAGTTCATCCAAGGATAGAAGCACCTCTGCCGACCGTTTCTCACGTTTCATAAACGCCAACCGCTTCAAAGATAGATTTCTTGCGATCTTGCAGATAAAAGACGTGAAGTTGCTCGGGCGCGTGGGGGGAATGGCATTCCACACACCGACGTAGGTATCGTTGACACACTCCTCCGCATCTTCGCGATTATGCAAAACATTGTAGGCGACGGCATAACAGAGTTTGCCGTACTTTGCCTCCGTCTCTTGGATTGCCAGCTCGTCTCTTTCAAAATATAGTTGGATTATTTTTGAATCATCCATAGTGTTCCCCTCCTTACTTGACCCAAAAGCGCTTTCACTTATCCAGTACGCTTTTTTCGGCGTTGGTCTTAAAAAATGGCAACTTTTTTTAGAAATGCATCGCGGATTGCGGTTCTGCTGCGTGTTATGTTTTTCAAAGGGATTTGTTTTGGTTGCCAAAAGGTTGCCATAGTATAATAGCACCTAATCCGTAAGTTGAAAAGCGGCTTGGAATCCAACGATTCCAAGCCGCCTTTATTCGTTTCATTAATAGTGCAAAAAAAGAAGGCTATCTACGCAACCCGATCATAGATAGCCAGCTGTTTTGGAACCGATTTACGGAAACCTAATGTAATATTACATTGATTTACCTCCACATAATCCTCTCTACACAAGGAGTTGACGGTCTCCTCGGTTGAGAAGACAGTAATGGATGCGAAGGCCGGGGCCGCACCGCCGAAATGGTCAATACAGACTTTGTAGGTGCATAGACAAGGTGTCCATCGGTAACCATCAGACAGCCGGAAACAGCACCTTTATTATATACCTCTCATTTTTGCTTGTCAAGCGAAAAAGAGAACCCCCTACGGGTGATCCGTAGGGGGTTTGTGGGGTTTATCAGGGGGTTAGCCGAGCACGGAATTGTAGGTGGCGGACACAGCGTCATCGTAGATGATGATGGAGTTTTCGCCGTTGCTCAGGACGTAGTAGGGACGCACCCGGATGGTGGTATCCTTATTCTCCTCCGGGATGTTGACGATACGGACGGCGAAGTCCATAGAATCCTCGTACAGCTCGAACACGTTCTTGATCTCAACGTCCAAGGTGCGGATGGAGAGGTTATCCAGCGTCATCTCAGCGGTGGAATCGTTAGAGGCGATGGCGCCCACACGGGTCAGCACGTAATCCTTGCCGTTGGCAAAGGGAGCGGCGGTAGCCTCGTCCAAAACCACACGGCGGTTGGTCAGCATAGCAATGTGGTCGGCGTCGATGTTAAACTTGAAAGCCAAACCGTTGACACTATCGGAGACAGACTGACCGCCGTCGGTGATGATGTCACCCAAAGAGGTGGTGGCAACCTCCATATTCACCAGACGGTTGTTGGACCAGCCGGTGCCGGCGCGGCCCGCGTCAACGAACTCGGTCCAGGGGTCGTCGGCGGTGCTGTCCTTACCCCACAGGGTAACCTTGACGTTGTCAGAGCCCAGACGGATGTAGTACACCTGGCCGGGATTGACCGCCACAGGCAGGTCGAAGGTCAGGGTCTGCCAGCCCTTGGTGGCGGCGGTATAGTTGCAGTCGAGGACGGCCTCGGCCAGCACTTCGCCCTTACCGAAATAGTTGGTGCACAGGGCAGCGGTCAAAGTGCCGGAGCCGGGCTGTACCCGGACGTAGGCCTTGACGCTCTCCACGTAGGAGTCGGCGGTGGCAAAGGGAGCCCACAGATAGTCGCTCTGGATGTTCCAGTTCTCAGCGCCCAGCTCGGTGCAGCCCAGATAGGTCTTCAGCTCGACCACTTCAAAGTTGACCAGACGGTTGTTGGACCAGCCGGAGCCGGCACGGCCGGCATCCACGTGCTCAGCCCAAGGATCGTTGGCAGTGGCGCTGTCCTTACCCCACAGGGTCACCTTTACGTCGTCGGAGCCGAAGCGGATGTAGTACACCTGACCGGGGTTGATCGCCACAGGCTGGTCAAAGGTCAGGGTCTGCCAACCCTTGGTGTTGGCGGTGTAGTTGTAGGACTGGGTGGCGGTGGCCACCAGCTCGCCCTTGCCGTAGTAATCGGTGTAGATGGCGGCGGTCAGAGAGCCGCTGCCGGCGAACACGCGAACGTAGGCCTTAACGGCGGTGATATACTCGGCAGTGGAAGCAAAGGGAGCCCAGATGTAGTCACCCTTGATGTTCCAGTTTTCAGCGCCCAGTTCGGTGCAACCCAGATAGGTCTGGGCTTCCACCACGACAAAATTGGGCAGGTAGTTGGTGCGCCAGCCACTGCCGCCACGACCGGCGTCCACGTAGGCGCGGTTCACGTCGGCGCTGTCGGTCTCATAGCCGTACAGGGTGACCTTGGGGTCGCCGTCGGAACCCAAGCGGACGTAATAGGTCTGGCCGGGGGTGACCGCTACGGGGGTGTCAAAGGTGAAGGTCGCCCAGGTAGAGGTACTGCCGCTGTAGTTGAAGGACAGGGTAGACTCGGCCAGCAACTCGCCCGAGCCGTATACGCCGGTATAGATGCCGGCGGTGACGGTGCATGCACCGGCCCGAACTCTTACGTAGGCCTGGATCTCTTTGATCAGAGAGGCAGAGGGGGTAAAAGCACCATAGACGTAGTCGCCCTTGATGTTCCATTGCTCACTGCCGATGGTGTCGCAACCCAGATAGGTATCGGCGGCCGCAACGGACAAAGCAGACAAAGGCAGCAGGGAGCACAGCATCAGCACCGCTGCCAAAACAGCAATCAGTTTACGCGATTTCATTTTGATTCCTCCTAGTTTTGTTGTTGGGAAGTTGAGTGTTCTTACGGAATCTGGGAGAAGGGCAAAACACCTTTCTCGATAGGTGGCAACAAGGTTACCAAGCCAGTTCAACGTCGTTGAAGTGGTTGCTGCCGGCGTTGACGGTGGCGGCGATAGCTTCTTCGGTCGCGAAGGTTACCAGGTTGATTTCCGGGGCAATATACTTTTTCATAGTTCTCATACTCCTTTTTATTTCGTTAATGCTTCGTTATAGTAGCCGGAAACAGTATCGCCATAGACGACCTGTTCACGGCCGTTTTCGTCCTCGTAGACGTAGTAGGGACGGACGTAGATGAGGGTATCCACCTGGCTGTCCGGTATGTCGATCACCCGCACCGCAAAGGAAAGGGTCGCATCGGTCACCTCACACAGATACTTGGCGTTGACGTCCTTGACCTTCTTTTTGTCCACGTCATCCCGTTCCATGGTGTCGGCATCCACATCGGGGTCGATGGAGACGATGGCTCCCGCCGCTTTCAGCGAAGAGGTGGTATCGTCGTTGACCCAAGGTTGGATGGTAGCGGAGTTGGCCACGTATTCGGTGGTGTTCACCGTCTGGGCGCCGGCGGCCTCTACCGCAAAGCGGAAGGCCAGCGCCTTGGTGCCGAAGGCGGTGTCCCGGATGCTGGTCTCGCCGCCGCTGGTTAAGGTGGCCTGCACCTCCGGCAGGATCTCGGTGACCACCACGTTATCCAGATAGGTGATCTCGGTCTCACCGGTACCGCCGCCGCAGAAGTTCAGGGTGGTGGCGGTGGAGACAGCCACAAAGGACAGGGTCAGGGTGGTCCAGACGGTGTTGCCGTACCAGGTGCTGGTTAGTTTGTCGCCGCCGGACACGATCTGGATGTTGGTGCCCTTTTTCACGGCCTTTAGGCTGAAGGTGACCCGGTACTCACTGCCCACGGTGGTGGCAAAGGTCTGGGTCAGGGTACTGCCCCAGCCGCCGTCACCCTGCAGGATGGCGCCGTAGCTACCTTTGTTGGCGGCACTTTCCGACACGATGGTATCCTGATAGACGGTCCAATAGTCGGCAGTTCCCAGCTCGAAATCGCCGTTTTTGATAAAGCCGTCGTTGCTGGCGTCCGGCAGACGGATCAGGGTCACGTCGTCCAGGTACAGGTCTTCGATCTCGCCGGTACCGCCGCCGCAGAAGTTCAAGAAAATGGTGTTTCCGGTGGGGGTGATGTCGTAGGTGCGTTGGGTCCACTCGGTGTCGGTGAACCAGCCGCCCTTGACCAGTACTTCCTGGGTGGCGCCGTCCTTGATCTGGATGTTGGCGCCGGTGTTGTTGGTCTTGAGGCAGAAGGTCAGGCGGTAGGTAGCGCCTTTCACCACCGCGAAGGTCTGATGGGCCATACTGTTGTAGTTGCCCTCGCCCACCAGATGCAGGCCGTAGTTGCCGGAATAGGCGGCCTGGGTCGATACGTCGGTGGAGCTGTTGGTGGTCCATCCGGAGGTATCGCCGGTCTCAAAATCGCCGTTGGTGATCAGCGGCGCCTCTATAATGGAAATGTCGTCCAGCCACACCACTTCGGTCTCACCGGTGCCGCCGCCGCAGAAGTTTAAGAAAATGGCGGTGGTGGTGTCCAGGGTGGTAACCATAAAGGTCAATTTGGTCCACTCGGTGGCGCTGAAGTATTTAGTGGCAAAGGCGTCACCGCTGTTGATGTTATTCTTAATGTGAATGTTGACGCCGCCGGAAATGGTCTTGCCCCAGACGGTGATGATATAGGTCGTTTTGGCCTCTACCGGCACTCTTTGGGTCAGCAGACTGTTCCAGTTGCCGGGACCGGTGGTGACAACGCCGTAGCTGCCGGAGTGGGCAGCTTCGGTGCTGATCGCCGTGTCTTCCAAAATCTTCCAGCCGTTGGTGTTGTCGGATTCAAAATCGCCGTTTACCACCAGGTTGGTGTCGGCGGCCGTCACCGAGGCGACGCCCATAGGCAACAGACCGCACAACAGGGCCAGGCAGGTTAAAACGGATAAGCATTTACGCAATTTCACAATCGTTCCCTCCTTTCCTTACCAGTCCATGGTGACGTCGTTGGAATCCTGGGGCGTATAGCTTTCGGAATAGACGTCACCGTATACGACGATCTCTTCGCCGTTGAAGAGATATACGTAATAGGGGCGGGCATAAAGGGGTGTTTGATCGTGATGCAGAGGAATATTGGTGATACGCACCGCATAGGTGGCGTAGGTATCCCCCACGTCGTAAGCATAGACGGCAGGAACGTCCTTTACGTTAAAGTCATTAGCGCTGTCCAACGTAAACGCTTCGGCATCCTCGCCGAGGACGCGGCTGTTGGTGACGACGGCACCCATTCTTACCAGCTGGTAAGTAATGTCGTTCTTGGCCACGTCCACGGTGGCGTTGGTGCTGTCAAATACGTTCTTTTTGCTGGTGACAGCGCCGGTCATCTCCAGCGTAAAGTTAAAGGCGATTCCCAGCGTTTCCTCGCTCATCTCCATCTTACTGGTCTCACCGCCGGTGTGGAACAGTTTGGCTCGGGGCGCCTCGTCCACGTAGGAGAGGTAATCGATGGCATCCAGCAGATCGGTGGTCAAAAGGTCGATTTCGTCCTTGGTGGCGCGCTCGTTTTGCAACAGGGCGTTGGCCTGCTCCTGCAGGGCATACACCTGCTCCAGCGGCTCGCCCAGGGACTCTTCCCGCAGACGGCTGACGTCAATTTCTGCCACCTGCTCCACCGCCGCGGCCAGCTGATCCATGGCATAGTTTTTGGTCAGCTCGGAATAGACGTAGCTGACGGCGTAGAACTGCCAGGAGGCATGCTCCTGGTTGCCGGGGTCGGGCAGACGGTCGTTGCGGTAGTTTTCGGGATAGACACCGCACTCTGCCGCCACCGTCTCGATGAAGGAGAGCAGATAATCCTGACGGGATTCGTTACCGATCCCGTGATAATACATAATCTCCCAGGATAGGCCCTTACCGATAACGCTGACGCCGTCTTCCACCACGCCCAAGGTGCCGTTGGTGTGCAGCATCTCGTAGCCACGGATGGTAGCGGTGGCGTACACGCCGTACAGATCCAGGGTGTTCTGCATAATGGTGGTGTCCATAGCGTACCATTCTGCCGCCATAGGCGCCAGGTTCACCCAGCTGATGCCGGGGACGAATTCGCCGTTGTCGATATTGTACAGCTCTGCGTAGATGGTCACGCCGTCGTATTCAATGACCAAGTGCTCTTCAATCGCCGCAGTCAGCGAGGCAGACGCCGCGCTCCACTTGGCGGCGGAGGCGCTGTCACCGTAGGCGGTGGCAAAAGCACTCATCTCGTACAGAGCCTGAGAGGCAAACACGTTGGTGATCAGGTCGTAGGCGTTCCACTTACGGCCCTCACGGCTGTGCTCAAAGTAGGGGTTTTGCATCAGGCCGTTTTCGCCGATATAGCCGTTGTCCAAGTAGTAGTTGGCGTAGGTGCGGATAACGGGATAGGATTCTTCAATAAAGAGGCAGTTATCCTCGCTGTCGATGCAACCGGTGGCGTACTGATGCCAGGCGTGGATGAACATATAGTTGCCGTCCGGCTGGATCTCCTTGGACCACATCGAGGCACCGGCGGTCTTGTAGGCCTCAAAGCTGGCCTCGCCGGGGACGATGCTGTACTGGCCGTCCACCTCCGCAAAGGTGTTGTACTGGTCCATTTCGTCGGTGCCGTACCAATACACCTTGCCGGCGGCGTCCACCAGCTCCAGCTTCAGACTGTAGTCCTGAGCGGCATCCACCGCTTGAACGGGCAGGGAGAAGCTCAGTTTGACCCAGTCGCCGTCCACGGGGATGTCCGCTACGTCCATCTCAAACCAGTCTACCCGGACGGCGTTGTCGCCGTAGCCCTTGGACAGGGTGGCCTTGAGGATGCCGTCGGCATCCTCGTCACGGCCCAAGATGACGCGAACGGAGGAGATCTTCTCGCTGTCCAGCACCGGAACGACCTGTACGCCGGCGGTGTCGCCGTCCAGCGTCAGGATGGCGGTGTTATCCTCGGCTTTGGCACCGGGGATCTCAAAGTTAGGCAGATAGTTGGTGCGCCAACCGCTGCCGGCGCGGCCCGCGTCCACGTAGGCGCGGTTCTCGTTGCTCTCGTCGGTGGAGGCACCCCACAGGGTTACCTTTACGTCGTCGGAGCCAAGGCGCAGGTAATAGGTCTGACCCGGCGTTACCGCTACGGGGGTATCGAAGGTCAGGGTCTGCCAACCCAGGGCATCTTCCGCGAAATCGCAGGTCAGGGTGGCGGTGCCCAGCGTTTCACCCTTGCCGTATACGTCGGTGCAGACGGCGGCGGTCAGGGTACCGGTGCCGGCTCTCACCTTGACGTAGGCCTTCACGTAGTCAATGGTCTCCGCGTCCGGCACAAAGGCACCGTAGAGGTAGTCGCTCTGGATGTTCCATTGCTCGGTGCCCACCTCGGCACAGCCCAGATAGGCCTTGACGGTATCTGCCTTTTTGCCGGGGAGTTCGAAATTGGGCAGATAGTTGGTGCGCCAGCCACCGCCGACGCGTCCGGCATCCACGTAGGCGCGGTTCTCGTCACTGCCGTCGGTGGGAGCGCCCCACAGGGTGACCTTCACGTCGTCGGAGCCCAGACGCAGGTAATAGGTCTGGCCCGGTTCCACCGCCACGGGGGTATCAAAGGTCAGGGTCTGCCAGTCCAGCACGTCTTCGAGGGCGTCGAAGGCGATGGTGGCGGTGCCTAGCACCTCGCCCTTGCCGTACACGTCGGTGCAGATGGCGGCGGTGAGTGTGCCGGTACCGGCTCTCACCTTGACGTAGGCCTTCACGTAGTCAATGGTCTCCGTATTGGGCACGAAGGCGCCGTAGACGTAGTCGCTCTGGATGTTCCATTGCTCGGTGCCCAGCTCGGTGCAACCCAGATAGGAGGGCTCTTCCACTTCGGCGCTGAGGACGAAGTTGGGCAGATAGTTGGTGCGCCAGCCGCTGCCGGCACGGCCCGCGTCTACGTAGGCGCGGTTCTCGTCGTCACTGTCGGTGGGGGTGCCCCACAGGGTCACCTTCACGTCGTCGGAGCCAAGGCGCAGGTAATAGGTCTGACCCGGCGTCACCGCTACGGGTGTGTCAAAGGTCAGGGTCTGCCAACTCTTGGTGTTCTCCTCATAGTTGAGAGCCAAGGTGGCGGTGCCCAGCGTTTCACCCTTGCCGTACACGTCGGTGCAGACGGCGGCGGTGAGGGTGCCGGTGCCGGCAAAAGCCTGTACGTAGGCTTTTACTTGGCTGATGGTGTTGGTGCCCGGCACAAAGGCGCCGTACACGTAATCACTCTGGATATTCCACTGCTCCGAGCCAATATCCGCACAACCTAAATAAGCCTCAACCGAATCGGCAGAGGCAGTAAGGTAGGTATTCTCATAATTGGAGTTGGTCTCGGTGAAATAACCCAGAATGTGCTGGGTGTACTCCCATCCCAGGTCCTGATGCTGACCGAGGATGAATTGAAGCATCTCACGGGACAGATGGTAGTCGCCGTAAGCATTCTGCGCCATGATCTGGATGGCGCTGTCCCGCAGATACATACCGCTGTACGCGCCTGTCAAAGACGTTTCGGTGTATCCGCGGTCGGTGATGCGCCCTGTTAGGCTTTTGTAGGTTTCCTCATAGAGGGACAGGGCGGTATTGCTCAGGTCGTCAGCAGAAGCGGAGGAGACCATCGGTATTCCCGTCAATAAAACACAAATGGTCAGCAAGACGCTGAGCAGTTTAGCAAAATGTGCTCTGGGGTTCATTCGGGTCTCTCCTTTCGGTTAAAAGGTTTTGCAGGTTCGATGTCCGGAAACGTCCGGAAAAGGTGTTCACCTCTCTTTCCTCGAAAAATCATAACCGATGGATCGAAGCGCCAAGCGCCGTCGAAGAACCTTGTCTATTTCGCACAAAGTCTGTAACACAAATATACTATTATTGTTCAAAATTGTCAATAGGTTATCCGGGTGACATTCGTTAAATGCCTTTACGCTTTGGCGCAACAGAATTGCGGTATAAGCCCCCATTGTGATAAGAAAAATGGTGGAAGAATGGTTCTTGTTAACGAAGCGCCAGGCCTTGTTGCTACGTCAACGGCCATTTCCATAATCAAGGATAAATATAACTAAACGAGCAACGCTAATCCGCATTGCATTGTTGCAATGTAAACGCAAAAAGAGCGCACCGACAAGCGGTGCGCTCTTGCTTTGCTTTATGCAAATGTTCTCACGGAGCATTTTTGAGAAGTGAAAACCCAGTGTTTATGCGGGTTTTCAGCGTTTTTGGTATTATTCCCACTCGATTCTGAGTGGTTTACCCTCCTTAATTATACCTCTTTTTGTAGCCAAAATCAAGTAATATTGTTGCCTTTTGTCTGCATTATTTTGATTCGCCCAATTTTGGCGGTCAAAATGCGGTCACAATCCGTTCGAAACTAGCCGATGTAAAACGTTGGAGAAAGAACGTATTGTTTTACGAAAAACACTTATCTCCATCCTGCCATTCAACTGACTTTGATGTTGAAATGCAAAGATGAATGTGAAGGTCGTATTCTGCTTGAGAACAACTATATTTTAGCAAAGAACACGGAATACATATAATGAAAAAGTTCATCCGTTTTCAATAGTTTGAGAAAAGATTTCTGCCTCAATCTGATTGGTCAACTCAGTAAGGTAAAAGTACAACTTGTCTTTTGCATCCGAGTAATTCATATTAAATGCTTTGTTTGTCAAACCTTTTAATACGTCATCATCAATCAAATCACTTTCAGAAAGATACTGTCCTAAGCCATAATGCGCAAGACAATTCCTAAAGGACCTATCCTTCATAGAATCATTGATGTAAAAGGTTGTTCCGTTTGCAGCGTTTAATTCTTTGATAAAATCGCAAAGGTAGTAATACTGAAGATATGCAAACTTGAACTTCTGCGGAATCTCCTCGATAAAGTATTGATCTATAAACTCGATAGCATAATTGACACTGCACAGAATCGAAAATAGCAAAAAGCTAAGATCCGTTTTGGTTTTTAGGGGACAATTCTTGTAAAAATGATAATCCTCGTATTTTACCAAAATATTATCATCGTAATTATATGGTAAGAAGTTCTGGCAATCAAAAAAGCTTGCAAGCTTTCCCGACACCACGCTAATATCTCGAATCCAAGGACCGATTTCCTTGTCATTCAAAGTATCTACCGGAGTATACAAAGCGCATAAAATCGTGTTTCCACAGAAATGACCATTACACAGATCAGTACCTACGTTGTAATAGCCAAATAGCTTTTCACGAAGGCTACGGATCTTATAAAAGTAGTCATCGCTTGCCTTAAACTTTGCCATCAATGCCGACAAGTAATCTGAATATGGCATTTCATAAAGCTTGTGACTTTGGCGCAAAGCGGTGTAGTATGTTTTCTCTGTATCGGTAAATTTGGGAGCACCTAATCCAAGCTTTTGGCACCATTGTTCTGCTCCATCTGTAAACAGTCCGATATACGGTTGACTCATCATAATATAGTTGCTACTGATATTTTTTGCATTTCTTTGAATAATTGTCAGTGTGTAAAGAAACCGAGCATCAGCTTGTATTAATTCATAAGCAGCTTTCTGTACTGCGTTTGACACGTTCAAAACACCTCTTTTACATTGCTGTTACTAACGCATAATTTATTTTAATCTCATTATACCATAAAATGTGAGTTTTTTCTATATTTCAACCAAAAGGCGCCGCATTTCTGCGACGCCTTTGTGATTTTGCGTTGTGAGAAGTGTAGTTAACCCGTACTATGTTTATTGCAAGGAAATCTTTGCAACTCTACTGAGTTTATCCAATATATAAACTTCATCAGCAGTTGAGGCTTTGTCAAGTTTGAATTTGTTTATAACGGAATTTCTTTTAACTCCTACATCTTTTAAGAATTGTAAAATTATGCTCACTATTGAAGCTCCTGCCCCTACAACCGGAATAAGTCCTGCTCCTCCTAGTGTGTAGTTAACAAAACTCTCTCCACTGATTTTTTCCTTGCCTATTTCGGCAATTAGATTATTATACTCCGCTATTTTATTTCTCTGCTTCTCATCATCAAACTCAGATAGGGTTTGCAATATTTTCCTCAATGTTATCGCCGTACTGTATCTGTCAGCATAATCCAACATGTTTTTCAGAGAAATTAGATTATCCGATTTTAACAAGTATATGCTCTTTCTCTCTTTTTCGAGCATTTGGCTATATGCATTAATACTTTGTTGTTGCTCATCGTGAGAATACTGATAAGCATTTATAACACTTCCAAGAATATTAGAAGCAGCAACATCAGAGTATATACCTTTTTCTCCACTGTTAGCAAAAGGAAAATATGTGGCTTGCAATGCAGTGGCTAAATGTATAGCGTTGGAATTTACTGTTAATTCAAATCCTATATCCTTGCCTTCTTTGAAATCCGGTTGCATATACTCAAACAATTTATTTGCACCTATGACAGGTAGTTTCATTGGACTATAACTTGTTAATAGTTCGTAGCTCTCTCGTTTTGCTTTAATAGGCCAAATCAACCAATCATAAAGGATCTTCAACTTTGGATCAGAACTCTTAATGCATTGCTCACAGATTGCTTCTAAAACATTTTCATTACCTTCCCAAAAGGATAAATATTTCTTCTCTAATTCACAATAAAACATTGCCATTAGAGCGTTTATCCCTCTTTTAGAAACAACAGCGTTATTATTAATTTGATACAACCTATCTATTACTTTTTTATCGTATCTGCTCTCAGTGTTTGGTAATAAAAGAACTAATTTGTTTCTTGCAACCATTTCCTCAAGATCTTTTATTTCAAGATGTTGCTGTCGCAAAAACTCATCTATATGGCCGCCCAAAGGAAAAGAAATGTAAATAGTATCATATAACAAAGCATTGCTTCGAATATTGATGTTTTCATTATTCCAAACGCTAAAATCCATGTAACACTTGGTTTTACTGCTATCGAAATATCTTAGATTGTCTTTGCAAACTTCTCCGGAATAAATCTTTTCGACATTATCAAACCAAAATTCAGAGTCGGCTCTTGAAAAAGCAAAGTTTTTGTCCGTACACGCCAATTCTACATTCTTATTACACAAAAAAACTTTGGTTGTAGAGTCTTTTTCGACGGTTATTGTTACAAATGCATTTTTTAATTCTTGCACAAACGTCCTTATTGCTGTTATATCTGTATCATTGGTATCTGCAGAAACAGTTATTATAATATTGGGGCCGTTACGATGTTCAACTCGAATGCCAACAAAATCGACATGGGGAAATCTACTAACCATCAAACTTTGAAACATTTCATTGGTTAAAAAAATCCCTTCGTTGTTATGTGCTATATTGGTTAGTGGTTCTACTTCTTCAATAAAGGTATTAGGCTCTTTTGATGTAAGTTCTACCCAATCACCTACGCTACGAATCTTATAATTAAAATCTTCTTTTATCGCATCAAACATATCCAAAAAATTTAATAATTGAATAACATAGTGGTTTTTCGCAATAAGAAAGATTTTTGTTTTTATTCCATAATACTTTGTTCTTAATCGTAAATCCGCTCGTTTAACGCCTCCACAATCGTACAAAACATCCACCATAATTCAATCACCACTTTCATCCTTGGATTTGTTTGATTAAGCTTTTGAGTTTGGGAATATTGTATTTGAAAACATTCCAAATACTAAAGGAAGTTTTTTATAGACTTTGTTATATGGTCCCTTTTGAATAAGATTTAACACAATTATACCTCTTCTCAAACCTAGAAGGTTTATTCTTACTCGGTTTCCTCTACCTTCTTTTCTTCATCTTTACGCTTCTCATTGACTTTATTTATAAACTCATCTTCCCTTAGGTTAACAACCTCATCAAGAAATCTTTCGCCATCTTCATTATAGAAGTCTTCGGAAATACCCGCCGCAACAAACAATTGCTTGAATTTCTTCTTTCTTTTTTCTGGTGTGGTATTTCTAAAGCTAAATACACTTGTGTTCTTTTCGGATTTTAGCAGATAAAATAGACTGGTTTCGAGAAATCCATATTGATCTATATCTCGCAGTAGAATACTGTCAAGTTCTTCTACAAAGTGGATTGTCATACTAATCAATGTTGCCGCTTCTTTAAAAGTAGGACACTCTCCTTTTTTATAGCGCTCCAACATTTGATTCACATCTAAATGATATGTATTTGTAACCACATCGTCTGCTGGTATATTTCTAAAATAATCAATAGACTCTGCCATCAACTTATTTTCTGCATCAAAATGAACAGAATTGTTTCGCCAACAAATAAGCAGATCTACATAGGCAACCTTGCTCACAGATAATTCCGGATGATTACGAATTACACAGCCAAATTTGTTGTATACACTATGTTTTGTCTTTGCAATTTCAAGGCTTTCTTTCTCGTGATAGAGCCTCGGCTCACGATTGCAAAGTCGTAAATACATATCAAGATTATCAACAATCCACGCCAACGCAGATTTTATAGCATATTTCCTACTTCTAACAACAGAATTTGTCCTGCTTTCAGGATTCCACGTTGTTTTAAATGACACCCGTTTTTCGGCTCCATCTTCAACGGCATCTAGACCGATCATTATTGTAATAAGAAAATGATTAGCTTGTCCCACTCTTGATTTAAATTCTCTAAATGCTCGACTGTTCATATTTACTTCCTAACAAATAATTATGGACCCAAGACAGGAATCGAACCCGTTCTTCCTACTTTAAGAGTGCTAATATCACCATAAAGGTAGGCGTTTTACCAATCACCACTTGGGCAAATTCTCAAAACATTACTAGCACGTACATTTTTAAATTTTGTTTTTATCTTCGATATGCATAAATATGTTTATTCCCACGTTATCACTTTTATTGCAAAACAATTATAGTGCTGTTTGTTTGTAATTTCAATGATTTTAAACAATATATTGCTTAAATTTATAAATGCTCCACTTTGTGCTCGAACAACAAGCAGACATAATACTGTCTGCTATCTTTGACAATCAGGTAATTACGGTACTCAGGAAGTGGATTACAATCAAAATCGTGTGCAGAAAAAACAGTAGCAAAGCAGCAAAAAATTATTTGCTCAAGTCACGGTGATAAAGTCAAACCTCTTAAAGTTTACAGTTTCCCATATAGGGCATTTTAAGTGAACTCTTTCTTGCTGAGCCTACGTTTATCAAATCACGCTTTACAATTATCTACATATATGCTAAAATTATCATAGAGATAGCTTTTTGGACGGGCTATGTTTTGTGCTTAAATTTGTTTTTCAAACATATCATTGACAAATATTGTAAAAAGATATATCATATTATAATACCACACAAAAAATTTATGATTAATATTGCTAATATTGCAAGTTACAGGATGTCGAAAAGCAAAGAAAGGAGACGACCATCTCTCAGTTTTCTTTAAGGAAGGGTAATGACTCACAAATTATCTCATATTGAGTAACACCTTAATTTCTTATGAGCGGAGAGTTAGTCTAATGACAGCAATGTGTGTATCTGCAGCAAACTATATTATAGAGCTAACCAATAATTACAATAAGGGCAAGGCATATAGCGAAAGAATCTCTATGACTTGCAAAAGATTACAGAAACTGCTCTATTTTAGCGACATCAAGTATATGCTTGATAATAATGGCAAATCGATGTTCACAGATGAGTTCCACGCCTGGCCAAGTGGACCGGTGATTCCTTCTGTTTATGATTTGTTTATGCAGTATCAAAACGGAGAAATGATTCCAATCGGCGGTTCACACACGCCGCTATCCGAGGCAATGAAAAATGCCATCACGATCATCTTTGAGGATACTACTGACATTGACACATATGATTTAGTAGAAATGAGCCACAGAGCCAATGGCCCCTGGGATACTGCATACAATCCGAATGACGAAAACCACGGTCAAATTGTTTCGAAATGTGAAATGTTTGAATTTTACAAAGCTAATCAGATTCTTTCAATATGTTGATTAATTCTAAGAGAGGATCTATGCAAAAATGGATTTAAACACTTTAAAAGAGAATGATCTAAGAACGTTTACTTATGCTCAAACCAGAGAAGTTATTGATGAATTGGAGAAAATACAGCTACCTAGTCTAGATGGTATAGATGCGATTGAAAGAGTGGAGACATATTATTCCTTTGTTACTCTAATCAAAAATCGCGTGGTCAATCACGAGTTCAACGAATTAAGTGAGGCTCGAAAAAATTCTGAAATCAAAAACTTGCATATGACATTGGATTTGTTGCTCTCAGAATTCAAATTTTCACTCGATGGAAACAAATTGCGTAAAAAAATATTAGAATTGGATTCTCAAGTAAAAGCAACAAAGGCTGATTATACCACCAAAAAAGTTGCCCTTGAAAAGAAAATGAACGCAGTGAAGCTTCAACTCAAAAAAGTCCAAGGACATCTAGATAATTCTGAACACACCATTTTGTCTCATGTATTAACTTTGATGGGGGTTTTTACTGCGGTCACTACAATTATAATGTCTGTAGTCATTACATCTAGCTCTTGGCTCAATAATGGTGATGGCGCATCCGCTATATTGGCGTTTGCTATTCCTAATGCCATAGCGATTTTAGCGGTAATTGTATTGGTATCTCTCATGTTTGTTTATCAAAAAAGTTTCACAAACAATTCGAAAGGTCGAAAAGGACCCATTGTTTTTTTCTTGGGACTGTTTATTGCCATATTGTTGCTTTGTATTACATTAGCTTGGGCCGCCATCTCATATGTGCAACCGAGGAAGCCTACACAAATCCGATATGTAATATCTCCCGCTGAATACACAATTGTCGAGGAAATAGATGATATATCTGGAAAAACCGAGTCTTTCTATCAATTTGTTTTCGATGGAGTAAATTACAAATTTCTTTATGATGAAAAGTATATGCACGACAAAAACTTATACTTTTGTCCAGAACACAAGGTCATAGAGTGACCACATATAGCGCAGGTTAATACAACTCATATATTAACCTGCGCCAAAAGACCGCTTGAACATTTATTGCTCAAGCGGTCATTTAGTTGTGCCATAATGTTGGAAAGCGTAATTGGTAATTTTATGCAACGTATTCATCGAATATTACGTCGCACTTAAAACATTGAGTAACGCTCAATATTTCTAATCTTTTAATTACTACTAGCTTTACATAATAATATTTATGCTAATATTCATATTTGCTTAAATGCTTCAACACTTATAACTCATTCCTCCTTAAAAATCTTTCGGCGGTGTGAAAGTGATTGTTTAAATGCGCAAATAGAACTGTCATTCCGTTTCTTTGACGAGTTTTAGAAACAAATTTGCATATTAGAAATTCATCTTGTGAATGTAGGTTTATTATTGCTCTCCTGTTTTTAGTTGTAACACTCAACTTGGGTTTTATTTGCATTTAAAACCATTGTTTTTAACAAACAGAAGTATTTCTGAAACAGATGCGGCTCTTTCATCAAAGAAATTTTCAGTAATTTCAATATCTACATTCGCATCTCCAATATAATCACATATATCATACGCCTTATCCCAACATACACCAAACTGAAGACATTCCGCCTGCCAATTGCTAAGTGTTACTATTCTATAATTTTTACCGTCTACAATATGTGTTAAATCCGTATCACATATTTCCAAGGACCATTTAGAATTTAGATCTATACAGCCGTATTGAATCAACTGCACACTTATTTTTTGCGATATAACATCTACGAAATTCTGGTTTATTTTTCCAATACTTTCTACAGGATGTATAGTGTGAATTATTGGTTGCGCAAATAGCGGATCTTGAACAAATGCATACTTCTTATTTTTAACACAGTTCTCAAACTCTTCAGGTACAGAACCACACACTCTAATAACTACCTTTTTTAACGGGGTGAAAGGAATCGACTTTAAAGATAGTATGCTTTCATCATTAGCCCAAGAAATCCAAACCGTTTTCCATTCGCATTTATTATAAATCACAGTTAAGGGATAATAAACATATTGATAATCAACAAATGGATACTTTGAATTTGGAAGAAAAAAATCACTATAAAACTGTATTGCTTTTGCCTTTGGTTCGTTTTTGTTAAACTTAGAAGCGAATTCTTTTATGCTATCATAAAAAAAAGGGGTCATCAAATTATCCATAAATGTACTATGTATTTCTATCTTCAAGAATATTCCCCCCCCAAAAAAAAATTCGCGATACTATAGTTCAAATTATGAAAGAACAACAGTCAAAGGCACTAATGAAGTTCCGCCTGTAGATGCTGCAAGCGAGACGCAAACTATTCCTGCTACAATTACTACACCTGTCACTGCAATCACTCCCCAAGTAGTTGTGTTAAAGGAGTAGCTATATGTATACTCATAACTGAACGAGGGTTCCTCAACAACTATGGGCACCGTTTCTATAGCGTATGCTGGCGTATTTTTTAACTGATAAAGCACTAATCCATTTCTTGCGTCGCCAGCATACGCTGGATTAAGATAACTTCTAACATCAATATATTTATTGTCCAAAAAAGGAATAGCAAATGTTCCTAAATTATAACCTATAGTTAATGGTTTAGTGAAAGTTTGGCTATTAGTAGCACTTGCAGCTAAATACCGCTGAAGTTGTCTGTCACCTATTCCGCCCTGACGATAATACATTTCTTTATCAGGTTTAACTTCCCAAATGTATGTGCAACTCCCAGTATCTTTCAACACATCTGCATATCCGTAATAACTTCCAGAAGAATTCCCATTATTTATCTTATTGTCAGACATTTTATATGTTCCACCTACTTTAGCAGCCGTCCATATAGCTACGGTGTTATGAACACTTTTAAATTGGTTTAGCTGTGTCATAGCACTATATGTGCGTTCAGAAATATTATCTCCGTTAAATAAAACCTTAAAAGAATTATGAGTAAATTTTCCGTCATCTAGCAATGCGACAAATGAGCTTGCTGCATCATATGTGCTCTGATCAAATGTTCCGTAAAACTCATTATCCTTTGGCTCGTAATATCCTAACACCTCTAGCGCTCTTTGAACAACGATTACATCTATACCAGATGAATTCATTGAAAGGTTCCTCGACAAAGCAGAACCCCACGGATTGCTTGAACTTCCACCTAAAACAGCGTAAGCATAACTGGATGTCGGATTATTCCCTACAACAATATAATCAGCACGTACAACATTACATTCCAACTCTAATTGACTTTTAATAGTATTTCTGTTTGAATAAGAAATCAAACCCTTCAAATATGCTCTTTCATTTTCGTCTATTAAAGTCTTTAATTTAATAATCCTGTTTCTTGTGGCGGTATCTGTAATTAATGTATCTGGATATGTAAGCACTTGATTCACAACAACTGTACAAACCGCATATTTACTAGTATCACTTACTGACCGAATAGTTATAGTTGTTTTCCCCGCGGCTTTCGCACACACCACTCCACTATTAGAAATGCTTAAAACGCTATCATCTGCAACTTGGTATGTTACATTCTTATTTGTGGCTGTTGACGGAAGGATGCTAACATGATTGTTTAGATACATAGTATCATTAACATTAAGCGTAAATGTTGATGGCTCTAAACACACTTGGCTTACAGGAATATTAGTAACATACTCAAATGTCAAATAAGGTTTACAACTTGATTCTGTTGACATAAAATGCTTACTATATCCAGAAGAAGATTCTGAAGTATAGTTTTTGAGCATTACACCTTTGTCTAATGCAGAGGAACTGCTTTTCCAAGTTGCAACCATACTTGTAAGATTAAACGTCTGCCATCCAGAACAATTAATGTAATTCCAC
>JAZNSL010000041.1:0-13026 GCA_045591225.1 Acutalibacteraceae bacterium | reverse complement strand
AAATCTGCGCGAAAAAGAGGAAGGCGTCAGCCTTCCTCTTTTTCGCGGTTGGTGGTGCGGCGGGGATGAAACCCCGCCCCTACGAATTTTATCCGGGTCGGTGCAGGTTATGCCTCCCTCCGGGAGGGAGGTGGCTGAGGCGACGCAAAATTTGTACTTATCTACCTTTTGTTATCGCCTCTATGAGCATATCGCGTTGCTCGATTCTCCGTAATTCTGCGGAGCCGAAGACGGAGGTAGCCTGACGAGCCGTTGTAGACGGCACACCGTTTTTCATTGCGCATTCTCCCCCAGTCACGGCTATCGCCGCGCCAGCCCCCTCCCGGAGGGGGCCTTTGCTTTTATTCCGCCTCACTGCGGACGCAAAAAAACCGGGGGTTGCGTAATGCAACCCCCGGTCTCATTCGGTGTGGGTGAAAAATTACTTCAGCTCAACCTTAGCGCCAGCCTCTTCCAGCTTAGCCTTGGCAGCCTCAGCATCGTCCTTGGACACGCCGGTCTTGACGGGCTTGGGACAGCCGTCAACCAGCTCCTTGGCCTCTTTCAGGCCCAGGCCGGTCAGCTCACGGACAACCTTGATAACAGCGATCTTGCCAGCGCCGGCATCGGTCAGAACGACGTCAAACTCGGTCTTCTCCTCAGCAGCAGCGGCGGGGCCGGCAACAGCGGCAACAGCAACGGGAGCGGCAGCAGAAACGCCGAACTCCTCCTCGATGGCCTTAACCAGATCGGACAGCTCCAGAACGGTCAGAGCCTTGATCTCTTCGATCATAGCAGTAATCTTCTCAGACATGATTCATTTCCTCCAATACGTAATTTTTAAAATATTGTGTGTGCCTGTCTAATCACAGGCGATGGATGCCACCGAATTACTCAGCGGCGGGAGCCTCCTCGGCGGGGGCAGCCTCTTCGCCCTTCTCAGCGATGGCGTTCAGAGCCACGGCCAGACCGCGGATGGGACCATTCAGCACGCTGAGCAGCATGGACAGCAGACCCTCCTTGGAAGGCAGCTTAGCCAGCTCGTTCACCTTAGCGGCGTCGATAACCTCACCGTCCATGAAACCGGCCTTGACCTCGAAAGTCTTGCTGTCGTCAGCGTACTTGCACAGGATCTTGGCGGCGGCGGTGTAGTCATCACAGATAGCCAGAGCGGTAGAACCCTTCAGCACGTCGTCCAGACCGTTCAGATTGGCGGCCTCGGCGGCACGGCGCAGCATGGTGTTCTTGACGACGGTGTACTCGACACCGGCCTCACGCAGCTCGCGGCGCAGCTTGGTGTCGTCCTCCACAGTGATACCACTGTAGCTCACGATAACACCGGTGGTTGCGGCGTTCAGCTTCTCGCTCAAGGCGGCAACGTATGCCTGTTTTTCTTGCAGAACCTTTTCGCTTGCCATTGTTTTGTTTCACCTCCGAATGATAGGATGATTGCTATTCATCCCAAAAGAAAAACCTCTCCTAGTGGCTTTCCACAGGAGAGGTAAAAATCACAGTGATGAACCCGTTGGGTTCGTGTGTATCTCTCCTCGGCAGGCACGGTAACCGTTTATGCGCCGAAGCGCACCTGCTGTCTGTGGAAGAACAGCAACCGGGGTTTCCCCCAAGTTTTTTATATCTCTCAACAACACCCGGTTGCCGAAACAACCGGCGTTGTTAAAAGCACTTTGCGCAAGTAACGTCCAACGGATGTTACTTGACCGAGATAAAATATCGTCAGATATTTTTTCTCGAATTAGCCACCCAGCTTAGCGGGGTTGATCTTGACGCCGGGGCCCATGGTGGAGGCCACGGTGCAGGACTTGATGTACTGACCCTTAGCGGCGGCGGGCTTAGCACGGACGATGGCGCCCAGCAGAGCGTCAAAGTTCTCCTGCAGCTTCTCGGTGCCGAAGGACACCTTGCCGATGGGGCAGTGAATGATGTTGGTCTTGTCCAGACGGTACTCGATCTTACCGGCCTTAGCCTCGGTCACAGCCTTGGCCACGTCGGGGGTAACGGTACCGGCCTTGGGGTTGGGCATCAGGCCACGGGGACCCAGCACCTTACCCAGACGGCCAACCACGCCCATCATATCAGGGCTGGCGATAACCACGTCAAAGTCCATCCAGCCACCCTGAATCTTGGCGACCAGCTCCTCGGCGCCGGCGTAATCCGCACCGGCATCCAGAGCAGCCTGGACCTTATCGCCCTTGGCGAAAACCAGGGCACGGACAGTCTTACCGGTGCCGTTGGGCAGCACCACGGCGCCACGGACCTGCTGGTCGGCGTGACGGCCATCCACGCCCAGACGGACGTGAACCTCGACGGTCTCATCAAACTTAGCTTTGCCGGTCTTGATGCTCAGATCCAGAGCCTCGGCAACGTCATACAGAGCGGTGCTGTCTACCAGCTTGGCGCTCTCGACATACTTCTTACCATGTTTCATTGGTTAATTCCTCCATTTGGATGCTGCAAAATGCAGCGTAGTGGTTAAGCGGAATGTCAGGATTTTCCTCCCACTTTGTCCGCAAATTATTCGGTGACGGTGATACCCATGCTGCGGGCGGTACCGGCGATCATGCTCATAGCACTCTCGATGTTGGCCGCGTTCAGGTCGGGCATCTTGGTCTCGGCGATCTTACGGACCTGCTCCATGGTGACGGAAGCCACCTTGGTCTTGTTGGGTACACCAGACGCGGTCTCGATACCGGCAGCCTTCTTCAGCAGCACGGATGCGGGAGGGGTCTTGGTGATAAAGGTGAAGGAACGGTCGGCATACACGGTGATGACGACGGGGATAATCAGGCCGACGTCGTTCTTGGTACGCTCGTTGAACTCCTTCGTAAAGGACATAATGTTTACGCCATGCTGACCCAAAGCGGGACCAACAGGGGGGGCCGGGGTTGCTTTGCCGGCGGGAATCTGCAACTTAATGTAACCGGAAATTTTCTGAGCCATTTTCTATCGCACCTCCAAAATTCGTGGTAATCGGGATCTGCCGCACCCGGTAAAGTAGCGGTGTCCCTCCCACATGCCGGAAAGGTGTCCGGCGCACGGGTAAGGGGCTATGCCCCAAACTTTCTTACGTACAACGAACTGATTAGTCCATCAGCTCGGCCTGGTCCAGCTCCAGCTCTACCGAGGTCTCTCGACCAAACATAGAGATGGTCACGCGAACCATATTCTTTTCCTGGTCGATCTCCTCGACCACGCCGGAGAAGTTCTCCAGGGGGCCGTCGATGATGTTGACGGTGTCGCCCACCGCGTAATTCACGACGATCTCCTTCTTCTCCACACCCAGGGCGGCAATCTCTTTTTCGGTCAGGGGGACCGGTTTGCCGTTGGGTCCTACAAAGCCGGTGCAGCCGCGCACGTTGCGCACCACAAACCAGCTCTCGTCGGTCATCACCATCTTCACCAGCACGTAACTGGGGAACAGCTTACGCTCCACCTCTTTGCGCTGGTTATCCTTAACCTCAATAACGGTCTCGGTGGGGATGCGGACCTCGTGGATCCAATCCTGCAGATGACGGTTTTCAACGATTTTTTCCAGATTGGTGGCCACCTTGTTCTCATAACCGGACATAGTGGCAACAACATACCATTTTGCCTCGCCCATGATGCCGGCCTCCTTCTCTTACAGGTTGATGGACAGCAGCAACTGGATCAACCAGGAGCACAGGCTATCAACTGCGATGATGAGAACAGCGACCACGGCACACATAGCCAGAACCACACCGGTGTTACGCAGAACGGTGGGGAAGCCGGGCCAAACGATCTTCTTGTACTCACCCTTGCTATCGCGCAGATACTTCTTCACGTTAGCGGGGATGATGCTCTTCTTCTCGTCCTTGTTGCGGGACAGACCCACAATGTACAGAACCAGACCCAGCACAGTCAGGAAAGCCGCGACCAGGAAGGCCAGCTTTTCGGTGCTGAAGTTGGCGAAGAACGCGGCGAAGTAGCCGGCGCCCAGATTCTGCATATTCTCGAAGATGCCGGGAATCTGGGTCAAGAAGAGAATCAGGCAGGCAAGCGCGCCGCCAACCAGGAGTAAAAAGCCCCAAGTTAACATAGTTTTTTCCTCTCTTTCCCGTCCCTTACTTCGTCTCGCGGTGCACGGTGTGCTTGCGGCAGAAGCGGCAGTACTTGTTCATTTCAAGTCTGTCGGGGTCGTTCTTCTTGTTCTTCATGGTGTTGTAGTTGCGTTGCTTACACTCGGTGCAAGCCAGGGTAATTTTGACTCTCATGTCGGTACCTCCTATAGCTGTAAAGCCGGATATTGTTTACCTCCCTCACGCCTTGCGGCAGATAGGGGCCGTGCACAAAAAAGCGCACAAAAAATAAACCCCTTCCGAGGTATCACCAACTATACCACATAATGCAAGACAGGTCAAGTGTTTTTTACAAGTTTTTGCAAGATTTTTTGGGCGGTCTGTATATGGGGGTTGCAGAGGGAAATCGGGCACAAGATATAGTTCTGCTAATGAGCAATTAGAAATGAGGAATGAGTAATGAAGGTAGGGCAGTGCGTTATATTATATAAGGTATATATATATTATATGTCTTGACAGCCAATTTCCTTTGTGCTATTGTGGAATCAGAAGAAAAGCCGTTTCCGCTTAGTATAGGAGGTGTGAGCGATGAAAACTCGTCCCTTTGGTTCTGTTTTGCTGGCACTATTCTTGTGTGTGGCGCTAACCGCTTGCGGAACAGAAACGCCCAACCCCACCCCGCAGGAGAGCGAAATCGCCACGACCACAACTACCGCACCTGCTACTACAACTACCACGACCACGACTACCGCACCTAGCACAACAACCACATCCGCGCCATCTATCACCTATACCTACCCGACCTACACGGGCCCAACGTATCCTCCCTATACCACCCTTGCTACAACCACCGGTTCTGCCGATGCATCTGTCACCGATTCTGCTACCACTACCACATACTACAGTCCGTTTGCTCCGTTTAAAGATGACAGCAGCGCCCCCGACAAGGATAGACAGTGTCTGCTGTTTAAGGTGGAGAACGAAGATGTGGAATTGGCTTTTGAAAGTGCGATGCGTTACCCCGAATATAACAATCGTTTGCTGTGGCACTATACCGGCACAACCAAAATGGGTGTTTCGGTTACCTGCCTGGTGGTGCCGGAATCCGGTGCTATCTACAGCGTCGATTACGGCATCACAAACGAATGGGGTAAAGCAACCACCGAGGATGACGTACGCTCCTGCCTTAAATCCTTTATAAAAAACCATCAACTGCCCTTTGACGCAGAGGATGCTTCACTTCTTCCTACCATGTCGGCTAGATTGAACGAGGGAAAACAAGAGTTTTTTATCAACTGGGGTTTTTCCTTTAAACTTGAGGAAGAGAACGTTACAGTGGGTGGTGCCATTGGCCTTTCAAAAGGCAAACCGAAAGTCCTATCCATCCGTGCTACAACCAATGAAGAAGGTCAGTCAGTGCAAGGGTATTACGGTGATACGATTACCCTGCTAATCCCTCGTTGGAAAAGTGAATGAGTTTTACCCGAAAGGCCACCCCGGTTGGGGTGGCCTTTTTCTTATGAACACAAAAAAAAGAACGCCCCGGAAAATCCGGGGCGTTCGTATAGGAAAGGAAAAGGGAAGATATTACTTCTTGAACTGGTTGCGGGCCACGTACTCGGTGTGCAGGATTTCGTGAGCCTTGTGAGAGCCGTACTCGCCCAGGTACTCCTCGTACAGAGCCTTGACGAAGGGGCTTTCGTGGCTCTTGCGCAGCGCCATACCGGCATCCTGATCGTACAGGGCCTTGGCGCGCATAGCCTTGATGTCGAACACGTCCAGCACGGAAGGGGGCTGGATGGGCTGACCGCCGCCGTTGACACAGCCGCCGGGACAGCACATAATCTCCACGAAAGTCCAGGGAGCGGTGCCGGCCTTGATCTGATCCATCACGTAGTTGGCGTTGGCGATGCCGGAGGCAACAGCCACCTTGATCTCGGTGCCATTGATGGTGTAGGTAGCCTCTTTCAGGCCCTTGGTGCCGCGAACCTCGTGGAACTCCACGGCCTCGTTGGAGGTGCCGGTCAGCCAATCGTTGGCGGTACGCAGGGCAGCCTCCATAACGCCGCCGGTGGCGCCGAAGATAACGGCAGCGCCGGTATCCTGACCCATGGGATCGTCAAACTCCTCGTCAGCCAGGAAGTTGAACTTGATGCCGGCGCGGTCGATCATACGGGCCAGCTCACGGGTGGTGATGGAGATATCCACGTCCATATTGCCGTTCTCGTTGATCTCCTCGCGGCCCACCTCGAACTTCTTGGCGGTGCAGGGCATCACGGAAACGGAGAAGATCTTAGTGGGGTCGATGCCCATCTTCTCAGCATAATAGGTCTTCAGCAAGCCGCCGAACATCTGCTGGGGAGATTTGCAGGAGGACAGGTGAGCCAGCTGCTCGGGATAGTACAGCTCCGCGAACTTAACCCAACCGGGAGAGCAGGAGGTGATCATGGGCAGAGCGCCGCCATTCTGGATGCGCTGCACCAGCTCGTTGGCCTCCTCCACGATGGTCACGTCGGCGGCGGCGTCGGTGTCGAACACCTTGTCAAAGCCCAGACGGCGCAGAGCGGCAACCATCTTGCCCTCCACGTTGGTGCCGATGGGCAGGCCGAACTCCTCGCCCAGGGCGGCGCGGACGGCAGGGGCAGTCTGTACCACAACGTACTTGTCGGGGTCAGCCAGAGCGGCCCAGACCTTAGCGGTGTCGTCGCGCTCGGTCAGAGCGCCGGTGGGACAGACGTTGATGCACTGACCGCAGGACACGCAGGGAACGTCGTCCAGACCCAGCTCGAAAGCGCAGGCGATGTGGGTGTCGATACCGCGGTCGTTGGCGCCGATAACGGAAACCAGCTGCTGCTTACAGGCGGCGACACAACGACGGCACAGAATGCACTTGTTGTTGTCGCGGACCAGGTGAGGAGCAGAGGTATCCAGGTCGAACTCACGCTTTTTGCCATCGAAACGGCCGGCGTCCTCGATGCCGTAGTCACGGCACAGCTTCTGCAGTTCGCAGTTGGTGGAACGCACGCAGGTCAGACAGCTGCGGTCGTGGGTGGACAGAATCATCTGCAGGGTGGTCTTGCGGCTGGCCTCGATGCGGGGGCTGGCGGTAACGACCTCCATACCCTCGGACACGGGGTACACACAAGCGGTCACCAGACGGGCGGGACGGCCACCCTCGGAAACCTCGACCATACAAATACGGCAAGCGCCGATCTCGTTGATCTCTTTCAGATAGCACAGAGTGGGGATCTCCACACCGGCATAGCGGGCGGCCTCCAGAACGGTAGCGCCCTTCGGCACGCTGACAGCGATGCCGTTAATCTTTACATTAACCATATCCATTGTATCCACACTCCTTTCTTACTGTTTGCTGATAGCCTTGAACTTACAGGTGCCCACGCAAGCGCCACACTTAACGCACTTGTCGGCGTCGATGGCGAAGGAGGCCAGCTTGTGGCCGGGGGCAATGTAGTCGGTACGGGTGATGGCGGAAGCGGGGCAAGCCTTAGCGCACATACCGCAACCGATACACTTCTCAGCGTCGATGACGTAGGTCAGCAGATCCTTACATACGCCGGCGGGACACTTCTTGTCCACCACGTGAGCCACATACTCGTCGCGGAAGAACTTCAGGGTAGACAGCACCGGGTTGGGAGCGGTCTGACCCAAACCACACAGGGAGTTCTCCTTAATGTAGTAGCACAGCTTCTCCAGCTCGTCGATATCCTCCAGAGTGCCCTTACCGCTGGTGATCTTGTTCAGCATCTCCAACAGACGCTGAGTACCAACACGGCAGGGAGTACACTTACCGCAGGACTCGTCCACGGTGAACTCCAGGAAGAACTTAGCCATATCCACCATACAGGTGTCCTCGTCCATGACGATCAGACCACCGGAACCCATCATACAGCCGATGGCGGTCAGGTTGTCGTAGTCCACCTCGGTGTCGATCAGGCTGGCGGGGATACAACCGCCGGAAGGACCGCCGGTCTGAGCAGCCTTAAACTTCTTGCCGCCCGGGATACCGCCACCGATCTCGTCGATGATTTCGCGCAGGGTGGTACCCATGGGGATCTCCACCAGACCGGTATTCTTAATCTTACCGCCCAGGGCGAAGACCTTGGTACCCTTGGAGCGCTCGGTACCCATAGAGGCGAACCACTCGGCGCCGCGCAGGATGATCTGGGGCACGTTGGCGAAGGTCTCTACGTTGTTCTCAACGGTGGGCATACCGAACAGACCCTTAACAGCGGGATAGGGGGGACGGGGACGGGGCTCACCGCGGTTACCCTCGATAGAGGTCATCAGAGCGGTCTCCTCGCCGCACACGAAGGCGCCGGCGCCCAGACGGATGTGCAGGTCAAAGTCAAAGCCGGAGCCGAAGATGTTCTTGCCCAGCAGGCCGTACTCACGGGCCTGGTCGATGGCGATCTGCAGACGGGCCACGGCGATGGGGTACTCGGCACGGACGTACACGTAACCCTGAGTAGCGCCGATGGCGTAACCGGCGATGGTCATAGCTTCTACCAGACAGTGGGGATCGCCTTCCAGAACGGAACGGTCCATAAATGCACCGGGGTCACCCTCGTCAGCGTTACAAACAACGTACTTCTGGGGAGCTTTGTTGGGGGCGGTCAGCGCCCACTTACGGCCGGTGGGGAAGCCGCCGCCGCCACGACCGCGCAGACCGGAATCCAGAATCTCCTGGATCACCTGGTCGGGGGTCATCTCGGTCAGCACCTTGCCCAGGGCGGCGTAACCGTCCATAGCAATGTACTCGTCGATGGACTCGGGGTTGATGACACCGCAGTTACGCAGAACCACGCGGTTCTGGGTCTTGTAGAACACGGTGTCGGACAGCGCAACATGGGAATGATGATCGTCGTAGTTGCCGGTATCCTTGTAGACCAGGCGGTCCACCACGCGGCCCTTCAGCAGGTGCTCGCGGACGATCTCGTCCACGTCGCCCTCCTCCACACGGCTGTAGAAGGTGCCGTCAGGATGGACGATGACCACGGGGCCCAGCGCGCACAGACCAAAGCAACCGGTCTGCACGACCTTGATCTCATCCTCAAGACCGTTGGTCTTGATGCTCTCGTTGAAAGCGTTGATGATCTTGTTACTGCCCGAGGAGGTACAGCCGGTACCGCCACAGATCAGAACGTGTGCTCGAATCATAGTTGTTTACCTCCTCGTTTTTTACAGCTCGGTATAACCGATGGTATACTCGGCCACCGGCTTGCCGCCCTTGAGATGCTCCTCAACGATGCGGGCGACCTTGTCGGCGGTCATTTTAACATAGGTGACCTTCTCCTTGCCGGCCTCGAAGACCTCCACGACAGGCTCAAACTGACAGATGCCGATGCAGCCGGTCTGGGTGACGGTGACCGAGGTGGTCAGGCCGGCCTCATTCACCTGCTCCACAAAGGCGTTCAGGACGGGACGGGCGCCGGCGGCAATACCGCAGGTAGCCATACCCACCACAACGCGCTTGTCAGAGGAGCCTTCCCGCAGAGCAACCTTGCCCTGCATCTTCTCCTTGATGGCCTGGAGTTCTGCTAACGATTTCATAGTATATCTTCCTTTCCTAATAGTATCTTTGCTTGGTGATATCTTGTATTTTATAGGTTACTCGCCGGTGTACTGGTCGGCAAGATAACCCGATATCCATTGTAACACCTCAAACTCTGCCAAGGAAACATCGCCGAGGATTTCCCGCAGCTGTCGGGTGTCCAACTCCGCCGTCCGCCCATCCGGTAAGCGGTGAACGAACAGAAAGTCGGTGTCCGGGTGTCCCTGTATCAGGGTGACCACCGTACCCACCAGGTCGCCCAAAGGCGGGCAATCGATGTGGTCGGTGTGGAAGGTGGCGGTAACGGTGGTGCCGTGGTCGGCGGGACACACGTCCTTGTGCCGGGACTGCACCGTCAGCGTCCCCTCGGTCTGCTCCGCCGCCATACGCAGCAGCGGTAGCCCCAGCCCCACCGGTCGGGTGGTGCGGGTGGTGTAAAAGGGGTCGGTGACGCTTTTCACCGTTTCCTCAGTCATGCCGCAGCCGTCGTCCACCACCTGAAAGGTGAGGACGCCGTTCTCCTCGGTGAGCAACAGCTGGGTCAGGGTAGCCCCGGCCTTGACCGAGTTTTCGGCAATATCCAAAAGGTTTAAAGACAGTTCTTTCATAAACCCTTCCTTAACATCTCAATGAGATTCTCACGCACCGTTGCGGACGAATAAGCCTCGTCCGGGATGTCCAGCCAGGCGTCCTTGTCCCGGATGTCCCACAGCACGTGGGCGTCCGAGCCAATCACCACGCGGGTGCCCTCGGGAATATGCCGTTCCCGGTACGCCGCCTCTTTTCCGCCATCGTGGAGCTCCACGGTGGGGAAGTGGCTGTCCGGTGGCAAAAAGCCCAAGGTGGCGATGATGCCGTTGGCCTGACGGTCGATGTGGGCGGGGTAACACACGCCGCCGTATTGCTCCGCCAGTCCCGGCGCCTCATCCACCGATATGGTGGTGGCGTTGGACAGCAGGTCCGGCTCGATGTCGATCACCTCGTCGTTTTCGTCCATCACCCACTGGTCACCGAAAATGTCGGTGCGGTTAGGTATCCGTATGCGGCGGGTCTGTATCTCCCGGTCGAAATCCAGAGCGGATTCCAGCGTGGGGAACAGGCACACCATATGGATATCCTCGGCGGTGGTCAGTTCCATACCCGGTATGGGGATGATGCCCTGCTTTTTGGCCGCCTTAAAAAAGGCGGGACAGTTGCGGCAGGTGTTGTGGTCGGTGAGGGCCATGATCTGTAACCCTGCCAGCACACCCATACCCACAATGTTGTTGGGGGTGTTGTCGTTATCCCCACAGGGGGAAAGACAGGAGTGGATGTGCAGGTCGTAATAGTACCGACTCATAACAACCGGCTCAGCGCCAGGGCGGTTTCGTACGCGCCATCGGGGCTGGTCAGCAGGTTGATGCCTTTTTCCTCGGCCAGCTGCGCCACACCCTCGTCGGGGACAACCCCCTCCGCCAGCAGAATGCAGGCGGTGTCCGCCAACGTGGCTACCGCCACGATGTTGCGATTGGACATAATGGTGATCCACGCCTGGTCGGCACCGGCACGACCCATTACCCAACTGAGCAGGTCGCCGATGTAGACGCCGGTGATCTCCCGGTCGCCGTCCGGCAGTGCGTGGGCGGTGAACCCCAAGGTGTCCACCAGTTGTTTCACGGTCATTGGTTGCCCTCCTTGTCGAGGTTACTGGGCTGGCATCGGGCCAGCAGACAGCCGTCTGCCGAGGCCTCGCCCCGGACCACGTCCTCCGCAAAAGCACGGCAGGTGGGTGCGCCGCAGGCGCCGCAGTCCACACCGGGCAGTTGGTTGCGCAGTTCCTGTATCTCTGCCATCATCCGCATCGACTGGGCGATGCTGCCGGATAGCTGGGAAATGGGCTGGTATTCCGGCAACTCCTCAAAGAAGTACTCCTCCGGAATGTAGGTCTCTTCATTGGGCAGGCTGTTGCGGCTCACCGGCATATACCGGCGCAGAATGTGCAACCGCGCACGGGCGATAAAGGGGTTTTGTACCGTCAGTACGCCACCCACACAGCCGCCGGGGCAGGCGTTCAGCTCCACAAATTCCAGCTGGGCGATGTTGCCGTTTTCGATCTGGTCCAGCACCCGAATGACGTTCTCGATGCCGTCCGCCGCCAGATAACTGTCGTTGAACAGCGCCGATGCCTCGCCACCGCTGGTGGCCCAACCCACGCCGATACGACCAGAGGCGGACAGATCGCCCAAGGCGTCGTCCCGGTCCATGGCGTTGATCAGCTGAAAATACACGTCGCTGATGGGGATCACCACGTCCACCTGGCTGCGATAATCGCCAAACCCGTTTTTCACGTAACTGGCCTTGGCAGGGCAGGGGGAGATGAAGCAAACGCCGATCTCCTCTTGTTTCAGGTCGGGGTGTTCCTTCTGCGCTTTCTCCCGGGCCAGCTTAGCGGCTACCTCAATGGGGGGTAACAGCCGCAGCACGTTCTCCTCCAACGAGGGGAACCGCAGGGAGATGAGCCGGGCAACCGCCGGGCAGGCGGTGGAGATCACCGGCTTGCGCACGCCGGGGGTGCTGAGATAGGAGCGGGTGTAGGCGGACAGCAGTTCCGCCGCCTGGGAAACCTCGTACACGTCGTCAAAGCCGATGTGCAGAAGCCCGCTCAGCACGTACTCCACGTCCTCCAGGTTTTCAAACTGGCCGTAGAGCGCCGGTGCGGGCAACGCGATCTTCCACTTAAACCGCTCCATATCCGCGAGCTTGTTGCAGACCGCTTTTTTCGCTTTCTGGGGGCAGGTGCGGATGCACTCGCCACAGTCGATGCACCGCCCCTGGTTGATGACCGCCCGTCCGTCACGGATGCGGATGGCCTCGGTGGGGCAATGGCGCACGCAGGTGGTACAGCCGATGCACTTGTCCGGGGAAAGCAGAACAGAATGCTCGTATGTATTCATAGCGAACCTTCCTTGTGATTGTTGTTGAGGGTGGGGAAACATTTAGCCGCGCTAGCGGCGTGGCCCCCTTGTGTAAAGGGGGCTCCGCCCAAAGGGCGGTGGGGGATTGTAGCCGACGCACACTTTAGTTTGTGCGACTTTTTCGCTAAATCGAAAAATGTCGACGGAGTAACGTGAAACGTTACTCCAACAATCCCTCCGTCTTCGGCTCCGCAGAACTACGGAGAATGGAGCGAAGCAACATTCTCATAGAGGCGACAACGAAATATAGACAAGCACAAACTTTGCGTCGCCTCAGCCACCTCCCTTTACACAAGGGAGGCGCGCCGACTTCGTCGGCTAAGGTTTGCCCTAACCTCGTTGGTGGGGTTACACCAGATTCACCTTCATGGTGATGGTGGTGCCAACCCCTACGGTGGACTGAATGTCCATATAGTCGGTATAACGCTTCATATTGGGAAGTCGGAGGCCAAGCGGTCTTAGGAAG
>JAZNSL010000040.1:0-8111 GCA_045591225.1 Acutalibacteraceae bacterium | reverse complement strand
CTTTGGAGAAAAGCAAAAAAGCCCGGCCCGGTCGGTGCAAACTTTTTTATTGGTTCAGTTCAAGCGGCAGGTGTTCTTCCGTATACAGGGCAACACCGTTTTCGCGCAATAGCCGGGCGGTGATCCCCATGCCCGGGATCTTGCGACCGGTGTGGCTGCCGTCTCGGATACGGCTGACGCCGCAACTGGGACTGCCTTCCTTGAGTATAGCGGCGGCAATGCCGTGCTGACGGCACAGCGCCAGTGCACCCTCTGCTCCGCGGAGGTATTGAGCAGTGCAATCCTCGCCATCCGCTGTCAGCACCCGCTCGCCCAGGATTTCGCAGGGCTTGCGGGGGATGGGCAGACCGCCCTCGTGCTCCGGGCAATAGGGGAGAGCAACCCCATCTTCTACTAGTTTGCGCAGGGCGGGGTAGTCAAAGGCATCTCCGTCATACCGGCAGGCTTGCCCGCATAGGCAGGCGCTGACCAAATACGTTGGCCTGCTCATTAGAAATACCGCACCAGCGAGATCACCTTGCCCAGCACCACCGCTTCTTTCACGATGATGGGCTCGTATTCCGGGTTCTCCGGCTGCAGACGGATGTGATCCTTCTCCACGTAGATGCGCTTGACGGTGGCCTCGTCACCCACCAGTGCCACCACCACGTCGCCGTTTTGGGCGGTGTTGGTGCGGCGCACGATCACCACGTCCCGATCCAGGATGCCGGCATTGATCATACTGGTACCGGTAACCCGCAAGGCGAACAACTCACCGGTGGGATACTGACTGCCGCCGGAGAAGGGGACGTAATCCTCAACCTCTTCCACCGCCAAAATCGGCATACCGGCGGTAACCCGACCCAACAGCGGCACCCGGGTGACGCTCTCACCGGGCAGACGGATGGCGCGGTTGAGACCGCTGCGGCGGTCGATGTACCCTTCGTCCTCCAGCTTTTTGAGATAGGCGTGGACGGTGGAGGTGGACTTGATGCCGGTGGCCTCGCAGATCTCCCGTACCGAGGGGGGGATGCCGTCTCCCAGCCGCTCTTTAACAAAGGCCAATACTTTTTGTTGTTTTTCGTTTAAGGGTTTCATAGAAAAACCTCCTATTTTTGCAGTTTTCACTACTTCCGACCACAGTATAGCACATATGTTCGGCAAAGTCAAACATTTGTTTGATTTTTTTGCAAGTTTTTTTGTGTTCACAATTTTCTTACCGAGAATTCACGGTTTCGACATAGATTTTTCACATTTGTCCGTTATGATAAGGGTGTGCTCAGGAGAGATAAGCGGAGCCGCAACCGCCGATGCTCGGTTAGAACCTGAGTGCATCCTCCTCAAAACACCCCTCTAACAGGAAACCGTCCGTGGCCTCGGCTGTGGGCGGTTTTTCCTGTGCATTTTCCCCTTGACATTTCGGGTAGGGTAGGGTATGATAGGTATGTTGTGAATATTACCTTATTAAAGACGAAGAACGAGACAGTAGCACAAGGGATGCGTCCCACAGCGAGCCGGGGAGGGTGTGAGCCCGGCGGAGGACCTTTGTGTGAATATCACTCGGGAGTTGCCGGCTGAATGGGTCACCACTAGGCACGGACGGGTTTCCTCCGTTATGGGGAAGGCGTATGATGGTACGTGCAGCATAGGTGGTATAACGAGATGACCTCTCGTCCTGATGTGCAGGACGGGGGATTTTTTATTTTGGAGGTTTGGATATGTACAAGAAAGTATCGACCAACATGAACTTTGTCCAGCGCGAGCAGGAGGTTCTGCAGTTCTGGACCGACAACCGGATTTTCGAGCAGAGCCTGGAGCAGTCTAAGCAGGGGGAGACCTACACCTTCTACGACGGGCCTCCCACCGCCAACGGCAAGCCCCATATCGGTCACGTGCTGACCCGTGTCATTAAGGATATGATTCCCCGTTACCGCACCATGAAGGGGCATATGGTTCCCCGTAAGGCCGGCTGGGATACCCACGGTCTGCCGGTGGAGCTGGAGGTGGAAAAACAGCTGGGTCTGGATGGCAAGGAGCAGATCGAGAAATACGGTCTGGAGCCTTTCATCGGCAAATGTAAAGAGAGCGTCTGGAAGTACAAAGAGATGTGGGAGGGCTTCTCCGGCACCGTTGGCTTCTGGGTAGATATGGACGATCCCTACGTCACCTACCACGACGACTACATCGAGTCCGAGTGGTGGGCGCTGAAACAGATCTGGGACAAGCAGCTGCTGTATAAGGGCTTCAAGATCGTGCCCTATTGTCCCCGTTGCGGCACGCCGCTGTCCAGCCACGAGGTGGCACAGGGCTATAAGTGTGTCAAAGAGCGTTCCGCCGTGGTGCGCTTTAAGGTGACCGGCGAGGATGCCTATTTCCTGGCCTGGACTACCACCCCCTGGACCCTGCCCTCCAACGTGGCGCTGTGCGTCAACCCGGATGAAACCTATTGTAAGGTAAAGGCCGCCGATGGCTACACCTATTATATGGCCGAGGCTCTGTTGGATCGGGTGCTGGGCAAACTGGCTGCCGAGGACACTCCCGCCTACGAGGTGCTGGAGACCTACGTGGGTCGCGACCTGGAGCGTAAGGGCTATGAGCCGCTGTACGACTGCGCCAAGGCGGTGGCGGACAAACAGCACAAAGAGGGCTTCTACATTACCTGTGACGGCTACGTCACTATGACCGACGGTACCGGCATCGTGCATATTGCCCCTGCCTTTGGTGAGGACGATGCCCAGGTGGGCCGCAAATACGACCTGCCCTTCGTCCAGTTTGTGGATGGTGCCGGTCATATGACCGCCGATACTCCCTTTGCCGGTTTGTTTGTTAAGGATGCGGACCCCAAGGTGCTGGTGGACTTGGATGCCCGTGGTCAGCTGTTCGATGCGCCTAAGTTTGAGCACGATTATCCCTTCTGCTGGCGTTGCGATACCCCCCTCATCTACTACGCTCGTGAGTCTTGGTTTATCAAGATGACCGCCGTGCGCGAGGATCTGATCCGTAACAACAATACCGTGAACTGGATTCCCGAGTCCATCGGTAAGGGTCGTTTCGGCGACTGGCTGGAGAATGTTCAGGATTGGGGTATCAGCCGTAACCGCTATTGGGGTACTCCTTTGAATATTTGGGAGTGTTCCTGTGGTCATCAGCACGCCATCGGTAGCCGTGAGGAACTGAAGGCGATGGCTGTCGACTGCCCCGAGAACGTGGAACTGCACCGTCCCTTTATCGACGGCGTCATTCTGCGCTGTCCCGAGTGCGGCGGTGAGATGAAGCGCGTGCCGGAGGTTATCGACTGCTGGTTTGATTCCGGCGCGATGCCTTTCGCCCAGCACCACTATCCCTTTGAGAACCAGGACGTGTTCCAAAAGCAGTTCCCCGCCGATTTCATCTCCGAGGGTGTGGACCAGACCCGTGGCTGGTTCTATTCTCTGCTGGCCATTTCCACCCTGCTGTTTAACAAGGCACCTTACAAGAACGTGCTGGTGCTGGGCCACGTGCAGGATGCCGATGGTCAGAAGATGAGTAAGTCCAAGGGCAACGCCGTTGACCCCTTTGAGGCGCTGGAAACCTACGGCGCCGACGCCATCCGTTGGTACTTCTATTCCAACTCCGCTCCCTGGCTGCCCAACCGCTTCTCCGGTAAGGCGGTGCAGGAGTGCCAGCGCAAGTTCCTGGGCACCCTGTGGAATACCTATGCTTTCTTTGTGCTGTATGCCAACATTGATAACTTCGATGCCACCAAGTACAGCCTGGAATACGACAAACTCTCCCTGATGGATAAGTGGCTGCTGTCCAAGCTGAACACCACCGTCCGCACCGTAGACGAGAATCTGGCGAACTATCGCATCCCCGAGGCCGCCCGTGCCCTCCAGGATTTCGTGGACGAGATGAGTAACTGGTACGTCCGCCGCAGCCGTGAGCGCTTCTGGGGCAAGGATATGCCCCAGGATAAGGTGAACGCCTATATGACCCTGCATACCGCCCTGGTGACGGTGGCCAAGGCGGCTGCTCCCATGATTCCCTTTATGGCGGAGGATATCTACCGCAACCTGGTGTGCGAGCACGATGCCACCGCGCCCAAGAGCGTGCATCTGTGTGACTTCCCGGCGGTGAACGAGGCCTTTATCGACACCGCTCTGGAGAGTGCTATGGACAGCGTCCTGCAGATCGTGGTCCAGGGTCGTGCAGCCCGTAACGGCGCCGCCTGTAAGAACCGTCAGCCCTTGGGTAAGATGTACGTGCAGATGGACGGCGCTCTGGACGAGTTCTGCACCGCCATCATCGCCGATGAGCTGAACATTAAGTCGGTGGAATTCATTGCCGATGCCGCCGCCTTTATGAGCTATACCTTCAAGCCTCAGCTGAAGACCGTGGGTCCCAAGTACGGCAAACAGCTGAACGAGATTCGCACCGCCCTCACCGAGCTGGACGGCAACGCCGCCAAGGCGGAGCTGGACCAGAAGGGTGCCATCACCCTGCATCTGGCTTCCGGCGACGTAGTGTTGGCCACCGAGGACCTGCTGATCGATACCACCCAGACTGAGGGCTACTACACCGTGTCCGACCGTGGCATCACCGTGGCCATCGACACCCGTCTGACCCCCGAGCTGATCGAAGAGGGCTTTGTCCGCGAGGTGGTCAGCAAGCTGCAGACCATGCGTAAAGAGGCCGGTTTTGAGGTGATGGATACCATCTCCGTCTACGTTGCCGGCAACGAGAACGTGGAGCAGTTGGTAACCCGTAACTGGGCCGACATCGGCGCCGACGTAATGGCCACCGCCTTGACCACCGGTTCTACCGCCGGTTACGTCAAGGAGTGGAACATCAACGGCGAGACCGTCACTCTGGCTGTGGAAAAGAACGCCAACTAATCCCACTTGCTTTTTACCGCTGAAATGGTATAATACTCTTGTAACCAAACGAAAGGAGTTTTCACTATGATCATTACCAAAGAGAGCATCATCGGCAACATTCTGGATGCCGACGCCACCACCGCCCCCTACTTCCTGGAGATGGGTATGCACTGCCTGGGTTGCCCCGGTGCCCGCAGCGAGAACCTGGAGCAGGCCTGCGCCGTTCACGGTGTATCTGTGGACGACCTGGTGGAGAAGCTGAATAAGCACTTCGGTAACTAATGCACAAAACCCGGTGGAAGTATGCCTTCCCCCGGGTTTTATCCTTTAGCCGACGCAGTCGGCGTGCCTCCCTTGTGTAAAGGGAGGTGGGTCGCCGCAAGGCGACTCGGAGGGATTGTCAAAACAATCTCCTGTTTTCTTTGGAGGAACTTATGATAACCTTAGATGAACGTTTATCCGCCGTTGCCGCCTTGGTACGCCCGGGCAGCCGTCTGGCGGACATCGGCACCGACCACGCCTACCTGCCGGTGTACCTGATTCAGGCGGGAATCTGCCTGAGTGCCATCGCTTCGGACATCGGGGCGGGTCCTTTAGAGGCCGCCCGCCGCACAGTTATGGAAAACGGCCTGACAAGTAAAATTGCTTTACGGCTTGGTGACGGCCTTTCCACCGTGTCTGCCGATGAGATCGACGACATTGCCATTGCCGGAATGGGCGGTGAGACCATTGCCGCCATTTTGGAGGCCGCCCCGTGGGTAAAAGCCCACCGCATGCGGCTCATCTTACAACCTATGACCCGGGCGGAGGACCTGCGCCGGTGGCTTTTATCCAATGGTTTTGCTGTTTTGGAGGAGCATCTGATTATCGATGGTCGTCATCTGTATCCTGTGATGGCGGCGGCATATACCGGCGCCGCACCCTGTGAGGATGACCTGCTGATTTACGGTGGCTTTTTCACCGCCGAGGAGGGCAGACCTTACCGCCAAATGATGGCACAGCATCTGACCCGTAAAGCATCCGGTCTTGCCCATACCGGCGACACCGAAACCGCGGAAAGATTGAAAACGTTGAGTGAACAGTTAGAAACTATGTAAAGGAGTGCTGATTTATGGTTCAGGATATGAAAATCTGGGAGAACGACATCCCGCTGTTTGACGAAAACATCCCCTTTGAGAACAAAATGACCGCTTACCTCCACGAGGATGAGGAGATTCGCCCGGCGATGATCGTGTATCCCGGCGGCGGCTATTGCATCCACGGTGAGTGGGAGTGCGATCCCGTGGCTCAGTTCTATTACGATAACGGCTACAACGCCTTTATCGTCTATTACCGCGTCCGTCCCTATGCTCATCCCGCTCCGATGCTGGACGCCCAGATGGCGGTGAAATCCGTCCGCGCCCACGCCGCCGAGTGGCACATCGACCCGGACCGCGTATTCGGCGTGGGCTTCTCCGCCGGCGGTCACCTGTGCGGCTGTGTGGCGGTGTTTGAGGATATCGTCCCCCAATATTTGCCCTCTGCTCCTACCACCGATTCCCGCCTGACCGGTGCTATCTTGGGCTATCCCGTCACCTGCGCTGACCCGGAGGCCGGCCACCAGGATTCCTTCCGCCACATTTTGGGCGAGGAGGCCTCTCAGGAACTGCTGGATACCCTCTCTCTGGAGAAGCACATCACCGACAAGACTTCGCCCATTTTTATGTGGCACACCATCCCGGATACCCTGGTACCCTTTGAGCATTCCATCCGCCTGACCAAGGCGATGGCCGCCAAGGGGCGCTACGCTGAGTGTCACCTGTTCCCGGAGGGCGAGCACGGCAACGCTATGGCGGGCTGGCTTCCCGGAGCCTGCCAGTGGGGCAACCTGTCCCTGGACTTTATGAAGCGGGCGAAATAAGCAAAAAATCCCGAGCCTCACGGCTCGGAATTTTCTTTTACAAATGCGGAGAGTTCTTTACTCCGGTTTACGTGGCGGCACGTCCGGCAGGTCCAGGCAAGCCTTCCAACTGCCCTCATACCCGATGGTGGGGAAGACGTTGTCGGTGTCGGTGGTGTCCTGCACCTCATAGGTGCCGTATTTGTTCACCTGGTCCCAGGCATCCACCGGTTCGCCGGGCACCGGGTTGATGGGGATTTCTGCATCCTCGGGATAGGGGATGGGGCGGTTTTGGTCGTTCATCGTATCACCTCAGCCCTAGTGTGCGGGAAAACTAAAAAAATATACGGTGTGCCGCAGCACACCGTATATTTTACTCTTGAATCATATGATAGGATAGGGTCATCAGGCTGTCGCCCATATGCACGTTCTCCACGATAACGCCCGGATAATCGTGGTGAATGTCGTAGTGGGAGAAGTTCCAGAATCCCTTGACACCGCAGTTTACCAGCGTTTCCACCAGACGGGGTGCAGCCTCTTTGGGAATGCACAGCACCGCCATCTCCGGCCTTTCCCGGCGGCAGAAATCCTCCAGCTCGTCGGTGGAACGGATGGTCATATCCGCCCGGGTTCCACCCACCAGCTCGGGATTGTCGTCAAAAAGACCGATGAGATTGAATCCGCGGGTCTTAAACTCAATGTGGTTGCCTACCGCCGTGCCCAGGTTGCCCACACCCAGCAGGATGGCCTTGGTCAATTTATCCATACCCAAAATGCGGCCGATCTCGTCATACAGCTGGTCCACCACGTAGCCGTAGCCCTGCTGTCCGAAGCCGCCGAAGCAGTTGAGGTCTTGGCGGATCTGGGAGGCGGTGAGCCGCATTTTCTGGGACAATTCCCGGGAGGAGATGCGGGTGACACCTTTTTCTTTTAAGTCGTATAAAAACCGATAGTATCGGGGGAGACGCCGGATGACCGGCAGGGAAATGGTGTTGGTATCCTTAGCCATAAGAGGTACCTCGTTCTTTCTACATATATAATCTAATTATGCTGGATGGTGGTATTTTTGTCAAGTCTTTTGCGAAAAATTTAACACCTTAGATACACAAAAAAAGATTGACACTGACGGGTGACGGTGCTATAATGACTCTTGTTATATGCGAGGGTGCTGGAATCGGCAGACAGGCACGTTTGAGGTGCGTGTGTCAAATGGCGTGGGGGTTCAAGTCCCCTCCCTCGCACCAAAAAGAGAGGGTAGGCATTCGCCTACCCTCTCTTTTTCGTACTCGGTCGTGGACTGAACCCCCGAAACGGCTTTGCCGTTTCACAGGTTTTGCGTGTAGTAATTACGACGAGTACAAATGTGCCGCAAAACCGGGGTTCAAAGTCCCCGTTAA
>JAZNSL010000039.1:0-59816 GCA_045591225.1 Acutalibacteraceae bacterium | reverse complement strand
ATTTCTTTTTACTATGGATAATTTCTCTTCCTTGCTACGCATTGTATATTTTCTGGGCATACATCCACCTCCCGTTCCTTATGATAGCATAAAAAATAATGGTAGGCACTTTCGTGTCTACCATTATTTTATCACTTCACCGAACAGGTCAGCGGCTTTTTCGTTATTGTAAGGGAACCAGTTTTCCAACCACCACGTAGCGGGCGTCACTAAACTCATAAGAGCAGGTGGACAGCGTAATAAACGCATCCTCCTCTGTATACGGAACCTCCGACCGAAAGGTGGAAAGCTCCTGCAACACGCCCAGTTCCTTTGTCATGACAACGCCGTTTAACGTGGCTGTATAAATATCTCGGTGGGTTCTGACCACCGCCCCGGCAATCAGCTCGATGCGATAATCGCCATTGGGGGTCAGATAATACCATACGGGATGCTGGTCAAAAAAGGATTGTTTTTTGTATTTCAGCAGTACCCCAAACATAGAACCGTTCTTCATACTGTGCCCATACACGATGTAGTTCTTATCAACCATCGGTTGCGGGTCGTTGGTAGAATTCACAAACAGCGTACCGCTCCGCAAGTACTCGCCGGATAAATCCGCGTGAAGATAGGTATCGTTATCCTCACCCTGTACTACGGGATAATTGACCACCGTGTCGGGGCAATACAGCCAACCGACCACATCCTCATTCTGAGAGATAAGGCCGGGGAAATCCACCCGGATGGGCGCCAGGGACGGCGGTTCTATCTCTTCTTCCTGTTGTTCTCCCGTTGATGTTGATTTGGTAGTCGTTGGCACAACCTCCACATACTCTTGCTGTACGGTTTCGTACAGCGAGTCAGCCTGTTGATATTCACCCAAAACACAAATCACTTTGTACCCGGAAAAGAGCAACAGACCAGAAAACATAACCAAGAGAACAAGGCGTAAGATTCTATTCAATGAAAGAAATTAAGCAACCTGCTTCTTGGAAGCGATGGCAATCACGACCAGACCGGCGGCGGAAACCACCATAGTCACCAGATAGCCCCAGGGGAAGCTATCGCCGGTACCGGGAACGCTGTCGGTACCAACCACGATGGCATAGGGGCCATAGTAATCGGAGGTGATCTCCAACTCACCGCCGTTGATCTTGTACTCAACAGCGATCCACTCACCATTGACCTGAACGTAAACACCGGCAATGTTGTCGGAAATCTCAGGCTTGATGGTCGCGGTGAAGGGGTTATGGCTGTCATGGTCGTCACAGCCGGAATAATCCACATAGAACAGGTCGCCGACAGCCAGACCGGCCATACCCTCGGGAATCTTGACACCGGGGAACAGCTTGGTCAGGTCCTTGCTGTCCTTAATCTGCTCGTAAGCGCCCTCAAATACGGTCAAGGCCTCGCCCGTCAGGCTCTGACGCTCCGAGTAAGGGGTCAGTACCAGTTTGCCGTCACAGTCACCGGTAAACACAAAGTTAACCATAGTGGGGCCGTCCTGTACGCTGGGGCTGGACACAAAGTTGCCGGCAGCGAAAACGGACACCGTCATCGTCAAAACCAGCAATACCGCCATCAAAGATACCGCAATTTTCTTCATAATAAATCCTTCTTTCTGAAAAATTTTATTGACCAATTAAATTGACCAATTAAATTATACAGATACCAGTTCTTCAGCAAAGGCAGTCATCTGCTCTAAAAAACTCTCTCCGTATTTTTTACATAGGATGTGGGCCGCCTCACCCATTTGGGGAGGTCGATTACGGACGCCGTGGCAATCGGAGCCCAAAAGATGCACCGCATTGCTCTCCAGCAATTTAAATGCCCGACACCGCGTAAACCAATCGGTGAAAAAGGAAGCATTCACCTGCATCAACACGCCGTTGTTCAGTAACTCCGCAAACACACCGGGACGCTGTAAAAACACGTAACGTTCAATGTGCGCCAGAACCAACGTGAGGTTGAAGGAAACCGCAATCTCCAACACCTCGCGCAGGGTGGAATCCGACCATCGGGCCACCGGCATCTCCAACAGCAACACGCGGGTGCCGTCGATACAGAGTTTTTCCAAGCCCTCTAAACGGGAAATACCGGGATAATACAGCACCTCTGCCCCCAAGCACACCCGGGGATGGTGTTCCCGAAGAGACCCCCTTACTTGGTCAAACGCCTCTTGCCGTCTGGCGAGAAACCGCTCTACCGAGCGCTGGTCAGCGTAAAAGTGCGGCGTTGCCACCACCAGAGATACGCCCTGCCGATGCAACATATCCAACAGTTGTATGCTTTCCTCAAGGGTTTTACTGCCATCGTCAACGCCCGGTAATATATGGCTATGAAAATCCACCATAACGGCACGCACCTCACTGATGATTATCGCCGCCTATCCTCATCAAAAGCGGACAGAACAACGACAAAAACCCAATTTCACATATAACCACTATCAGTATATCACTAAAACCAAATAATGTCAACATATTTTATTTAATATTATACAAACAGACAAACAGCCGTCTGCAAAAGAGCAGACGGCTGTTTTGTTGAATTAGAAAAACGACATCTGGCTGGTTTCGGGGATGCCCTCCACCACGCCCAGATCCCGCAGGGATTGCACCACCGCCTTGGTGATGCCGGTGCGCTGCTGCAGGTCCTCGCAAGAGAAATAGGGATCGTCGGGATTGGCCTGCTCGTACATACTCTTGGCCGCCGCCTCACCCAAGCCAGCAATGGCGCTGAACGGCAGACGAATCTTGCCATCTTCCATCTTAAACTGGTACCAATGGGACTTGTACAGATCCACCGGCAGGAACTCCACGCCGCGGAGCATAGCCTCGTACACCACGTGGAGAAGTTCGGCGGTATCCTGCTCTTTCTGGGTGGCTTCCTTGCCCATCTCCCGGACGTTGTCCATAACCAGCTTCACCTGGTCGATACCCCCCTGCACCGTAGCGGCATCAAAGTCGCCGCCGCGGCCGGTCAGGAATGCAGCATAGTATTCCGCCGGATAATGCACCTTGAACCACGCCACCCGCAACGCCGCGATGACGTAGGCCGCCGCGTGGGCCTTGGGGAACATATACTTGATCTTCATACAGGAATCGATGTACCATTCCGGCACGTTGTGTTCCCGCATGGCATTGAGGTGTTCCTCGGTCAGCAGTTTGGTGGCCTTACCTTTACGGACGATCTCCATAATTTTAAAGGCCATCTTGGGCTCTAGGCCCTTATGCATCAACTCCACCATAATGCTGTCACGGGTACCGATAACGGTAGAAATGGTGCAGGTACCCGCCTTGATTAGATCTTGGGCGTTGCCCAGCCACACGTCGGTGCCGTGAGACAGACCGGAAATCTGCATCAAGTCCGCAAAGGTTTTCGGCTTACAATCCAGCAGCATTTGGCGGGTAAAGCCGGTGCCCATTTCCGGTATGGACAGGGTGCCGGTCTCACAGCCCAACTGCTCCACCGTCAAGCCCAACGCCTCCGGCGAAGTAAACAGACTGTAAACCGCCGGGTCGGACATATCCACGTCTTTGATGGAGATGCCGGTGTATTCCTCCAGGTACTTGCAAATGGTGGGAATGACGTGACCCAAGTTATCCAGCTTCAAAATCGTATCGTGAATGGAATGGAAATCGAAGTGGGTGGTGATGATGGTGGAATCGGATTTATCCGCCGGGTGCTGAACCGGGCAGAAATCCTCTACCTCGTATTCGTCCGGTACGACCACCATACCGCCCGGATGCTGACCGGTGGTACGTTTCACGCCGGTGCACCCCAAAACCAAGCGATCCATCTCCGCCGGGCTGATGTACAGATTGCGCTCTTCGGCGTACTTTTTCACGTAGCCAAAGGCGGTCTTTTCAGCCACAGTGCCCACCGTGCCGGCCTTAAACACATGGTCAAGACCAAACAGCGTTTCGGTGTAACGGTGAGCCCGGTTTTGGTATTCACTGGCGAAGTTCAGGTCAATATCGGGGGATTTATCGCCGTCGAAACCCAGGAAGGTCTCAAAGGGAATCTCCTGACCGTCACGGCCCAGAGGCTGTCCGCAATGAGGACAGTTCTTGGGCGGCAGATCAAAGCCGGAGCCCACCTCACCATTGAGGAAGAACTCCGAATGCTTGCACTCGGGATTGCGGCAGAAATAGTGCGGTGCCAAGGGATTCACCTCGGAAATACCCGCCAAGTGCGCCACCAGCGAAGAACCAACCGAACCACGGCTACCCACCAGATAGCCGTTATCCACCGAGTTTTTCACCAATTTCTGGGCAATCATATACAAAACCGCAAAGCCGTGCTTGATAATGGAGCCCAATTCCTTTTCCAATCGGGCCTTAATGACCTCCGGCACCGGGTCGCCGTACACCTCGTGGGCACGGTCCCAGCACAACTGCTGCAGTTCCTCGTCGGCGCCGTCAATGTGGGGCGGATAAGTGCCGTCGGGAATGGGCTTGAACCGCTCTACCATATCCGCAATGCGGTTGGGGTTGGTGATGACCACCTCATGAGCCTTCTCCGGCCCTAAGTAACTGAATTCTGCCAGCATTTCGTCGGTGGTACGGAAATACAGCGGCGCCTGATTATCCGCGTCGTCAAAGCCTTTGCCCGCCATCAGAATACGGCGGTATACCTCATCCTCCGGCTCCATAAAATGCACGTCACAGGTGGCGCACACCGGGATACCCAGTTTTTCGCCCAAGCGAATGATGGTTTTGTTGTGGTCGATCAAGTCCTGACGGCTGTTGCACTTGGGCGGAATGATTTCGTACTCGTCCTTGGTACCCTTGATCTTCTTACGGGTGGGACGGAGCATAAACTCGTTATTCCCCAAGGGCTGAATCTCCAAGAAATCGTAGAAAGAGGCAATATCGCACAGTTCTCCCCAGGATGCATTGTCCATGATCGCCCTGTAAAGCTCTCCAGCTTCACAGGCACTACCGATGATGAGACCCTCCCGATGCTGTTCCAGCCGGGAACGGGGAATCCGCGGAATGCCGCGGTGCAGGAACTCCAGGTTAGAAGCAGACACCAGTTTGTACAGATTTTTCAGACCCACCTGGTTTTTGGCGATCAGAATCATATGATGGGCCTTGGCGGTTTTCGGGTCGATGCCGGTGGCACCGGTATTCACCTGTTGCAGGGTGGTAATCCCCTGCTGTTGCAGGTCCGTCAGCACCTTTTGGAAGATGCCCGCCAGCACCGCCGCATCGTCACAGGCGCGGTGGTGGTTAAAGGGCGGCAACTTCAGGTATTCCGCCACGGTATCCAGTTTATAGTTCTTCAAACCCACGTACAGGGAACGGCACAACGGCACCGTATCCACCGACGTGAACTCATACGGCATACCGCTGCGCAACGCGGCGGCACGGATAAAGCCGGTATCAAAGCCGGCATTGTGGGCCACCAGCACACGGCAATCGCCGCAGAAGTCGTAAAATTTTTGCAAGGCCTCCGCCTCGGAAGGCGCATCCGCCACCATCGCGTCGGTGATACCGGTCAGCTGGGTGATTTTAGCCGGGATGGGTTTACCGGGATTGGCAAAGGTGTTAAAGGTTTCCCCCACCTCACCGTTTACCATACGCACGGCACCAATCTCGGTGATTCGCTCGGTTTTGTTGCTCAAGCCCGTGGTTTCGATGTCGAACACAATATACTCACCGGTCAAGAGGGAATCGTCTGTACCCCTCACCGCCGGCACCATATCGTTGACGTAGTAGCCCTCCATACCGTAGAGGACCTTGATATCCTTGCCGGCACGCTTAAGGTCGGCAACGGTGTTCATCACTTCAGGGTATGCCTGCACCACACCGTGGTCGGTGATGGCGATGGCCTTATGTCCCCAAGAAGCCGCCCGTTTCACCAAGGTTTTGGCGTCGGTCACCGCATCCAACTGGGACATTTTGGTGTGCAGGTGCAGTTCCACCCGCTTTTCCGGTGCCAGATCCTGACGCTGATAACGGGCAACCACCGAAATCGCACGGGGACGCATCAAATTCGCTTTGACAAACTCGTCGTATTCGTAACGACCGGAAACCAGCAGGTTATCCCCGGCTTTGATGCCGGAAACTGCTGTGATTTTGTCTTTATCCCGCTTTTTATCCAGCCACAGGCTCAAGGTCAAGGAACTGGTCAAATCCGAAATGGAAATGGAATACCGCATTTTGGTGCCATCCTTGTTTTCGCGAGAATCCACCTTAAATACCTGACCCCATACCGTCACGTTGGAGCCATCCGCCTCCAAGCCTTTGATTTCGGCGGGGAACTCTTTGATGGGCGTGCCCATCAGCGGCTGGGCGGTCTCCAAATAAATGGGCAGACCGTTTGCCGGCAACTTGGTGGGATCGGCGGGTGTGCCGGGACGGGCCGGCTCGTCCTCAGTGGCGGCCTTGGGCTGTTTGGCGGCCTCGGCGGCACGGAGCTTTGCCTCTTCCCTGGCGCGTTCCGCCGCCTCTTGCTCCGCCTTTTCCATCATTTTCTGGTACCGCTCATCCTTGGTGGTTTCGGTTTCACCCACAATTTCCACCGTTATATGGCGACCATACTGGCGGGCAACCAACTGCTGCAACTGACGGTCGGCACCGGTGGCCTCCAGGATGTTTTTGCCGCCGTGGGACAGAGTGATTCGCAAAACATCTCCCTCCACCGCAAAGGCGGCATCCTCAAACGTGCCGTTCACCGCCACGTTCTCGCGCATCAAATGCACAATCAAATCCGGGCAGACCGCCGCCGAAAAGCTCTCGGGCGGGAATGCCGGGAACACCGCCACGCTGGAAAGGCCCAATACCTCTGCCAGTTTCCTCTCGGTTGCCACCAGCAGGTCGGCGCTTATGGGCGCCGAAAAAGCCACCGTGGTTTCCATACGACGGGTGGTGTGATGCATATTCATATTTTGGACGAGACCCTCCGCCAATTCCGGCGCCGGTTCCCCGCCCAAATACGGGCCGAACAAGGCCCCAAACGAACGTTGATTCATGGTAACTCCTATGTACTGCAGTATTACAACTGCGCAATCTCTTTCATTAATTCTTCCACGGCAACCGACTCATCCACGGTGCGGAGCACCTCTCCCTTACGGAACAGAGCCACCTTGCCCTTTCCGCCGGCCAGACCGATGTCCGCCTCACGGGCTTCACCGGGGCCGTTGACGATACAGCCCATCACCGCCACGGTAATGGGTTTGTTGACCGTCTGCAACCGCTGTTCTACCTCACCGGCGATGCCAATAAGATCAATGGCGGTACGACCGCAGGTGGGACAGGACACCAGCCGGGGGCGGTCGGTGCGCAAACCCGCGGCGGTCAGCAGGTCGATACCGGCGGCAATTTCCCGCTCGGGATCCGCCGTCAGGGATACGCGGATGGTATCGCCGATACCGGCGGTCAACAGCGAGCCGATGCCCACGGCAGACTTGATAAGCCCCATCCGCTCGGTGCCCGCCTCGGTAACACCCAGATGCAGAGGATAATCGCAGGCCTGAGCGGTGAGCTGGTACGCCCGAATCATAGTCGGCACGTCGGAGGATTTGATGGACAGCACGATGTCCTCAAAATCGAATTTTTCCAACAGAGAAGCGTGGTACAGGGCGCTGTCCCGCATAGCCTCCGGCGTGGGATGACCGTATTTCGCCAAAATCTCCTTTTCCAAAGAGCCGGAATTGACGCCGATACGGATGGGAATCCCCCGACGGCGGCACTCGTCCGCCACCGCCTTGACCCGGCTTTCATCACCGATGTTGCCGGGGTTGATGCGAATCTTATCCACACCGGCAGCCGCCGACTCCAAAGCCAGTTGATAGTCAAAGTGAATATCCGCCACCACCGGAATGGTCAGCGCCTCTTTCAGCGCCGCCACCAGCGCCACCGCCTCTTTATCCGGGACGGCGGTGCGGATGATCTGGCAACCGCAGGCCTGCAACCGCAGTGCCTGTTCCACGTTGCCGGCAATATCGTGGGCCGGTACGTTAAGCATCGATTGCACAGAAACCGGAGCTCCGCCGCCGATAGCCACAGAGCCTACCATAACCTGTCTGCTGTTTCGTCTCTCCATACCAACCCAACCTTTCTTATACAAACATCTTCCGAATATCGCTGTAGGTAATCAGCAACATCAATAGCAACAATAGCACAATACCGACAAAATGAATCAGCGACTCAAACTTAGCCGGAACCGGTTTGCGGGTAATGCCCTCCCAAACCAGGAAAATCAGCCGTCCGCCATCCAAGGCCGGTAACGGCAACAGATTAAATACGCCCAAATTGACGGTGATCATCACCATCAGCATCACCAGCGACCGCCAGCCCGCAAGGGGATCGGAGCCGCCAACGGCATCCCCCACTGCATCGGCAATCACGTCCACCGTACCCACCGGGCCGGACAGATCGTTAAGGCCGTAATTGCCGCGGACAATGTCCACCAGCGACCGCCACACCAAAGTAGCCACCGACACTTCCTGTTTAGCGGAGTAGGTGATGGTGCTGAGAAACGTACGGGGTTGCCCGTACAACGAAAAATCGTAGACCAAATAGCGACGACCGGTCTCTTCATCGGTTTTCAGTTCAAAGGTCACCTTGTCCAGCGTCACTTTTTGGGGTTTGCCGTCCATTTCGCGGCGGACCACCATCTGAAAGACACCGTCTGCATCGTTCTGCATCTCCACCGTCAAATCCATATCCATCAGAATGCGGCGGCCGTTCACCTCAACAATGGTGTCCTCGGGACGCAGACCGGTTTGATAGGCCAGCGAATCCTCATCCAGTGCCGCCACCGTGTTGGTGGCAAACAACACCTGCTCGCGATTGGCGGTAGGTTGCTCCAAAACACCGTTGTGCAGCACCAGCAGAGCATAGCCCAACACCAAATTCATCACCGCACCGGCAACCACGATCAAAATCCGTTGCCATACCTTTTTATGGGCAAAGGAACGGTGGGTATCCACTGCGGATTCCTCCCGGTCGGCGTTGCCGCCCAAGGCGGAAGGCGTTGGTGCCTCGGCATCCTCGCCCTCCATAGCACAGAAACCGCCAATAGGCAACAGACGTACGGTGTAAAGGGTTTCCCCTTTCCCCCATTTCAACAGTTTAGGACCCATACCGATGGCAAATTCATTTACTTTTACGCCACACAATTTGGCCACAATAAAGTGACCGAACTCGTGAATCAGCACCAGCAGGTCAAGCACCAACAGAGCCAAAAGAATCCGCATCACGCTGTTTATAAACTCGATAGGTCAGCCCTCATTTCGTCGCATGGATTGCTTCGCGGGTGATACGGCGGATGGTTTCGTCCGCCGCAAACACGTCCTCTACGGAGGTGGGTGTGGGCAACGGCTGTTCCAGTGCCGCCGCCGCCAAGCGGGTAATGTCGGTAAACCCGATCTCACCGGCAATAAAGGCACCCACCGCCACCTCGTTGGCGGCATTCAGCGCCGCCGGGTACAGACCGCCCATGGTCAGCGCCTTGCGGGCCAGGTTCATCGCCGGGAACGCCTCGTTGTCCGGAGCGTAGAAGGTCAGATTGCTCCAATCCTCCAAATTCAGCTGTTTTACCGGGCAAGGCAGACGGTCGGGATAGGTCAGGGCGTACTGGATGGGCACACGCATATCCGGGGCGCCCAACTGCGCCAAGACCGCATTATCATCGTATTCCACCAGAGAATGAATGATGCTCTCCCGGTGGACCACAATATCTATTTTATCCGGGGGCATAGAGAATAACCACGCCGCCTCGATCAGTTCCAAGCCTTTATTCATCATAGTGGCAGAATCGATGGTGATCTTCTGCCCCATGCTCCAGTTGGGGTGCTTCAGCGCATCCACCAGGGTGACGGATTTCAGTTCCTCCGCCTTGCAACCGAAGAACGGACCGCCGGAGGCGGTAAGAATCAACCGCTTGATACGGCGCTGGGGAGGACAGCCCTGCAGGCACTGGAAAATGGCACTGTGCTCACTGTCCACGGGAAGCAGACGGACCCCCGCCTTTTTGACGGCATCCATCACAAAGGCACCGCCGGCCACCAAGGTCTCCTTGTTGGCCAAGGCTACGTCCTTGCCGGCATTAACGGCGGCAAGGGTAGGACGCAAGCCCACCATACCCACCACGGAATTGAGCACCATATCCGCCTCGGGTAACGAGGCCAGTTCGCACAGCCCCTCCATACCGGACAGCACCCGTACCGGCAAATCCGCCACACGGACCCGCAGGTCGGCGGCGGCATTTTTATCGTACATAGCCGCCACCGCAGGCTTAAACTGACGAATCTGCTGTTCCAGCAAATCCACCTGACGGGCCGCCGCCAAACCGACTACCCGATAACCGGCCTCACCGGCTACCTCTAACGCCTGGGTACCGATGGAACCGGTGGAACCCAATATCACCAAAGAACGCATATCATCCCATCCTTTTCCTATCAAGCCAACCAATCGGCAATCGTATGCATGATTTCGGTGGCATTCTCAGCCAGCAAATACAAAATCGGTGCAATAAACAACACGCTGTCAAAGCGATCCATTACACCACCGTGACCGGGCATAATGTTGCCAAAATCCTTGATACCGCATTTGCGCTTGATGGCCGAGGCCAGCAAATCACCAACCACCGACAAAGGTGCCAGAATAAAGACTATCGGCAAATACAGATACAGCGTATAGAACAAGCCGTCGCCATAGGTGTTTTCCACCTCGAAACGGAGGATAAACAAACCAACCGCGCACAGCACCGAAAGCAACCAACCGCCGAAAAAGCCTTCCCAGCTTTTCTTGGGGCTAATGGTGGGTGCCATCTTATGCTTACCCAAAAACGTGCCGACAAAATAGGCACCGGTATCGCTGACCCATGCAATCACCAGCAACAGAATCAACAGCCACAGGCCGTGATTCCATATACCGCGCAACAAAACAATGCTGCCGAAACCGATGGTGGGATACAGGGTCATTAAATAGCCGTAGCAAGCATCGTTGCCGGTCATCTTCTTGTGGTTAAACAAATACACCGCCGCGGTGAATAAACCGTAGGCAATGGGCATTACCATCAGAATCAACAGCAGTTTTCGAACGTCGTCATCCACCAGTAGGTATTTATCGTTAATGGTTTTGCGGATATCATACATCAGCATAACAGCCGATGCCGAAAACAGCATACCGCCGATGACCTGTACCAGGTTCTTCACCTTGCCGGTATTCCGGAGCAGCTCCCACACGGCAATGGCGGACAAAACCGCGGCAACCGAAGCCAACACGATGGTGTAGGGGCAAAGCAACACACCTACCAAAACGGCGATACCGATAACCGCCGACACAATACGTACAACCATACTTTCCACTCCTTTACACACCGCCGAATCGACGATCCCGACGGGCGTATTCCTCAAAGGCTTTTTCCAGATCCTGCTCGGTAAAATCCGGCCACAGGACATCCATAAACACGTATTCCGCATAGGCCGACTGCCAAATCAAAAAGTTGGACAGCCGGTATTCCCCACTGGGACGCAAAATCAAATCCACCGGGGGCTGGTCATCGGTATACAGAGCCTGTTCCAGCCGGTCCTCGGTAATGTCATCGGGGGTTATCTCCCCTGCCAGCACCTGCCGAGCCAAAGCCTGGGTTGCGGCAACGATCTCCTGTCGGCCACCGTAGTTTAGGGCAATGTTCAGGGTCATACCGGTCTTGTTGGCGGTGCTCTCCTCCGCCTCCACAATCAAGGTGCGGATATCCTCCGCCAGTTCCTCACGGTTACCGATAAAGCGCACCACAATGTTCTCCTGCTGGAAATCCGCCAGCGATTCTTTAAGGTACTGGCGCAACAGGTTCATAATGGCGTCCACCTCTTCCTGAGGCCGGCGCCAGTTCTCGGTGGAAAAGGCGTACACCGTCAGGTACCGCACCCCGCACGTTTGGCAATATTTGGTGATTTTACGAAACACCTGGGCGCCGGTCACGTGGCCCGCCTGACGGGGAAGTCCCCGCTTTTTGGCCCAACGACCGTTGCCATCCATAATGATGCCCAAATTCTCCGGCACTTTACGCAGCGGTGCGGTGCTCTTCTTTTTTCGTCCGAACACAGGCAATACCCCCTTGGTTGTGGTTTGTATACCCAAAAGAGTACGAAAAGCCTTCGCCGCAATGCGACGAAGACCTCTTCGTACCATAATTAGATTTCCATAATCTCTTTCTGTTTGTCTTCCGCCATCTTGTCCGCCTCTTTGGTGAAGCGGTCGGTCTGATCCTGCATCTTCTTTTCAGCGGATTTCAGATCGTCCTCGGTAATCTCGGATTTCTTCTTCATATCCTTCAGCTTATCCATAGCATCACGACGAATGGAACGGATAGCCACCTTGCACTCCTCAGCCAGGTGACCGATCTCTTTGGTCAAATCCTTACGGCGTTCCTCGGTCATAGGCGGGAAAATCAAGCGAATGGCGGTGCCGTCGTTCTGGGGGTTGATGCCCACGTCCGACATCAGGATGGCACGCTCGATCAAGCTCAAAGTGGATTTATCCCACGGGGTAATCAGCAAGCAACGGGGTTCCGGAACGGAAATCGCCGCCATCTGGTTAATGGGAGTAGGACAGCCGTAATAGTCGGCGGAAACGCGGTCCAGAACACCGGGGTTGGCACGACCGGCACGGATGGCCGCAAACTCGCCGGCCAGATTATTCAGGCTCTTGTTCATTTTCTCTTCAGCTTTGGCAAAAATCTCATTCATAGCGGTATTCTCCTTTTCTATGATTAGTCGACAATGGTACCGATGTTCTCACCGCGAACGGCACGAACGATATTCTCCGGGTCTTCCAGATTGAAGACCAGCAGGGAGATGTCGTTGTCCTTGCACAGGGTTGCGGCGGTGGAATCCATCACCTTCAGGTCCTTGGTCAGCACGTCCATATATGTCAAGTGATCGTACTTTACAGCATTGGGATTCTTATGGGGATCGCTATCGTAGATACCATCCACCATACTGGCCTTAAAGATGATATCCGCCTCGATCTCAGCGGCGCGCAGAGCGGCAGCCGTATCGGTGGAGAAGAAGGGATTACCGGTACCGCAACCGAAGATGACAATGCGGCCCTTTTCCAAATGACGCACGGCGCGATTACGGATGTAGGGCTCGGCAATCTCGTTCATAGCGATAGCGGTCTGTACCCGGACCTCGCAGCCCAGCTGCTCCAAAGCATCTGCCAGACCAAGGGCGTTGATGGTGGTGGCCAGCATACCCATATGATCGGCACGGGTGCGATCCATCTTACCGCTGGAGCGACCGCGCCAGAAGTTACCGCCACCCACAACGATAGCAATTTCAGAGCCACACTCGGAGGCTTCTTTTACATATTTACAAATATTCAGGACCGTATCAAAATCCAGGCCAACGTGAGCCTCACCGGCCATAGCCTCTCCACTGAGTTTGAGTAGAATGCGTTTGTATTTAGGTTCCATCTGACTCTCCGTCCTTTCTTTGCGGTGAAAATATTGCCACCGCATCATCTCTTTTATTATACTTTATATCCCGGTTTCTGTAAAGACATAACTAGAGAATTTTGTAAAAATTTTCAACGAATTGAGATGAGCAAAAAGAAAAGCGGTGTGTCCATCGGACACACCGCTTTTTATCGGTTAAATGATTATTTCACCATAGAGGCCACTTCGTTAGCGAAGTCATCCTCGCGCTTCTCGATGCCCTCGCCCTTCTCGAAACGAACGAAGGAAGCCAGAGTCATAGCGCCGCCGGCCACACCGGCCTGCTGCTCGACGTACTGACCAACGGTCAGGTTGCCGTCCTTAACGAAGGCCTGGTTAACCAGACAGTTCTCCTCGAAGTACTTTCTCATCTTACCGGTGATCATCTTCTCCAGAACCATCTCGGGCTTGTTGGCATTCTTGGGATCGTTCTTGATCAGAGCCAACTGAACCTCTTTCTCGTGCTCAACAACCTCGGCGGGCACGGAAGCCTCGTTCAGGTAGGGAGCGTTCAGAGCGGCAATCTGCATCGCCACGTCCTTACCGCACTCGATCAGAGCGTCGCTGCCGGAAGCAGCGCCCTCGGCATCGAACTTAACCAGAACGCCGATACGGCCACCGCCGTGGACGTAAGCCACGCAGTCGCCCTCGTAACGGACAAAGCGGCGGATGCTCAGGTTCTCACCGATAACCATAACCTTGTCACGAAGCAGATCGGCAACAGACTGGCCGTTCACGTTGGCAGCCAGCAGAGCGTCCACATCAGCGGGGTTCTCGTTGATGATAACATCAGCGATCTCCTTAACGAACTCAACGAACTTGTCGCTCTTAGCGGCAAAGTCGGTCTCGGAGTTGACCTCCACCACAACGCCAACCTTCTTGTCGTAGTTGACGGTGGCGTAAGCCATACCCTCGGCAGCCACGCGGGAAGCCTTCTTAGCCTGCTTGGCCAGACCCTTCTCACGCAGATAGTCAATAGCCTTCTCTACATCGCCGTCAGACTCCTGCAGAGCCTTTTTGCAATCCATCATACCAACGCCGGTCTTCTCACGCAGCGCCATAACGTCTTTACTGGTAAAAGCCATGATAATAACCTCCTAAATATTTATGAAGAAGCGGACTGATTATTCAGCCTCAGCGGGAGCCTCAACAGCCTCAGCAGTGTTCTGCTCGCCCTGACGGCCCTCGATGATGGCATCGGCCATACAACCGGCAATCAGCTTAACAGCGCGGATAGCGTCGTCGTTACCGGGGATGACGTAGTCCACATCGTCGGGATCGCAGTTGGTGTCAACGATAGCCACAACCGGGATGCCCAGCTTCTTGGCCTCAGCAACAGCGATCGTCTCCTTGCGGGGATCAACGATGAACAGAGCGCCAGGAACGCCCTTCATCTCTTTGATACCGCCCAGGAACTTCTCCAGCTTCTCGATCTCGTGGTTCAGCTTAACAACTTCCTTCTTGGGCAGCAGATCGAAGGTGCCGTCGGCCTCCATAGCCTTCAGCTGGCTCAGACGAGCGATACGGCCGCGGATGGTGCGGAAGTTGGTCATCATACCACCCAGCCAACGAGCGTTCACGTAGTGAGCGCCGGCACGGATGGCCTCTTCTTTGATGGACTCCTGAGCCTGCTTCTTGGTACCAACAAACAGAACATCTTTGCCGGAAGCGGACAACTCACGGATGAACATGTAAGCCTCCTCCAGCTTGCGGACGGTCTTCTGCAGGTCAATGATATAGATACCATTGCGCTCGGTGAAGATGTAGGGAGCCATCTTGGGGTTCCAGCGGCGGGTCTGGTGACCGAAGTGGACGCCAGCCTCCAGCAGCTGCTTCATGGAAATAACGGACATAATTCTTTTCCTCCTTGGTTTTTCTACCGTAGGCATAAACAGCCACCGTCCGGTACATCCGGATGCGGCACCGACCGTAAATGTAGTACCCTACGTGCATAATGCCGGAGTATTATAACACAGGTAATTGCGAAATGCAAGTGTTTTTTCACATTATTTTCATTATTTTTTACTATACAGAGAAAATGCGTGGGCTTTACCGCACCAACCCCGGTGCACATTTATAGGGACGGCCGTCCTCAGCCGTCCGCGGACAGGTGGGGACACCTGTCCCTACATACTCTATCCAACCTCTTACGTGACCGCAGGGGCGCGGGCTTGCTCCTACCGCTTCGTAGGGGCGGATTCCATATCCGCCCGATAACAATCCCTCCACCGCCATTCGGCGGTCCCCCTCCCTTTGCACAAGGGAGGCAATTGCTCTTATTATACTGCCAAGAGGAAACCGCCCTTGTTTTGCAAGGGCGGTTACGTTAGGATTTATTTCATTTTCAGCTTAACGGTCACGGTTTTGATGGTCTTACCGTATTTGTCAGTTACCACGCAATAGACCAAACGGTTTTTGGTCTTGGCGGTCATCTTCACCGAATAGGTGGACTTAGTAATAGAGGACTTGATGTACTTGGTAGAGCCGGCATTCTTGATATACCAAGTGTACTTCAAGCCGTCGCCGGAGGCTTTCACCGTCACCTTGGCGGTGGCATTCTTCTTGACGGTCACGGTCTTGGGCTGGGTGGTGATGCTCACCGCCTCGCGCAGAGTCTTCGTGTCGCTCTTCACCTTGTTGCCGTACTTGTCGGTCACCACGCAGTACACCATCCGGTTTTTGCTGGCAGAAGACATTTTGGTGTCATAAACGCTGGTGGTGTTCGAGGACTTGCTGTACTTCGTCGCACCGGCCTTTTTGAAGTACCACTGATACTTCAGGCCGTCACCGGAGGCTTTTACCGTCACCTTAGTAGTGGCGCCTTTCTTGGTGTAGGTGGTCTTGGGCTGGGTGGTGATGCTCACCGCCTCGCGCAGGGTCTTTGTATCGCTCTTTATCGTGTTACCGTACTGGTCGGTCACCACACAATACACCATCCGGTTTTTGCTGGCAGAAGACATCTTGGTGTCATAAACATTTGTGGTGTTCGAGGATCTGCTATACTTCGTCGCTCCTGCATTTTTAAAGTACCACTGATACTTGAGCCCGTCGCCGGAAGCGGTCACGCTGACCGAGGTTTTCTTGCCCATCTGGGTGTAGGTGGTCTTAGGCTGGGTGGTGATAGCAACTTTAGTGGGAGAATCCACTCCGCAGACGGAACAAGCCCCCTCTTTCCACTGATGCTCCGCTACCTCACGATTTGCGCCACAGGTATTGCAAGATGTGTCGCAAGCATTGGTGTAGTTATGTCCTCGCGCAGAACCACTGGTGATTCCACAATACTTACAGGTTCTAGGTGCTGCACAAGTAGCATCGGTGTATACGTGGTAGACAAACCACGATTTGCCGCAGACATTGCAAACGCCACCACAATCGTAATCGAATGTGTGGTTGCCGGTAGCAGGAATGGTTTCGGTGTATGCGTGGTTACAGTACACGCAAGTGTATGTACGCACACCAGAAACACCACAAGTAGCAGGTGTAGTTACCTCGTATGTGTACTTGTGATCATTCACAGTACGAGTCCACCCGCAGACATTACAGGTCGTATCGCACTCGTTGCTGTAGGTGTGCTTAATGCTTCTTTTTTCACTACAGGTGTTGCAAGAAGTATCACAAGAATTGGAATAGGTGTGCTTACCAGTGGCAGGGATGGTTTCGGTCTTCGTATAGTCACAGTAAGAACAAGTGTAAGTGCGAACACCATCAGCACCGCAAGTAGCGGATTTAGTCACCTTACTTGTGTAACTATGGCCATCCTCACATCCTTTTCCCCAAACTGCATAAAGCGTGACGTTCCCGTCCTTCGTGTAAGTGCTACTAGGCTGGTAGGATGCACTTGTGGCAGTACTACTAGTGGACCACCCTAGGAATGTATATCCGGTTCGTTTAGGCCTAGTGCTACTTATTGTTAAAGCAGTTTCATAGTATTTGGTTTGACTGCTTGGTGCACCACTACCACCATTAGCATTATAAGAAACGGTGTATCCTTTGTTGTTAACTGTCACAAAGCACGTTGCATACGTCAGAACTTTATCATTATTTGTTGCATCTATAACCACCATACGCAGTTTTGTTTCGCCAGCCTTTTTAGCAGTAATTGATAAAGTTGTACCATCTCTTTCAAGAGAGATAATGTCCTCATCATATTCGAAGTAAAACTGTGCTTTTTCTGGCCAATTTCCACTTAAAGTAATTTTTAAAGTATTGCTCGTTTTGGTAGGCCGTGTCAAAGTGATTGAAGATTTGTCAAATGTTACTTTACCATCGCTAGTGACATTCAAATACTGACTATAATTACCCTCTACATCACCAGTCAAGGTGATATTCATTTTATAAGCGCCTATCTGAGTTGGAGTAAAACGAATCCAATCGCATGCAGAACTTTGGTATTCACAAGAGTACTGCTCAGTACCATCCGGCTTGTAAACGCTGACTTTTGCAGTGAATTGTTTGTTTCCACTGTATATAGCACCTGTGTCCTTATCATACAGTTTATACCACACATAATATGGATTCCCAACTATACCGTCGCTAGTTTTTGTTGCTTGCTCATGAGGGAAATATGCTCCACCTTTGACAGATGCCCAAACATCCAAATAATAGTTCCATTTTTTGCAACTAGAGCAATCATTAATTGTATTCGGCTCTGCTGTGTTACGCCAAACGGATCCACATATGGAGCATTTGTAACAGGAATAATGAGGGTGAGCCGCTTCATAGTACACGTACTGCCCTTTATTACAGGTATGATTGACGTTAAATAACGAAATCTTGCTGTAAACCGTCTTCGTACCACCGGAATCGAGAGGATAGGTTACTAAACAACAACCATCCGTGTAAACCTCGTGAATGATACATTTGTCTGAGGTGCCAATCCATGCAGAAGAACCAATTTGGTTATGATTTGCATCAAAAATATTGGAAGCAGTTATTTTAGCCTTAGGATAGGCGGTAAAATTTTTACCATAAGATGTGTTGACAGTATGAGAAACAGGGGGAACGTCTCCAATTATATAGATGTATCCTTGAAAACTAAGACTCCCCCCGTAATAGCCATTCTTATCTATCGTTTTCGTTCTAAACCACCATGTTGTTGCACTCCAAGAAGATTCAGAAATGGTGATTGTGCCATCGGAGTGTATTTGTTCAACAACCGCAACATGTCCTGCACCTGTAGAACCGCCCGACCAACAAATTATTGCACCCAATTTCGGTGTCGAACCATAAGGGTAATTTCCATTACTCTTGTTGGTTGGATACCAATTACATGCATTTCCCGTGCTCAAATTCGGACGAGAGCCAAGTATTTCATAGGCTCTTCCCCATGCATACCAAGTACAATTACCTCCTCCGGCACTAGTATTTACGCGGAAAGGATTCATTGATGTTTGGATACCATAATAGCCGCTTTTGCTCGGTGCAGTTAATCGAGGGGAAAATGCCGCACTAACACTAACAACCCCGAGCGGAATCATCGTCAGCAACAACAGTATCGCTAACAGGACGGACAAGAGTTTTCTTTTCATAACAGTTTCTCCTCCTTTTTATCTGTGCAAAATAATAAAAAGTGCGGCTACCGAAGTAACCGCACAAAAAACGCAAACTCCGATAGTCGCCAAACTAACCGAATGTGAAATGGGCGCATACGCACACATATTCTATCGAGGTGGAATCTGCATTTTTATCAAACGCAAAACCTCGACAGGAATATACCGAAACAGACGTTATGCCCCTTTAAAAAGAGAAAACGCCCACTTTCACACGCATTCAGTTAGCTTGGCTCTACCATTGTAACACACACAACCGTGTTTTGCAAGGAAAAGATTTCCACCTACTGTCATTTGAACAGACCACTTAATATGTTTGTCCCTTTGCAAGGCGGTTTACAAGTGCCGGTGGGACAAGTGAAGTTCACCAAGATGGTTTCATCCCCCACCACCTCAATATCTTTCCACTGAATGACCACGTCCGCCTCCCGCCCCAGCAGGCCAAACAGACGGTTGCGCCCGCTGATTACCAGGGCAGTTATTTGCGCGGTACAGGTATCCACCTCCAGGTCGTCCACATACCCCAGGCGGTTGCCGTCGCAGACGTTGATAACCTCTTTATCCTGCATGTCCGATATCCGTGCGATCATATACCTCTCCCCTTTCGGGATAGTGTATGCGGGAGAGTTGCAAATAAGAACATAAATTCACCCATCTCCCTCCCCACGATAAAAAAGACAATCGGCACCGCTATTGCAGTACCGATTGCTTTTCGCTTATTATATTGGTACGGTAAAAGATTCTCCGGTTTTGTTTTCAAAATAGAGCATCGACATATCCTCATTTGCACCAAACAAGTACAAATCCGGACGTAACGCGCACAACACTTGACGTTCTGCTTCGGTTGTTTTCGTCAGCAAATTATACGCCTTATCGCAACGGCTTATCCAAAGCTCGTTATAGAGCGAGGCCGGTACAATTCGCTTTTCCAAATCAATAACCGAACAAATATGAAATCGTTCACACCACACAAGGTCATTTTTGTAGAGAAGCTGACCCAACTCAGAAGTAACCATAGCATCCGAATCACAAATACAAGGCACACTTTTAACGCCCATCTTATAGGCCCAAAACGCTCTGCTGTGACCATCCGTTAAGGTTAATCGCCGGTCGCCAAAATCATAAACGGTTAAAGGATCAAAACTCGACAAATCATTAGGGTCGAACCAGTTTTGAACACGGCTAATCTTTTCCTCGCTCAAGTATAACTGACTGACCCCCAGATCAACAACAGATAGAAATTGGATTCCGCTGAACATCACTCTTTCCCCTTTGCTGTGTTGATAGAAGCGATCAACATTCGGCGAATCGCTCCGCAATCGTGCAGTAAACCATTTGAAGTTTCTCCTTGAATAATATCGGATTTCTGCGCAATCTCGATCCATTACTCCGTTTCATAGCATTCCTTAAGCACAATTTGCAGTTTAACGATGAAATCGGCACGACTGTGTGCATACTTCGCTTCACGAATATTTGCACCGATGCTGGTTCCACTTCTTTCCAATTGATTTGCTAATGAATAGTGACCCTTTATGGTGTCAGTCAACTTCAAAATACGAACTGCAAATTCTGTGGAAAAATCAGCCAATTTGTTATTGGACACAAATATCACCTCTTAAAAATCATAACACATCAAAAAGAAGAATTCAGTGAAATCGTGCAAAGCACGACGAAATCCGAGCAATGCTCGGATGAAATCTGCTTACGCAGATGAAATGAAATCCACCAACCGCCGTCAAGGCGGATTTCACCCCCGCAGGGGATTTCATCGTCAAAGACGATTTCATCCACCCGACAGGGTGGATTTCGTTGAAAAGAAATATCCCTTGTCCAATGGACAAGGGATATTTCTTTTCTTGTGGGGTGGGAGATGGGATTCGAACCCACGATCTTCAGTGCCACAAACTGACGCGTTAGGCCAACTACGCTACACCCACCATATTGGCGCGCCTGAAGGGACTCGAACCCCTGGCCCCCTGCTTAGAAGGCAGGTGCTCTATCCAGCTGAGCTACAGGCGCCTGTCTGTCCCATTAGGACGGTATTTGGAGCGGGGGATGGGAATCGAACCCACACAACCAGCTTGGAAGGCTGGGGTTCTACCACTGAACTACACCCGCAGATGTGCTGTCTGACAGCGTGGTTTATCATACCACACCCATCCGCCAATGTCAAGTATAATTTTTCCGTTTTTTCATTTTCTTTTCCGTTGACTTTATTATCAAAAATAGGTTGTTTTTTATATTTTCCTATGTTATAATGACTCGTAATTTTGCATTTTGTTCACATATACCTTTCCATTTTTAGGTATAATGAACAGCGCAAACCATTTTGGAGGTACTTTTGCTATGATTAAAGTCCAAAACCTGACCAAGCAATACGGTTCCCACCGAGCGGTGGACAACATCAGCTTTGAGGTTGGCAAGGGTGAGATTCTGGGTTTCTTGGGTCCTAACGGCGCCGGTAAATCCACCACCATGAACATCCTCACCGGCTATCTGTCCGCCACCAACGGCACCGTCACCATCAACGGCCACGACATTCTGGAAAACCCCAATGCCGCCAAGGCCAGCATCGGCTATCTGCCGGAAATTCCGCCCCTGTACCCGGATATGACGGTGCGGGAGTATCTCAACTTTATGTGCGACCTCAAAAAGTGCGCTCTGCCCCGTCAGCGCCACATCGCCGAAATCTGCAAGGTGATGAAGATCGAGGACGTGTACAACCGCCTGATCAAAAACCTGTCCAAGGGTTATAAGCAGCGCGTGGGTATGGCCCAAGCTCTCATCGGTAACCCCCCGGTACTGATTCTGGACGAGCCCACCGTGGGTCTGGACCCCAACCAGATCATCGAGATCCGCTCGCTGATCAAGACGCTGGGGAAACACCATACCGTTATCCTCTCCTCCCACATTCTGCCGGAAGTGGAGGCGGTGTGCGACCGCATCGTCATCATCAACAAGGGCAAGATCGTCGCCGACGACCGCACCGAGGAGTTGGCTGTCAAGCTGTCCCAGGATCGCCGTCTGATGGTCACCATCGAAGGCCCCGAAAAGGAAGTAGCCGAACTCATCAGCGGCATTGCCGGTGTTGAGGAAGTTACCGTGATGGCCAACAAGGCCGCCGGTATCAGCGACTACGCTATCCTGGTGACCGAGGGCACCGACATTCGCCGCGACCTGTTCGTCCGCCTTGCCCAGCGGGAATGGCCGCTGCTGTCCTCTAAGTCGATGGCGTTGACCCTGGAGGATATCTTCATCAACCTGACCGTCAAAGAGAATGGAGGTGAGCGGTAATGGGTGCTATTTTCAGACGCGAATTGCGGGCATTCTTCACCAACCCCATCGGTTACGTGGTGCTGGCCGCTCTGTTCGGTATTTCCGGATTCTTCTTCTTCACCTACAATATGATGGGCGGCGTCGCCGACCTGTCCAACCTGTACAGCAGCCTGTTTTCTGTGGTATTGCTGTCACTGCCTTTCCTGACCATGCGCCTGTTCAGCGAGGAGAAACGGCAAAAGACCGACCAGGCTCTGTTCACCGCCCCTACCGGGCTGACCGGCATCGTGCTGGGCAAATTCTTTGCCACCCTGATGCTGTTTGCCATCGGTCTGTCCATCACCTTGGTATTCGCCCTCATCATTGCATTGCAGGTATCCCCCAACTGGATGAGTGTGGCTGGTAACTACGTAGGTCTGCTGCTGTTGGGCGGTCTGATCATCGCCATCGGCATCTTCATCTCCAGCCTGACCGAGAGCCAGATCGTGGCCGCCATCGGCACTCTGGCCGTTTCCCTGCTGCTGATGTGCATCGACCTGCTGGGTGCCCTTTTCACCAACATCACGTGGCTGTCCAGCGTCACCTCGTTCCTGTCGGTGACCGGTCGCTTTGGCGATTTCACCACCGGTCTGATCTACTACGATAACGTCTTCTTCTTCCTCACCGCCCAGGCCCTGTTCCTGTTCCTGACCGTGCGGGTGCTGGACAGCAAGAGATGGAACTAAGAAAGGAGGCATACCGCTATGAACAACAAAAAGATTCGTAACCTGCGCCGTCTGCGCTACGGTACCGCCTCCACCGTGCTCACCGTTGTGGTGATCGTGGCCGTGCTGCTGCTCAACATTCTGGTTTCCGGCCTGGCAGACCGCTTTCCGCTGACCTGGGACCTGTCCGCTGACAAGGTATTCACCCTGTCCGAAGAGAGCATCCAGATTGCAGAATCCATTAAGAACGACGTAGAAATCGTTGTGTTTGCCGAAGAGGAAATGTTCAGCCAGTCCAGCACCGGCGCCAGCTACGGCATCCCGGAGTACGATACCGCTATGAAAGAGTTCCACACGGCACTCCAGCAGTATCGCACCCACACCAACGGTAAGGTGACCTTCTCCTTTATCGACCCCAACCAGAATCCCACCGCCTTTGCCAAGTACGAGCAATACGATGTGGTTTCCGGTGACGTTCTGTTCCTGTCCGGCCAGCGGCACAAGGTTTGCTCCGCCGCCGACCTGTATGAGTTGGACGACAGCGAGTATTACTATTACGGTACCTACACCTTCACCTCCAAGGTAGAGAAGGTGCTGGCCTCCAACATCAACTCTCTGCAAAGCGATAACGACCGCATCGTCCAGATACTGGTGGGTCACGAAGAGGACAGCGAGACCATCGCCGGTCTCAAGAGCCTGTACGAGCTCAACGGCTACACCTTTGAGGAGTTCAACATCACCGGTTCTGCCGAATTCAACGAGAAAGCCGAAGTGATGCTGATCCCCGCCCCTGCCAAGGATTATTCCGATGCAGAGATCAAGCGTGTACGCCAGTGGGTGACCAACGGCCAGAAATACGGCCGTCACCTGATCGTGTTCACTGACTATGACGCCAGCTGCCCCAACCTGTACGGCATGCTGGAAACGGACTATAAAATCAAAGTCACCGACCAGCTGATTACCGAAACCGACTATAACCGCGTACAGCAGTACAGCTCCTTCTTCCCGGTCTGTGACGTTCCCGCCACCGACTATACCGCCAACTCTGCCGGCACCGGCAACGTGTTTACCCCCCTTGCCCGTCGGCTGACCACCACCCTGGAAGCCGAGCAGTCTCAGGACAACGCTGTCGGCGACCTGGGTATCCTGTTGACCAATTACCCGGAATCCGCTCAGGTGATCTCCCTCAAGGATTTTAACAACCAGCAATCCGACAAGGCTGTTTCTCTGGACGAGGGTGCGTATCCCCTGACCTCTATGATCGCGGCTATCCTCAACCGCTACGACAACAACACCGGCACCGCAGCCTACGGCTCGGTGGTGGTGTCCGGCTGTCCCATTATGGCCTATACCGATTACGTTCAGAACGGCACTCTGAAAAATGAGGAACTGCTGCTGGATACCATCCGCTCGGTCACCGGTCACGAGGAGACCGTAACGGTATCCAACAAGGTCTTGGATACTGATACGGTGGAATTCAGCAGCACCGCCCAGTTAGTTCTGGGTCTGGGCTTCTTCACCATCGGCCTGCCCATCATCGTGCTGGTGATTTGCCTCATCGTATTCCTGCGGAGGAAGAATTTATGAGTTTAGACGAACAGAAAAACACCCCTCAAGCGGAAATTACCGAGGAGGATAATCCCCTCAGTTCCTTTGAGCAGGTGAACGACACCTCACAGAAAAAGAAAACCGGTAAGGTGGAAGCCTTTCTGGTAACCGGCAAAGGTATCGCGTTGATCGCCCTGTCAACGCTGGTGCTTATCGGCGCCATTATTCTGCTGTTGGTATGGAACCCCTTCGCTGCCGAAGAAACTCCCGTGGACTCCACCGATACCGGTGAAACCGAGGATACCTCCATCACCATTCTGGATAAATCCGACAAGAGTAACGTGGTGGTCAGCCGGGTGGATATCGTCAACGGGGAGGATGCTTTCTCCATCCTCTACAACGAGAAAGAGGATCGTTTCCATCTGGAAAAATACGCCGACATTCAGTTGAGCGGCGATATGACCGATCTGTTGCAGGAATTCACCGCCAAGCTGATCGCAGCGGACGTGGTGGAAAAAGCCGACAAACTCAAGGATTTTGGTCTGGATAAGCCGGCGGCCACCGCCACCGTCACCTACACCGACGGCTCCAAAGCGGTGCTGTACGTAGGTAACGAAACCCCCAACGAGGACGGCTATTACGTTCGCACGGACGTAGACGATAAGGTCTATATATTTGACAGCGATGCGGTGTTGCCCTTTACCTATCGCCACACCGCCTTCGTGGACATCACCCTGATCGCCTCCCCCACCGTGAAAAACGACGACGAAAACGGCTCGGTGGTGCTCAAAGAGGTTTCCTATACGGGTAAGAATTACGCGGAGCCGCTGGTCATCCGCCGCTCCTATCTGACCGACAGCGAGGAGCTGACCCTGTTCTCCTACATCATCGAAAAGCCCTATCCCCGCGGCACCTCCGATGCGGTCAGCAGTATGCTGAGTTCTTTTAACAGTCTGTATGCCGAGCAGGCTCTGGTGCTTCATCCCACCGACAAGGAGAAAGCCGCCCTGGGCTTTGACGATCCGCTGGCGGTGATCACCGTCACTCTGGCAGTGGAGACCGGCGACACCTCCAACGAGGACGATACGGACGATGCCATTTTCTACAATACCATTACCGCCGACGTGACCATCGGCAGTGTAGACGACGACAACTACGTGGTGATGGTAGAGGGCTTGGACATCATCTATCTGGTACCGAAGAGTACTTTCTCCGGCATTGCCGACCGTACCTACAAAAACTCGGTCAACTCCCTGCTGTTCCTGAAAAACATTACCCAAATGGGTACCGTTTCGATTACCATCGACGGCAAAACCAGCGACTTCAAGTTGACCCACGACCTCGACAAAGAGGAAAGCGACAAGCAGTTGAAGGTGGAGCTGGATGGCAAGACCTACGACACCGCCAATTTCCGGGAACTGTATCAGATTCTGATGAGCTTGGAGCGTTACAGCGAATCGGACGCCCAACCGGAGGGCGAACCGGTTATGACCATCCAAACCTACTTCAACGATGGAACCCCCTACGTCAGCGCGGAGTATTACTCCCTGGACGGTAACCTCTGTCTGGTGAAAACCGCCGAAGGCGAGGTGTTTACCACCCGTTGGGCCATCGTCACCCACTTTATGGAGCAGGTGGAAAACTATTTGAACGGCGAAACAGTTATTTTGATGACCTAAACAAAAAACTCCCCGGCCGATCCGTCCGGGGGGTTTTACATTATCAAGTACGTTTAAACAGCGGAACAATAACCGTAAACAGAATGGCGGCCACCACCAACGTCAGCGGCTGCAACAGCGTTAGCGTGCTCTGGAGCGCCCACATTAGGCAGGACACCAGACCCACCGCCGCGAAGGCGGTCTGCACCAACAGAGCCAGCCAGCTCTTGGTCATCAGGCTGCGGCACACCGACAGTGCCCACGCGGTGCCTAAAATATGCCCGTTAGAGGCCATCACGGCGGGCATACTCTCGCTGACACGCTCTGCCAACTGCATATAAGCACGCCCGGCAGAGGCAGGCAACACGTCCACGTAATATTCCTCCAAATCAAAGCTCTCGCACAGATCCTGCGTAGTTATGTTGGGGTCGCAGGAACGCACCAGCAACGTAACGTGAGAACGGCACAGATCCTGCAGGGCATCCTGAATCTCCGGGTCAGGCAGATAAGACACCACGAACATGGCCGACAGCTGACCGCCCATCGACAGGTACACCAAACGGCGACCGTTCTTGGCGTACCGCGCCTCGTAGTCCGAGGAAGGCACGTCCACCGCGTGGTTTTGAAGCAACCGGCGGTTACCCACCAGCACACGGCGACCGTCCACCCAGCCGGAGAGGCCCATCCCCTGCTCGTACACCAGGGTATCCACCTCACTGAGCAGTTCCTCTTTATTCTCAATAATCCGACGGAAAATCATAGACAGAGGACCACCGGCACGAATGGTCAGGGATGCGGCGGTGAGGATCGCCTCGTCAATGTGGGTATTGGTAAAGGTCTTGATGCCGTGAAGCAGCATACTCTCGTCCGGATACAGGTCGGCCATATCCACCACCAGGGCGTCCAAGTGACCGAACTGGCGTACCGCCTTCCAGCCCACCAGGAAACCGCCCCGGGACAGCATTACCCGAGCACACTGGTTAAGGGGTAGCTGGACCGCGATCTGGGTGACCTGCATAGAGATGCAGATCATAGTCACAAACACACCCAGCCAGCCCCAGAAACCAACCGTACCCTCGCCCAGCAGGGCCACCAGCGACATCACCAGCGACAGACCAAAGGCGCCCGGCACCAAATATCGGCTCCAATCGTCGCCGCGGTGGGATTCATAGGCGTTGCTCAGATAGTTGGTCAGGAAGCCGGTGCGGTGGAAATAGCCCACCGTCGCCTCGCCGGTACCGGCGGCGCGGCGGCCGATCTCCTGCACGGCCCCTTCTTCTTCAATCAGCGTAACCGCGTACTTATCGGCGGGATAAGACACAAAAGCAAAATTCCGGCGGACACCCACCGCCTGAGCATAATGACCCACAGCGCACAGCACCATCAGCACACCCGCCAGGGATGCGCCATAGGGCAACTCCGCCGTGGAGGGCACGATGTGCGCCAGCACCTCGATCAGTGCCACCGCCGATGCCACCGCGGGCGCAGAATCGCTGTTGGCCTTTAGCGTGAACAGACCGGTCCAACCACGGCCCATAGCCCCGTAGTTAAGACCCATCATCAGCACCAAAATAAACAGCTGGGCGGACAAATACGCCACGCCGGATATAGGCGAACCGCCGATAGTCAAGATGGTTATCAGCAACAGAGCCAGCTCCAGCACCACGGTCAACACCAGCGTCACAAACGAGGTGCGCTGACGGTACAGCAGTTCCTCTGCCACCGCCTTGGTGTCCTGATAATCGGTGAAATCCTCGATTTCCGGCTCTTCCGGTTCCTCGGCGCTTTCCTCTTCCGGCTCGTTCTCTTCCTCTTCCTCACCGGCTAAGGTGAATTCCCGCACCTTTTCTTCACGGGCACGCTGGAAACGTTCCTCAACGTCCTCGTCATCCTCTGCGGGGGCAGTCTCCTCGGCGGGCTGGATATCCTCTACCCGCACCATTTCTTCCAGCGATAACTGATCCGGCAACTGGTCGGAATGCGTTTCTGCCTTCGGCTCTTGCTGAGATACTGTCTTTTCCTCGGTTTCCGACTTCTCTGTCACCGCGGACAAATCGGGGATGACCTGCGTCTTTTCCAGTTTCTCTTTTTTGGGAACCGCTTCTCCGGAGGGCAACACGATGGGCATGGTGATGGTCTCTGCCACCGCCTTTACCGCCGGGAACTCATTGACACCCAGTTCGGACGGGTCGGTTACCTGTTCTTGGACATCCTCGGCAGGTTCTTCACCGTTATAGTGACCGATGGGTTTCAAATCCCAGTCGTTCCATTGTTCTTCACCGGATTCATCTTCCTGCTTCTTGCGTCCGAACAGGCCGAACAACCCCCGCTTTTTCTTGGGAACTTCCGCTTTCGGCGTTTCCTCTTCTGCCGGCTGTGTTTCCGGCTCGGCGGGTACTTCTTCCTGAACCTCGGCGACATCGACAGTTTCCGGTTCTGCCACTGGCTCTTCTTCGGCTGGTGCGGTCTCGTACACAATAATGTCTTCTTCCGGCACAACCGCTGCCGGTTCATCTGCCACGGCAGGCTCCTCCTTGGGTGCTACCGGCTCGGGCTCGCCGTTGCGGTCTCTGAGCAACTGCGCCACCAGTTCGTCTACGTCTACTTTTTTCTTCTCGGGACTATCCATAAGTCACTCACCCCTTATGCAAATCCTTGATTATTTCTTCTGAATGGCAGGAATCCCCTGGCGCTGACGGGCGGCCTCGTACAACACGATGCCGGTGGCCACCGACGCATTCAGGGAGTTGATCTGACCCGCCATCGGCAGAGACAGAATAAAATCGCACTGTTCCTTTACCAAACGGCTGATGCCCCGACCCTCGGAGCCCACCACCAGCGCCATAGACCCGGTCAGGTCGGTACGGCACCAGGTCTCGCCGTCCATATCCAAGCCGTATACCCAAACCCCCTGCTTTTTCAGCTCCTTGAGGGTTTCGGTGATGTTGGCAACCCGGGCAACCGGCACGTATTCCACCGCGCCGGCAGAAGCCTTGTACACCGTAGAGGTGAGGCCTGCCGCCCGACGGCGGGGCACGATCACACCGTGGGCACCCGCCGCCTCAGCGGTACGTAAGATAGCGCCCAGGTTGTGGGGGTCTTCCAACTCATCGCATACGATAAAGAAGGGGGCTTCTCCCCGCTCCTCAGCCAAAGCGAACAAATCCTCTACCGAGGCATATTCCTTACAGGCCGCCACGGCGATAACACCCTGGTGGTTGGGGGCCATATTGTCCAGCTTGCGGCTATCCACCTCTTTGACCGGCACGTTCAGCTGACGGCACTTGGCAATGATGGGGCCGATGCTGCCCTGGCGGTCACCCCGGGCCACCAGAACACTGTCCAAAGGACGGCTGGATTTCAGCGCCTCGGTAACGGCGTTGCGCCCGGCGATATAGTCTTCATAGCGTTTCTGCTCTTGTTCCATACTCTTTCACCTCAAATGGTATAGTTACCCATACTTACATAAGTACAATATACCACATCTTGTGTCAAATTACAAGAACATTCCACAAAAAATAGGGATTTTTGCAAAAAAAGACCCCGGATCTTCATCCGAGGTCTTTTGGGAGCAATAGGGGTTATACGTTTTCGCCTAGGGTTGTAGAGGTGTCCTGAAAAACCACATTTCTCTGAATGCCGAGTTTGTCAAACAGCTCGTCAAACAGGGCGGTGTACTTCTCCGGAATATCGTAGAATTCGTCGTATCGGTTGTATTCCTCATCATAATAGGAATACTCCAAGGTATACGTTCCGTTGTTATAATACAGTTCGCCTATGCCTTGGCTGAACAGGTGGGCCATACTGTAGGCGGTAATGGTCAGGGACTGATCGTAATAGATATAGTGGTCACCGTTGGTGTCCTTAATGGGGGTTACGTTTTTCAACACGTCCTCGATGGCCTGGCGCTGGGCATCGGCGAGGGTGCCGCGCTTTACATAGCCGGTATCGTAGTCGTAGAAGTAATACCCATAGTCTTGAATCTCATAGCCGCTTTGCAAGGCTTCTACGGTCCAGTTGTACATATCCGCACGACAGTAGATATAGTTCTTATAGTCATATTCCATTGTATCGTGCAACGACATAGAAGGCGGGTAATCATAGCCGTTAACCTCCAACAACAGACCACCGGCACCGGTATAGCCGTTGGTGCCCATCATCTCGCTGAGCAGCACCGGCACGTCCGGCTGAGTGACGTAAATGACCTCGCTGTCGTCCCAGTTAAGGTCTTCCACATACTCATAATAGACCGCCTCGTCGGTGGAGTACAGCGGAATGTAAGTGTAGTCGTTCCACAGAATATAGCCGTTTTCCATCCAGGTGGCGTGGTTGGCCTTCATCTCATCCAGCTCGCGGCAACCGCACAGGGACAGGCACAGCACAAAGGCACACACGACCGCCAATACACGTTTCATTTTCTTCATATTCCGTCCCTCCTTATTCCAGATTCAGCCGGCGGCGGATAATCATATACACCACCAGATATTCCACCACACAGGCGCAGATGGATAGCACGATAAAACCGCACATAGCGGTGTGTATCGTAGCATAGGGATGCTTCTCAACCCACAGCATCAGCGGCTCCCAATCCACAAACATAGCGATGATGATGCCGATGGTGGAAATCACCTGACAGATCAGATAAATGCCGAAGTGCACGCCTACAGCGGCCAGCACCCGGTTTTTGCGGAACAGCTGACCGATGGAGATGCAGGTGTCGTAGTACAGAGCCTGGGACACCAGCACCACCAGCACCAGCACCACAGCCTCCAGCATAAACCACCAGAGGTGAGCGCCGATTTCGGTATGCAGGTAATTGAGGATGTAGATGCCCGCTTTCCACAGTTCCACCAGCACCTCGCCGGCGGTGATAACGCACAGGGATACCAGCGCAACCGCAAAGGACAACACCGCCATCAGCACGGCGGCCAGCACCTTGACGGTTACGTGCTGGGACACGGTCACCGGCAGAGTGAACGAGAGATAGCCCTCTCCGGTGAACAGGTTTTTGTAGAAGCGGATGATGGCGAACACCACCGGGAACACCAGCGCCACAGCCACCGCAAGGGTGTAGAAAATAACAGAGGAACCATTGACAATATCGTAAACGAAATGGTCGAACTCAAAGAACTGAATGATCCGACCGAGCAGCGCCACCGCCAGCAGAATGCCCCACATGGGCAACATGATCCGCCAATAGGCATTTAGCTCGTGCTTAAATAACTTCTTTACCATCGAAACACCTCCCGGAACAATTCGTCCACACTCTTGCCGTTTTCCTCACGGATGTCGTCCACCGTCTTTTGCAGGATCACGCGACCCTGGTGGATGAACAGCACCTCGTCCAGCACCTGCTCGATATCCGCAATCAGGTGGGTGGAGATCAGCACGGTGGCCTCGGGGTTATAGTTGTTGATAATGGTGGAGATGACGTAATCCCGGGCGGCGGGATCCACGCCGGCAATGGGCTCATCCAGCACGTACAATTTCGCCTGACGGCTCATCACCAGAATCAGACACACCTTCTCCTTATTACCCTTAGACAGTGTTTTCAACCGCTGGTTGGGGGCAATATTCAGACGGAACAGCATCTCATAGGCGCACTCAGCAGAGAAATCCTCGTAGAAATCCTGAAAATACTCGACAATCTGCTTGACCGTCATCCAGGAATTCAAATAGATATTATCCGGCAGATACGCCACCTTGGCCCGGGTCTTGGGTCCCGGCAGGTCGCCGTCCACATACACCGCCCCATCGGTAGGGGTCAGCAGACCGTTCAAAATCTTGATGAGGGTGGTTTTGCCACTGCCGTTGGGGCCCAGCAGACCCACGATCTTACCACTCTCCAGGGTGAAGGACACGTCGGACAACGCCACGGTGTTTCCATAGCGTTTGGTCAGCCGGTCACAACGCAATAATTCACTCATAATCCCACTCCTTTATAAACGATTTTACCTCTTGGGGAGTCATACCCAATACCTCCATCATACGGAAAAAGTCGGCGGTCTTATTCCGGCGCAGGCGATCCAGCACCTCTGCCGCCCGGGTGGTGTCCTGCTGGACGAACCAACCACTTCCCCGCACCGAGTAGAGCAGTCCCTGCTCTTCCATAGTCTCCAGCGCCCGCTGGACCGTGTTGGGGTTGACCCCCAATGCGGTGGCCAACTCCCGTACCGACGGCAGGCGATAGTCCGGACCAAAGGCGCCCTTAGCAATGTCCACACACAGCATCTCGCAAATCTGCGGACACACCGGTCGGTTTTTATCCAAAGTCCAACTCATTCCATCACTCCTTTCGTTTCCTGTATTACCTCACTAGTACAATAATACAATTTCTTCCAACGGTTGTCAATAGGTTTTTGCAAAAAAATAAGAGAGAGACTTGTGGCACGCTGTGCCACAGCTATATTCGTGCAAGCACGAGCGAAATAACTTGCGTTGCGAAATGCGGCAATGCCGCGCTAAATACGGCTTCGCCGTGCTGTAATTGGCACGAATATAATTTAGCAAAAGCCGCAGGCTTTTATTTCGCTTTTGCCCTTGGCAAAAATTTCGCTACAAATGCTTCATTTTCAATTTCGCTCCCGGCGTGTTGTACACAAAAAAATAAGAGAGAGGCTTGTGGCACGCTGTGCCACAGCTATATTCGTGCAAGCACGAGCGAAATAACTTGCGTTGCGAAATGCGGCAATGCCGCGCTAAATACGGCTTCGCCGTGCTGTAATTGGCAATTTTACTTCACTTCCGAATTGTTGTAAAAAAATAAGAGAGAGACGTTTCAGCCTCTCTCCTACTCTTATTCCGAAATTAGTCCTCGTCGGGGCGATCCCAGTTGTGCCACACGTCCTGGACGTCGTCGTTGTCCTCCAACATATCCAGCAGTTTATCCATATTCTTGATGGCATCGGGGTCATCAATGGTGGACAGCACGTCCGGCACCATCTGCACCTCAGCGGTGACGAAGGTATAGCCCTTGCCCTCCAGAGCATCGCGCACGGCGGAGAAATCCTCCGGCTCGGTGGAGATGTCGAACACATCCTCGTCCGCCTCAAAGTCGGTAGCACCCGCCTCCAGAGCGTCCTCCATCACGGTATCCTCATCCAGGCCCTCGGCCTCGATGATCAACTTACCCTTTTTATTAAACATAAAGGACACGCAACCGGTCTGACCCATATTGCCGCCGCACTTGTCGAAATAGTGGCGCAGGTCGGCGGCGGTACGGTTACGGTTGTCGGTCAGGGTCTCCACGATGACGGCGATGCCGCAGGGACCATAGCCCTCGTACTGCAGGGACTCATAGTTCTCGCCGTTGCCGTCGCTGGCCGCCTTTTTCAGAATGCGGTCGATGTTATCGTTGGGCACGTTGTTGGCCTTAGCCTTGGCGATAGCATCCTTCAGCTTGGAGTTGACGTTGGGGTCGGCGCTGCCGCCCTCCTTCACCGCCACGGAAATCTCACGACCCATTTTGGTGAAGATCTTGGCTTTTTGGCCGTCGGTCTTTTCTTTTTTACGCTTAATATTGTTCCATTTGGAATGTCCGGACATAGGAATTCTCCTCACATATTAAAATATCCTAGATAGTATAGCACACTGTTTTCGGTTTTGCAACCACTTTATTTTGCGGCGCCCTTTCCCTGCCAATAGGCGGTGATCTGAGCCGCCGTTGCCTGTACCCGGCCCTGGACCTGGCGGTCATCCCCGCCGCCGCGGCCGGACAGGGCGGCATTCATTTCGGCGGCGGCTTCTTTGAGGGTATCGGTGCCGCCCAGCACGTAGGTATAGGCGCCGTCGGTGCCGGTATACGCGGCGCACAGACCCGTGCAACGGGCGGTAAGGCCGTTCACCATACGGCGCAGGGTGTCGGTATCCCAATCCGAGCCGATGAAAAACACCGGCTTATCGGTGGGTTCCACCGCCGCCACCATCGCATCCGCCAAACGGCGGTTTGCCTCCCGCAGAGCCAGTTTGTAGCCGTCTTTCTCTGCCATCAAGCGGTCTACGGCGGGTGTCAAGTCTTTCTGCTTTACAGATAATTTGGCGGAAATCTCCGCACTTTGGGCGTAGCGGTGGCGATAATCCGTAAGGGCCGCCTTGCCGCACAGCAGGTGGATGCGAACGCCGCCTTTATACCGAATGAAATCCAGCAGTTTAATAACACCGATCTCGCCAGTGTGGCCCACGTGAGGGGCACAGCAAGCACAGCAGTCCACCCCGTCGATGGTAATCAGCCGTACGGCGCCCTCCAGTTCCTTTTTGCTCCGATAGGTGGCGGTTGCCAATTCCTCGGCGGTAGGAAGGCTGGGGGTTACGGTCACATTTTGCCACACCACCCGGTTGGCCTCGTCCTCGATGGCGTCAATTTGCTGACGGGTCAGTTCCCCATTCAAATCCAGGGTCACGTCCTCGCTCCCCAGATGGAAGCCCACGTTTTCCAGCCCGTGCCAGCGGTGAGCAATGCCGCACACGATATGCTCGGCGGTGTGGTGCTGCATCCGGGCAAAGCGAACGTCCCAATCCAGAACACCCTCTACCGTCTCCCCCACCGTCAGCGGAGAAGCCGTAAAATGCCAAACCTCCCCATCCACAATCTGCACGTCGGTCACCGGGACACCGCCCAGCAAACCGGGGTCGGCCGCCTGACCGCCACCCTCCGGGAAAAAGACGGTGCGATCCAGACGGACGGCATACCCCTCTTTGTGGGGGTTGCACTCCAGCACGGTGGCGGTAAAACTGCGACAATAGCTATTCAGTTCATACAGTTTCTCGGTCATACTCACACCAACTTCATCAAGGTCTCACCCGGCTGAATATAGTGGGTGGCCATGGCTTTGATCTCATCCTGGTAGGGGTTGTACTTATCGTAGATGCCCACCGTCTGCATACCGATACCGGTGGCGGTCTTAATCGCCACGTAGGCATCCTCAAATACCCAGGTGTGCTGAATATCCTCTCCCAAATGCTCCATCGCCATCCAGTAGATATCCGGGGTGTCCTTGCCTTTGCCCAGCACACCGCAGGAAAACACGGTGTCGAAGTAATGGCGAATGCCACAATGCTCCAGCGCCGACTCCACCAGCACCGGGTCGGTGGCGGAGGCGATGCACATCTTGACCCCACGCTGTTTTAGGTGCTCCAAAAACTCCAACACACCGGGCTTCAGCTGTACCCGATTAGCGTAGAAATCCGCAAACACCCGGGTTTCCAGCTGGAACAGTTCTTCCCCGCTGGAGGCGATGCCGTAGTGGTCGTGGAGCAACTGCATCCCCTCCCGTAGCGGCAAAACGCGGATGGCCTTATTGTCCTCCTCGCTGATGACGGTGCCAATCTTTTCGGGATAGGCCTTGGCCATAGCCTCGCTGAGGATATCCCACAGCATCAGGGAATCCACCAGCGTGCCGTCCATATCAAAAATGGCCGCTTTTACATCCAACATAGTTTAAGCCTCCATATAGGTTTTCTCGGGTCATTATACCACACCGTCACACGCAACACAACCCAAAAAACAGAGAAAACGGCAAAGAAATCTCTGCCGTTTTCCTTTGGTTAATTGGGAATGCGATTTCGCAAGCGGTTAAGAAGGTCCGCAAAGGGAACGATCAACATGCCGGTCAGCAGGTTGCCCACGCCGTGAATGGCGTCAAAGGGAATTCCGCTGACGATCCAGGCCACCGTTCCCTCCCAGGTCAGGTTAAATAGCAGCGCCTGGGTCGGCGCGCACAACGTGCCGTAGGCAAAGCCGTGGAGGGCGCAGACCAGCGGATACACCACCAGTTTCACCCGTCGGGGCATCCGCCGGGGAAGCACCATCGTCACCGCCCACAGTACGGCCCAGGTGTAGAGATTGTACAACCACCAGGGAGAAAAGCCCATATAGACCCCTACCAAGAATACGTAAACGTAGATGGAAACCAGTGCCTTGTATCGGAAAACCAGGGTGAACACCATAATGAACATACCCAGCAGATGGATATTCGGCAGGAACTCCATCAACAATTTGGATACGTACATCAGCGCACCGAACATCACCGACAGCACCAGTTCAAACAGCGTAATCACGCTTTTGCGTTGCATTACTTAGACCGCACCAGTTTGTAGGTGACACCGTTGGCGATGGCGGTATCGTCCATGCCCTGGTTGGCGTAGGCATCGTTCTCATAGAAGGCCCAGTAGGTCTGGTCCACGTTATAGTCGGCGGTCATACCGTTGACCACGGTGTACATACCGTCGGCGCCCTCGATGAGGTTGTGCTCCAACAGAGCCGCACCCACGGTCTCCTTATCGGTGTTGATGGTGAAAGTGACGGAGGTATCCTCAGCAGAAACCACCACGGTCAGCACGATGGCACCCTCACCCAGTGTGGTGTCGGCTGTGTAGGTGGCGTCCGCCCAGATGCCGGTGACCGCCGGCTCGGCCTGACAGCCGGTAGCCAGCAGGCACAGGATAAGCAACGCCACGACGGATACGGAACTTACGATTTTTTTCATAGATTTTTCTTCCTTTCGATTAAATTACAAGAAGAAAAAAACAAAAGCACTCCCCTAGGGAGTGCTCAAACAGGCGGATTCCTGCCGTATCCGCATTTGCACATCCCCCCACTTGCCCGGGAGACCTTTGCCGGAGGTGATACCACCTCAGTCACAGACCGATAAGCATTCCGACTTGACCTGTCACAAACGTGCAGAAATTACGGTAATGGCTGTTGCCGCGGACTTTCACCGCGATTCCCTTATCCCCTAGCGTGGGGTCAAGCCCCACGCCCGACAATCGGCATACGCCGAATGATCTGCGTTTATTCTCTTGTGAGGGGATTATAGCATAAGTTGACAAGAATTGCAAGCGAAAAGGCACCGCCTAAGCGATGCCTTTTTTAAATTCGGTTTAACGGTTACACATAGGGTATCGCCAAAGAAAACAACACAGCAAAAACACCCAACATAACCTTTAACTCACTCGCCTTAAATGCGGAATATTCCTTCGAATACTTCCATTGAATGTACTTTGTTATCTTCCTCTGATAAATCGAGTACACAAGAGAGAGCAACGCGAACAAAACCGAGAAAACACAAAGCAAAATAGAATGCCTTTGTACCAAAAGTATTCTTACAACCACAAAAATCAAACAGAGCATCGAGAACCAACTTTGCTTTATTAAGTGTAAAATAAAGTATTTATTATAAACATACTTTTCGTTATCACTATAAACAATCGGCTCATAGGTTATGGTGGTATAACAAAAAGGACATTCACTATCTGCATCTACTATCATTTTACAAGTAGGACACTTTTTCATATAATCACCGCCTTGAGAGTATTGTAACACGCTGAAATCAACAATTCAAGAGAAAAGGAAACGTCATCTTGACAAATGGCATTACGGTTGTTATAATAATGAGCGTTGATTTTATACGCTGGTTTAGCTCAGTTGGTAGAGCAGCTGATTTGTAATCAGCAGGTCGGGGGTTCAAGTCCGTCAACCAGCTCCAAAAGATAAAGGCACCGCTTGTGCGGTGCCTTTATCTTTAAAAGTATTCAAAATCCGCAATCACTTAATTCTCTAACTATATGACAATATAAATCAACAATATCCATTTCGGCATCTTCCGTTCTTACGTAAAATGCTTTTCTTCGCAAATCAATTTCATCACAATGGGATACACCTCGGCGACCAGCCCCTCTGTATATCCCTTTAAAATCCCCCCATTCCACCGAGCGCGGGGATAAAAGACCATCATTCTCCCCTTCAATACGCGCAACCACTATATTAGGAAGCCACATTAAAATGTCACTAATCGGAGAATTCATTACAAAAGCATAGCTTTGATAATAAACAGCTGGATGATCCGGGTTTTCTTGATTAAAAGAATTAGCACCATCTGTAGAAAGTAAATGGAACACCTTATACGAGTTTGGTGCTTTATCCCCCAAAACACGAAACCAAACATCCGCACAAAATCCTGCAAAGCGCACCAATCCATCAGGTAATGACAAAAGACGGTCAACGGTAACAGAACCGTGATGCGGTGTCGCTAATGTAGTTAATGAAGCAACTTTATCTCCTATGTCACATGAAGAAATTGCATAGCGACTATCCAAACCGCCTTTTGAGTGAGCGATTATATTTACTTTTTCCGCTCCTGTTTCTCTCAAGATTTCTCGAATGCGCTGTGCGATATGTTGACCATTAGTCGCTACATCTGCATTACTATCTTGATAGCCATAAAAAATCTTACAGCCAATAGATTCTAATTTTGCAGGGATGCGACCCCAATATGAAAAATAAGGGTTATCACGAAAACCCATACCATGAACGAGCAAAATAGGATACTTCATTGTCACACCTCCGTTAGGTAATTATATCACAATATAACACAAAAAGAAATCATTTTCATACCGCTAAGCGAAACACTAGTAGTACACGTATAGTATATTACTCCTAGTGGAGACGAAGAGGATCTGAACTCTGGTTTTGCGCCGAATTTCTTCTCATCCATCTCTCTACTCGCAAAACCTTTGAAAAGCCGCTTTGCGTCTTTTCGAGAGTTCGATCCACGCATTTCGACGATAAATAAAAGAGACACCCATACGGGTGTCTCTTTTATTTATGGTGGAGACGAAGAGGATCTAAACTCTGGTTTTGCGCCGAATTTCTTCTCATCCATCCCCCTGCTCGCAAAACCTTTGAAAAGCCGCTTTGCGTCTTTTCGAGAGTTCGATCCACGCATTTCGACGATAAATAATAGAGACACCCACACGGGTGTCTCTATTATTTATGGTGGAGACGAAGAGGATCGAACTCTCGACCTTACGGATGCGAACCGTACGCTCTCCCAGCTGAGCTACGCCCCCAAAAGCATTCCCGGTGTGCTAACACACCGGGAATTAGTTTATCCTATTTGTAACCCTTTGTCAAGAGTTACGGCGGAATTTCCTTACATTTTCTCCGAAAACAGTTCCCCGGTCAAAGGGGTAGCGGTCAACGGTATGCTCTGTGCATTCAGCGCCTCGGCCTGTTCCCGGATATGGGTCACCAGCACCACCGGCTTATGCTGGGCATAAGCCGTAATCATCGGCACCACGTTCTGCCACGTATTCTCATCCAAGCCGTTGAACGGCTCATCCAGCAGCAAACAATCGCTGTCCGCCGCTAAGGCACGGGCCAGCGCCACCCGACGCTGTTGACCGCCGGAGAGTATTCCGGGCAAAGACCCCTGTTCCTCTGGGGTTAGCCCCAAGGCCGTCAGCACGTCCTTGGCTTTGGATTCTTCCGCGCCGGTCAAGGTGACGTTCTCGAGGGCGGTCAGCCACGGCAGCAACCGATCCTCCTGAAACACCATCGACACCCGACCGATCCCCTCCACCTGTCCGGCAGAGGGTTTCTCCAGCCCCGCCAATAAACGCAGGAGGGTGGTCTTTCCGCAACCGGAAGCACCCCACAGGCACACCACACCGCTACTTGGCAAACGCCAAGAAAGGTCGGTACATACGGGGGTGGTATCGTAGGAAAAAGACACGTTCTTCAAGGTCATCATCCCGCCACCTCCCGTCGCACGGCGCTATGGAGCAGACGCTCCAGCACCACGCTGAGCACCACCACCACGGCGGTGCAAGCAAATACCCGAGCATAGTCCAAAGTGCTCTTGGCCGCACCAATTTGGGCACCGATAGACCGCCCGGTGGTGCAAATAATTTCAGCGGCAATGCCGGATTTCCACGCAAAGCCAAAGCCGGTGGACAGCGCCGACTGCAGGTAAGGACCCACCGACGGCAACCAAATACGGCGGAAACGGACGCCGCGGCTCAGCCGAAACACCCGCGCCATTTCCAGCAGGCGGCGGTCGGTGGTGATAATGCCCTGCCGGACGTTCTCCCACACCAACGGCACCACCATCAAAAAGGCAATGAACGTAGGCATACTATCCGCGGCGATCCACAGAAATGCCAGAAAGATAAAGGATGCCACCGGCACCGCCCGCACCACCGACAGAATCGGCGAAAACAGGGTGTGCAACAAGCGAAACCGGGTGGTCAGCACCGCCAAAGTTACCCCCGCCAGTACCGCCAGCACAAAGCCGGTCACGATGCGTAGCATGGACATCCCCACGTCCGCCCAAAAGGAACCGCGACCCAATAGCTCCCACAAGGAAACCGCCACGTCCCACGGATAGGGCAACGGCATCAGCAGGTTTTGGTTAGCCGCAAAGGCACCCAATGCCCACACCGCCAACCAAAACACCGCCACCGCCAAGCCAACAAAAACTTTACGCAAATTACTGCACATAATAGAAGTCGTCCGCCGGCACCGCGCCGCCGATAGCGGCAGGGTTATAGCCGAAGAGAATCTCCAGATAGCCGGACAGTTCATTCTTCATCTGAGCACCCTCAACGTAGGTCAGACCGCAGTTGGGAATGGCGTTCTTGGCGATAGCCGCCTTGGGGATGATGCCATAGGTCTCGCACAGGGTAGCGGCCTTCTCCACGTCCGCCAACACGTTGGAAATGGAAGCGCGGTACTCATTCAGGAACATCCGTACCGCCTCGGGGTTCTGCTCCACAAACTCTTTGCGTGCCACCACGCAACCCATGGTCAGCGGAACGCCTTCCTTGTTGGCGGCGGCCCACTCATCGGTCATATTCAGGGCGCGCTTGACGTCCTTATTCTGCATCAGCACGGCAGAAGCCTTGGGTTCCGGAACCATCGCCACCTTGGCGGTGCCGTTGGCAATCACAGAAGCCAGGGTATCGTTATCCGCCACAAACTCCAGTTTGACGTCCTTGTCGGCATCGATGCCGTGGTAGTTCAACACATAGCGCAGAATGTACTCCGGGTTGGCACCCTGACCGGAGGTGTAGATGGTCTTACCTTTCAGGTCCGCCACGGAATTGACCTCTTCGCCGTTGGTGAGGATGTGCAGAACACCCAGCGTGTTCAGCGCCAGAACCTGCACCTGCCCCTCGGTCTTCTTGTACAGGGTAGAAGCCAGGTTGGTGGGTACAGCGGCAATATCGGCAGTGCCGTTGGAAAGGGCAGCCACCGCCTGTTCGGGAGCGGTCACCACGTTAAAGGTGTAGTTATTGCCCGCCTTACCGGCGTCCTGATTCTCCATCAACTGCACCAGACCTACACCGGTGGGACCGGCAATAGCGGTGACGTTGATGTCCACCGCCTCGTATTCGTCAACAATCACCGCCCGGTTACAGCCGGACAGCATACCTACCGTCAGCAACACCGCCAACAACAACGCAACATACTTTTTCATAACCTTATTCCTCCGTTTTTAATAAAATGATTTGCTTGCCCTGTCGCCGGATACGTCCGGCATCGGTGAGAGCATCCAAGGACCGATACAAGCTGGAACGACCCATATCCAACCGTTCCGCCAACTCGGTCATACCGCCGGACAGAGTGACCATCCCATCCGCATCTTGGTGCGCCAACAGATATTTCCAGAGTTTGCCGTCGGTCTGCCCCGCGGTCAGGGTGGACAGACGGCGGTTGAGAAACCGAATGCGGTCGGACAAAAACCGCACATAGTTCTCCCCCACCTTTGGTACAGCGGTCATCCAGCGGGAAACCGTCTCCTGGGGAATGAGCTGAATCCGACAAGGCGTAGCCGCCAACACCGTGGAGGGGTACGGCTCGCTGGAGCCATAGAGAGCCGCCGCGCCGAACACGTCTCCGGCGGACAGATCGTTCATCACCACACGGCCGTGGCACACCCGCACCTGCCCCTCCAGCACAAACGCCAGAGCACGATGGGCGTTTTCCGGGTCGTAGATAACCTCGCCCTTGGCAAAGGACAGCACCTCCACGTCCGCCATCCGGCGGCACTGTGCTACCTCCTCCTCCGTTAGGCCATCCAGCAGGAATAACGTCGGATTTTCCACTGTTCTCACCTCCAAATGTCCCAAATGGGACACTTTTCGTTAGTATTATACCACGTTTTTTGCAAAATGCAAGGGGTTTCGATGAGATTGTTAAGAACTTATCAGATTACATATACAAAAAAACGGCGTGGACAAACGTCCACGCCGTTTTGGGGGTACGGATTATTCCTCGTCCTCGATCTCCTCGTCCTCGTCGAAGTCGAACTCCAGATGCTCGCCGCAAACAGGGCACTCTACGCCGCCGTCCAGCAGGGTATCCTCATCCACCTCGAAATCCTCGCCGCAGGAAGGACAGGTTACGTCGTAATACTCCTCGTCGCAATCGCAGCAATCGCAACAATCGCAATCGTCCTCTTCGTCCCACTCCTCGTAGAAGTCCTCTTCCAGAGTGTTGAGGTCCTCATCCACAGCGTCAACCTGCTCGGTCAACTCAGCGGTGTAATCCTCCAGATCGGCCAGGTCGTTGGCCAGGTCGGTCAGAATCTCAACGATGAGGTTCATCTCCTTATCCTCAACGCCCTTGCCTTCCAGCAGGCCCTTGAGATAAGCTACCTTCTCAGTGATGGTCATAGCAAATACCTCCTGATAAATATATAGTTGTTATAACCAATTAGGCGCGGTCCATATACTCGCCGGTACGGGTATCCACACGGATAACCTCGCCCTCGTCGATGAACAGGGGCACACGCACCTCAGCGCCGGTCTCCAGAGTGGCGGGCTTGGTGGTGTTGGTGGCGGTATTGCCCTTGAAACCGGGGTCGGTCTGGGTGACGGTCAGCTCCACGAAGTTGGGGGGCTCAACGCCGATAACCTTGCCCTTGTAGGACTTGACGGTGCAAGTCATATTCTCCTTAACAAACTTGAAGTTGTCGGGGAGATCGCTGGCATTGATGGGCACCAGCTCATAGGTCTCGGGGTCCATAAAGAAGTACAGATCGCCATCAGAGTAAGAATACTCCATCTCCTTACGCTCTACATAAGCGGTGGGGAACTTAGCGGTGGGGTTGTAGCTCTTTTCGAGCACCGCACCGGTAATGACGTTCTTGGTTTTCGTACGAACAAACGCAGCACCCTTACCGGGTTTTACGTGCTGGAACTCGACAACCTGCAATACGTTGCCGTCTTCCTCAAAAGTAACACCGTTACGAAAATCGCCTGCAGATACCATAACTTAATTCCTCCATATTGTCAGACTACTATATATTGTACCCTATATCTTGTGAAATTTCAAGCACTATTTTGCGGAAAATGGATTTTTCCGCCAATTTTTTCAACTTTTTAGCCCAAAGCACCCTCATAGAGCGCCATCATTGCCGCCGCATCCGCCGTTTGGGTGCCGGCAGACTCGCAAATCACCGTGGGACACAGCCCCTCCTCCGCCAACAAGGTCATCAGCGGTGCCGGGTCGGGACCGAACACCGTGTCCGCAAAGGTCAGATGCTTTTTCTCACCGCCGCCGGTATATTCGATCTTGGAGAAGTGGATGTGGAAGGAACGGCGGCGCTCCTCCCCCAACTCCTTACCGATGGTGTCGATGACCGCCTTGAAGGCTTCGCGGCTGTTGGTGGCACCAAAGGTACGGCTATTGAGGTGGCCGAAATCCACGCAGGGGATAAACCGCTCCTCGGCGCGGCAGAAAGACAGCACCTCTTCCAACGTGCCCAACTGGTTGATCTTACCCATTACCTCCGGGCAGACGTGTACGTGGGACAAGCCCTCGGCATCCAGCGCCGCTTGGGCTTTCAGCAACGTTTCGGTGGCCAGGGCGGTAGCCTCTTCTCGACTGCGGCCACCCAATCCGCCGGGGTGTACCACAATGCGGTCACCGCCCAGCATAGACACCGCCCGGGCGCTGTCCAAGATATAGCGGATGCTGTTCTCTCGCTTCTCTTCCTCCGCCGAAGCCAAGGAAATGAAATACGGCGCGTGCAAGGACAAGGTGATGCCGCACCGCTGTGCCTCTGCCCGCATCTCGGCGGCGGAAGTCTCGGACAGACGGACACCGCGACCGCACTGGTATTCGTAAGCGGTCAGGCCCTGAGCCTGCAACCACGGAAAAATCTGCAGGGTGCGTTTATTGCCGGCGGCATAAAACGCCTCACAATTACCGGCAGGGCCAAACAAGGCTTTATCTCTTGCCATAATCCTGCTCCTTTCTGCGCCGTTGCCGACGGCTGTTTAGCATCGGTTTCTCTACCTTACGCTTAAACGCGATGAATTTCTGCTCCACCTCAAACTGAATCGGCTCCAGCAGAATGGATTTCATCCCCGACAGATTCGCGCCCATCGTATCGGTGAAGATCTGGTCGCCGATGGCCACACACTCCCTCGCGGGAATGCCCAGCATTTTGGCGGCTTTACGATAACCGATGGGCAACGGCTTGCGGGCATGGGCGGTAAAAGGCAACCCGATCTTCTCCGCAAAGGGAGCCACTCGCTCAGGCCGGTTGTTGGACACAACCGCCAGTAAAAAGCCCTCTGTCTGCATCGCGGACAGCCACGCCTTTACCTCGTCGGTCAGGTCCGGGGCATCGTGGATGGTAAGGGTATTGTCCACATCCAGCAGGATGCCGCGAACACCCAGACGGCGCAGATCCTCCGCCGTTACGTCGGTGATACGCCGACGGTATATAGTAGGATAAAATAAGGACATTGTAAAATCTCCTTTCGCAAACAAAAAGCGGGCAGCTCGACACTACCCGCTTTTTCTACGCATTATTTGAATTTTCTCTTGCGCGCAGCTTCCGATTTCTTTTTGCGTCTTACGGAAGGTTTCTCGTAGTGCTCTCTCTTACGCACCTCGGCCAGAGTACCGGCGCGAGCGCAGGACTTTTTCCAGCGGCGCAGAGCGCTATCCAGAGATTCATTCTCTTTTACACGAACTTCAGACATTCTTTATTTCCCTCCCTCCGCCATATAGCAGGGGTAATTTTGCATAAATGCACAAGTAATTATAACTGAAAACCTTATGGTAGTCAAGTGTAAATTTGCTTTTTCACAAAATATTTTGCAAATTTTGGTTACTGGGGTTTAACTACCAAGTTCACCAGCTTGCCGGGTACGTACAGTTCTTTGATAATCTGCATACCCTCCAGAAGCGGCGCCACCTTCTCGTCCGCTTTGGCGGCGGCCAAAGCGTCGGCGGCGGAAATATCGGCGGCCACGGAAATGCGGCTGCGAATCTTACCGTTCACCTGCAGGGCAATCTCAAAGGACTGCTCAGCGCACTTAGCCTCGTCATAGGTGGGCCAAGACTCGAAGGCGATGGTGTCCTCGTGACCCAGCAACTGCCAGATTTCCTCACCCACGTGAGGCGTGATGCAGGAAATCATCTTGATAAAGCCCTCGGCGTAAGCTCGGGGACAAGAACCCACCTTATACACCTCATTGACAAACACCATCATCTGCGCGATGGCGGTGTTAAAGCCCAAGGACTCAAAGTCACCGGTAACCTTTTTCACCGTCTGGTGATAGATCTTAGTCAGCTTGCCGTCGTCGGTATCCACGATGTTGGCCGGCTCAGTGAAGAAGTTCCACACACGGTTGATGAACTTACGGGCACCTGCCACCGCGGCGGTGGACCAGGGCTTGGAAACCTCCAGAGGACCCATAAACATCTCGTACAGACGCAGGGTGTCCGCGCCGTAATCCCGAACGATGTCGCTGGGGTTCACCACAAACTCGGGGAAACGCTTGCCCATCTTGATGCCGTTCTCGCCCAGGATCATACCCTGGTGCCCCAACTTCTGGAAGGGCTCCTTCACCGGGGATAGGCCCTGGTCGTACAGGAAACGGTTCCAGATACGGGCGTACATCAGGTGACCCACGGCGTGCTCGGGACCGCCCACGTACAGGTCCACCGGCATCCAGTGCTTCAACAACTGAGGGTCGCAGAAGGCCTTGTCGTTGTGGGGATCGATGTAGCGCATAAAGTACCAAGAAGAACCGGCAGAACCGGGCATGGTCGAGGTCTCGCGCAGGCCTTTCAGGCCGTTCTTATCGTAGTGTTTCCACTCCTCGGCATTCTCCAAAGGAGCCTGACCGCCGCGACCCTTATAGTCCTCCAGCACCGGCAGAACCAGAGGCAGTTCCTCATCCGGCAGGAACACGGTCTCGCCATCCTCGGTGTACACGCAGGGAACCGGTTCGCCCCAGTAGCGCTGACGGGCAAAAATCCACTCACGGAAGTGGTAATTGTTCTTGCGGCGGGCAATGCCCATCTTCTCCAACTTGCAGGTGATGGCCTCTTTGGCCTCCTCCACCGTCAGGCCGGTGAACTCCTCGGAGTTCATCAATTTACAGCCCTTGCCCAGATAATCCTGCTTCTCAAAAGCGCACTCGGACACGTCGCGGCCCTCGATGACCTGAATCATGGGGATATCGTGGGCGATGGCGTATTCAAAGTCGCGCTGATCGTGGCTGGGCACCGCCATAACCGCGCCGGTGCCGTAACTGGCCAGCACGAAATCGCCGATAAACACCGGCACTTCCTTGCCGTTGACCGGGTTGATGGCGTAAACGCCCTTCAGAGGACAACCAGTCTTACCCTTGTTCATATCGGTACGGTCCATATCCGACTTCTTCAGAGTTTCGTTTATGTAGGCCTGTACCTCTTCTTTGTTCTCAACGCGGTCCATCAGGCTCACGGTGATCTTGCCGTCAGGAGCCAGCACCATAAAGGTGATGCCGTAGATGGTCTCGATGCAGGTGGTGTAGATGGAGAATTCGCCACCGCCCACCAGCTTAAAGTCCACCTCCACACCGGTGGACTTGCCGATCCAGTTGCGCTGAATCTCCTTGGTGGACTCGGGCCAATCGATGTCCTCCAGACCCTCCAGCAGTTTCTCCGCAAAGGCAGGCTGGTCGATGACCCACTGCATCATATTCTTTTTCACAACGGGATAGCCGCCGCGCTCGGATTTGCCGTCGATGACCTCGTCATTGGACAGCACGGTACCCAATTCCTCGCACCAGTTTACCGGCATCTCGATGCGCTTGGCGTAGCCCGCCTCGTACAATCTCTTGAAGATCCACTGGGTCCACTTGTAAAACTCCGGGTCGGAGGTGGCGGTCAGCTTGGACCAGTCGTAGTCGAAGCCCAGCTCTTTCAGCTGTTTGGAGAAGGTCTTGATGTTCTCCTGAGTGAAGCCGTTGGGGTGGTTACCGGTGGAAACGGCATACTGCTCAGCCGGCAGGCCGAAAGAATCGTAGCCCATGGGGTGCAGAACGTTATAGCCCTGCATACGCTTCATGCGGGACATAATGTCAGTGGCGGTGTAGCCCTCCGGGTGACCGGCGTGCAGACCCACACCGGACGGATACGGGAACATATCCAGCACGTAGTATTTGGGCTTGGAGAAATCCCACACGTCGGTGTGGAAGGTCTGCTTTTCTTCCCAATACTGTTGCCATTTGGGTTCAATTTCTGCGGGGTTGTAGCGAATCATAAATCCATTCTCCTTACTGCTGTATCAAATAGGGGCTGACGTCCACGTCGGTAGCATCCACCCACAAACGTTCCAAATCGTAAAATTCCCGGGTTTCCCGGCGGAAGACGTGAATCAGCACGTCGCCGTAGTCTAAGGTGATCCATTCGCCGGTGGCGTAACCCTCAGTACGAATGGGGTGTTTACCCTCCTTGGCCAGTTGCTCCTCTACGTAATCCGAGAGGCTCTTAACCTGATTGGCGCTGCCGCCGCTGGCCAGCAGAAAATAATCGGCGATGGAGGTGATACCGGCTACGTCCAGCACCCGGATATCCTCCGCCTTATGCTTATCCAGAGTATTTACGGCGCTCTGCCAAATCTGTTCTACCGTCATACTCATTCCTCCTCGTCCAGCGAGCCGGTCTGCTTAGGCGCCAAGCCCTCCAGCGTGGCGGTCTCCAAATCCGCTTCGGAGGGCTCGCTGATCAGCTCGGGGACGGTCACGTCGTTCTCATCCAAAGTCAAGCCGTAGGGGTTCATATACGCATTCAGCAAGTCGATGGTCTGGCTCTGATTAACGGAATACACCGTCGTACTGCCGTTCTTGGCACCGCTGCCCGGCAAGATGTGGCAGGTGATCTTATCCAGAGGAATCTCACCCATCTCCAAGGCAAAACGGGCAATGGCCTCGGACGCTTTCATCTTGTTGGCCTTTTCCGGGGTGACCGCCAACAACCGCGACTTGCCAAAAGAGGTGGAATTGTAGCGGATGGGATTCTCACCAAGCATCAGTTTGCCGATGACGCCCTGGGTAACGCCGGTGTTTTTGTCCTCGCCGTACAAGTCTTTCAGGCGATACTCGGACAACCGCATCAGGATGGCGGCAAACACCTCACGCTGGCGGAGCATCCGCTGGCGGTCGGAGGACCAACCGCCGTCGTAGTCGTAATCCAGCGCGTAGATCACCGCCGTTTTACCGGTCAGGGTGTGCACGCCGGCATCGTATTTCTTACCACCCAAGGTGATTTTCTCGGCGAACTCAATGTCCACACCACCCAGGCCGTCGATCAGCTCCACCAGGCCGGCACGGGGAATCACCAGGAAATTGTCGATAGGCAGACCGTACTGCTCGTTAAACAACCGGCACAGATCCGCCGAGGAGGAACCGGTCTGATACTCCACCTTGGTCTCACAGACCACGTGGGCTTTCTTCTCCACCTCTTCTTCCGTGACGTTCACACGACAGGTGGGACAGAAACGAATGGACTGGGGTTTGCTCCACACGTTGCCCACCATCGTCACAGCGTAGTCAGTGTCCTTACCCAAGAACGTGGTGACCGGAACCTGTACCACCGATACGCTGCCCGCCTTGCGGTCATAGCACATCACCGCCACCATTTCCATACGGTCGGTGGACTTTTCCCCGGTGATACCCAGCGCAAAGTAGGAAACTTTTTTGCTCAGTTCGTCCGAGGTAACGGTATAGGTTACCATCTTTTCGGCCTCCAGCGAAGGGCCCTCCGGCTCGTAGAAGAACGAATAATAGCCGAAAACACCGACGACAATCAGCGCTACCGCCACGCCTAAGGCGATCCACGGCTTGGCGGAACGGTCCTTTTTGTTTTTCTTCTTGGCCTGCTCGTTGACAACGCCCGCCAAGCTTACTTTTTTCCGTCTATCATTTCTCATATTGTTTCCCTCCAATAGACAAGACTAAATCGTTATACAAAGCCACCGTATCGGGGTGCACGGCGCGATGCTTTTCCGTCAGATCCCGGATGGTGTATTCCACGCCGTACAGCATCGCCTCTTCCAGCGATTTATCCGCCTTACGGCGCATCACGTCCACGTCCGGATAATCTCGGTCTGCCGAGGTGAAATCCGCCACGAACAGCACCTGCTCCAGCAGGGACATCCCCTCTCGACCGGTGGTGTGATACCGTATCGACCGCAACAGCTCCTCATCGGTTATCCCCAGAACATTTCTGAGGAACACCTCTCCGGACCGGGCGTGCCACAGGGTGGGGCTTTTCTGCTCCACCTTATCCAGCACCGCCCCATACCGGGTCAGTATCTCCCTCTGGGTTTCGCCGGGGGTATCCTTCATAATATCGTGGAGGATGCCGGCGGTGTAGGCCCTGTCCGGGTCGGCGCCATAGCGCTGTGCCAACCGGCGCGCCTCCTGCGCCACACACAAGGAATGGCGGAAACGGTAATCGCTGAGCCGGGTGCGGATAATCTCGGTGAATTGCTCGTCCCGGGTTTGGGTCTTCATCCCGGCCTGTTGCCGGTACAGGCTATGGCGGTCAATATACTCCGCCACCGCCGCCGGCACCAAGCCGGAAAGGCTCTCCCCTGCCGCCAGGCGGTCTCGAATCCGGGTGGAGGAGACGGTCATAATGGGCTGGGGATTTACGTAACAGTCTATGCCCTCCGCCGTTAGGTCGGCGGCATATCGCCGCAGTTGGTCCAGGTCCACGCCCTCTCGCGGGAAGGTACACAGCACCGCCATCTTGGCAATATCCTCAAAGCGGTGCCACGTCCGCAGGGTCACGAACATATCCGCCCCGGTAATGAGATGCCACCGGGTATCGGGATATTGCTCCTGCAACGCGGTTAAGGTATCCACCGTGAAACTAGCGCCCTCACGGGTCAGTTCCTGATCCGACACCTGCAACAGCGGATGGTCCTGTGCCGCTAATCGGCACATAGCCAAGCGATGCTCGGCAGAGGCCATAGACTCCCGTATCTTATGGGGCGGTACGAAGGTGGGCATCAGCACCACACCGTCTAAATGCAATGCCGCGGCCATCCCCAGAGCCATATCAATATGCCCCTGATGAATGGGGTCAAAAGACCCGCCCAGCAAACCCATTTTCTTCATAGCGCCCCTCCTCTCTCACAAAACCAAAAACAATTACGCTCTGGGCAGTTTGATCTGAGAATCCTTCTCCTTCTGACGGAACAGCACGAAGGTGCGTCCGATCACCTGCACTACCTGGGCGTTGACGGCAGCGGCAACTTCCTCTGCCAGTTGACGGGCGGTACCGGGTGCGGTTTCCAGCACCTTGCCCTTGATGAGTTCACGGGCGGCGAGGGCATCGTCCGCCTGTTTGATGAGGGCGTCCGAAATACCGCCCTTACCGGCGTGCAGAATGGGTTCTAACGTATTGGCAAGCCCACGTAAGTAGGCGCGTTGTTTACTGGTCATAGTATTACCTCTTATCAATTCTTTGCTAAATAGTCTTGTAAATCCTTAGAAAACACTTTCAGGGCTTTGCCACGATGGCTCACCGCGTCCTTTTCGGCGGGAGACATCTCGGCAGAGGTGCGGTCACCCACCAAGAAAATGGGATCATAGCCGAAGCCGTTTTCACCGGCGGGGGCATAGGCAATTTCGCCCTCAAAGGCACCCTCGGCACGGAGCACGTCGCCACCCGGAAACACACAGCACACCGCCGAAATAAAGCGGGCGGAACGCTGACCCTTGGGCACGTCTTTCATCTCGTCCAGCAACAGCACGTTGCGGTCGTCGTCGGTGGCCTCTTCCCCGCCGTAGCGGGCGGAATACACGCCGGGACGTCCGTCCAGGGCATCCACCACTAGACCGGAATCGTCCGCAATGGCGGGCAGACCGGTAACCTCACAGGCAGAAGCCGCCTTGAGGTAAGCATTCTCCGCAAAGGTGGTGCCGGTCTCTTCCACTTCGGGCAGTTCCAACCCTAAATCCCGGTCGGTCACCGCCTGGATACCCAGCGGCTCCAAAATCCGCTGTAACTCAATCAGTTTATGAGCATTATGGGTTGCAATCACGTATTTCATACGCTCTCCTCCTCAAACAGACCGGCGGCAAAAGCGGCAGGATCAAAGGGCTGCAGGTCGTCAATACCCTCGCCCACGCCCACAAACTTAACCGGCACCTGCAGATCCTCTCGGATGGCCAGCACCACGCCGCCACGGGCGGTGCCGTCCAGCTTGGTCAGCACAATGCCGGTGATGCCGGCGGCCGACTTAAACTCTCTGGCCTGGTTGACGGCATTCTGACCGGTGGTGGCATCCACCACCAGCAAAATCTCTTTATCCGCATCCGGCAATTCCCGGTCGATGACACGGCCGATCTTTGCCAGCTCGTCCATCAGATTCTTCTTGTTATGCAAACGGCCGGCAGTATCGCAAATGACGATATCCGCGCCGCGGGCCTTGGCGGCGGAAACGGTGTCAAACACCCCCGCCGCCGGGTCGGCACCCTGTCCGTGTTTCACAATATCCACACCGGCGCGGTCCGCCCAAATCTCCAACTGCTCAATAACAACAACACAAAAAATATCCACCGCACCGAGAATCACCTTTTTGCCCTGAGCCTTGAAGTTGGCGGCCATCTTACCGATGGTGGTGGTTTTACCCACGCCGTTAACGCCAATTACCAGAATCACGGCAGGTTTGGTGTTGAGGTTCAGTTCCTGACCTCCGGCCAGCATCTCGGACACGATGCCGCACATCAAGGTGCGAATCTCCATAGGGTCGGTGACACCCTTTTCTTTAACCTCGTCACGCAGACGGGCACAGATGCGGGATGCGGTGTTGGCACCCACGTCACCCATCACCAAGATCTCTTCCAGCTCCTCAAACAGGTCGTCGTCAATGCGGGTAAACCCCTTGAGCACCGAAGAAACCGAATTCATCAGGGAATCTCTGGTTTTCTTGAGTCCCTGACCGATTTTACTGAAAAATCCCATAGTCTTACTCCTTTACGTCGGCCTCCAGTTTAAGACCCAGTTTCTGCTCTACCTCGCTGGCGCGCAGCTCCAACAACTTAGAAACGCCGCGCTCCTGCATGGTAACACCGTACAGGGTGTCCGCCTCTTCCATAGTACCGCGGCGGTGGGTAATGGCGATAAACTGGGTGCGGTCACACATCCGCCGCAGATAAGCGGCGTAGCGGTCCACGTTTACGTCGTCCAGTGCGGCCTCCACCTCGTCCAGCACGCAGAAGGGAGACGGGGTAACCTTGAGAATGGCGAACAGCAAGGCGGTGGCAGACAGCGCCTTTTCACCGCCGGACAGTGCCTCTAGGTTGAGGATCACCTTTCCGGGAGGCTGGATAAACATATCGATACCGGAACCCAGGATATCCTCCGGGTCGGTGAGCCGCAGTTCACCCTTACCGCCGCCGAACAACTCGGCAAACACGATACCAAACTGGTAGTTGATCTGTTTGAACCGCTCCACAAATACTTCACGCATTTGGACGGTCAACTCGTTGATCTGTTTGAGCAGTTCGTTCTTGGTCTGCTCCACGTCCTCGATCTGCACCTTAAGGAATTTGTAGCGCTCGTTGACCTCTTTGAACTCCTCGATGGCCTCCACGTTGACGCTACCCAGACCACGGATCTTATTGCGCAGTTCCACCACACGGCGGTTGGCGGCGGTGGGATCCTCGATGGGTTTGGCCACCGCCTCGGCCTCCATACGGGTCAGCTCGTACTCCTCGTACAGACGGCGGGACAGGTCATCCACCTCGCGCTTGATGTTGGTGGTCTTCTCCTCCAAACGGGCCACTTCCTGACCCATCCGCTCGCGCTCGTCGGACTTTTCACGGGATTGCAGGCGGAGCTGGGTCTGACGGGCTTCGCCGTCGGCACGCAACTGCACCAACCGGGCAATCTCATCACCGGAAGCGGCGGCCTGATCGCGCAGACCCTGTGCCTGTGCCTCCTGGTCCGCGATACGGGCGGCAATCTCCTCATTGGATTTCTGCAGGGCGGCAATCTGCTGACCCAGCAACAACTTGTGTCCGGCAGAATCCTGCTGACGGGCACGCATCTCGTTAATGGTCTGTTCCAGACCTTCGATTTCTTTTTCGTAACTGAACACCGCCAGTTTATGCTCGGCGATCCGCTCGGACAGCTGCTCACGCTGTTCGGACAACTGCTGGCGGCCGCCGGTCAGATCGTTCAGTTTCTGCTCGATCTCCTGCTGTTTGGCGGTGAGCTTTTCGGTCTCGGCGGCGGCGGCATCCATCGCCTGTTGGCAGGCGGCGGCACGCTGGTTGAGGGAGACAATCTCGTCGGCGGCCTCTTTGGCGGCACGGGCATTCTGCTCTGCCTGCTCCTGCAGACGGCGCACCTCGCCCTCCAGGCGTATCTTATCCTCCTGGGCGGTGGTCAATTCGCCTCTGGCGCCGGTTAACTGCGCCTCTACGGCGGCGGCATCCTGTTGCAACTGGCGGAACTGCTCTTTGGCGGTTTCCAGTTTCTTCATTTCCTCCACAGCGGCTTGTTTCAGGCGATCGATGTCCGCACGGCGGGACAACAGACCCGCACCCTTGACGGTGGAACCACCGGTCAGCGAACCGCCGGCATTGATCACCTGGCCGTCCAGGGTCACGATGCGGAATTTATAGCCGTGACGGCGGGCCATAGATACGGCATAGTCCATATCCTCTGCCACAATGGTACGGCCCAACAAATATTTTGCCACGCCGTCGTATTTTTTGTCATAGGTCACCAGCTCGCTGGCCAGACCCACAAAACCGGGGTCGTCCTCGGGAATATCGCTCAGCACGTTACCCTTTACCGAGGTCAGCGGCAGGAAGGTGGCACGACCACCCTTGGTCTCGCTCAAATAGCGGATACCCTTCTTGGCATCCTCTTCCCGCTCGCAGATCAGGTTCTGGGCGGCGGCACCCAAGGCGGTCTCAATAGCCAAAGCATAGGCGGCATCCGCCTGAATCAGACGGGAAACCGGACCCAAAATGCCCTGCAAAGCGCCACGCTCCGCCTGCTTGATAACGGTACGGACCGAGTGCTGGAAGCCCTCCAGGTTCCGCTCCATTTCCTCCAGCATCCGTACCCGGCGCTGTTTCTCCTCCACGTCCAGAGACTGCTTATCCAGCGCCTCTTTGGCGGCGGTGAGTTTAGCGGAACGGTTCTGATAGCGGTATTCGTAGCCGGATAAGGTGTTCTGCAAACTCTCTACCTTGTCAGCACAAATTTTAAGAGCATCCTCGCTGTCTTTAAGCTCGGCGGCGGCACTCTCGGCCTGTTGCTGACGGAGGGTAGCGGCGGCAGTCAACTGGGACAAACGCAGGGTAATCTCCCGCAGAGAGGATTCGTTGGTAACGCCGGTGACCCGCACCTCGGACAGTTCCAGAGCTACGCCGGCGGCCTCGCCGGACAAGGACTCAATGCGGTCGGAGGTCTCGTCACTGCTCTTTGCCAGCCGCTCCATCTCCTCGGTCAGTTCCAAGCGTTTCTGCTCCGCATCGGTGATGGACTGCTTCTTCTGGGCAATTTCCTCAAATCGGGCGGCAATCTCCTCGTCGATGTGGGCGTTACCCTCATCGGCGGAGGCAATCTCGCCCTCGATACGCTGGATGTTCTCGTTGTTGTGGAAAATATCGTTGCGCAACACCGCAATCTGGCTGTCGCACTGGGCGGCCTGCTCCTCTAACGCGGCGGCGGCGCGGCGCACCTCGTCCATCTGCACTTCCAACTGCTGGGCGGCCAGAGCGATGCGCTCCACCTCCTCCGAAAAATCGTCAATGGAGGTGCCGGCAGACTCGTACTGCATACGGGCATTTTCCAGCTTGGCGTCCAGATCCCGCAGAATGCCGCGGGAATTATTGATAGTCCGCAACCACAGACCGATCTCCAATTCCTTTTTCTCGCCGGCGTATTCCAGGAATTTCTTAGCCTTTTCCGCCTGCTTCTCCAGAGGGCCTACCCGATCCTCCAGTTCCTGCAGAATGTCGTGCAAACGATCCAGGTTATCCTGGGTCTTGCGCAGGCTGTTCTCTGCCTTGTCTTTCTTATAGCGGTATTTGGCGATACCGGCGGCCTCGTCAAAAATCTCACGGCGGTTATTGGCACGGGAGGTGACAATCTCGTCAATACGACCCTGACCCACGATGGAATAACCATCGCGGCCCAGACCGGTATTCATAAACAGCATACGGATATCTTCCAGACGGACGGTGGCACCGTTGAGCTGGTACTCGCTACCGCCGGAGCGATAGCAACGGCGGGTAACCCGCACCTCGTCATTGTCCATCTCCAGCATCCGGGTGGTGTTGTCAATCACCAGGGTAACCTCCGCATAGCCCATAGGCCGACGCTGGGCGGTACCGTTGAAGATAACGTCCTCCATCTTGGAGCCGCGCAGGGATTTGCTGGACTGTTCGCCCAACACCCACTTGATGGCGTCGCTGATGTTGGATTTACCGCTACCGTTGGGACCCACAACGGCGGTCATACCGTCGCTGAAGGTCAATACGGTTTTATCGGGAAAGGATTTAAATCCGTGTAATTCCAGTGCTTTTAGGACCAAAACTGTTCTCCTCCTTCGTAACCACTGATAAAATCGGTGTGCTATGATCAGTGAGATAGTTTTTCGCCGGAATGGTAAAAAAACGCAGGTAATACTGAATGTATTACCGAGTATTTTTTGCCTTTCAGGCGGAAAAATAGCCACTGAGCATCGTGCACAAGAATTTAGCAGGGGTTACCTTATTCGTAACCCATCAATTTCAGGGCTTCCCGAGCGGCTTGCTGCTCGGATTCCTTCTTGCTGCGTCCACGGCCCGTACCAATCACGTTGGAATTGAGGTGTACCTCGGAAATAAAGGTCTTGTTGTGGTCGGGACCGGACTCACCGGACAGGACATATTCCAACCGTTCTCCGGGATTCTGTTGGACGATCTCCTGCAGGGTGGTCTTGTAATCTTTAAAATGGCGGCGGCGCTGGGTCTCCGCCTCGGGGATGATGAAACGCAACACGAATCTCTCCGCCGGCTCCATACCGCCGTCCAGATAGATGGCGGCCAGCACCGCCTCGTACATATCCGCCAGGATAGAGGGACGCTCACGACCGCCGGAATGCTGTTCGCCGCGGCCCAAGCGCATATATTTGCCGATACCCAACTGCTTGGAATAGGAGCACAGCGCCTTTTCGCACACCACGGCGGCACGGAGCTTGGTCAGTTCGCCCTCAGGACCCCGATCCTTGTCGTACAGGTACCGGGCGGTGATAAAGCCCAGCACCGAATCGCCCAAAAATTCCAGCCGTTCATAATGCTCCCGCTGGCCGTGACCCTCGTTGGAAAAGGAGGAATGGGTCAGCGCCTTTTCCAGCAGGGTGATATTCTTAAATTCGTAGCCGATCTCCTGCATCAGCGGTGTATAATCCATGGTCATCAACCCTCAATCCAGTTATCTTCGATATGGGCAACCACGTCCTCGACGGTTTCAAAGCCGTGGAGGGCGTCGTCGTCAATGGCAATGCCATACATTTCCTCTAACAGCATCGCCATATCCTCCCGCTCGTGGGGAGCTATGTTCAGTTCATCCAAGGTGGCGGCCATCACCACGTCCTCCGGCTCACAGCCGTATTTGGTGCAAAACAACCGCACCAGCACGTCCAGCACCCTCATTCGGCGGACTCCTCGCCAGACTCCTCGGCGGTCTTATTGCCCATCACCGACTCGATCTGGGCGATGGCACCACTACGGGCAAACTCCGCCGCCACACGAATGGCGGAGCAGAAGCCCTCCGCCTTGGAATTGCCGTGGGCCTTGATCACCGGGGCGTTAACGCCCAGCAGAACCGCACCGCCGTATTCGGAGGTGGACAGTTTCTTTTTCAGGCCGCGCAGACCGGGCATCACCAGCATGGCACCGATCTTGGTGCGCAGAGAGGACATAAAGGATGCTTTCAAGTTTTTGAGCATCATATCCACGGTGCCCTCTAAGGTTTTCAGCAGTACGTTGCCGACAAAGCCGTCCGCCACCACCACGTCCGCCACACCGGCGGGAACATCCCGGGCCTCCACATTGCCGATGAAGTTCAAACCGCTCTCTTTCAGCAACGGGAAGGTTTCCAACTGCAGTTCGCCACCCTTGGTATCCTCGGTACCCACGTTCAGCAGGCCCACACGAGGACCGCCTTCGCGAGGGTACATGTGGGACATATAAATGCTGCCCATCTGGGCAAACTGCACCAGCATCTTGGGGCGGCAGTCAGCATTGGCGCCGCAGTCGATCAGCATAAAGGGGTCGGCATCGGAGGGCATCACCGGCGCCAAAGCGGGACGGGACACCCCCTTGATCCGCTTGACGATAAAGGTGCCGCCCATCAGCAGAGCACCGGTGCTGCCGGCGCTCACCACCGCATCACCGCGACCCTCGGACACCAGGCGCATCGCCACCGCCATAGAGGAGTTCTTGTACTGGCGAAGCAGGCTCTTGGGGTGGGCATCCATAGGCATTACGTCCACGGTATGCTCAATCTCCATACGGTTCAGGGAAATGCCGTTATCCTTTGCCACCTGACGGATTTTCTCCTCGTCGCCGGTGAGCAAAACGTCTACGTCGTATTTTTCCACCGCCATAGCGGCACCCTTCAATATCTCCAGCGGGGCGTTATCGCCACCGAAAGCATCCACAATAATCTTCATTTACTCGTCCTCACTCTCTATCACCGGAAAGGTTTCCGGCATATCCGCAATCACACGATTTAAACTGTCCAGCGCCCGCTGTGCCAAGGCACCGTAGCGCTGTTTTTTATCCCGAATGTGGTTCTCCAGACTCGGCAGAATGCCGAAGTTGGCACCCATGGGCTGGTAGTTGGCATTGGGATCGCTGACGTGGGCGGACAATGCGCCCAGCATGGTATCCCGCGGAAGCACCAAAGGCTCTTGACCCCGCACCATACGGCATGCGTTAAGACCCGCCAAAATGCCGGAGGCCGCCGACTCCATATACCCCTCTACGCCGGTCATCTGACCGGCAAACAGCAGGGTGGGACGGCTCTTCATCCGAAATGCGGCATCCAACAGTTCCGGTGCGTTCAAGAAGGTGTTGCGGTGCATCACACCGTACCGCATAAACTCGGCGTTTTTCAGGGCGGGGATCATACCGAACACCCGCTTTTGCTCCGAGAATTTCAGGTTGGTCTGGAAGCCCACCAAATTATACAGCGTGCCGGCGGCATTCTCCGCCCGCAGCTGCACCACCGCCCACGGACGGTGACCGGTGTGGGGATCACGCAGACCCACCGGCTTCATCGGGCCGAAACGAATGGAGTCACTGCCCCGCTTGGCCAACACCTCGATGGGCATACAGCCCTCGTAAACGGTCAATTTATCAAATTCGTGGAGAGGGGCACTCTCGGCGGTGATAAGCGCCTGATGGAATGCCTCGTATTCCTCCTTATTCAGCGGGCAGTTGATGTAATCCCCTTCCCCGCTCTCCTCCCGGTCGTAACGGGAGGCACGAAAAGCGCTGTTCATATCCACGCTGTCGGCGGTAACAATGGGTGCCGCCGCATCGTAGAAAGACAGCCCGCCGCCGCACAGTTCGGCAATGGCATTCGCCAACGGCTCGCTGGTCAACGGGCCGGTGGCCACGATCACCACCCCATCGGCAGGGATCTCGGTGACCTCGCCCCGGCGCAGAGTAATCAGCGGATGCCGAGTAATCGCCTCGGTAACTTTCTCGGAAAAAGCGTCCCGATCCACCGCCAGCGCACCGCCCGCCGGCACCGCGCATTCGTAGGCTATGGGCACGCACAGGCTACCCAGTCGGCGCATCTCCTCTTTCAGCAGACCTGCCGCACTCTCCAGCCGTCTGGCCTTTAACGAATTGGAGCAGACCAACTCGGCAAAACCGGCACGGTGATGAGCCGGGGTGTATTTCTCCGGCTTCATTTCCCACAGGGTTACCGGTACGCCCTGCTGCGCTACCGCCCAAGCGGCCTCACACCCGGCCAGACCGGCTCCGATTATCGTAACCGACATTGGTCATTCTCCTCTCTTATTTCTCGTCGCTGCAACCGGGGGTCAAGCAGATCAGCCCGGTGCCTTTGCCCTTCTTGCGGAACAGGGTCTTACCACAACGGGGACACAGCTCCTTGGAAGGCTCGTTCCAAGTGGCGAAATCGCACTTGGGATAGTTGACACAGCCGAAGAATTTCCGACCGCCTTTGGATTTTTTCGCAATAATCACGCCGCCACACTTGGGGCAAACGCCGTCGGTGGACTCCACGATACGGCGGGTATTCTTACAGGTGGGATAGCCGGGGCAAGCCAAGAACTTGCCGTAGCGACCGGTCTTGATCACCATACGGCGACCGCACTGCTCGCACACCTCGTCGCTCTCCACCTCGGGCACCTTGACCTTTTCCAGATTCTCCTCTGCCTTTTTCAACGCCACCACAAAGCCGGCGTAGAAATGATCCAGCACCTTGACCCAGTTGCGCTTGCCGCTCTCCACGCTGTCCAGCTGCTGCTCCATATGGGCGGTGAATTCCAGATCCACCACCTCGGGGAACTGCTCCTTCA